>JAYVIW010000001.1:0-7974 GCA_043769905.1 Bacteroidota bacterium
AGGAAAACTTTAAAGTTGGTTTTGTACTTGGAAGTTCGGTCTTTAATTTATACATTTGGCTAACCAAATCCCCAACTAACGCCAAGCCACGAGACGTTGTAGGCAATGCGACCAAAATTGCGCAAAAAACCAAGAATAAAAGACAAAACCTTATCATAAATTTTGACCTATGGGATTATTTGATTTTCTAAAAAAGAAAGAGTTTGAAGAAATAAGAACTCTAAAAGAGAAACTTGAAAAGTTTAAATCAATTATTAATATTCAAGATGAAGTTGATAATAAAAAGAAAGAATTAGAACTATTAATTTCGCAGAAAGAATCTGAACTAGAGTTACTGATTAAAGACAAAACACGTGAAATTTCAGAAAAGGAAGTAGAGCTAAATAAAATTATTTCTGACAAGGAAGTCGAATTAAATTCAACAATTGAAAACAAAAAACAGTCAATAAATTATATTCAAAAAGACTTTGACGAATTAAATCTAAATTATCAAACAGCACTTGAAACATATACTCGACTTCGAAAAGATGTTAGTTTATATGAATCAAAATTAGATTTAATAGAATTTGGAATTTATGAACCAGTCTATGATTTTGAAAAGTCAGAAGATTATAGAACTGAACAAAATAGAATCATCGAAGAACAAAAATTGATGATTCAATCAGAAACGGCTGCAACTTGCAGAACAGAATGGACAATTGATGGAAGTGTTACAAAAGGCAGAGCAACCACTAAAAAATATATAAAATTAGTGCTTCGTGCTTTTAATGGTGAATGTAATTCTCAAATTGCAAAAGTTAAATGGAATAACGTTAATCAAATGAAAGAACGTATTCGTAAATCATATGAAACTTTGAACAAACTTGGTGATGGTTATTCAGTTAGCATTTCTTATGAATTTCTTGAACTAAAATTAAAAGAAATTACTCTTGAATATGAGTTCCAAGTAAAAAGACAAGAAGAAAAAGAAGAAATGCGAGCTATTCAAGAAGAATTGCGAGAAGAAGAAAAAGCAAGACGTGAATTTGAGCAAGCTCAAAAACAAGCTGAAAAAGAAGAAGAAACTTATCAAAGAGCCTTACTAAAAGCAAGACAAGAAGTTGAAAAAGCAACTGGTGAATTACAAGAAGAATTGAATTCTAAAATTTTAATTCTCGAACAAGAATTATTAATAGCTCAAGAAAAAAAAGAACGAGCATTGTCTATGGCTCAACAAACAAAACGAGGACACGTTTATATAATTTCTAACATTGGTTCGTTTGGAGAAAACGTTTATAAAATCGGTATGACAAGAAGACTTGAACCTCTTGATAGAGTTAAAGAACTTGGAGATGCTTCTGTTCCGTTTCAATTTGACGTTCACGCTATGGTTTATTCAGACGAAGCGAGAACCTTAGAAAGCGAACTTCATAAAGCGTTTTCTAATAAAAAGGTAAATATGTTAAACTACAGAAAAGAATTTTTCAATGTTAGTTTAGAAGAAATTGAGCAAAAAATTGACGAATTAGGATTTGAAGCAGAATTTACAATTTTGCCAGAAGCAATGCAATATAGAGAAACATTAGCTTTATTGGAAAAAATGAATTCTACCGAAGAAACTAAAACTATTGAAGATATAATTGCAGAAGAATACCCAAATAGCTTAAATTAAGCACTGCCTACAACAGCGGTTTCAAGAAATGGCGAGGCTTGGGATTTATCAGAAATTGGAAAGGTTTTTAATTAAAAGTTTTGTTTATATTTGTGAAGGCTTGGTCTTGGTTCATCGCCACTTCTTGAAGCCGCGAAACGTTAGCGGTCAGCTTCGAAAAACGAACCGCAAACGGGGAAAGCCGAAAACCGAATAGAGTAAGCAAAAAATAAACAAAAATTTTAAAACAATGAAAAAAATTATTTTAACATCATTTATGTTGTGTTCAGTTTTTGCGTTTTCGCAAGAAATTAAATTTGGAGCTAAAGTAGGTTTAAATTTATCAAATTTAAGAGGTGATTATCCAACAGGAATTGATGAACATAATTCTAAAATTGGTTTTCATATTGGAGGTTTTGCAGAATATGAAATAAACGACAAATTTACATTACAACCAGAATTATTGTTTTCAACACAAGGTAATACTTACGGATACAAAGACTATTATGGTGGCGGTTCTTATTATGATGGTGCAGATTATAATCTTAAACTAAATTATCTAAATTTACCAGTTATATTAAAATACAAAATAATTGAAAAATTAAGTATTGACTTTGGACCTCAAATCGGCTATCTAATGAGTGCTAAAACTAAAATTGATGTTACAGAAGATTCAAGAGACCCATCTCAAAATTATTCAGTTGAAATTGATATGCTAAATGATGGCACTTATAACTTTGGAGGAACAACAGTTCAAGGCAAAGCAAGTGCAAATAGACTAGATTTTAGTTTGAATTTAGGTGCTTCTTATGATATTACAGAAAAAATATTTTTGCAAGGCAGATATAATTTTGGACTATCAACTGTTGACAAAAATTCTACAAACGGAACAAGTACAAATAGTTGGAATATGAAAAACTCTGTTTTTCAATTATCTGCGGGTTATAGATTTTAAAAATGAAAAAAAAATCATTTTAAGCATATTTGTTTTCTTGCTATCTTGTGAAAAAGATAGTAACAAAACTTATACTTGTACAAAATATCTAAATGGTGCGGTTTGGTCAACAAAAACTGTTGATAAATGTGAAAATTGCTCTGCACCACAAGGCTATGCGACAACTTGCAAAGAAAATTAAACTGAATGAAAATTTAAAAAACTAAACTGAATATAAAGCCGAACCGCTAACAGCAGTTTGCAGAAATGGCGAGTTTTGGGCTTAATTTAAAGTTGGTTTTGTACTTGCAAAGTTAGTGTTTAACCGAAAGTTAAGGCTTCCTTAATCCGCCACTTCTGCAAGCCGCGAAACGTTGTGTGAAATCCGCCAAAAAAAACCGCAGAAAAAAAATTAACAAAAAATTAGCTAAAAAGCAAAAAATAAATCTTCATTTTTTTGAAAAACTAATAAAGTTTAACATAGTTTTCAATGACAATTATTTGTAAATTTGCGAATTAAAAATAAAAATGAAAGACAAGAAACCATTAACATATATTAGTTTATTCAGCAGTGCTGGAATTGGTTGCTATGGCTTTAAATCGGAAGATTTTTATTGTGTTGCAACAGTTGAAATACTTGAAAAAAGATTAAATATTCAACGATATAATAGAAAATGCGTATATGATTCTGCATATATTAGTGACGATATAACAACAGAAATTTCAAAAAATAAAATCCGTACAGAACTATTAAAATGGAACATAAAAGATAAAGGAAATCAACTTGATGTATTAATTGCAACGCCACCGTGTCAAGGAATGTCAGTTGCAAATCACAAAAAAGGAAATGAATTAAACAGAAATTCTCTAGTTATAGAATCCATTTTATTAACCAAAGAAATAAAACCTAAATTTTTCATTTATGAAAATGTTCGTGCATTTTTAAATACAGAATGCACAGATATTGACGAAAAAGATAAAACAATAAAGGAAGCAATCGAAGTAAATCTTGCAGGAGAATATCATATAAACTACCAAGTTTTAAATTTTAAAGATTACGGAAATCCATCAAGTAGAACCCGAACTTTGGTAATAGGAACTCGAAAAGATTTAAAAGAAATTACACCTTTTAATATTTCGCCAAGTTTGGTAAAAAACAAAACATTAAAAGAAACAATAGGAAAATTAGAAAGTTTAAAAACAATGGGAGAAATATCAGAAACTGATATTTACCATAATTTCAAAAAATATACTCCAACAATGCAAAGTTGGATTTCAGATATTAAAGAAGGTGAATCTGCTTTTGACAATAAGGATTTAAACAAAATTCCTCACAAAATTGTTGATGGAATTATAATTTATAACGCAAATAAAAACGGAGATAAATATAAAAGGCAATTTTGGAGCAAGGTTGCACCTTGCATCCATACTCGTAACGATATTTTATCCAGTCAAAATACAGTTCATCCAGTTGATGACAGAGTTTTTAGTATTCGTGAAGTTATGTTAATGATGTCAGTTCCAAATAGTTTTAGATGGACTGAAAAATCATTAGAAGAACTAAATAAACTTTCGCAAGACGATAAAAAACAATTTCTTAAAAAAGAGGAAATGAATATTCGCCATTGTTTGGGCGAAGCAGTTCCCACAGTTATCTTCCAACAAATTGCAAAAAAAGTCAAATCTTATTTGAATAACAATAACTTTAATGAACAAGTTATAAATAAAATTATTGAAGAAAATAAACTTGAAGAAATAACAAATTTAAACTATTTTATAGAGCAAAATAGTTTAAAATATCCATACTCAATTCTTTCAAAAATAGCAGAATTATCAAATACAGCAAGAACAGAAACATCTGCATATTATACAAGTCAAGATATTTGTTATTCTGTAATCAAAGATTTACCAGAAGCAAAAGAATATAAAACATTAAGAATTCTTGAACCATCAATTGGAGTTGGTAATTTTTTACCATTGCTAATTGAAAAATATAAAACTGTAAATACAGTTTTAATTGACGTAGTTGATATTGACGAAAACTCAATTGAAACTCTCAAATTATTATTAAAAACAATAGATATTCCAAATAATATTACAATCAACATAATAAATTTTGATTTTCTTTTATATGATTTTCAATATAAATATGACATAGTTGTAGGAAATCCACCTTTCAAAAAACTAACAAACGATAAAAAGTTATTAGCACAATACAAAAAAGGAATTTACAATAGTGCAACAAATAATTTATTTGCATTTTTTATTGAAAAATCTTTAAAATTAGGAAATGTAGTTTCTTTAATTATACCGAAAAGTTTAATAAATACTCCTGAATTTAACAAAACTCGTGAATTACTAGAAAATTTAAAAATTAAGAAAATTACTGATTATGGAGAAAAAGGATTCAAAGGAGTAAAAATTGAAACAATAAGTTTTATTGCTTTCACTCAAAAAAAATCATTAAAGAATATTGTAGAAATAGAATCTTACATAACAAAAAGTATAATATTTCAAGCACAAGAATATATTTTTTCTAAAGATTTTCCATATTGGCTTATTTACCGAAATAATCAATTTGATTTAATTTCAAAAAAAATGAAATTAGATATTTTTAATGCTTACCGAGATAGACAAATTACAAAAAAAATAACGAAACCAATTGGTAAAATTCGTGTACTTAAGTCTCGAAATATTAAATCAAATGAAACTATAAATATTGAAAAATATGACACTTATACTGATGAAATAAATTCATTAGATGTTAGTAAATTCTACAATAACACAACGGCTGTATTAGTACCAAATCTGACATATTCGCCAAGAGCCTGTTTTATGCCAAAAGACACAATCGTAGATGGTTCAGTAGCAATTCTAACTTTAAAGAATGGAAGTCGAAATGTAAATGAAAAAGATTTAGAATATTTTGGCACAGAAGAATTTAGTAAATATTATGGAGTTGCAAGAAACTTCGGAACTCGTTCATTAAATATTGATAACAATTCCGTTTTCTTCTTCGGAATATTAAATGAAACATATGATTAAAGAATATTTATCAAGATTCAATTTAGATGTGAGAAAAACGGGCGATGCCCGTTTTATGGATCAAAAATGTACACCAGATGTTGTATCAATAATTGCTGACTGTGTTATTAACTTTGTAGGAAGCGATATAGATAAGGAATTTACAGTCAAAGATATTTGGGATTCACAATACTTTATAAAAAATGTAAAAGCAATATTTAATAAACCACTTGCAACAAATCCAACAACAAAAAGTGAATATGATAAATTTATTCAACAACCTTTAAAAATGTTGGCTTACGCCAACATTCTTAATATTAGTAAAATTAAAAACACAAATACTTTTAGTATTAAGAATTTTGAAATTTTAGAATACATTTCTATAAAAGATAGAAATGCTTGCAAATTTCTTTATGAATATTTTTTAAAAGTTCTAAATGATTCCAATATTCTTAAATATTTTGAAGAATTTAAAGCAAAATATGAAAATAATAAATTAGAAAATAGTGATTTTTCATTTCTTCAGGATAAATACATAAAATTCATTATTGGAAATACAGCAATAACAAAAACTACTGAAATAAAGAGGATATTTCCAAAAATACTAAATGTATATTGTTCAGAAAACAATTTACCAGGTTCAATATTAGGTCGATTATCAACTTATACATTTAATTATAATGATTTGATGTATAATAGAAAAAATTGGCGAGATATAGCAAAAGATAAAAATGTTTCCAGACAAGAAGCAGAAATCGAATATGATAATTTGATTTCTGAAAATGAAAATCCGTACAATGAATATTTAGTTCAAAAAGCAAAAAATATTATCAAAAAACTTTATTTAGAAAGTGAAGTTAAAGACCAATGGGCAATTGGCGATGCAACTCAAGTTCATCATATTTTCCCACAACATAAATTTCCACAAATTGCTCACTATTTGGAAAATCTAATTAAATTAACACCAACTCAACACAACACAAAAGCACATCCGCTTAACAAAACAAGAGAGATTTGTTTGGATTATCAACTTATTTGTTTGTTGGCAAAATCATACAATATCGAGAAATCATTACTGAAAAATGAAATGTATTATCGAAAAGATTCTTTTATTCATTGCATCAATACAGGTTTAAGTACTGAACTAAAATCAGATTTGAATTTTAAACAGATTAAAACAGAATTGGTAACAATTTACAATGATTTATAAAGAAGAATTAGCGTACAAAAGAAGGACTTCACACAACAGCGGTTTGGCGCAATTGGGGTTTTAGGCAAACTTTAAAGTTGGTTTTGTACTTGGAAGTTCGGTCTTTAATTTATACATTTGGCTAATCAAATCCCCAACTGACGCCAAGCCGCGGGACGTTGGCATAAATGGCATTAGAACCGATTAAATTACACTTACTATTTTACTCGAATTATTAAAACATTCACTTATAAATTTTGCGTGTCTTAATGATTCTGATTTTTCTGTAGTATCAATTATTTCATTGCCAGTAATTAAATACGGGATTCTTGCTATTTTATATTTTCCACCTAAACTATCGCTTATTACATTCCAAGCAGTTTTACTTTGAGAATGAACAATTTTTGTTTTTATATTTGGGTTTTCCATAACATAAATTAGATTTAACCTATACAATCGAGGTTTTAAAAGTTTCATGATTTTAGTTTTTCATTATCAATTATTTTAAAATATTCTTTGTTGTAATATTGAGCTACAACATAATAATTCATACCTTTTTTATAAACTCGAATTTGACTTATATCTTCTAATTCATCGTTACAAAATTTGTCTAAATCATCTTCATCAAGATATGTTTTTAGCCAAACCTTTATTTTTCATATTGTAATTGGTTAAAAAATTAATAATAAATAGAAGCCACTATCTGCCAACAGCGGTTATACGCCATTTGGGGTTTAGTGTTTAATTTATGCTCTCGGACTATCCGAGAGTCTTGGTTTAATTTAAAGTTTTGGCTTGTCAGTCCCAAACGGACGTATAGCCACAAATACGTTAGAGGCAAGGCTAAGAACCGACCTCACCAGTTCCAAAATTCACTACCATTCCACAACGTCCTCCGATCCAAGATATATTATTCGGATAATCACACTCTTTACCACTTTCTTTGCATCTTTCGAATTCATCGGTAGCTTCACAGCTACCACATTCTTCTTCAATTGGTTGTAAAATATCTTCAACGTCAAAATCATCTGAACTTAAATCTGTTTTGCTATCAATTCTAATTAGCCAATAATCAGGTCTATTGTTAAGTGATGATAGATAAACTAATTGTAATCCATCGCCAATAATATTCTCGCATAAATAAGGTTTGAAATCAGGATATTTTTGACCCCATAAAGAAACTGTTCTTGGAGCTGT
>JAYVIW010000002.1:0-2101 GCA_043769905.1 Bacteroidota bacterium
TCGGGAAAACCTTGTAGACGAAACATTTCTCTTGGTGTTAATCTTCTTTCCCCATTTACAAGTAAATAGTTGTGTGAAGCACCAGAACGCAATGCACAAGAATATGGATAAGAACATATATTTCCTGATTTATTCTCGTGCCAAATGGAGAGATTATATGCAGATTTATGTTTGTTTTTTCTTTTCTCTAATATCATTTCGGATGCAAAATATTTAGCATCAACTTTCTTTTCAAGAATTTCTGATAATGGTTTAAATGGTCTTACTGGAGATGGGAAATTAAATAAAATTGGTTCTTTATGTCCAACAATTATAATTCGTTCTCTTTTTTGAGGAAGACCAAAATCGAGTGCATTTAATACTGCAAATCTAACACTGTACCCCAATTCTTTTTCAAGTACATTTACAATAGTTTTTAAAGTATTTCCACCATCGTGCCCAAAAAGTTGTTTTACATTTTCTAACACAAAAGCCTTCGGCTTTTTGTGTTTTAAAATTCGTGCAATATCAAAAAATAAAGTTCCACGAACATCGTTAAAACCTTGCATTTTTCCAATTATACTAAATGATTGACAAGGAAATCCTGCAAATAATATATCGTGGTCAGGGATGTCTTTTTCATCAATTTTTGTAATGTCTCCAAATGGTCTTTCTCCAAAATTTGCTTCATAACTGTCTTGACAGAAATTATCAATATCAGATGAAAATACACATTCGGGAATAATGTTATTTTCAAGACACGCTTCATCCATTGCGGTTCTAAAACCACCTATTCCGCAAAAAAGGTCAATAAACTTTATCTTTTCCATTTATACTTACTATTTATTTTCAAAAATAATATTTTGGTACGTAATAAACTATTTTATGAGTAGTCTTTTAAAAAAGTTGTTGATTAGATACGATTTTTTCAGCGATATCACACAACGTCTCGTGGCTTGGCGTCAGTTGGGGATTTGGTTAGCCAAGTGTATCGAATTAAAAACCAACTTCCAAGTACAAAACCAACTTTAAAGTACGCCTAAAACCCTAATTGCGCCAAACCGCTGTTGGCAGATGTATTTTCTTTTTTTTAGTTGTTTACTTTTTCAAGTTGTCCAACTTTTTTCCAATTTGGATCAATATTTAATGCAACAGCAACATAAACATCTTTTCCGTTACTTTTAAATACCACACCTTTATTCATTTGTGCATTTATTTCGTCTGGTGATAAGTTATACATCGCTCCTGTTATTGGATCAATAATTATTCCAATTAAACCACCAATTAATATATTTCCAAGAAACCAAGCATTAAACTTTTTAGTTAATTTTGTTTGGTAAGTTTGATAACCTTCAAGTTTAAGCATAACGCTGTGTTCACTTTTTCTCGCAAGTTTAATTTCAAATGGTGTTTTTCCAACTTCAACTTCGTCAATAAAAATTGTTGCAGTTGAAGGATTACTTGAGAATTTTACATTCTGTTTTGAACCTGAAACGATTGTTGCACAACTTGTCATTAAAAAAGTTAGCGCTAAAGAGCAAGAGATAATTTTGTTTCTCATTTTTAAAAATATTTAGGATTAATTAATTTGTATTTGATATTGTGATAATTTAGTTACATCTCCATCGTAAAAGTAAAAATCAACTTTTATTCTATAACAAGACGAACCTAAAATACTCGGTTCTTTCTTCTCGATTACTTTCACAATATTTGCACCATTTTCTCGTGCTAGGTTTCTTGCTTTAATTAGGTTTGTATTGAAATCACAGTCGGTTGAAAATCCTGTGTCACCAAATTTAGCAGTTCCAATTTTTTTAGAGTTTTCAGGAACTTTATTTTCCATATCTAAAAACGCAACTTTGTTTTCAATTGTTAATGGTTTAAGTTGTTCTGTAAAACTCGATTTTATACTTGCTCCACAACTTACGAGCAATAATGTTGAAATTCCAAATAATAATTTTCTCATTGATTTTCTGTTTTTTTATTGTTTTATTTCTGTTTTCTGGTTCTCGAATATGTCTGCCAACGTCTCGTGGCTTGGCGTTAGTTGGGGATTTGGTTAGCCAAATGTATAAATTAAAGACCGAACTTCCAAGTACAAAACCAACTTTAAAGTTTTCCT
>JAYVIW010000003.1:0-24643 GCA_043769905.1 Bacteroidota bacterium
TTGGTTACGAAGTACATTTTCTTGGGTTCATAAAGAACATATTCAAAAATATTTAAACGAGTTTAGCTTTAGAATTAATAGGTCTAATAATAAGGATAACATTTTTGACATATTAATAAACAAAATGATGAGTGCTCAAAGAGTTTTATATCAAGACATTATAATAAGTAAATAAGAGAACACCTCAAAACATTTATATTTTCTTTACAAAAGAAAATATTTGAATAACAATTGACAACATTAACGTCAACATGGCTCCGATAAAATTAAGCCATAAAAAACCAATTACATCAAGATAAAATATATAAAAAACTGTTAATTGACTAAATGTAGCTCCCCAAAATATAGCATTGGCACGCACATATTGGACATAAAAACCAACTAGAAAAATTCCTAAAACAGTTCCGTAAAAAATAGAACCTACGATGTTTACAAGTTGGATAAGGTTTTCGAACAATGTACCTAAACAGGCAAATAAAATTGCAATAACGCCCCAAAGTAAGGTAAATCCTCGAGTTGCATTGACATAATGTTTGTCTGATTTTCGTGTTTTTTCGTTTCTTCTATAAATATCGATTGTGGTTGTTGATGCCAATGCTGTTAAACCAGAAGCTGAAGATGACATGGCTGCTGATAATATTACTGCCAACAACAAGCCAATTAATCCAGTAGGTAAATAATTGATAATGAAGTATATAAACACATAATCTTTGTCATTTGTTTCTGCCTTTTTATCAACTTTAGTAATTATTTCTTTGGCTTGTTCTCGTAAATCTTTTTCTTTAACTGAAAGTGAAACTAATTTTTTTCGAAGAATGGGATTGTCATAATTCTGATTCAAATGATCTATGTACAACAAATTATATTCTTTTTTTTCTTCGGATAATATTGATAGTTTTTTTTCAAGTTGCTTATATTCATTGGCAAATGCCGATTTTTCAACGATTTTTTTGTTAGTAGGATTAAAATGTAATGGAACATCATTGAATTGGAAAAATACAAAAACCATAACACCAGTTAGTAGAATAAAAAACTGCATTGGCACTTTTAAAAAACCATTCATTATTAAACCCATTTGACTTTCTTTAATAGATTTTCCTGACAAATAGCGCCCAACTTGTGATTGATCGGTTCCAAAATACGAAAGCATTAGGAAAAAACCGCCTGTAATACCGCTCCAAAAAGTATATTTTTCTTTTGGGTCAAGTGAAAAATCAAGTATATTCATTTTGTCATTGGCACCTGCAATATGCATTGCATTTGATAATGTCATGTCATTTGGTAAAAAATGTAAAATAAGGAAAAATGTTAAAATCATTCCGGTCATAATAACGAACATCTGCTGTTTTTGAGTAACATTTACTGCTTTGGTTCCTCCAGAAAATGTATAGATAATAACCAAAATCCCTATAATGACATTCAACATTGTCAAGTTCCAACCTAAAATTGTTGACAAAATTATTGATGGAGCATAAATAGTTAAACCGGTTCCTAAACCTCGTTGAATTAAAAACAAAATAGAAGCTAAAGATCTGGTTTTTAAATCAAATCGTTGTTCTAAATATTCATAAGCTGTAAAAACTTTTAATCTACTATATATTGGAATAAATGTGATACAAATGACCACCATTGCTATTGGTAAACCAAAATAAAACTGCACAAACCCCATACCATCTTGATAGGCTTGTCCTGGCGTTGATAAAAAAGTAATTGCACTTGCTTGTGTTGCCATTACCGATAAACCCACTGTTGACCATGGCGTTTGCTTGCTACCAAGAATATAATCTTCTACATTTTTGCTTCCTTTGGATTTATAAACTCCATAAAAAACTATGAAAAGTAAAGTAATTATTAATATTGTCCAATCTATTGTTTGCATTTGCTAGGAGAATATTTGCATTATTAAAAAGAAAAATAGAATAAACAATGCATTGATTATCAATAACCAAGTATAGCTATTTTGCCAATATGATTTTTTGTTTTTCATAACTAATATTAAAAATTATTTGACCGAAATCATATTTGACATTAACTTGAATGCACCAGAAACACCTTCGGGCAGTTCTCTAAAAAAACTAATTCCCGTATATATATAATTTCCTTTACCGTATTTAGCATGAAGAATAGCACCGTCTTTAGGAGTTTCTCCTTTGTCATTTGATGAAATAATTGCAGTGAATTTTTTATCATATTCTTTTGGATAATACAAACCTTGCTCTTGTTTCCAACCATTAAAATCATTACTTGTTATTTTATTAGGAAAATTTAAAATGGAATGTTCTTTTGCCAAAAAACGCACTTCAGCATTTTCTTCGGTTACTCTGTCACGCGAAATTTTTAAAGGAAATGGTGCTATATTATCGGTTACCAAATCGTCAAGAGTGTTGTATTGAACAATCATTGTTTTCCCATTTTTAACGAATTCTAACAAAATATCTTGTTTATATTTTAATTCATTAACAACATTATAAGCTCGAATTCCAGTCATCACAACATCATATTTTAATAAATTCTCTGCTGAAATTTCATTGGGTTTCAAAATCGTAACCTGATATCCCATTTCGGTCAAACTTTTGGGAACTTCGTCGCCAGCACCGACAATATAGGCAATTTTCTCGTTTTTAATTTTAATATCAAATTTCAATACTTTAGATTCTGCGGGTTGCAAAACTATTTGTTTGTAAATATGTTTGTAGTTGATATTCACTTGGTTTTTATCAAATATTTTTCCATCAATGGTAATTTTACTTTTAATGATGCTTTCTGTAGCTTCTTTTGAAGGCGAAACTGTAAAAATAACGATCTGCTCTTCGTCTTTTTTATCAATTTTAAATGTGTTTTCTTGTGGCGAAACCACCCAATTTGACGGAATTTCGAGTTGCACTTTTCCTTGAATATTGTCTTTGCCAGATTTGATTTTTACAGCAATAGTCTTTGAATTATTAGAATTAAAAATATAAACTTTTTCTGCAAATGATGATGAAATTTCAGGAACAATATCTAACGGTTGATAAACCTCGCCCTTGACATCATCATTAGTTTTGAAGATTACATTTCTTTCAAACGCAATTGTTGTACCTTGAATATCAACATTAAATACTACTTTTACTTGTCGTATCACATCAGGAATGCCGATATTTTTTTGGTCGTTAACTTGATACATTCCCACTGAGCCCTTTTCTTTTAGCCAATATGGTGATGTAAATTCAAGATTTTCGGGTAAATTTAAAGATAAGTTTTCAGTAATATTTTTATTAAAAACCAATTCTTTTTCTTCAAATTTTTTTGAAAAATCAGCAATTGACGTTACTGATTTCAAAATCATATTTATTGAACTTCTGTTAACTGCTTCTATTTTTAATTTTAATAAACTATTTGGGTTTAACTCTTGATTTTCAGAAACTGCTTCAAGATATAGGCCTGAACATGATGCGATTAATTTTTTTATTGATTCGAGTTTAATGTTTTTCCAATGTTCATCTTCTAACTTGTCGATTAAAATGTAAGCTCTCAATAATTCCGTTATCGATGCTGATGGATTTTTAAAATCAAAGTTTTTTTCGATATCTGACATTATAATTCCTATTTCATTGCCGCCTTTTATACGATTCCAGGTAGTATCAATCCCTTCAAAAATATTAGTATTGTCGTTTGTTTTTTCACCTTTTATTAGTTCTAAAAATTCGTCTTCGTCGCCGCGAGTACCTGTTGAACCAAATCCCTGCGATTGATGACAACTGCGGCTCAATGCAGCAATTTCCTGATTGGATTTGCCAATTAGTGGATAGTAAACACCTGTTTTTAAGTTGATTAAACTTGATTTATCAGCTGCTGCAAATTTTTCTTTTGAACCAAAAAACCACCATGAGGTATTGAAATAAATTCGTTTTGGCTGCCAAATTTGTACTAAATTTAGTTGTTCTGGACAAAAGTTTTTATCATTAGTCTTATCAAATGCCTCCAAACCTAGCATTGCTGATGCGGTGTGATGTCCGTGTGTTGTTCCTGGTGAACGATGGTCAAACCGGTTGATGATTACATCTGGTTGGAATTTTCTAATAACCCAAATTACATCATTTAAAACTTGTTGTTTGTCCCAAATTTCTAAGGTTTCGTCTGGAGTTTTTGAATATCCAAAATCATTTGCTCGAGAAAAAAACTGAATTCCTCCATCAATTTTTCGTGCTTCAATCAATTCTTGAGTTCGAATATCTCCTAATAATTCTCTTAATTCGGGACCAATTAGATTTTGTCCACCATCACCTCTGGTTAATGATAAATAGGCTGTTTGTGCTTTTTTTTCATTCGAAAAATAAGAAATTAATCGTGTATTTTCATCATCAGGATGTGCAGCTAGATATAAAACAGAACCCAAAAAATTAAGCTTCTGAATTTGATTAAAAATCTCTACCGCAGTGGGTTTTGAAGGCTGTTGCGCAATTGATAAAATACTGCAAAAAACCAGAACAATGAAAAACATTTTTTTAAACATTTTACTAATATAAAATTATTTTCAAATGTATAAAATTATCAATAGAAAAAAGTTAAAACGAATTCAAATAAGCATAAACTTTTTCAGTTGGCAAACCCACAACATTGCTGTAAGAGCCTTCTATTTTACTAATGCCAATAAGTCCAATCCATTCTTGTATGCCATATGCACCGGCTTTGTCAAACGGTTTATAACTTTTCAAATAATAATGTATTTCATCATCAATTAATTTTTTGAAAGTAACTTTTGTGGTATCAAAAATGGTTGTTTTTGAATTATTTGTTGCAAAACAAACCGATGTAAACACTTCGTGCGTTGTATTTGACATTAGTTTTAAAATATTAAACGCATCGTTATAATCTTTAGGTTTACCTACTGCTTTATCATTGAGCCAAACCAATGTATCGCTTGTGATCACAATTTCGTTTTCGGCAATTTGCCCATCAAATGCTTTTGATTTGAGCTCGGCTAAATAATTGGTTATATCTTTTGCTTGTAAACTTTCTGGATAAATCTCTTCAATTTCTTTTAATCTGATTTCGAAATCTAAATCCAAATCTTTAAAAAATTGTTGACGTCTAGGCGAGCCTGAGGCTAATATTATTTTATAATTTTTGAGTTTTTCTTTAAGCATTGAATTTTATATTTTGGTCAATAACGACAATTGATATTATTCCGAAAAAAATAATCCATTTTAGAAGGCTACTTATTTTTGCAAATTGTTTTTCGTTTTCAGAGTTCCATAATTTTACTGCACAGAAAATTAATGGTGCGACTACTAAAAATAAACCATACAAAGTTGCGAAATACAAACCATTAGCCATCAGATAATTATTAATGTAAATCAGCAAGATTATTGATGGTAATGCGGTAAAAACAGAAACAATCATCGCTGTTCTTTTGATGCCTAACACAATTGGTAATGATTGAATTCCTTGATTATAGTCGCCTTTTATGTCCTGCAAATCTTTAACAATTTCACGAATCAAATTGATGACAAATGCAAAAATAGCATAATCAAAAAGTATCAAAAAAATAGGTTTCATGATTGCACGATTGTCATCGGAAGTTGCCGGAAAAATATCAAAAAAATTGATTATCAAAACACTAAATGATAAAATCATGGCAACCGCAAAATTACCAATAAAAGCGATTTGTTTGAGCGTGGTTGCATAAAAGTAAAGCAAAGAAGCAATTAAAATAAAAATGATTAGAAACATGGGTCGCTGAATGACATTTGACAAATAATAACCAATACAAACTCCACATAATGTGAATGATACATATAAATTATAAGCCATTGATTCAGAAATGGTTTTGCCAATAATCGCTTTTTTTGGTTTGTTGATTGCATCAGCGTCTTGATCAAAAATGTCGTTGATGATGTACCCGCCAGCAGCAATAAAAACTGTTGCTAAGACTAATAAAACAAATTGAAAATTTGATAATGCCAACGAAATATTTTGTTGTTTTAGAAAACCATATCTAAAGAGAAGTTGCATGAAAGCAAGCAATAAAAGATTTTTGTAACGAATTATTTGAAGGTATTTCATGAAAAAAATATAGTTTTCTTAATGTTAAATTTTATGCAAATATAAAAATTAAGCTCAAAATTACTTAATTTTATAAACATTATAATAGTTAGTTTTTACTAATGGTTTTAAAATTTTGGTTTTATCGTTTTCGAGTTTTATGATCACAAAATCATAGTTTTTTATAGCATCTGCATTCATTTTGGTTGCATTTATTTCTATAATTTTATAGTTATTAAAACCTTGAGAATCTAATTCAAATTCAAGATTTGTTGCCAATAATGATTGGTTAAACAAGTATTTTTTATTACCAATTATTTGTTCAATAATTTTGTGAGAAGTAATATTTATTGCTAAATCTTTTTCTTCGTGAGCATTAATTTTATTATCAAAATTAAAAAGCATAATGCATTGAAAAACAATAATTAACATCAAAATATAAGCACTTTTTAGTTTTATAATAATTTTTTGAAAGGGTAGAATCATTAGCAAAACTATAATTATTCCATAATAATTAAAAACTCTAACAAATGGAATTACACGGTGAATTCCCATTAAAATTATTGGTGCAAAAATCATTATCACACCAAAATATATATGGTTTTTATTTTCGGATTTGTAAATTTTGAAACAACTTATTGACAATAAAAATACAATTATCACAAAATGAATTCCAGTAATTTCTGTTAAAACCTGAAAATAATATCTTGGCAAAGATTTGATAGTTTTGAAAAAACCAATTGGTTGTACATAAATATTATTGGTCAATGCCGACAAACCATTTTGCATGATAATTGGTAAATAAAATAATATTACGAAAATTATAACGACAAAATTTGCTAAAAATTGATTTTTAATGTTCTTGAAATGAGCAATTAAAACAATAAAATTTAAAGTTGCAAATGGATATAAATATGCAGGAATTGTAGCAAAACCAATAATTGAAGACACACAAAACAATAACCATTTTTTTTTTGCATTGGTGTTTTTTATAATATTAAATACTGAAAATAAGCTAATTATAAAACACAAATTTACAATGCCGTATCCACGAGACATGTAACTATAATAAATATTCATAAATAAAACAGAGGTTAAACCAACAGCAATCAAGGCGAAATTTGTTCCAAATGTTTCTTTTGTAAATTTATAAAATAGAAGCAGAAATAGAAAATTAAAAAAAATAGATGAAATTCTGATCTTAATTAAATTTGTGCAATTAGGAATAAATTTGGTCAAATTGGTAATCAAAGAATGAAAAACATGATTGTTAGGATCATCATAACTTGTCATTGTTATTACAAAACCTTTGCGAGTAAAATTCAAAAAAGTCCAAGCTTCATCATAGGAAACTGGCATTTGTAAAGCATAATAAATGGATGCAAAAACAGGAATTATTAGCACCAAACATAAATTAATTTTTTTTAATTGCTCCATTTATCTATATATTGTTGAGCAATTTTTTTATAATCGTGTTCATTTTCTATAAATAATCTGGCATTATGAGCAATTTTGATTATTTCTTCAGGATTTTCTATCAAAAAAGACAATTTATTGACCAAATAATCAACATTTGGTAACGCGTTGATTGCTACTTTTTCAGTCAAATTATAGAGATTTTCAAACTCAATTTCAGCTCCCGTAAAAACAACCTTTCCCTTGGCCATAGCTTCTAGTGCATTATAACCTTGATCGTGTGCATAGATTTGGTCTAGCAAAATATGTGATTGATCATACAAATTGATATATTCTGCATAAGGAACATTTTCGGTAACAATTACTTGCACTTTTTCTGCATATTTTTTTTGAATAATAGTTAATGCTTCTTCGAAAAAATCGATTCCTTTTTGGAAATAATTCCCACGATTGATGCCTAAAAAAATTATAATTTTGTCATTAATAATTGGTTCAATAAATTTGATTTTATAAATGTTTATTGGGTTGGCAATTAAACCTAAATATTTTTTGTTACCAATTAGTGGAATGTGATAATCAATATCTGAAGCAATTATTCCTTGAACGTTTTTATAAACAAAATCATGAAGTTTTTTGTATTCATTTTTTAAAAATTTTAAAGAATTTATAAAATTTTCATCAGTTATTTTACCTTCTAAATATGGCTGAATAATAGACTTATTATCAAAATTTTTGAAGTTATGAGTAACATAACTATAATCATCTCCGCAAGAAAGTAAGTAAGTTTTTTTATTGTTCTTAAAGATAAAATCTAAAATTTTTCTTTCATAAAAGTAATCACAAAAAAAACTATTTTCGTTTATTAGTTGAACTACATCATAATTTTTGAATTGATTTTGGTGTTTCTTGAACTGCAAATAAGTAAGGTACGATGAAATATCAAAATTAAAAAGTTTATAAATTAATAATTTTATTTTTTTAAGAAAACCATTATCCCATTTTTTAATAATCTTTAAATCAGTGGGATAATTCTTAAAACTATCATCGAATCCCATGATTTTCACTTCATGATTGAATGATAAAAGCCCTTCTTTTAAAGAATTATGCAATCTGCTGTACTCACCAATTAATAAAATATTCATTTAATCGTTATATTTGACAAATATATTATCAATTTATTAAAATGACATCAAAAAACAATAAAATTGCAATTATTTCGGCTTCACTCGGGCAAGGCGGTGCTGAAAAATTTGCTGGAAATTTGAGTTTCATTTTAAGTAATTTGAATTTTGAAGTTCACAATATTGTCATTAATGATATTATTGCATATAAATATTCTGGTAAATTATTGAATTTGGGTATTTTATCTCAAAGAAATAATTTCATTGTTAGAAAATTTATTAAAGCTTATGAGTTAAAAAAATATCTGAGGGATAATAATATAGACATCATTATTGAAAACCGAACCCGAAATCAATTTTTTAGAGAATTAATAACTAATTTTATTTTTGGTAAAAGACGAATTATTTGGATGGTTCACAATTATAAATTGGAACATTATTTTCCTAAATCTAAATTTTTGGCTCATTTGTTATATAAAAAAAACAGTGAATTTGTTTGTGTTGCGGACGCAATCAAAAACAAAATTACTGAAAATTATAACTTTAAAAACACTAAAACTATATATAATAGTATTGATGTAGAGCAATTTAAAAATATTAATTTGAAAGTTAATAATGAAAAATACATTTTATATTTTGGAAGATTAGAAAATGAAGTTAAAAATTTCGATTTATTGCTTGAAGCTTTTGAAGATTCTAAAATTTTCAATCAAGGTTTTCAACTTAAAATTATGGGCGATGGCAACGACATTAAAATTATTAGAAATAAAATAAAAAAACTAGATTTAGACAAATTTGTAAATATTTTACCTTTTCAAAACAATCCATTTGAGGTTGTAAAAAATGCTAAATTTACTATTCTTACAAGCCGTCACGAAGGTTATCCGATGTCAATTATTGAATCTTTAGCACTTGGAACTCCAGTCGTTTCCGTCGACTGTAAATCTGGTCCTTCAGAAATAATTGTAAATGAATTTAACGGATTATTAGTAGAAAATTATAATGTAAATGCACTTTCAGAAGCAATAAACAGCATGATTAATGATTTTACGTTATATAATATTTGTAAAAAAAATACAGTCAAAAGCATTGAATTCCTATCTTTGGAAACAATTACCAAACAATGGAAATCAATTTTAGAATAAATTATGACAACAATCAAAGACATTCAACTTATTGAATTTCCGAAAATAAAAGACCGTCGCGGCAATCTTTCTTTTGTTGAACAAGATATTATTCCGTTTGAAATAAAACGAATTTATTATTTATACGATGTTCCCAGCGGTTCAAAACGTGGTGGACATTCTCACATTGAACAAGATGCAATTTTAATTGCATTGAGCGGAAGTTTTGATGTTGTGTTAAACGATGGATCAAATGAAAAAGTTTATACACTCAATAAACCAAATTTTGGTTTGCATATTGTAAAAGGAATTTGGAGAGAATTACAAAACTTTTCTTCTGGTTCTATTTGTTTAGTAATTTCGTCAGATGTTTTCAATGAAAATGATTATATCCGAAGTTTCAAAGATTTTAAATTATCTAAAAATCGAGTTTCCTAAACCAATATTTGCCAATAAAAGTTTTAATTTTATTAATGTTTCAAGTAAAGGTTTTGGTAAATTCATTAATATAAATTTTTTACAACCAATATTTTTTTTGTCAATTTGATTATATTTTTCTTCAAATAAAGTTTGATTGCCAGTGATTTTATATTTTATAGCATTTGAAAAACGATTCAAATCTAAAAATTTTTTGAGTCTCAAATTTGTTTTTTCTTCTAATAAATATTTATTAAATATTTTTTCTTCAAAGATGTAAGTTTTGGTTCTAGAAATGCTATTTTGGTCAAAAACATATCTGGCTAATATTTTTTTTATAAATAAAATTTTATATTTCAGCCCAATTCGAATCCATAAATCTGTGTCTTCAGCAATCTTGATAGTTGAATCAAAAACACCAATTTCATTAAAAACTGATTTAGAAAAAACGGAACTTGAGGTCCACAAAATTGGTTCTTTGTTGCTGGAATCAAAAAAATCTAATATTTCAAAGGCTGAATTATTTTTTGGAATTGCATAATTTGCATGAAATATTTTGTTTTTCGTTTCAATATCAATTGCACAAGAAAATACTTTTTGATTTGAATTTGAAGTAATATATTGATAGAAACTTTCAAGAAATTCATCGTGCCAAATATCGTCAGCATCAAGAAAACAAACAAATGATGAGTTTGAATTTTCTATTCCAAAATTTCTTGCTCTAGCAACGCCATTATTATTGGTTGTAAAATATTTTAATCTTGGATCTTTTATCTTTAAAATTATATTTTCACTTTCGTCAGTCGAACCATCATTTATTATAACAATCTCAAAATCTTGAAATGTTTGATTCAAAACACTTTGTATTGTTTTCTCTACAAAATTTGCTTTGTTATAAACAGGAATAATTACTGAAAAAAAAGGCATTTTTATTCGGTTTCAAAAATTAATTTTTCGAGAATTTCTTTAGATAAAAATTTCTCACTTGCAAATGGATGTTTCAATGTTGATTCAAAACTAATTTCGGGAAGTTCAACTTCGGCAATGCCATTTTTAATAAAAAACAGATTGTTGCCATATTCATTAGCTCCAATTAATCTGTAATTTTTGGATTTTGCCAATTTATAAATTGCTAATGTTGATGCACCACAATAAAAATTATTTTCGATATTTTCGGTGTATTTTTCGTTGTACGGCACAATCAAATCATGCAAACCAAATGCAACTTGACTTTCTATAACCACCACTTTCGGTTCAATAATTGTCAAAGCTTTCCAAATCCAATAATCATTTCCATCAATATCTATTGACAAAAAATCTATTTCGCCTTCGATATTTTGATTTTTAATAATCTCATTAACATTGTTTTTAGTTATAAACGAATGCGAAAATTTAGGTTTGTAGGACCAAGGATTTGGATATTTGTCATAAAATTTTTTACCAATTGCTAACAATTTTTTATCGCCGTCTACAAATAATCCTTTCCAATTATGATGAATTACCAAGTTGGCACAATTGCTATTGACGCAATCATTTGATCCTAAATCTACAAAAGTTTTGTTTCCAAAACCAATAATCGAAAAAATATAAAGTAGTTTTCCGTCTTCTTCAAATTGCGAAAAAACTTTAAAACCTGTTTCGTTAAAACTTGGTAAACTTTTATTTTTTAAACATTTTTTGTAATACTGAATTTGTTGTAATTGCAGCAATTGAGTTGTTGCCGAAAGTTGATTGAAAACTTTCAGTCCATAAAAATGTTTTTTCAAAAAATTGATTACAAATTCTTTTAGCATCAATAAATTATTTTTTTCAAAAATACTTTATTTTATTGTATTAAAACCATTTTAGACTATTTTTGATTTTTAAAACATGAGCCAAAAATCTTTAAATATTATTTGTTTTGAAAATCCGTTTCCTGCCAATTACGGAGGCGTTATTGATGTTTTTTTTAAAATTAAAGCTTTTCATGAACTCGGAATTAAAATTCACTTGCATTGTTTTGTATATGAAAATGAAGATGTTAGTCAAGAATTATTGGCTATTACTGAGAAAATTTATTTTTATAGAAAAATTAGAAATCCATTTTATTTGTTTTCAAAAATTCCATTTGGAGTTAAATCTAGGTTTAACATTAATTTATTGATAAATTTAAAAGAAAATAAATTTCCAATTTTGTTCGAAGGTTTGCAAACAACCATGGTCATTAATTTTGATAATTTTGAAAATCGTAAATTATTTTTAAGGTTACACAATCTGGAAAATAATTATTATTCAGGTTTGAGCAATTCTGAAAAAAACTGGCCAAAAAAACTTTTATATTTTTCAGAATCTATCAAATATAAATATTATTTAAAGCAAATAAATCGTTTTGAAAAAGTTTTTACTTTATCAAAAAATGAAAATAATTTTGTAATCAAACATTTCAATAATGCTTTATATGTTCCTGTTTTTCAAGGAAATATACCTGAAATAACTTTGTCTGAGTTTGGTGAATATGTGCTTTTTCAAGGCGATTTAAGAATTGCTGACAATTGGAATTCTCTTATATTTTTTATCAATATTTTTAAAGAATTGAAACAAATTAATTTTAAAATTGCTTCAAATTTTAAGAAAAAAAATATTTTAAAAATTATAGATAAACATCAAAATATTGAATATGTAGAAATTAAAAACGAGGAACATTTTAATGAAGTTTTAGCTAATGCGCACATCAATGTTATGTCATCAAGTCAGGAATCAGGAACAAAATTAAAATTGATAAATGCTTTGTTTAAAAGCCGTCATTGTGTAATCAATAAAAACATGATTGACGATGAGAAAATTTTAAAATATTGTCATGTTGCGGTAACCGAAAGCGATTTTATTAAAAATATCATTTATTTGAACAAGCAACCATTTGATAATTCAAAATCAAGGTTTAATGTCATTTCTGAAGTTTTTGATGATAAAATAAATGCTGAAAAAATCATAAAATCTATTTTTAAAAAGTAATTTTATGAAATATGAATATCATTTTTTATTAATTTTTATATCGATTGTTTCAATAATTTTATTAGACTTTTTATTGCAATTGTCTTTTCAAAATATCATTTTTGCTGATTCTAGAAGTTATATTGGTTCGGCAAAAGGTATTTATTTTTACTTTGCTGGCAATGCTTATCGACCAATACTTATGTCGTTTATAACAGGAATTCCGTTTTTGTTTGGTGGCAATGACAATGCGATATTTACTTGTAGTTTTTGGTTGAATCTTTTTTGTTGGATAAGTTTTTTTGTTATTCAATTCGAAATATTAAGAACATTTATCACGACAAAATTAGCATTTATCTTTACTTTAATTTCAATTTTATTTGTAGGAAATACTTTTACGGTTTTTCATTTATTGACCGAAAATATATTTATGTTGATGGTTATTTTGGCATTTTATTTTTTAATAAAATATTACCAAAACAATAATTTCTTGAATTTGTCAATTGCTAGTAGTTTAATAATTTTAAGCATTTTGATAAAACCTGGAATGAAATTTTTTGGAATTATTTTTTTAATTTATTACTTTAAAATACTTTATGTGAATTATAAATCAAAATTCAGCATTTTTATTTATTCAAGTTTGATATTGATTTTGATTCAATGTGCGGGACTTAAATACCAATTCGGAAGTTTTAGAATTAGTTATATTGATGCAATTACTTATTACAATTACATCGGTTACAAAGCGCATTGTATTGAAAATGAATTGGTTTATGACGAAAAACCTGAAAGGCTAAATTATATTTATCAAAAGGATTTTGATTCACAATTAAATCTGGCTTACAATGATTTGTTCAACCAACTAAAAAACAATAAAATAAATTTGATCAAAGCCTATTGCTCTAATTTTCTTGATAATGCAACTTCTGGTTCTTTGTGTGTAAGCGAATGCAAAAATATTTTAAAAACAAAAACGTTTGAAAATTCCAAAACTATAATAAATAAAATTATAATTTGGCAAAACATAATTTTTAGTTTTTTGTCAATAATCCTATCAATTGCAGTATTTATAAACTATAAAAAGCAACAAAAACTAATTATTTTCATTGCTTTTTTTATAGTTTATACAATTGGAACATCGGCAATTTCTTGCAGCCAAGGCAACCGTTTTCATGTTATACTTTTTCCGTTTTCAATTATTTTATTAGCAAATTTTTATGGAAAAATTTTTAATAAAAATTAAACCGATTTTTGAACTACTTCAAATATTTTTCCGTCTTCGCATTTCAAAGTTTTTGCTGGAAACTTCATTAGCAAAGCATAATCATGTGTTGCCATAATTACAGTTTTTCCGTTGGCATTGACGCGTTTCAAAACTTCAAGAACCTCGGCACTTGTTTGTGGGTCAAGATTTCCAGTTGGTTCATCGGCAAGAATGAATTCTGGATCATTTAAAAGGGCACGCGCAATTGCAACACTTTGTTGTTCGCCACCCGAAAGTTGGTGCGGCATTTTTTGAGATAAATCTCTAAGCCCAACTTTGTCCAGCACTTCATCAATTTTATTGTTCATATCGACAATGTTTTCCCAACCAGTTGCTTTTAAAACAAACAACATATTGGCATAAACAGATCGATCCGAAAGTAGTTTGAAATCTTGAAAAACAATACCAATTTTCCTTCTTAAAAAAGGAATATCTTTTTCTAATAATCCATTTAATTCGTATTCAACAATCTTGCCTTCGCCTGATGTCAAAAGCAAATCGCCGTACAATGTTTTCATAAAACTACTTTTTCCTGAACCAGTTTTACCTATTATATAGATAAATTCTCCGTGTTTTATTTCGAGATTAATATCACTTAATACTGGTTTTCCGCCCTGAAAAATGGTAACATCTTTTAATGATAAAACTGAATCTGACATAAATAATTTTGTTTATGGTGTAAAAGTAGTTACTTAACGTTGGTTATCAAAATTTATTTTTTAAATTTATACAAACAAATTCTTTATCATGAAAAATAAATTTTTAATTATTTGCTTTCTCAATTTAGGAGTCAGTTTTGCCGAAATGCATATTTATGTAGCGCTCAAACCCAATGCATATTTTATGGGATCGGGGGTTTTTAATCCTGTCACATCTTCTGATTCTGGATTGAATCAACTTATGGACAGTTACAATGCAACGTTTTATGAAATTGGTCTTAGCAACTGTACCGATAATCAAATAGATGGTTCAACAACTAATGGTAGTCAAAATTTATTAAATGATTTGAATAATTATGATGGTGTGGTTGATGTTGCATATCCATTAACCAAATATATTTCAGGACAATTTCAGCAAGCTTATTCTGTAAAAATTGAATTATTGAATCCGAATATTGGTAATTTTGTAGGCATGTATAACAATGTTGTAACTACTAACAACAATGATTTGAACGGTATCTTTCAGACTCATAATGTCTTTTCTTATATAAACAATAGTATTGTAAGTTGTACTTGCGATATTGACCTTTTGCAAACGGATTTAAATAATCTGAATTCACTAATAGTTTACACCGAATTTTGTTCCGAGGCTTTTTTAGCAAACGAGGCTTTTACTTCTAATAAAATTGACATTTTCCCAAACCCTTTTTTAGATAAATTTGAAATTCAAACAAATGAAAATATTCAATACTATGAATTGTTTGATGTTTCGGGTAAACAAATTTTTAAATCTAATTCTAAAGTCGAGCTTGATTTAGTTTCTCAAAAATGGCAATCGGGTGTCTATTTCTTAAAACTTACTTTTACTGCTGATAAAAAATCTATTAATAAATTGATTAAAATGTAAATTCCACATTTTTTTTATGATATAATCCTATTTTCAAATTTTTGAAAATAGGGTTTTTTATTTATAACTAATTATTTTTAAGTACTTTAAATAGTTCGAGTCCGTTCTCATATGTTAAATTCATTATAAATAATAGTAAAATTTCTATTATTAATAGTTTTACTATTATATTTGCAATATATATTATTATTTGTAAAATATATTTTAACGGACAAGCTGAACACCGCAACAAGAAGTAGGCAAAATTTTAAATTTAATTATTATGAAAAAGAATTTGTTTTTAGGATTATTAGCTTTCGTTTTTGTTTTGACTTCTTGCAAACAAGCAGAAGAAAAATTAAATACTACAGTTTCAGAGGTAACTAACAAAACTAGTGAAGAGGTCAACAAAGTTATAAAAGATTTAGGGTTGGTTTATGTAGAGGAAGGAGCACAGACCGTGATCACTTATGATGAAGTCAACGCTGCACAGCAAGCTTGGTGCGATGCTTTGGTAAAAATAGGGACGATAAAAGAAGAAGGTGGCGATTATAAAGCTTTTGCTAATGAAGTTTTGTCAAGTGCTTACAATTATGACAACGGTAAAGTCTTTTTTAAACCAACTTTAGCATTTGGTGACCAGACTTTCAGAAACGACAAAAAAGGTGCTTTAGCATATTTTGTTGGAGGAGATGCAGACTATCCAAATGACAAAGGTTTTGCTTTGACACCTTGGGTAAAAGCACGTTATGATAATGCTGGCAAAGCCAATGAGGGTATTCAAATTTATGGATCAATCGCAATTACAATGGGTAATGTGTGGGTAACTAGCAAAGACGGTAAAGAGGTTATGGTCGATAAAACTTGGGTTTTCAAAAAAGGAAAAGATGGAAAATTGAGAATTATTGTTCATAAATCTGCTTTGCCATATTCTCCTACAAAATAAAACATTGATTAAAGTAATGCAGTAATTATTAGAATATCCTTGACATTTTTAATATCATGGTTATTGCGTATTTTGTGCTAGGATTCTATATGAAAACAATTACCGCGCAATCTGATGATTTTAATGTGAACTACTCTTTTTATTCTAATAATTATTGTGTTATGTTTAATTATTAAAAGAAATAAGTAAAACAATTTATTTGATTATGATAACAGAAGCTTTAATACCTTTACTATCGTTAATTGCTCTAGAAGTAATTTTAGGAATTGACAACATTATTTTTATTTCTATTCTTGCAGATAGATTGCCAGAAAAAGATCGAAATAAACTCAGATATTGGGGAATAGGTTTGGCAATGGTAATGCGTTTGTGTCTTCTGGCATTAATATCCTGGATTCTAAAATTAGATCAAATATTATTTACTCTTTTTCAAATAGACTTTACAGGCAAAGGAATTATTTTAATTCTTGGCGGATTATTTTTAATTTTTAAAAGCACCAAAGAGATTCATCACAAATCAGAAATTGCAAATTCAGAAATACCAGTTACACCAAAAAAAGCAAGTTTTGGTAAAATGCTTTCTGAAGTTATTATTCTTGATTTAGTATTTTCTATAGACTCAATAATTACCGCTGTCGGAATGGTTTCTGAACTTTGGATCATGTATACAGCCGTACTTGTTACAGTACTTATTATGCTTTTGGCTGCAAGACCAATTAGCAATTTTATTAACAAACATCCATCATTTAAAATTTTGGCCCTTTGCTTTTTAATGATGATTGGAGTAACTTTAATTGCCGAAGGTTTGAATTTCGATATTCCTAAAGGATATATTTATTTCTCAATGGCTTTTGCATTTTTAGTTGATATTATGCAAATGAAAACAATCAAAGAAAATAACTAATTGTATTATGAAAAAGATATTTTTAATGCTTTTTATAAGTTTTTTTTCAATAATTTTCGCTCAAAACAACAGCAGAATTTCCGATAAAAACAATATCGGTTGGTTCAATTATAACGGAACATTCCAACTCAACAAAAAATTTGGTTTGCACACCGAGTACCAACTTAGGCGTGATGATTATGTCACAGACAAACAACAGGGGCTTTTACGATTAGGAATCAATTATCAAGCCAATTCAAAATTGCAGTTACGTTTAGGCTATGCATGGATAGAAACTTATCCTTATGGTGACATTAACATTAACGGATTTGGTAAAGATTTTACAGAACACCGCTGTTTTCAAATGGCAACAATTAATGATAAAATGAGTATTGTTGACTTGTCACATCGATTCATGTTAGAACAACGCTGGGTTGGTAGATATTCTAATGCTTTGCTAACTACCGAAGACGAATTTCTGTTTATGAATCGATTGCGTTATATGGTTAGAATGCAAATTCCTTTAAAAGGAAAATCAATAGAAGATAAAACACCTTATTTGGCAATTTATAATGAAATTTTCGCTGGATTTGGTAACAATGTCAACGAAAATATTTTTGACCAAAACCGATTAGGACTACTTGCTGGTTACCGTTTTAATAAAAATCTTAGAGTAGAAGGCGGTTATCTCAATCAAATTGTGCAATTGGGTCGAGAAGTTGGTGGTCAAAATGTGTTTCAATACAACAATGGTTTTATTGTTAGTTCAGTTTTTAATTTTGATTTATCAAAATAAAATATTATATATCAAAGAGTTAGTCCTATTTTCAAATTTTGAAAGTAGGATTTTTTTTAATTTTCCATTCCAATTAAATATTCTAAAATTGTTTACAAGAATGTTTATAATAAAAAGTGAAACCAAACCGTTATCATTGCAACAATACTATTTTTGATAATCAAAATATTTTTAGCATGATAAAGTTTTCTCATATATACATAGGTGCCTTTTTTTTATTGTCAAACGTTGGTTTTTCTCAAAAATCTGCAATTTATACTGATGATTTAGAATTTTTTAATAAAGCGGTTATGTTATTCAAAAATCAGCAGTATCAATCGGCTGCAATTATTTTTGAAAAGGTGAAAGATGCCAACAAAAACCAAGACATACAGTCTGATTGTGCTTATTATGCGGCTGTCTGTGCCATTCATCTCAATCAATCAAATGCTGATGATTTGATGGAAAATTTTGTCAAAGATTATCCAACTTCACCCAAACAAAACCAAGCGTTTCAGGAAGTTGCCAATTTTTATTTCGAGCAAGGCAATTATACAAAATCATTACAATGGTTTGATAAAATTGATGAATCTAATATGAGTTCAATTGATTTAGAACGATTTAATTTTCAAAAAGGTTACAGCTTTTTTATAGCCAAAAACGCAAAAGATGCTACAATTTATTTCAATAAAGTCATTAATTCGACCACTTTTGGGTCACAAGCCAAGTATTATTTAGGTTTTATGGCTTACGAAGTTGACAATTATAAAGAAGCCAACAAACAATTTGATAAAGTTTCGGGCGAAGATAAGTACAAAGAAAAACTGTCTTATTTTCAAGCAGATATGAATTTTAAATTAGGTAAATTCGAAAAAGCTATTGAATTAGGGTTGGTTGCGATGCCAAAATCAACGGCAATTGAAAAATCGGAATTGAGCAAGATTATTGGCGAAAGTTATTTCAATTTGAATCAATTTGACAAGGCTTTGCCTTACTTATTAGAATATCGTGGCAAAAAAGGCAAATGGAACAACACCGATTACTATCAATTGGGATATGCTTATTACAAACAAAATAGTTTTGAAAATGCTATTTCACAATTCAATAAAATAATTGATGGAAAAGATTTTGTAGCACAAAACGGTTATTATCATTTGGGCGAATGTTATTTAAAAACCGATAAAAAATTACAAGCTTTGAATGCTTTTAAAAATGCCTCAGAAATGGTTTTTGATTTAACAATTCAAGAAGATGCCGCTTTTAATTATGCCAAATTGAGTTATGAGTTGGGTAATTCGTACCAGTCGGTTCCTGATGTTTTGCAATCATTTTTGACAAAATATCCAACCAATACAAATAATTCGACAATTGAAAAATTATTGATAAATTCATATATAACTTCCAAAAATTATAAAGGTGCATTGATTTTATTAGAAAAAAACAAATCGCCCGAAAACAAACCTGCGTACCAAAAAGTTACTTTTTATAGAGGTTTAGAACTTTATACTGACGGTAATTATAAAGAAGCAATTGCAATGTTCAAAAATTCGATTGCCGAACCCAAAGACAAAATATTTACCGCAAGAGCAACTTTTTGGAAAGGCGAAACCGAATTTATATTAGAAAATTTAAACGAAGCTTTAATTAGTTTCAAGCAATTCCAAGGATTTGCCGAGGCTATAAAAACTATTGAATTTAAAAATATTAATTACAACATTGCTTATTGCTATTTCAAATTGAAGGAATATGAACAAGCAGGTAATTTTTTTCAAGCGCATTTAGATGCAAAACGAGATGATAAATTAAGAACCAATGACAGTTATTTGCGATTAGCAGATTCAAGATTTGTAACTACCAAATATTTTCCAGCGCTTGAAGCTTATAATAAAGTCATTGAATTTAAAAGTTTTGACGCCGACTATGCTGCGTTTCAAAAAGCAATTTGCTATGGATTTTTATCTAAGAATGACCAAAAAATTGAAAATTTCAATCAATTTTTAAAAAACTACCCAAAATCTCAATATCGAGATGATGCGATTTATGAACTCGGAAATACTTATGTTGCCGAAAATAAAACTGATTTGGCGGTTAAAACCTACGACCAGTTATTGTCAGAATTCAAAAATGGTTCATATAATTCAAAAGCCGTTTTGAAACAGGGTTTGGTTTATTACAACAATGACAAAGACGATTTGGCGATTACAAAATTCAAAAAAGTAGCAGCAGATTATCCCAATTCGGCAGAATCCTTAGAAGCAGTTGCAACCGCAAGATTGATTTATGTTGATAACGGCAAAGTTGATGAGTACGCAACTTGGGTCAGAACCTTAAATTTTATTACAGTCACTGATGCAGAACTAGATAATGACACATTTAACGGCGCCGAAAAACAATATCTGCAAGGCAATGCGAAACTTGCAATTAGTGGTTTTGTGGGATATATTGCCAAATTCCCAAGCGGAATTCATGTATTGAAAGCCAATTTTTACTTGGCACAATTATACTTTGCTGATGGTTTAGAGAAAAACGCAATTCCGAATTACGAATTTGTACTTGCCAAACCACGCAATGAGTTTACTGAGCAATCATTGGTGAGGTTATCAGGAATTTTCATTAAAAATGATGATCCAAAAGCTATAAATATTTTGAATAGATTAGAATCAGAAGCTGATTTCCCGCAAAATATTACATTTTCACAAACTAATTTGATGAAATTGTACTACGAACGAAAAGATTTTGTAAACGCCGTGATTTATGCTGAAAAAGTGCTATCTAACCCAAAAACGGAAGACAAAATAAAATCAGATGCGCAAATAATAATAGCCCGTGCGGCAATTAAAACTAACGACGAATCCAAAGCAAGAATTGCTTATGCCAAATTGCAAACCATTGCAAAAGGCGAATTGGCAGCCGAAGCATTATATTATGATGCATATTTCAAAAATAAAGATTTGAAGTTTGAATTATCAAATAAAGCAGTAAATAAATTATCAAAAGATTATTCTGGCTACAAATATTTTGGAGCCAAAGGTCTTATTATCATGGCGAAAAATTTTTATGGATTAAAAGATAGTTACCAAGCAACCTATATTCTTGATGCCGTATTAGAAAATTTTAAAGAGTTTGAAGATGTGCAAGTCGAGGCACAAAAAGAATTAGATTTAATAAAAATTGAGGAAAGTAAGACGAATTCGTCTATTTCTAAATAAGACTTTAGACTTTGAGATGAAAGACTTTAGACTAATAACTTGAAGACTTTTATAAAATATACAAAAATGGAGAATTTTGAACGACATAACTTTAAAAAACTAAAAATTTGGCAAATGGCTATGGAAATTGCTAAAAATATATTTGAAATTACGGCTACTTTTCCAGAAAGTGAAAAATTTGCACTTACACATCAATTAAATAAGTGTGCTGTTTCTATGCCTTCAAATATTGCGGAAGGTTCTAGTAGAACTAATAAATCATTTAGTCATTTTATAGATATTGCATTAGGTTCTTCATTCGAAGTGCACACGCAAATATTGTTATCAGAAGTTAAAAGTTATATTTCTGTTGAAATGACAAATTTTATAGAAAACAAATTATTAGAATTCCAAAAAGCAACAATGGCTTTTCAAAACACACTAAATCAATAACATGAATTCATTAAAAAACATATTAATATTTGTAAAAAGTCCAACATCCTTTTATATAAAATCTCAAAGTCTAGCATCTATAAGTCTAAAGTCTAAAAGTCTAATGTCTTTGTGTCTAGTATCTCTAAGTCTTGCAGCTTTTTCACAAAAAAAAGATGAAAACATTGGTACAGAAGTCGTAAACGTTGTAAAACCTTATACGCCAACAATTTCAGATGCTTTCAAAATCAAGGAAACTCCAACTTTAGACGATAACGAAACAGCTAAAAAAGAGGCGGTATCTTATAATATTTTTTCGTTTCCAGTTGCATCGACGTTTACACCATCAAAAGGAAAAGCAGTAGGAGTAGAAAAATCACCAACTGAACAACTTTTTAAGAATTATGCAACATTGGGTTTTGGTAATTATGCAACAGTAAATGCTGAATTGTTTGTAACCGAAAATATTTCAGATTCTGAATATATAGGTGGTGCATTAAGACATTTATCTTCACAAGGCGGTATTAAAAATTTAGAACTTCCTGATAAATTTTACAATACTTCTCTCGATGTTGCTTATGGCAATAATATGAAAGATATGTCTTGGAACCTCGATGCAGGTTATCAGAATCAAGTTTATAATTGGTATGGTTTGCCAGTTGATTTTGCTGCAACATTATCGCCAACAGCACAAGAAACAGTATTAAATTCAATAGATCCGAAACATTCCTATAATAATTTTTATACGGCTGGAAAACTAAAATTACGCGAGAGTATTTTTAAAGAATTGACTGCCAAGTTTGAACATTTTTCTGATAATTTTGATTCTTCAGAAAACAGATTTTACATCAAGCCAACATTTGATATTGAAGTAATGAATATGAAATTCAGAACCAATATTATTGCCGATTATGTTGGTGGCAGTTTCGAGAAAAACTATTTTGCAACCAATCTTGAAGCGTCAAGATATGGATTTGTAAACTTGGGATTGAATCCAAATTTTATTGTCAATAAAGAAGATTGGATCATAAGTTTGGGCGCTAATTTATTTTATTCTTCCGATACAGTCGATACAAACGGTAAGTTTTTTGTTTACCCACAAGTAAATGCATCCTTAAAATTAGTTGGTGATTTGATGATTTTTTATACTGGTGCAGAAGGTGGCATTGAGCAAAATTCATATAGGAATTTCAGTAATCAAAACTTTTTTTTGTCCCCAACATTGAACATTGTTCCAACCGATAAACAATATGATTTGTTTGCAGGATTAAAAGGAAAGTTAGCCAATTCAATAAGTTATAACATTCGAGGATCGTTGATTAGCGAAAAATATAAACCATTATTTAAAGCAAATGATTATAGCCTCACTAATTTGAATACAAATGGTTATGCTTTTGGAAATGCTTTCGAAATCGTTTACGATGACATCAAAACTTTGAGCTTTTTTGGAGAAATAAAAGCCGATTTCTCAAATAATGTTACTTTTGGAATCAATGGAACTTTCAGTACTTTCAGTACAAATTTTCAACAAAAAGCATGGAATTTGCCTGCAATAAAAATTAATGCTAATCTAGATTTTAATATAACCGAAAAATGGTACGCCGGAACCAATTTATTTTTTGTAGGCGATAGATTTGACCAACAAATAAATTTAGATTTAAGTCCTATTACAACTGATAACATTAAAAACGTTTCAAGTTATTTTGATGTAAATGCGCATGTAGGTTTCAAATATTCTGAAAAATTGACAGCATTTTTAAGATTAAATAATATTGCCAATCAGCAATATCAAAAATGGTTGAATTTTCCAGTACAAGGATTTCAGTTTTTATTAGGAGCAAATTATAAATTTGATTTTTAGATTTTTTTGCCACAAAGGCTCAAAGATTAAAAAAATAAAATTATAATTTTTTTTAATAAATTAAGCATCAAATAAATAATGACTTTGTGTCTTTGCGCCTTAGTGGCAAATAAAAAAAATGACATTAAAACTAAAAATACACCAACAGTACCAACAATTAGTCAACGATAGAATAGATATTTTTCAAGATATGATTGTCGCTTTGACCGAAGATTCAAAAAATGACGCTAAAGGTTCGGCAGGCGATAAGCACGAAACTGCTTTGTCAATGATACACATTGAACAAGAAAAATTGAATTATAAACTTTCTGAAGTTTTATTACAAAAAACGGTTTTAGATAAAATCGATGTCAATAAAAATTTTAGGAAAGTTGCAATTGGCAGTTTGGTAAAAACCAATAATTTGACAGTTTACATTAGTGTTGCATTGCCAAAAATCACTATTGATGAACAAAATATATTTGCAATATCTCCACAATCGCCGCTTGGATTAAAACTTTTAGGCAATGAAGTAGGTTATGAGTTTGAAATGAATGGAAAGAAATATTTGATAGAAAATATGTTTTAAATTTTAAATTTATTTTGAGGTGTTCTCTTATTTACTTATTATAATGTCTTGATATAAAACTCTTTGAGCACTCATCATTTTGTTTATTAGTATGTCAAAAATGTTATCC
>JAYVIW010000004.1:0-6361 GCA_043769905.1 Bacteroidota bacterium
ACATTTTACTTTAAAAAGATAAAATTTTATATTCAAAGGTATTTTTATAAATTAAAAACTTAAATCACAGATTATAATTTGTGTTTAAAATTTTAAAAACATAAAAATGCCTTTTTTTTATTTATAATTTTATACAAATATCGTACTTTTGCGTTACGGTAATAAAAATTTAGGAACTTAATACTTCAAATGGATCAATTTTCATTCTTAAACGCAGCACATAGCGAGTTTTTCGCTCAATTATACGACCAGTATTTAACTAATCCAGACAGCGTCGAGCCATCATGGAGAAGTTTTTTTCAAGGTTTTGATTTTGGAATGACAACCTACAATGATGAAAATTCTCGCGAAAATTCAGTTGTTCATCTGTCGAATATCGCCGTAGCGAATGTTGATAATGGTCAAATTTCTGATAAAATAATTAAAGAATTTAATGTTCTTAGAATGATTGATGGTTACAGAACTCGCGGTCATTTGTTTACACAAACCAATCCCGTTAGAGAGAGAAGATTTTATACCCCAACTCTAGAATTGTCAGAATTTGGGTTGTCAAATGCCGATTTGAATACTGTTTTTGATGCTGCCAAAATTTTAGGTCATCAACCTTCAACGCTTCAAGAAATTGTTGCTCATCTTGAAAATGTATATTGCCAACATATTGGTATCGAGTACATGTACATTAGAAATCCTGAAGTAATTCAATGGGTTCAAAACAAATTAAACATCAATGATAATCTTCCGAATTTTGATAACAATCAAAAGAAAATCATTTTAGAAAAATTAAACGAAGCCGTTTCATTTGAGAACTTTTTGCATACCAAATATGTAGGCCAAAAACGATTCTCACTAGAAGGCGGAGAATCTATAATTCCAGCACTTGATGCACTAATCGAAGCCGCAGCAGATAAAGGCGTAGAACAATTCGTAATGGGAATGGCTCATCGAGGGCGACTAAATGTTTTGGCAAATATTTTTAGAAAATCGACCCAAGATATTTTCTCAGAATTTGATGGCAAAGATTACGACCAAGAATATTTTGATGGCGATGTAAAATACCATTTAGGTTTAACATCCGACAGAAAAACACGTTCTGGAAAAAATATAAACTTAAATTTAGTACCAAATCCTTCGCACTTAGAAACCGTTGGTGCTGTTATCGAAGGAATTACTAGGGCAAAACAGGACAAATATTTTCCAAACGATTTCTCCAAAGTATTGCCAATTGCCGTACATGGCGATGCAGCAATTGCTGGACAAGGAATTTTGTACGAAATTATCCAAATGGCACAACTCGATGGTTACAAAACCGGAGGAACCATACATATAGTTATCAACAATCAAGTTGGTTTCACGACAAACTATCTTGATGCACGTTCATCAACATATTGTACTGATATTGCTAAAGTTACGCTTTCGCCAGTCTTACACGTAAATGCCGACGATGCCGAAGCCGTTGTTCACGCCATGCTATTTGCTTTAAATTTCAGAATGCAGTTTGGTCGTGACGTTTTTATCGATTTATTAGGATACAGAAAATATGGTCATAACGAAGGCGACGAACCTCGTTTTACCCAACCGTTATTATACAAAATCATTGCCAAACATAAAAATCCACGTGATATTTACGCTGAAAAATTATTAGCAAAAAATATTATCGATGGCAATTTTGTTAGCGAATTAGAAAAAGCATATAAACAAGATTTAGATAACAACCTCGAAGCATCTCGAAAGAAATCATTGACGATTATCACCCCGTTTATGCAAAATGAATGGAATGGTTTTGTACAAGTTTCCGACGACGTGATGCTTCAAAAAGTAGATACCAAATTCGATAAAAAACAACTCGATGCTATTTTAGAAACCATTTCTACATTGCCATCAGATAAGAAATTCATCAACAAAATTTCTAAAATTGTCAATGATAGAAAAACAATGTACGACAACAACACAATCGATTGGGGAACTGCAGAAGCGTTGGCTTATGGTTCGCTTTTAACCGAAGGTTACGACGTTCGAATTTCTGGTCAAGACGTAGAAAGAGGTACCTTTTCACACCGTCACGCTGTTGTAAAAGTCGAAGACTCTGAAGAAGAAGTTGTTTTATTAAATACATTAAAAAACAAGAAAGGAAACTTCAATGTTTTCAATTCGCACCTTTCAGAATACGGCGTTTTAGGGTTTGATTATGGTTACGCCCTAGCCAATCCAAATGCCTTAACAATTTGGGAAGCACAATTTGGCGATTTCTCAAACGGTGCACAGATCATGATTGACCAATACATTTCTTGCGGCGAAGACAAATGGAACAACCAAAACGGAATTGTTCTCTTGCTACCTCATGGTTACGAAGGTCAAGGTGCAGAACACTCTTCTGGGCGAATGGAACGCTACCTACAACTTTGCGCCAAACACAATATGGTTGTTGCAGATTGCACCACTCCCGCCAATTTTTTCCATTTGTTGCGACGTCAAATGATTACAAAATACCGCAAACCATTAGTCGTTTTTACACCAAAAAGTTTATTGCGTGATCCTAGATGTGTTTCAACGCAAGACGAAATCGCCAACGGACAATTTCAAGAAACAATTGATGACCATTTGGAAAACAAAGCCGATATAAAAACATTGGTTTTCTGTACCGGAAAATTCTACTACGACATCACCGCCGAACGAGAAAATCTAAAAAGAAATGATGTAGCAGTAGTCCGCATCGAACAAATGTTTCCGCTACCAGTCGAACAATTGAAAGCAATAGTTGCAAGCTATCCAAACGCAGACGATTATGTTTGGGCACAAGAAGAACCAAAAAACATGGGTGCATATGGTTTCATGTTAATGAATTTCGATTTCATAAAATGGAGATTAGCCTCACTTAAAGCATACGCAGCACCAGCCGCAGGAAGTTACACAAGGGCCAAACGACGACACGCCGATGCGATTAGAATGGTTTTTGATAAAAATTTGTTTAGGTAGTTTTAGGAGCCAGGAACCTGCTATTCGCTAAATCTTTTTGGCAAAAAAAGCCAAAAAGGATACCGCTACTATCAGGGCTAGAAAATCATAGAATAAAATATAGAATAAGTCAATAACAGAATAATTATATAATTTTCAGAATAAACTTTTAAAATTTTAAAATTTTAAACCTGAAACTTTAAACTAAAAATTATGATTTTAGAAATGAAAGTCCCTTCACCGGGCGAATCAATCAAAGAAGTTGAAATCGCAACATGGCTAGTAAAAGATGGCGATTACGTAGAAAAAGACCAAGCCATTGCTGAAGTTGATTCAGACAAAGCAACATTAGAATTACCAGCAGAAGCCAGCGGAATAATAACACTAAAAGCCGAAGAAGGTGATGCTGTTGCAGTTGGAGCCGTTGTTTGTTTGATTGATACATCGGTTGCAAAACCATCAGGTTCTGCTCCAGCTCCAGAAGCAAAAGTTGTTCCAGAATCACCAAAAGCAGAAGTTCAAGCAGAAGCGCCAAAACCAGTTATAGCACCAGTTACTTATGCTGCACAAACTCCATCGCCTGCAGCTAAAAAAATATTAGACGAAAAAAACATTCAACCATCTGACATTGTTGGAACAGGTAAAGATGGTCGAATTACAAAAGATGATGCTGTAAATGCATTGCCATCAATGGGAACACCAACTGGCGGAAGTCGTGGTTCTGAACGTTCAAAATTATCAATGTTGCGTCGTAAAGTTGCCGAAAGATTGGTAGCTGCCAAAAACGAAACTGCCATGTTAACCACCTTCAACGAAGTAAACATGACACCAATAAACAATATCAGAAACCAATACAAAGATGCTTTCAAAGCCAAACATAATGGTGTAGGATTGGGTTATATGTCGTTTTTTACAAAAGCAGTAACACGCGCTTTGCAATTGTTTCCAGATGTCAATTCAATGATGGATGGCGACTATAAAGTGGCCTATGATTTTGCAGATATCTCGATTGCAGTTTCTGGACCAAAAGGTTTGATGGTTCCTGTTGTTCGCAACGCTGAACTATTGACTTTTAGAGGTGTTGAGGCCGAGATCAAACGTTTAGCAATTCGTGCTCGTGACGGACAAATTACTGTTGATGATATGACTGGTGGCACATTCACAATCACAAATGGTGGTGTTTTCGGAAGTATGTTAAGTACGCCAATTATAAATCCGCCACAATCAGGAATTCTAGGAATGCACAATATTATTGAGCGTCCAATTGCCGTAAATGGTCAAGTAGAAATTCATCCAATGATGTATGTGGCTTTATCTTATGATCACAGAATTATTGATGGTCGTGAATCAGTTGGATTTTTAGTTGCTGTAAAAGAAGCATTAGAAAACCCATTGGAATTATTGATGGGTGGAAATGCTATTAAGGCTTTGGAACTATAATCAAATAAAAATTCTATAACGTTTAAAAAACCTTATAGAAATCGAAATACTTTATCCCATGCTCTAGTTATAGCGTTTGGGATATTTTTTTTTATTTTTACAAAATATGATACAAAACAAAAAATCTCCAGCAATCGGTTTCATTTTCATAACCATGTTAATTGATATTATTGGTCTTGGCATTATCATTCCTGTTATTCCAAAATTAATAACCGAATTAATTCAAGGTGATATTAGCGAAGCAGCAAAATATGGCGGTTGGTTGATATTTGCCTATGCAATAACTCAATTTTTGTTTGCACCTTTAATTGGCAATTTAAGTGATAAATATGGTCGACGACCAATCATATTGATTTCGCTGTTTGGTTTTTCAATAGATTACTTGTTTTTAGCATTTGCACCAAGTATACTTTGGTTGTTTCTAGGAAGAATTTTTGCTGGAATTACTGGCGCAAGCATTACTACAGCAACTGCTTATATTGCTGATGTAAGCACACCCGAAAATCGAGCCAAAAACTTTGGAATGATTGGTGCTGCCTTCGGATTGGGTTTTATAATCGGTCCAGTTATTGGCGGACTCTTGGGTCAATACGGTGCTCGTGTACCGTTTTATGCAGCTGCCGTATTGTGCATGATAAATTTTCTTTATGGATATTTTATTCTTCCTGAATCACTAGCCAAGGAAAACCGCAGGGCGTTCAACTGGAAGCGTGCCAACCCAATAGGAGCATTTGCTAGTCTTAAGAAATACCCAAATTTAGCAGGATTGTTTGTAGCGGTTCTTATTTTATATGTTGCGTCACATGCGGTACAAAGCAATTGGAGTTATTTTACTATTTATCAATTTGGTTGGAATGAAAAAATGGTCGGCATTTCACTTGGGGTTGTCGGACTGTTGGTTGGCATTGTGCAAGGTGGATTAATAAGATATACAAACCCAATTCTTGGCGACAAAAAAAGTGTTTTTATTGGCATGTCGCTTTATTGTTTAGGAATGTTTTTGTTTGCAATTGCTTCACAAAGCTGGATGATGTTCGTTTTCTTGATTCCCTATTGTTTGGGTGGCATTTCGGGTCCAGCTTTACAGTCTATAATTTCGGGGCAAGTAAAAGCCAATGAACAAGGCGAAATTCAAGGAGCTATGACAAGTTTGATAAGTGCTTCGTCAATAATTGGACCGCCAATGATGTCGAGTATATTTTATTATTTTACACACAAATCGGCACCTTTTCAGTTTGCTGGAGCACCATTTGTTTTAGGCGGAATTTTGATATTTATTAGTTTGATTGTTGCCTATAAAACACTTAAAAAATAATTTAAAATTATAGGTTTTATAGGATTATATGATATTTTCACAAATGATATTGTCTATAAAAAATAATTAATTCAATGATTTTTTTTGATTAATAATAATTACGGTAACGATTTTTGATTGCAACACGCATCAATCCATTATTCGAAATCAATCTTACTCAAGAGTTTGCAATTAACGTTAATAATTAATATCAAGGAAGATAATTTTCACATTATGAGCAAAAATTTCCTACATTAATTAACCGTTAAATTTTATTAGCAAATGGCAACATAAGTAATGTTATTGTAGTTTTAATTGCTGATTTTGCATACACAACATTTGCTCAAGGTACATCCCTTACCTCACTTACTTTGATAAAATACAATGCTTTTGTAATGAAGTATTGCAATCAAAATAATATCGTTTTTGTAAATATTACCAAAATAGCACACTGCAAGTTAACTGAAATTAATAGATTAGCAACTCATCGTTTGCATACCTCACAGCTAGCTTTTTCCGAATTTGTAGATAGAATTTTACCTACAGAAATCAAGGTTTAAATGGATTAATTAAAATATTTTTGAGGTGTTCTCTTATTTACTTATTATAATGTCTTGATATAAAACTCTTTGAGCACTCATCATTTTGTTTATTAGTATGTCAAAAATGTTATCC
>JAYVIW010000005.1:0-51845 GCA_043769905.1 Bacteroidota bacterium
ATAATATATTTGTTTTCAATTTATTTCGCCACAGATTTAAAGGATTTCAAAGATTTTCTTCGTTATATTTATAAAAAATCTGTGTAATCAGTGTAATTATTGGATAAAAAAAGCATATGTCTATTAGGCTATAGCCTAAAAATTAAATATTTAAAATGAGAGTAACAATATCACGCAAAGCCCATTTTAATGCAGCCCACAGATTGCATCGCAAAGATTGGACATTTGAACAAAATCAAGCTATTTTTGGTAAATGCAATAATCCGAATTTTCACGGGCACAATTACGACTTGACTTTGAGCGTTACGGGCCAAATTGACTCAGAAACAGGTTATGTTATGGATGTTAAATTCCTTTCGGACATGATTAAAGAAGAGGTCGAAAACCAATTTGACCACAAAAACTTGAATCTTGATGTTCCGGAATTCGAAAATTTGATTCCAACAGCCGAAAATATAGCGGTTGTAATTTGGAATAAAATGCGAAAAAGAATTGAACCTAAATTTGACATTGAAGTTGTTTTATATGAAACCGAACGCAATTTTGTAACTTATAAAGGAGAATAATGGCACTACAAATCGGAGATAAAATTCCATATTTCACAGCAAAAGATACCAACGACAACGATTTTGACAGCACAACAATTGTTGGTCAGAAACCAGTTGTAATTTATTTTTATCCAAAAGACAACACGGCAGGTTGCACGGCTCAAGCTTGTAGTTTTCGCGACCAATATGAAGATTTCAAAGATTTGGGTGCCGAAGTAATTGGTATTAGTGGCGACACCGTTGCGAGCCACGAAAAATTTGCACAACGATATAAATTACCGTTTTTATTACTATCAGACTACAGCGGAAAACTTAGAAAATTGTTTGGTGTAAAAACCAATTTATTGGGATTAATTCCTGGTCGGGTAACTTATGTTGCTGATAAAACCGGAACAATTCAATTGATTTTTGATTCGATGATGGCGACGAAACACATTCCAAAAGCATTAGATTTTTTGAAGAAATTGGATATAAGTAGCAAATAAAAAACTTGCAAAAAATTAATCAAATTAAATTTTTATTTTTAAAAAAATGTGTTTTTAAAATATGTAATTTTATAAGACTTCATTAACTATAATACCAATTAGCCTCAAAAAAATGAAATTTCAACCATATCCACTACAATTTAACCCAATTTTGAAAGATCGAATTTGGGGCGGAACAAAGTTAAAAACTATTCTTAATAAACCAATAATATCCGAAATTACTGGTGAAAGTTGGGAAATATCAACTGTACCAAATGATGTAAGTATTGTTGCAAATGGTTTTTATAAAGACAAGTATTTGAACGAAATCATTATCGATTTTCCAAATGAAATTCTTGGAACAGAAGTTCATAAAAAATTTGGATTTGATTTTCCGTTGCTTTTCAAATATCTCGATGCCAAACAAGATTTATCAATACAAGTACATCCAAACGATGAATTGGCGAAACAAAAACACAATTCGTTTGGTAAAACCGAAATGTGGTATATCATGCAAGCCGATGAAAATGCAAGAATTATTGTAGGTTTTAAAGAAAACTCTTCTAAATCAGCTTATATTGAAAATCTTGAAAACAAAACAATTCTAGATATTCTAGATTCAAAAAAAGTACAACAAGGTGATATATTTTTTCTAGAAACAGGCACAATACACGCAATTGGAGCTGGAATGGTTGTAGCGGAAATTCAGCAAACATCTGATATCACATATAGAATTTATGATTTTGACCGCAAAGATGCCAACGGAAACGAACGAGAATTGCATACCGAATTAGCATTAGAAGCTATAAATTATAAAAAAGTTGATACGCAAAAACATTATTCTAAAAACACAAATCAAAGCAACGAAACGGTAAATTGCCCCTATTTTACAACCAATTTTATTCCGCTTGACGGTGTAATTGAAGTTAAAAAATCTTCAAAATCTTTTATTGTTTTTATGTGTGTTGATGGCAATTTTGAATTAATATATAATAAGGAGCAATTTCATTATAAAAAAGGCGATACAGTATTGATTCCTGCACAAATGAATAATTTTGAATTATCTGGGAAAGCATCATTGCTAGAAATTTACATTTTGTAGCAATTTATATATTTATTAGTTGTAGTTTTGCACCCGAAATAAAATTCAAAATAAATATAAATAAAATGGCAAACATTAAAAATTTAAAAAAAGATATTAATTACGTTCTTGGAGATATTATTGAAGCAGTTTACCTTTGGGAAATGGCTACAACTGGAAAACCAACTACACAATCAAACGGTTTAATCGATGAAGCAATTGCTACTTTTGACAGTTTGATAGTTAGAGTTAACGAGAAAAACGTTGAAAACAAAAAATCTCATTTCAATGCAATTGGAAAAGATTTAGAAACTGCTGCAAACCAATTGGTTGCAAAAATCAATGATTTAGCATAATATTTTTTCAAAAAAAAGTGTAAAATTTATTTGGAAATTTAAAATTCAGTATTATATTTGCACACGCATTGCCAGCGTAGCTCAGTTGGCTAGAGCAGCTGATTTGTAATCAGCAGGTCGTGGGTTCGAGTCCCTCCGCCGGCTCTTTTAGAAAAAAAACCATTCAGAAATGAATGGTTTTTTTGGTTTTATAAAAAATAAATTTCAACAAAATAAAAAAAACTCCCAAAAAAAATTGGAAGTTTTTAAAGTTTTTTTTTAATCAAACTTGTTGTTGATATAGTATTTACCATCCAAATCTTCATCAAAATCATCAATTTTGATTTGTTTGGGTTTTGGTTTTGCTGCGTTGGCTTTTTTCTTCCAAACATCGAATTTGTCGGCGGTTAGCTTTGATTTCATAATATCTACTATTCCTTTTTCGTCCAAACCATAAACTTTTTTTACAGCTTCATAAGGGTTTCTTTCTTCTAACGCCAATGCTATCAGTTTTTGAGTTTCATCCCAAGATAATTCGATTTTACTGCTCTTTTTCATTATTAAATATAATTCTTGATGTTTTTTAGGTGATTGCAATATTTGTACCAATATTAATAAAAAAAACAATTACTTCAATAAATTTATCCATTTATTTTCAAAAAAAATTAGCGTATTATTCTGAAAGTCAAATTGATTCTCTCTCCAATAGGTTTAGTTGTTTTCGGAATTTGATGTTTCCAGAAGTGTTGTGTTGTATTTTTCATAAGCAATAAACTACCGTGTTCCAAAATTATATTTTGTTTTAAATCTTTTATAGAATTATGTTTCATTTGAAAAACCCGTTCTGCACCAAAACTAACCGATGCAATTATTGGGTTGCGACCCAATTCTTTTTCATTATCAGCGTGCCAACCGTTGCTATCTCTACCGTTGCGGTAACGGTTTAGCAAAACTGTGGTGAAATTTTCGTTACAAATATTTTGAATTTCATTTTTTATAAACATAATCAAAGGTGACCAATTGTGTGGTTGCATCACAATATTAGAATATCCATAAGGTTTGCCCTCATTGCCATAAAGCGCTGTTAATCTCGGCTGCGCATGTACTTTTCCGAAAACAATAATATCATCTTGTTGCCAAGGCACATCGGTTTTAAGTTTTTCAAATAATTCATTTGCTTTGACATTATCGAAAAAGTTTGGATAATATTCAAGATCTGCATCTTGCAAATCGAAGATAATTTTATCTATCGGAAAAAGTGAAATCATAAAACAAAAATAAAGAGAAAAAGTGAATTTTTAGGTTCCATTTTTCTCTTATTTTATAGTGGTTATAAAACTTTCAATTAACTAAGCAGCGTTAGAATGGTCTTGCAATAGATTTTTATAAACAAAACCACCAACAATTGCTCCTAATATTGGTGCAACCCAAAACAACCAAAGTTGCATCAAAGATTCGCCTTGAACAAAAATAGCTTGTGACAATGAACGTGCAGGATTTACTGATGTATTGGTAATTGGAATAGAAATTAAATGAATCAATGTCAAGCCTAAACCAATGGCGATTCCAGCGAAATTTGCGTTTGCAAATTTATCAGTCGCTCCAAGAATAATTAAAAGAAAAAACATTGTTAATAAAAATTCGGCCAGAAAACAAGACATCAATGAGTACCCATCGGGCGAGAACGCACCAAAACCATTACTTGCAAATGCTCCCGCAGCAGAATTGTTTATTGAAAACCCAGATTTTCCTGAACAAATAAGGTACAAAGTTCCGGCAGCAGCGGTTGCTCCAGCACACTGTGAGATAATGTAAGGTGCTAAATCATTGGTTTTAAAACGACCACTTGCCCAAAGTCCAAACGAAACTGCAGGGTTAAAATGTCCTCCAGAAATGTGTCCAACAGCATACGCCATAGTTAGAACTGTTAATCCAAATGCTAATGAAACTCCAACATAACCAATACCATTCATGCCGTCAGTATTGTTGCTACAGGCAAAAAGCGCACTACCACAACCCCCAAAAACAAGCCAATAAGTTCCAAAAAATTCTGCTAATAATTTTCTCATAATAATTTAATTTTTATTAAAATAAAAGGTTCGTTAAATCAAATATAATTATTTGACAAACGAATATAGTAATATTATTCAAACAACTGTTAAAATTAAATTTTTTTTTTTAACAATAATAAAAAATTATGTTTTTTGTTGATTTAAGTTAATATTCATTACAATTATTGCGAAAATAATAATCATTATTCCTATCCACTGCATAAAAAACACTTTTTCACTCAAAATATAATATGCCATCACGACCGAAACAGGTAACTCTAAAGATGCAACGATACTACCAAGTCCAATTCCAGTTTTTGGGAAACCAATATTGAACAATATTGGCGGTATAACTGTTCCGAATAACGCAATAATGACGCCCCATTTTAAGAAAATATTAAAGTTAAAAGGAGTTGTTTGAGTAAATATAGCAAAACCAAAAACAATAATTACGCCGCCCAAAAGCATGTACAAGCTGCGTTGTGATGACGAAACATGAGTTGCAACGCTATTGGATGTAAACATTGTTGCAGTAAAGGACATTGCAGCAAGAATGCCCCATAAAATCCCGCGCCAATCAACAATATTATTATTATTAAGCAAGTTAGTTGCCAAAACTGTCCCTATTAAAACTATTAAAACTGCAATAGTTTTTTGTTTTGATGGTAGCTTTTTATCTAATATCATTTCGAGTAAAACACCCATCCATACGGTTTGCATCAATAAAACGATTGCGATTGAAACATCAATATATTTAACGCATAGATAATAAAAAACACTTGTCATACCAAGAGAAGTTCCTGCAAGCATTAGCTTAAAAATATTATTACTACTTGGTTTTTGGGTTGGTGTTTTGGTTTTTAATTTCTGAAATAGATTAATCAATAAAAGACCTAATATTCCAAGTACAAATTGTGCTGTTGTAACCTCTGCAGTTGTATAATTTTCTTGGTACGCCAATTTTACAAATGTTGCCAACATACCGTAACTAGTTGCTCCAAGTGCAACAAAAATAACCCCATTTAATACTTTATTGCCTGTCATTTATTGAAATTTTGAATTTGATCTTCAATTTTATTCCATTGATAATCTTGTACAAATTGGTGTATGATCGGAGTATTTAAAATCTAAAAAATTTGTAAAACTCTTGATATTTATAGATTTATCAACAAAGATATAATCGATTCTTGCTGGATAATACTTAAAATTAAAAGTCTGACCAAATCCTTGCCCAGCAACCTCAAATGCATCTTTTAAATCGCCTCGAATATTTCTGTAAACATATGAATAAGCACTATTGTTCATGTCACCACAAATCAAAATTGGAAAATTACAACTTTCTGTGTGCTTTTTTATTAAGTCGGACTGAATTTGTTGGGATTTAAAAGCACTACTTATTCGTTTAATAATTTTTTGTGTTTTTGGTTGGTCAATATCATTTTTACCTTCATTAATTTCGGTAACATCAGGCGAAATTTTTAATGATTCAAGATGAATATTATAAACTCGAATAGTATCCTTTCCTTTTTTGACATCTGCAAAAACAGCATTGTTATTTGAATTAGGAAAAACAATATCACCACTTTCAATAATAGGAAATTTAGAAAAAATAGCTTGGGCAGTTTTGATCTTATTTCCAGATTTTAATAAATATTTGTACTTATAAACTCTTAGATCAATTTTGTTAGAAGACGAAGAAAACTCTTGAATACAAAGAATATCAGGATTTTGATTATTTATAAAATCTTGAATTTTTTCAGGAACATCGTTAATATTTAACCAACTAAAAAGGTTAAAAAGCCTAACATTATAACTCATTACAACAAAATCTTTTTCGGATTCAGGCAAATTGGTTTCTGAAAATTTATAAAATTTGTTAATAAACGTGATTCCGATTAACAAAACAATTCCTGACAAAAACATTTGTCGTTTAAACTGAAAAAACCAATATGTAAAAAATAAACCGTTAAAAATTAAAAACAAAGGCAAAATTAGTGATAAAACTGACAAAAAAGGAAAGGCTTTAGGATCCAAAAATGGTAACACATAAGCAAGAAAAGTCAATATAGTCAGAACTAAATTGAAGAAAAATACTGTTTTATTAAACCAAGAAAGGTTTTTCATTATTTTATAAAATTAATTCAAATATTGTTAAATTCGATTTAAACTTGTCAATTTTGTGATCAAGTATGGTCTAAAAAACTGAATAATGGAAACTCACGAACCTGCTTTAAACAAAAATTCTTTTTCTTCATTTGCTAAACTATCATAGCCTGATTTGGATATTTTATCAAGAATATCATCTACTTTTTGTTGATTTATATCTTTGGAGACTATTTTAGAGACCTCTTTTTGTTTATTAACAGGTTTTGGATTGCGGTGAATTTTTTTGAACGTATTAGTTTTATTAGATGAAAATAAATTAATTATAAAATCCATTAAAACCGAAAACCAACTTGTAATATCGACTCCGCTTTGAATTTGTTTTACAAATAAAAATCCGACCAAAGCGCCACCTAAATGAGCGATATGTCCGCCTGTATTTTCTAGTGGCAAATTAATCAAATCTAAAATTAAATACACGAATGCAATATGCCAAATTTTTACATTTCCAATAAACATTAACCTAATTTCCATTAATGGATTGTAGGTTGCTACTGCAAAAAAAACAGTCATAATTGTTCCAGAAGCGCCAATTAAGGTTACATTCAAATTAGCCAATGAAGGAAACAAAAAATAACACAATATATAAATAATTCCCGAAAATATTATTCCAGTAAAATAGAGACTTAACAATTGTTTTTGGGTAAAATAAGTGAGAAATAATCGGCTTGAAAAATTTAAAACCAACATGTTAATTAAAATATGAAAAAAACCCGTATGAAAAAAACCATAAGTAACTATACTCCATGGTTTCCATAATAATTCAGCAGGATTTGATGCTAAACTAACGAAATTAAAAGCATCTATATTTATTTGTTTTAGAAATATATTTAATAAGTACGGAATTGCGAACAAGCCTACATTCCAATAAATGAGCTTGTTGGCAACTCCACCAATGCTGTATTGCAATTTTATATCATCTACTATTTTACTCATTTTTAATATTAAATTTTAGTTTTTAAACACAAAATATTTAAAAAATTAAATTGAATTTAGTTCCATCGATTTTTATTAAACTGATTTTTTTTCCAAATCAACATCAATAATACTCCAGCCAATGCACCGCCAACGTGAGCAAAATGTGCAATTCCAGTACCAAATAAAGAATAACCTGTAACACCAGAAAACAAGTCCATACCAACTATAAATGGAATAAAATATTTTGCTTTGACTGGAACTGGAATGAACATAAAACCCAATGTAGCGTTTGGAAACATAAACCCATAGGCAACCAAAAGACCATAAATTGCTCCAGATGCACCAACTGCGCTTGACATGGTATCATGAAAAACAAAATAATTTATCAGGTTATTACTCAATCCAGCAACTAGTCCGCAGGTGATGTAAAAAAACAAAAACTTCTTGCTTCCCCAATATTGTTCAAGTGCTGATCCAAACGAATATAATGCAAACATATTGAAGGCAATGTGGGTAATATCTGGCATTTTGGCATGCATAAACATGTGTGTAAAAAACTGATACGATTGAAAATTTTCGTTTCCAAAAGCATATAATGCCAAAATTCCGTAATTTTGGTCAACATTTCCAATCAAATTTGTTCCTAAATAAAACAAAATATTAATAATAATTAAATGTTTTACGGTGTCGGTAATTTGCATCATAAGGAGAATTTTTTATCTAAATCTTCCACACGTAAAGTTATGAAAGTTGGTTTTTGAAAAGGCGAAACATTAGGCTCTTTGCAAGCAAACAAATTATTGATTAAATTCTCTTGAGCTGATTCTGTCAAATAAGTACCCGTTTTTACAGCTAGACTTTTTGACATTGATTTGGCAATTGTGTCGTTTTGACTGAAACTTGACTCAGGAATTTCATTTTGCAAATCGCCCAATAACTGCTCCAAAAGTAACGAAATTTCGCTTTCGGAAACATTAACAGGTATTCCAGATATAACTATATTATCAACATTTGTTTCTTCGAATACAAAACCTGTATTTTTTAATGAGAATTGCAATTCGGCAATTAATTGCATTTCACTCATTGAATAATACAAATTTATAGGAAACAACAATTGCTGGCTAATAGCTTGTTTTACAGTCATGTTTGTTAAAAACTCTTCATACAAAACCCTTTGATGTGCTCGATTTTGGTCAATAATTACCAATCCAGATTTGAGTGGCGATACAATATACTTCTTTTGGATTTGATATGTTTTTGATTTTGATTGTTCAATTTCTTCATCACTAAACAGTGATGAGGTTACAACATCATTTTCAAAAATTACATTTGACACTTCATTTGTGTCTTGTTTTAAATCAGTATATAAACCATGCCAATTGGCTGTAAATTCTGGTTTTTTGTAATTTGAATAATTATTTGAACTTGTTTCAGAACTTGATTTTATTTTTTTGCCATTTCCTTCGCTAGAAAACGGATTGTAATTATTATCGACTTCTATAGTCGGAAAACTAGCCTCTTGATTTTTGAGATCATAAGGCGTATCTAGATTAGAATCTCTATTAAAGTCAAGAATCGGAGCAACATTAAACTGACCTAAACTGTGTTTTATAGTTGATCGCAAAATGGCGTAAAGTGCTGTTTCATCGTCAAACTTAATTTCTGTTTTGGTAGGATGAATGTTGATGTCGATCGTATTTGGTGGCACATCAAGGTAGATATAATAGCTTGGTTGTGCACCATTTGGTAATAACCCGTCGTATGCCGACATAACAGCATGGTGCAAATATCCGCTTTTTATATAGCGATCGTTTACGAAAAAAAACTGCTCTCCCCTACTCTTTCTTGCAAATTCAGGTTTGCTCACAAATCCTTGGATTTTTACAATTTCAGTGTCTTCATTTATTGGAACGAGTTTTTCGTTGGTTTTTCCTGCAAAAATATTTACAATTCGTTGCCTTAAATTTGATTGTGGCAGGTTATAATTTTCGCTTCCATTATGATAAAAAGTAAAATGAATATTTGGATGTGCCATAGCAACCCGATGAAATTCGTCGAGAATATGTCGGTATTCTATTGTTTCTGATTTCAAAAAATTACGTCGTGCCGGAATGTTAAAAAACAAATTTTTAACCGAAAATGACGTTCCTTTTGGCAAAACAGCAACATCTTGCGACACAAATTTACTGCCTTCAATAACAATATGCGTGCCTAAATCTTCTTGATCTTGTTTGGTTTTCATCTCCACATGCGCTATCGCAGCAATTGATGCTAAAGCTTCGCCTCGAAATCCTTTTGTTGCTAACGAAAATAAATCTTCAGCCAACCTAATTTTTGAAGTTGCGTGACGTTCAAAGCATAATCTAGCATCGGTCACATTCATTCCGAGACCATTGTCAATAACTTGAACCAATGATTTTCCAGCATCTTTAATGATTAACTTTATGTCGGTTGCACGAGCATCTACGGCGTTTTCTAGCAATTCTTTCACTACCGATGCTGGTCTTTGTACTACTTCGCCTGCCGCAATTTGATTGGCAACGTGGTCTGGTAATAGTTGTATAATGCTTGACATTTATTGTTGTTTAAACGCTAGAATTTTAGAAGCTAGACTTAAGAATTAAAGATTTATAGGTATTAAAAAACCATCAAATCGATATTTTACAAATTTAAGTAAATTAGAGTTAACAAAAAACTTTATTAAAACAAAAAACTCACTTATTAAAGCGAGTTTTAATTTTGTTTTTTAATTATATAAAATTATTCTTTCAATTTAATATTGCCATCTATCTGCAATTGTTTTGATACTAATAAATTTGTGATTTGAAAATCGTGACTTGAGTTGGCTTCTTGTCTTAAAAAGGCCATTTTTATTGCAGCAATTGCTGCTTCGGTTCCTTTATTGCCATGAATTCCACCCGATCTATCAATTGACTGTTTTTCATTATTATCCGTCAAAACACAAAAAATTACTGGCACATCACTCAAAACATTCAAATCTTTGATGCCTTGTGTAACACCGTCGCAAACAAAATGAAAATGTTGCGTTTCGCCTTTTATCACGCTTCCTATTGTTATGACTACATCTGGTTTTTGCGTTTCAATCATTTTTTTGGCACCATACACCAACTCAAAACTACCTGGAACATTCCAACGGATTATATTTTGGTGCAATGCACCACAATCGGTCAATGCTTCGATTGTTCCTTTGTACAATCCTTCGGTTATTTGATCGTTCCATTCTGAAACAAGAATCCCAAAGCGGAAATTTTTCGCATTTGGGATTGTTTTTTTATCATAATCTGATAAATTTTTGTTAGCTGTAGCCATTTTAAATATTAAATTTATGATTTTAAATATTAAATATATTTTAATATCTAGTAATATTTAATATTTGAATTTAATATTACTGAGCCATTCCAATATATCCGTCAATGCCTTGCGCATCTGGAGAAGATTCGTATTTTTCTTTTATTTCCGTAAAATATTTCAAAGCATCTGATTTATTACCTAAACTCATGGCGGTCTGACCGGCTTTTAATAAAAATCTCGGTGTTGTCAAATCATTTTTATTAGTTTCACTAGCTTTTACGTAAAATTCTAATGCTTCTTTTGGTTTGTTCAGTTCTGCATTTGCATCACCTATTGCACCTATTGAAAGCGCTTTCAACATTATATCATCAGAACTAAAATCTTCTAAATGTTTGATTGCATCTTCAAATTTCCCAGTATTCAATAAAGACATTCCTGCATAGTAATGTGCCAAATTTTCAGCATCAGTTCCTGAATATTCATCAGCAATTTTCAAGAAACCTAACTTTTTTCCATCCCCGTTCAATGCTAACTTGTATAATGAATCGGTTTTTTTAGCATCGGTTGCTTCTGTTGCTTGTTTAAAAAATTGTTGAGCATCAAACATTTCATTTGCTGCTTTATCTTGTTTTGGTTCAGCGACATATTTGTTATAAAGCATGTAACCAATTGTTATTAAAGCTACTGCTGCAAGAGATATTAAAATATACTTTTGGTTTTTTTCTACCCAAGCTTCTGTTTTTGATGCACCTTCATCTAATTTTGAAAAAACACCTGCTGTTGTACTATCAGCTTCATTTACATCGATAGCTTCTTCTACGAAATTATTATTATCAACTTTCTCTTCTTTTTCTTTTGGTGCTTTGTAACCTCTTTTATTATATGTTGCCATCTATTTTAAATTTGTGAGGTGCAAAAATAAAATTTTTATTGAAATTTACACAAAAAAATCATTTTATTATTCAAAATTATTTAATGATCATAACTGGATTGTAAATTTATTGTTTAAATATTCACAAATTTTACTTTTTGTTTACATAATTTCAACAAATTTATATTTTCTTACTTATTTTTCTGTAATTTGCGTTTCAAATATAAATATATTATAAATATTGATTGAAGTCAATATTATCAATCAGTTAAATGCAATTAAAAAAACTTTGTTTGTTCAATTATAAAAATTTTTCGGAAGCCAATTTCGATTTTGATGACAAAATAAATTGTTTTGTTGGAAAAAATGGTATTGGAAAAACCAATGTTCTAGATGCAATATATCATTTGGCAATTGGCAAAAGTTATTTTAATCCATTGGCTGTTCAAAACATTAAGCACAATGAAGATTTTTTTGTTATTGATGGGGCATTCGCAAAACAAGAGCGAGTGGAGCAAATTGTATGCAGTTTGAAAAAAGGGAGTAAGAAAATCTTAAAACGCAACGGAAAAGTTTATGATAAATTCTCAGATCATGTTGGTTTCATTCCATTGGTGATTATTTCGCCAGCTGATAACGATTTAATTATTGAAGGCAGTGAAACTCGGCGCAAGTTCATCGATTCTGTTATTTCACAATTAGATTCGAATTATTTAACGCAACTTATTCAATATCATAAAATTGTATCACAGCGAAATGCTTTATTAAAATATTTTGCACTGAATCAAGTTTTCGAAACCGATACCTTATATATATATAATGAACAAATGAATATTTTAGGTCAAAATATTTTCGAGAAAAGAAAATCTTTTTTAGAAGAGTTTGTTCCGATTTTTAATAAACACCATCAGAACATCACCAATTCTGAAGAAATGGTTCAAATAAAATACGAAAGTCATTTGTTTGATAAAAATCTAAAAACACTTTTGGAAGAAAATATTAATAAAGACAGGATGTTGCATTATACTTCGGTTGGCATACACAAAGACGATTTGACGTTTGAAATTGATAATTTTGCAATAAAAAAATTCGGTTCACAGGGACAACAAAAATCTTTTTTGATAGCTTTGAAATTGGCACAATTCGAGTTTGTAAAAAAACAATCAGGCGAAAATCCGATCTTGCTATTTGACGATATTTTTGATAAATTAGATGAATTTCGGGTTCAAAAAATTGTATCTATGGTAGACAATAAAAATTTTGGTCAAATATTCATTTCTGATACACATTTGGAACGAACCGAAAATATAGTAAAATCTACAAATCAGAGCTATAAAATTTTTAATTTATAAAACCCTAAAAAATGAATAATGTTTTCATTTTTCTTATAACAAGCTTATTATCAATAAGCTGCAACGCTCAAAATTTCAAATCATTATCGGCAAAAGCATTTCATGAGCAACTGAAAATAGTAAAAAAACCTCAAATTCTTGATGTTCGTTCACCCGAAGAATTTGCAACTGGCCATATCGAAAATGCAATAAACATTAATTGGAATAGCGACGTTTTTACTAATAAAATTAAAGCATTTGACAAAACAAAACCTATTTTTGTAAATTGTCAAGCTGGCGGACGAAGCAAAAAAGCAGCTGAAAAATTATTTTCGTTAGGATTTAAAACAATTTATGATTTGAACGGTGGTATAGATGACTGGTCATCTAAAAATTTACTGCTAAAAATATAATTATGATTACACGTGAAACTTTGCAGTTTATTGACGATTTAAAAGCGAACAATAATACCGAATGGATGCATGCCAACATAAAACGCTATGAAAATTTCAAGAAAGATTATCATTCAATGATATCAAATTTGCTGCAAGCAATGAAACCTTTGGACGCAAGTTTAGAACTATTAGAAATTAAGAATTGCACTTTTCGAATCAATCGTGACATTCGCTTTTCCAAAGACAAATCACCTTATAAAACAAATATCGGAATGTGGTTAAGTACCAATCAAAACCGAAAAAACAGCACCGGATATTATATTCATTACGAAAAAAATTCAAGTTTTATTGCTGGTGGCGTCTGGTGCCCTGAAGCAGACGAATTGAAAAAAATTCGAAAAGAAATTGCTTTTTTTTATGAAGACTTAGAAACAATAGTTAAAAATAAAAAATTCAAAGAAAGTTTTGGTACTTTAAGTCGAGAAGAAAATAATGTTTTAAAAAAAGCTCCAAAAGGCTATGAGCCAACCCATGAAGCTATTGAATTTTTGAAATTAAAAAGTTTTACAGCAAGCCAAAAAATTGATGATAAAATTTTTCTAGATAAAGATTTCGGTAAAAAATTAGCCGAAAAATTAATTGTATTAAAACCATTAAATCAGTTTTTAAATCGTGCACTAGAAACCGAAGATTAAAAAAATGACACAAAGAAAAATTCTTTTTTTAGGTGAAACCAATCGTGCCGATGCCATAACTTGGATGAGCGGTTTGAGAGAATTCGGCAATTTTGAAATCATAACCTGGGAATTAAAAAGTACCAATAATAAGTTTTTTAAGATCAAGCGAATCTTGGAATTTTTCTTCTCGTATTTTAAATTAAAAAAAATAATCAAATCAGAAAATCCAGATATGATTATAGCAGAAAGAACAACAAGTTATGGTTTTTTAGCAGCAATTTCTGGAATAAAACCAATTGCTATTGCACAACAAGGCATTACAGATTTGTGGCCAATTGGGTCATTTTTAATTCCTTTTAAAGCGATCTTGCAAAATTACGCCTTTAGAAAAGCGCATTTAATTCATGCTTGGGGCCAAGTCATGATAGCATCTATGGAAAAAGCTCATGTCAATATAGGCAAGGTGTTGGTTTTGCCAAAAGGAATTAACTTGAACCAATTTCAAAATGTAGTATTACATAATGACGACAAAATTTACGCGATTGTAACCCGATCATTAACAAATGATTACCGCCACGATATTATTTTACGAGCGTTTTGTGAACTTGAAAACATGGGAATTGACTATGAATTGAATATTGTTGGAGACGGAATCAATCTAGAAAAATTAAAAAAATTAACTAAACATCTTAAAATTTGTCATAAAGTGATATTTTCAGGTAGCATACTTAACGATAATTTGCCAATTTTTTTACAAAAATCTAATTTTTACATTAGTATGCCCGTAACCGAAGGAGTTTCCGCATCTTTGTTCGAAGCAATGGCAACTGGTTGTTACCCAATAGTAAGCAATGTTATTGCAAATCAATATTGGATAAAACATCGAGAAAACGGACAATTAATTGATGCTGATGATTATAAAATGCTAGCAAATGAAATCGTTTGGGCATTCGAAAACACTAAACACAGAAAATCTGCAATCATCAAAAATAGAATTTTTATTGAAGAAAATATCGATTACAAAAAAAATATGCAGATAATTGCAAACAAGTACCACGAATTAATAAACAATACCCAAAAAGATTAATTATGTGCGGAATAAATGGGATTTTGCATTTGCAATTTTCAAGAAAAATTGACGAACGCATTTTAACTACAATGCGAGACATTCTTGAACATCGTGGTCCAGATGATAAAGGCTTATTTATACAAAACAACATTGGTTTTGGCCACAGGCGTTTATCAATTATTGATGTATCGTCGGCAGGACATCAACCTTTTTTTTCAGATGATAACCGTTTTGTGATGGTTTTTAATGGTGAAATTTATAACTACAAAGATTTTTATAAGGAATTAAAAAGTAATGGTTTTGAAATTAAAACAGGTTCCGATTCTGAAGTTTTAATAAAATTATTTCAACTTTATGGAACCAAAATGCTCAATTTCCTAAACGGAATGTTTGCAATTGCTATTTGGGATAAATTAGAAAAAAAGCTCACTTTAATTCGTGATAGAATGGGTGTTAAACCATTGTACTACTCTTTTTTTAATGAAACGCTTTATTTTGCATCAGAACAAAAAGCACTTTTTGTCGCGGGAGTACCGTTAAAAATTGAAAATAATGGAATGCAAGAATTTATTTTTAATAGATTCGTAGCCGGCGAAAATACAATGTATCATAATGTCAAAAAATTATTGCCTGGACATTTTATGCATATCCACGAAAGTGGCAAAATAGAAATTCAAAAATGGTGGGATTTAAAAACAGAAATCCAAAACCAAAAGGAAATAAAAAATCCAATCGAATGGTTTCAAAATACTTTTGATGAATCTATAAAATTGCGAATGGTTAGCGATGTTCCCGTGGGCGTTTTATTGAGTGGAGGTTTGGATTCTTCTTCAATTCTTGCCTCTTTAAAACATCAAAAGTTCGAGAGAATCAATACTTTTAATGTAGGTTTTAAAGACAAAAAACATAATGAATCTGACATTGCAAAAAAATATGCAAATCAATTGGATTATAATTTCAAAACTTTACAATTAGAAGATAAATTATTGTTTGATAAGTTGTTGCAATCTGCCTATTTTCAAGACGAACCTTTAACTCATTTAAGTGAACCACATTTATTAGCAATTTCTCAATTGGCACAAGCAGATGTTAAAGTTTTACTTTCTGGCGAAGGAGCCGATGAATTAATGGGCGGATATGTTCGCTATAAAGCATTGAAAAATCCAAGTTTATTGAGTGTAATTTCTAAAATTGGTAGTTTAGGAAACTTTAGTAAAAATCCAAGATATGAAAAATTAATACGATTTTCGAGTTTAAAGTCAAACGATGATTTAGTTATGTATAATGGTTCGAATATATATCTGAACGATATTTCTAAAGAATTTGGGTTAGAGAACGGTCCAGCAAATAGCTATAGAAGACAAATTCTTGAAGATTCAAAAATTCTTTATCCAAAAGATATTCAAAGGCAGGCTCTTTATTTTGACCAACATACATATTTGTGTTCACTTTTAGATCGAAATGACCGTTGTACAATGGGCGCATCAGTTGAATGTCGTGAACCTTTTCTAGATCCAAAGTTAATTGTTGGTTTGGGTTCACTAGACAACAAATGGCTTTTTCCTGGCAAAAAAGGAAAATTTGTTCTTAAAAAAGCAATGCAAGAAAGACTACCTAATGAAATTTTGAATTTCAAAAAAATTGGATTAAGTGTTCCTTGGGGGGATTATTTAATTGAAAATGAGCATTTTAAAGACGAAATGAGCTTATTTGCTAAAAGCGATATTTTTGAAATACCAAATCTTCAAAACATCAAAATCGAACATATAGTAGAAAAATTTATGAAAGGCGAAAAACAATTGACACAATTTATTTTACCTTTGTTTATGCTGCATATTTGGAAAAAAAAATATGTTGATAAATTTTCTCAATAAAAATTTCAAAATTTCATGAATATAATTCCAAATTTCCCCCTTAAAAATTACAATACTTTTGGAATAGCAGCCAAAGCCAAACAATTTGTTGCAGTGCATTCTATTGAAGATCTAAAAACAATTTTGATTGAAAAAAAATCTAGCAAAAAATTTATTTTAGGCGGCGGAAGCAACATGTTGCTAACGAAAGATATTGATGCTTTGGTTATTCATGTTGATTTGAAAGGAAAAAAAATCATTTCAGAAAATGATGATTTTGTAAATATTGAATGCCAAGCTGGCGAAAACTGGCACGAATTGGTGCTTTGGACAATAGATCAAAATTTTGGTGGTTTAGAGAATATGTCGCTTATTCCAGGAAATGTTGGTACAACCCCAATTCAAAATATTGGAGCGTATGGCACCGAAATCAAAGATATTTTTGTTTCTTGCAATGCTATAAATATTGCAAATCAAGAAATGAACACTTTTACAAATGCTGACTGTAATTTTGGTTACCGTGAAAGTGTTTTCAAAAACGAATTAAAAAATCAATACATTATTACCTCAGTAATTTTCAAATTGACAAAACGAAATCATAAAATAAATATTTCCTATGGGGATATACAACAAGAATTATCAAAAAATAATATTGAAATTCCAACATTGCTTGATGTTTCAAAGGCAGTAATAGCAATTCGTCAAAGCAAATTACCAAATCCAAAAATACTTGGAAATAGCGGTAGTTTTTTTAAAAATCCTATTTTATTGAAGACCGCATTTGCATCCATTCATAAAAAATTTCCAGATATGAAATTCTATGAAATTTCACCAACTGAAGTAAAAGTTCCAGCAGGTTGGCTTATTGAACAAGCAGGTTTTAAAGGAAAACGTTTTGGAGATGCTGGTATACATAAAAATCAAGCTTTGGTTTTGGTTAATTATGGCAACGCAACTGGTCAAGAAATTTTAAACCTTTCCAAAGATATTCAAAAAACAGTATTCGATATGTTTGGAATAAATATTGAGGCCGAAGTCAATGTAATTTAGGTATTTATTTATCAAATTCTGAAATCAAAAATCAAAACAATGTATATTCCAGATATTTATAAAAACGAAAACTACGATGAAATTATTGATTTTCTTCAAAAAAATAGTTTCGGAATTCTAATCAATCAAAATAACGGAAATATTGTTGCAACACATATTCCATTAGAATATGAAATTAAAGAAAATGGTTTGGCAGTTTTAGTTGGGCATATTTCTAAAGATAATCCACAATGGCACAGTTTTAAAAATGATGAACGCGTTTTAGCTATTTTTTCTGGTCCAGACACTTACATTTCGCCATCTTGGTACGACCACGAAAATGTGCCAACTTGGAATTATGTTGCAGTACACGTTTACGGAAAAGTAAAAATTGTTGAAGGTCAAAAAGTTTTAGATTCACTAAAAAAATTGGTTGACAAATATGAATCATCACTAGAAAAACCAACAAAAATTGACGATTATTCTACTAAAACAATGATGCAAATCAGAGGAATTGTTGCATTTGAAATAGAAATAACTTCGATTCAAGCCATTGACAAAATGTCTCAAAATCGTGACGACAAAAACTTTAATAATATTATTAAAGAACTTGAAAAAACATCTGCAATTAAAGACAAATTAGTTGCTGAATTAATGAAAAAATGCCCAAGATAAATAGAAACAAATTTTATTTAGACAAATAGTTGGCATCAAATTTGTACATTTACCAACTTTTAAAAGCCAGAAAAATTTATGTTGAACATTATTCTTTATTTTTTTATATTTATTGTTGTTGTACAGTTTTTTTATTATGTGATTGTTTTTGGAAAATTTTCTTTTTTTAAATACAAGAAAAAAACCAACAAAAATTTACCCATTTCAGTAATTGTTTGTGCCAAAAATGAAGAAGAAAACGTCAAAAATTTTATTCCATTATTGCTTAATCAAGATTATCCAAATTTTGAAATTGTCTTAATTGACGATGCTTCGCGAGACGAAACACTTGAAGTATTTGAAGAATTTGAAAAAAACAACAAAAATATAAAATTAGTAAAGGTTGAAAATAATGAAGCTTTCTGGGGTAATAAAAAATTTGCACTAACACTTGGAATAAAAGCAGCAAAACACGACAATTTGTTATTTATAGACGCTGATTGCTACCCAAAAACAAACCAATGGATTTCGGAAATGACATCTCAATTTGAAGGCAACAAATCAATTATTTTGGGATATGGAAGTTACTCAAAATCAAACAACCTTTTGAATAAAATAATCCGTTTTGAGACTTTGCTTACTGCAACACAATATTTTTCTTGGGCAAAATTCGGAAAACCATACATGGGCGTTGGTCGTAACTTGGCCTATAACCGCAGCGAATTTTTTGCAACAAACGGATTTGTTGATCACATAAAAGTACGTTCAGGTGATGATGATCTATTCATTAATCAGGCAGCAACTAAAGATAATATTGCCATTTGCTTTTCTCAAGAAAGCTTTACTATATCTAAACCAAAAACTAGATTTTCGCAATGGATAAAACAAAAACGCAGACATGTCACAACAGCAAAACATTATAAAAGTTTTGATAAATTGCAATTATCAATTTTTTATTTATCACAAATTTTATTTTTTATAACAGCAATATTTTTATTGTTGTCTAATTTTCAATGGATGCTAGTTTTAAGTTTAATTGGTTTTAGATACCTATTTTCATGGCTTGTTCTTGGTTTTGCGGCATCAAAACTGAAAGAAAAAGATGTTATATATTTGTTTCCTATATTTGAAATTACTTTACTAATAACTCAACTTTATATTTTTATCATCAATATTTTTTCAAAACCAGTGCATTGGAAATAAATATTCATATTAAAAATGCCAAAAAGGGCGACCAAACAAGTTTTACATTCTTGCTCAATCACTATTGGAATGAAGTCTATGGATTTATGCTCAAAAGAACCGAAAACGAAACCGATTCTGAAGATGTAACAATTGAAACGTTTTCAAAAGCATTTGACAAAATAAGCAGTTATAATTCTGAATTTCAATTTAATACCTGGCTAATCGCCATTGCAAAAAATGTCTATATTGATTTATTAAGAAAGAAAAAATCAAGTCATTTGATAGAAATCACGGACAATGAAAACAGACAGGCTTATAATGTTGCAGACACAACACCAACGGCCGAAGATGAATTGATAACCGAGCAAAATTTAGCACAGTTGTTGCAATACATAAAACAATTAAAACCTCATTATCAAGAAGTTATACAACTTAGGTATTTTCAAGAATTGAGCTATCAAGAAATTGCAAACCAACTTAGTGAGCCGCTCAACAACGTGAAAATAAAATTGCTTAGAGCCAAAAAACTATTAGCCGAAATTATCCAAAGTTAATTTTAAAATCTAGATTTTTTGATCAATAAGTTAAAATACAATTTTTTATTACTCAATATTTTGAGCAATAAGTTTTCAATAAAACACCATGAAATTAAAAAAAATAAACGAAAATCTTCAAAAAGCATTGCAAGAAAATGGTTTGTTAGAAGCCAATGAATTGCAACAAGAAACTTTCTCGATCATAAAAAGTGGTGCAGATGCAGTTGTACAATCAGATGCTGGAACTGGAAAAACAACCACAATTGTATTAAATGTTATTCAAAGGTTAGAAAAATCAAAAGACGAAAGTACTAGAGCATTAATATTGGTTGAAAACAAAGAAAAAGTGCTAGAAATGGAAGATTTGTTTTTGAAATATGGCAACTACCACGATTTGAGCATTCTTGGTGTTCATGACAAAGGCGATATTGATTATGACAAAAACATTATTTCGTTGGGACTAGACATACTTATTGGAACACCAAATAGAATAAATGCACTTTTTTCATCGGCTGGATTTAATATCAATACCGTTAAAATGTTTATTGTTGATGATGCCGAATTGCTTTTCAAAAATAGGTTTGATGCTGTAATTCAAAGATTATGCAGCAGTATCGAAAAAACTCAAAAAATATTCTTTTGCAATATAATAACCGAACGAGTTGAAGTTCTTGCAGATAAAATAATGATTGAACCTGTTTTTTTTGAATTTGGAGACTAGCGAGTAGCTGTAAATAAAGAATTTTTGATTATTCAGTTTTAAAACTAAATTAATAATATAAATAAGAGATAATGGGATTAATGAAAATATTTTCGGGAGCTGAAGCATCGGCTATTTTACTTCAAGAAAAAATCGAGCAAGCCAATATTTTTACTGAGATTCGCAATAATAATCAAATTACTTTTGCAACAATCACAACTTCAAAACCAGTAGAATTGTTTATTCAAGAGTCAGATTTTGGAAAAGCAAGTCAAATTATTGAAGATTTTAGAATGAGTTTTTAAATCTAGAAACCTAAAGTTTTTTTAGTTTTTGATTCATAATTAGTATCAACTTTTAAATTAAAGATTTCAGCCAATGACATGGGTTTGTTGCTTACAAAATCCGATTTCAAAATTTTCAACAATTGGTTGGTTTTGTTAGTTTCTAATTCCTTGAATTCATAAATTGATGTCAACCTTCCTTTTCTTAATAACGCTTTATCGATGTTTTTGAGTGCTGTATTAAAAGTCGCAATTATCTGAATACAAAGACTATCACTCAAAATTCCATCGGTAATATTCAACAAAAACGACAATCTTGAATTAAATTGATTATCTCTAGAAACAATTAGATCTTCGGCATCTTCAATAACAAGAATACAATTTGGATTGTCAATTAAAAACTCTGTCAATTCCATACTATCAAGATTTCCTGCCATATTTGGTGGCATAAAAATAACTTTTTTGGTTTGCTGATGAATCAAATGTTTGATATATGTACTTTTGCCCGTTCCTGGTTGACCATGAAATAAATACAAACCTTGAATTTTCGATTTTTTGATATTATTCGTGATATTTGCACTTATCGTTTTGAAATCATCATTATAATGCAAATCGATGTTCAATTTTGGCTTTGTAACTTTTAATTCTTTGGTATCTAGACCATAACTGCTTTTTATTATTAATGAAATATCTGTTGTTTTAGTATTTTTTGGTTTGCTTTTAAATGCAATTAATTTATTCAAAAAATCTATTGCAAAAGGTTCAATTTCGTTCGAAAAAATCAAAAATACTGATTCATCGTAAATATTAATGACCAAATTGTTTTTTAAAACAATATATTGGTCTTCAAATTTAATTTTTTTATCTTTATAGTTATAATTTTTTGCCGAATTTTCATGAGATATTTCATCTGAATAATTTTTTAAAATAAAATTTCTAACCTTTACCATGTCAATTTCATCTATTGACAATCTGTTTGGAATTGTATCAAAAAGTGCACTAAAATATCGATAATGATTGATATATCCGTTGCCATTGGCATATAAATCTGCTTTGTTTTTATTGAATCTATTTTGGATACTTTCGGTTAAATTTTCCATGACAAATTTTTTGCAAATATAGATAATTCAACAAATTATAGACCGCAAAATTGGATATAAAAATTATGTAATTTTGACTAATAATAATCCTATAAATACATCTTTAAAAACTATCTTTGCACCTTCAAAAAAGTAATGAAATTAAAATTCATGAATTCAAACTTTCTAAAATAAAACAATGATTACAGTTAACGATATTTCGGTTCAATTTGGAGGCACGACACTTTTCGCAGATGTTTCATTTGCCATAAACGAAAATGATAAAATTGCTTTAATGGGCAAAAATGGAGCGGGAAAATCAACATTATTAAAAATAATTTCGGGTCAAGCCAAACCATCAACTGGCAATGTTTCTGCACCAAAAGATGCAGTTGTTGCCTTTTTGCCACAGCATTTATTGACAACCGACGGCGCAACAGTCATGGAAGAGACCTCGAAAGCTTTTGGAGAAATTTTTTTAATGAAAGCTGAAATCGATCATATTAATGAGCAACTAACTGTAAGAACTGACTATGAATCAGATGAATATATGAAATTAATCGAGCGAGTTTCTGACTTGTCCGAAAAATTTTATGCTATCGAAGAAATCAATTACGAAGCTGAAGTTGAAAAAATATTGACTGGATTGGGTTTTCTTAGAGAAGATTTTAATCGCCAAACTTCAGAGTTTTCTGGCGGTTGGAGAATGAGAATCGAGTTAGCCAAAATACTTTTGCAAAAACCAGATTTAATTCTTCTTGACGAACCAACCAATCACATGGATATTGAAAGTATTCAATGGCTTGAAGATTTTTTAATCAATTCTGCCAAAGCCGTGGTTGTAATTTCGCACGACAAAACCTTTGTTGACAACATTACAAACCGAACTATTGAAGTAACTATGGGTCGCATTTATGACTATAAAGCAAAATATACACATTATTTAGAGCTTCGAAAAGACCGTAGAATGCATCAACAAAAAGCTTATGATGAGCAACAACGAATGATTGCCGATAATAGAACTTTTATTGATCGCTTCAAAGGTACTTTTTCTAAAACAGATGCTGTTCAATCACGAGTAAAAATGCTCGAAAAATTAGTAATTGTGCAGGTTGATGAAGTTGATACATCAGCATTAAAACTAAAATTTCCACCAGCAATTCGTTCTGGTCAATATCCAGTAATTGTTAAAGATTTACACAAATCTTATGGCGATAAAGTAATTTTTAAAGATGCTAATATTGTAATTGAACGTGGCGAAAAAGTAGCCTTTGTAGGTAAAAATGGTGAAGGAAAATCAACAATGATTAAAGCCATCATGAAACAAATCGATATCAATTCTGGTTCGGTTGAAGTGGGCCATAATGCAATGATTGGTTATTTTGCACAAAATCAAGCTTCATTATTAGACGGAAATGCAACAATTTTAGAAACTATTGACGATATTGCAGTTGGCGATGTTCGAACAAAAATCAAGGATATTTTGGGTGCATTTATGTTTCATGGTGACGATGTTACCAAAAAAGTAAAAGTGCTTTCAGGTGGAGAAAAAACGCGTTTAGCAATGATAAAATTATTGCTAGAACCAGTCAATTTCTTGATTCTCGATGAGCCATCGAATCATTTGGACATGAAAACCAAAGACATTATCAAAGATGCACTCCGAGATTTTGATGGAACTTTAATTTTAGTTTCGCATGATAGAGATTTTCTGGACGGATTGGCAAGTAAAGTTTATGAATTTACAAACAAACGTGTTGTTGAACATTTTGAAGATATTTCGGGTTTCTTGGCTAATAAAAAAATTGAAAACATGCGGGAATTTGAGAAGTAGATTACTAAATAATAAATTTAATAGTTTACATTCGAAGCAACCATTAACATCATAAAATCCCAAAAGAAATGACAAAATATTAATATTTTGATGTTTCTAAATTTTTGATAATGAATTGCGAAAATGAGTCCAATAAATGTTGGTCCAACAATTTGCAAAACCGTTCCGTAACCAATATGCATCAATCCAAATAGCAAACTCGAAATTACTATTGTTGAATATTTATTGTCATAAAACAATGCAATTCTTGGCATCAAATAACCTCTAAAAATCAATTCTTCGGTAATTCCTGCTGTCAAACAAGTGAAAATCAATAATGGAAAATTATTTTTCATAATGCTAACAACTTCAATAATTTTGGCGCTTTTCGCAATATTTGCTCCAAAAAATTTTAAAGTTATTCCTATTATTATAGCTCCAAACAATATTGAAGCCATAATATTTATAAATGATTTCAAATATTCAAAAACAGTAAACTTTTGTTCTTTCCATATCAAAAAATCGTTTTTTTCTACTTGATTTACAAATAGATATATCACTATTAAACAAATCCATACCGTGAATCTTGTTAACCAAAATTGTTCTGATTTGTGAAATGTTGTGAATCTAAATAGAGATGAAAAGAACATTGTTGCCAATAACAGAAGTAATGTAAAAAACATTCCTATTACAACATTTTTCTTTTGATAATTATCCATTTTTAAAATAGTTATTAGGTTTAAAAAAGGTTTAAACCAAAATTTTATTCTTTCAAAACCATATCAATGCACACAACTGCAGCCAAAATCATTTGTCTAACTTGACTTTCTTCAGGAACCGATTTATTGATTTCTAGCACATAATTATCCGCAGATGTAAAAAATTCTTTGCCAATTCCTGCCCATTTTTTACTTACTTGTGCTAGTTCTTGGTTGTCTTTTGTGAACTTAAAATCCCACCCTGTCCATTTGCCTTGCAAAGTACAAAGCGGTTTGTCTTGTTTGTCAAATAATTCGAATTTGCCTCCAACTGACCAAAATTTTTGTTTAAAGGTTCCAATTAGTTGGTCTTTTTCGTCCAAAACTTCAACATCTGATCTAAAAATCGCTATCCCGCGTTTAACAGTCAACAGCTTTTTTCCTTCGGTTGTCGTGATGTGAACATCAAAAGGCGTCATACGTTTGTAATCAGTAAATCGGAACATTTTTGTAAAAAACCCAAGATTTGGTTCTACACATTTCAAAATCATTTGATTATTAGTGGCGTCAAAAATGTCATAATTATTGGCTGCTTTGAAAACTCCGGTGTGTTCTTTGATTAAAAAGGTGTTTTTGTTAAAGTTCGAATTCATGATTTTTGTTTATTGTTAATTGATATATAGTTGATTGTAAGTCTTCTGTGTCATTGTCTTCGCAAAGTAAAAAATTTATTTCGTTTTCTTGTTCAGAATAAATGGTCAATCCCTCAAATTTTTGATTATCAGTTATTTGAATTGTTTTTTCAATTTCAAATGTTAATAGGTCGATAATTCCAAAAACGCTGCCATAAATTTCGCCATCGTTATAAGTGTCGGTAGTATTTTCGGCACAAGCCAAGAAATAAATTTTATTTTTATGACATATGGCATCAGTAAAACTTACCATCACTTGATTGATAATTGGCAATTCAAAAGATTTGAAAAAAACATTGTCAAATTCTTTATTGTAAACAAATATGCCATTTGGAGCAGTTTGACTGTTGCCACGATTGACATAATATTGGTTATTATTGAAATAAAAAACGCCTTCAATATTCAAATCATCATCAGTAAAATTGGCTTTTTGTTTTAATTTTCCATAAAGTTTAGAAATATCTTTTGTGCTTGTTTCTTGATTTTTCAGGTCAAATTTCACTCGATTTTCTCTTTTTTTGGTCGAACCAGAACCAAAAATCAAGAGCTTATCCTCATGCAAAGTAATTGATTCAAAATCGGGCTTGTCTTTTTTGATAATACTATCGCTTGCATTATCAACCAATGGATGTTTTAATAAATTGCTATTCTGTATATTATATTGAAACAAAAAACCAGAATTATCGCCAATAATGAATAAATTTTTATCATTAAAAACTAATCCAGATGCGGCTCCGATACCATCAATTGTTGTAAAAGGTGCAATTTTGAAAGTCATATTCTTTGTAATATTTTTTAATTAGTAGTGATAAAACTCACTATTTTTGTAAAAACTTTTTTATTATTCAATCCATGACCAAAGTTTTCTGTAGTCATCAATTCCGAGTTTTTCCAATGGGTACTGAGTTTTTCAGACTCAATAACTGAAACTACTAAATCGCCTTTGTCGTGAATTATCAAAGTTTTTGTTTCGATAAAAGGCGCAAATTTTTTACCTGAAAAATCATCAATTTTCATATTCACTTTGCTAGAAAATTGTTTTTCTAGTTCAGTTCTTACTTTTTTGTTCAAGCTTAATAGATTACAAAAATTATGGTACAAAATAACCAAATCCGAAGGTGCTCCAAGCAAAACAATTTTTTTTAATTTCGGATTTTTATACAAATATTGATAGTAAACAATTGATGCGCCCCCGATTGAATGCCCAATTAAATAATCAGGATTATATTTTTTGGTTAACTCATTAATCGCAGTTACATATCTGGGAACTGTAAACTCGTTTCCGGCAGATAACCCGTGGGCCGGAGCATCAATTGCAACAATAGTTTTGCCAGTTTCTAGCAAGTAGGGCAACATTTTTTTCCATCTTGAAGCGTTGCTTTCCCAGCCGTGAACCAACATAATTATTTCTTTATTGCCTTTCCAAACATAAACTTGAAATTGATTTTCGTCTAATACAAAAGTTTCGTGCTGAGCTTCGAGTAAAATATTTGGAATTTTATCAACTTTTATTTTTCCTTTTCTTGGATGACTAAAAAGTTCAAATGCTTTTATTGCAGCTTTTTCAGGTGATATTAGTGACAAAAAATTGATGTATTGCCCATAAGATTTGGTCAATGCAAAATACTTTACTTGTTTGAGTGTCATTTATTATAAAGATCAGAAAATATTAATTTCAAGTCCAAAAGTAATCCTTTTTTTGTAAAAAAAAACCTCGAAAATTCGAGGTTTTTATAATATTTTAAAAGAAATTATATTTTAGCAAATAGCTTTTCCATTTTTTCTTTTTGTTCATCTGCAAGAGCCAAATCGACTAAAATTCTTCCTGAGTGTTCGTCGGTTATTATTTTTTTTCTTGCTGCTATTTCAACTTGTGTTTGTGGCGGAATTGTAAAAAATGATCCCGATGATGCTCCACGTTCTATTGAAACTACTGCCAAACCATTTCGAACGCTAGAACGAATTCTATCATAAGCGGCTAAAAGCCTTGCTTCGGTTGCAGCTCTATATTCAATTGATTTTTCGGTCAAAAAAGCTTCTTCCTTTTCAGTTTCTGACATAATATCGCTCAACTCGGCTTTTTTATGTTTCAAATGATTTGATTTCTGTTCTAATCTTTCTTTGGAATCTGCAATTACTTGTTTTTTATGCTCCATCGAAGCTTTCATTTCTTTGATGTGCTTTTCAGTTAATTGTATTTCAAGTTCTTGAAATTCAACTTCTTTTGTCAACGAGTTAAATTCGCGATTGTTACGAACGCTATCTTGCTGTTTTGTATATTTTTTTATAGCTTCTTGGTGCTCTTCGATTGCATTTTTCTTTGCCTTGATTTGCTCTTCCATTACTTCCAAATCGGCTTTTAATTTCTCTGAACGTGAACTTAAACCTGCAACTTCGTCTTCAAGATCTTCAACTTCTAGCGGCAATTCGCCTCTTACGTTTCTTATTTCGTCAATTCTAGAGTCAATTAATTGTAAATCGTAAATTGCTCTTAATTTTTCTTCAACGCTCAATTCTTTTGTAGCTGCCATAATTGTTATAAGTACTTAACTGGATTTGTGTTTACTTCCGACAAATAAACAATATTTGTCAAGTTTGAATTTGCAAAATTAATGATTTTTTTGTTAAGATATTCAAAAATATAATTTTTTGTATAACGTTCTGATTCAAAATGGCCTATATCTGCCAAAAGTATCTGTTTTTCAGCTTCATAAAAGTTGTGATACTTTAAATCTGCTGTCAAATACGCGTCGGCACCAGCTGCAATTGCATTGTTTATAAAACTACTTCCTGAGCCACCCAGTACAGCAATTTTTTTGATTTTTTTATTCAAATATTCAGAATGTCTTATGCCTTGTGCTTGCATTTTTTGTTTTACAAATTCTAAAAACTCTTTTTCGGAAATTTCATTTTCTAGCTCACCTATCATTCCAAGTCCAATGTTTTGGTGTTCATTTTCAAGATTATAAATTTCGTAAGCAACCTCTTCGTAAACATGATTTTCAAAAAGTGCTTTTAAAATGTCTTTTTGATAGTTTTTTTCGAATGTGACTTCTATTTTTATTTCGTCGCTTTCTACAAATTCAAATCTCTTTCCAACTACTGGATTACTGTTTTCATTACCTTGAAAAGTTGTTTTTCCAAAGGAATTGAAACTACAGTTTTCATAATTTCCAATTTTTCCTGCTCCGGCTGCAAATAGACTTTTTCTAAGTTCATCAGCATTTTCTATTGTTGTATAGGTAGTCAGTTTTTGGATAAATTGTTTTTTCGGAACCAATATTTTGGTATTTATCAATCCCAGCGCATTGCAAAAAATCTTGTTTACTCCGTCTTGATGGTTATCGAGTGCGGTATGTACAGCAAAAATAGCAATGTCATTTTTGATGGCTTTTATTATTGATTTTTCGACATAATTTTTTCCAGTTATTTTTTTTAATCCTGAAAATAGTATTGGATGAAAACAAACAATCATGTTGCATTTCTTCTCAAATGCCTCATCGATGACAGTTTCTAAAGCATCGTGACAAACCAAAACGCCTGTTAATTCTTGGTTTTTATCGCCAACCAACAGTCCTACATTGTCAAAATCTTCGGCATAGGCCAGTGGTGACATTTGTTCTAGAATGGTGATAATTTCTGTTATTTTCATAATTTATTTCTAATAATGTAATAATATTAAATTTCCCAAGTATTCATTTATTCTTTAATAACCCATTTATTTTCTGATTTTTCTAACAACAATATTAATCCGTTGTTATGTTCGATGTTTCTATAAAATGTTATTTTAACAATGCAAACCTCTTTTTTAGAATAAAAAATTGGCTTATTCACAATCATTAATCGTTGGTTACTGAGTCCTGTTTTTTTGCTTAGAACACAATAGTTTTCAAGTGTTTGGCAATTATTGATTTTTTGACTTAAAAGTGTTTTATCTAAAACAAATATTTCATTCAATTCTTGACTCCAATTTTCAGAAAGATTGTCTATTTTCAGTTTCTGTTTAATTTCTGACAAAAAATCTTTTGGCAAATTGTTTTTTTTTACTGCTTCTAACATTTCTTCATTATTATTGGGTTTATCGCAATAAAAATAAAGTAATTGCCTCCTATTTTTATAAACTGGTTTTTCGTTTTTGTAATATTTTTCTAAAATAACATTCAAAATTAAGGATTTTGAAACTTATTGAGCAATACTATTTGTGCAAAAAATTGAAGCCGTTAAAAGATAAATTAATAAAAAATTTTTCATTTTTAAAATAATATTTGGATTGCAATTTAAGACATTTAATTAATAAAAATAAGTGATTTTTTTATGGAACAAATTCATAGTATAAAACTTTAGATAAAAATGTTTTTGATTTTTCATTCAAAATATTCTCTTTTTTGTCAAGTTCTGAAAACTGACCGTTTAAATTATTTATTTGAAAATATTTTCTTCTAGTTTCATCATTAAATTCTAATTCACTCAAAAATATTGGCTCAACACCTTTATTTACAGAAATATTATAAACTGTAATTATTTGCCCCCAATTAACAAAACTAGTTAATAAAAGTGTTCCGTAAAAATACCAAATCATTTTATTCAATAAATATATATTAGATTTTTGATTAGTGATTTTCAGAAAAGTATAAATCAAACCTATCAATGACAATCCTAAAAATGCAAAAACACCCAAACGTTTGTATGTCAACCCATAAAAACTGATATATTCACCATTTTTCACAATTGTACTTATTATTAAAGTCGCATTTAGAAAAATCCAAATTTTTGCTAATTTTTTTAGGTTAATGGCATTTTCATCAAAATTGAAACCCGATTTGAAGTAAAAAAATATTACACCAACAGCCATAACTATAGACAATATTACTGCATTGACGCTTTCATGTGTTGCTTCACTTAAATTTCTTGCTTTTATAACTTCAAAAAATTGTTCGTAATTATAAGTTATTATGAAAACAAATAATAATGAATTTAGCAAAAACAAACTTATTTCGCCACTTTTTCGTTCAAAATCAATATCTAAAAAAGAAAATGTTTTTTGATTTCGGGTACTAATTTCATTCGTGAAATCATCATTTAATTTTGAATTTATTTCATTAAAATAGTCTGGAATCCAATAATTCCAAAAATTAAAAGAAATAAATAACCCCAAAAGCAACATAAATATAAATTGTAAAGGATTAATATCCAAAGTGTAATTTGTAAAAATAGATAAAAAATGTTCGCTTCCAAATGAATAAACCATTAAAAAAAATGATAGAAAAAAAATTGGAATTATCAAATATGCAATGATTTTTTTTATAAAATCAGAATCAGTCTTCAATTCAGGTAACCAATAACTGAATTGAAAGATTCTTATAAATGACGCAAAACCATTCACAATTACAATTGGAATAGCTTGTATGATTTTCAAATCTTTGTTTTGAATTTTAAATTGCAAAAAAACAATTGACAGAAACATAGCTAAAAACGAAACAAAATCACCAAACCAAGCAAAAGCAAAACAGGAAAAAACACTTAAAATTGCCAAAATGTAATGTACATTTTCTGAAAATTTGTTTCGAAAAAAGTAACAAATGAATCCAATTAAAGTCAATCCAAAAATTGACAAGTTTAAACCTATCGATTGATCGTAAAATAGCACTAAAAACGCTAAGCTTGAAACTAAAATAAAATGATATTTTTTCATAGTAATAAAATAAAAGTACTTTGATTTTCAAAGTAATTGATTAAAAAAAAATTTGTTTAATTTTTGAATAATTTTTCTAAATAATTCAGGTGTTGCTCAAATGAAATTCTTCCTTTATTGGTAACTCTGTAAGATGTTTTGGGCTTTTTGCCTACGAATTCTTTCTTGATTTCTATATAATCTGATTTTTCTAGTCCAATTGTATGGCTTGCCAAATTGCCGTCAGTTATTTCTAAAAGTGTTTTCATTTCGTTAAAATCTATCCAATCGTTGACCATCAAAACAGACATAATGCCTAATCTGACACGACTTTCAAAATCTTTATTGAGGTTATTAATAATTCCCATTTTCGAAATAAATTAGTCGTATTTTTTAAATAATATTATCCCGTATAAAACATGTAATACTCCAAAACCAATAATCCAAAAAAGTAATCCATAACCAAGAACAAACATTGAAATAATTCCTAAAATAAGCTCGCAAAAACCCAAATATTTAATGTCTGAAAAAGTATATTTCTCAGCATTTACCAATGCTAATCCATAAAAAATTAATGTTGACGGTGCAATAAGAATGTAATTTTCAATTCTTATTAAAGCCAAACAAAACAAACCACCAACAAATAGAGGAATTGCTAAATTCAGAAGCATTTTTTTTGTGGCAATTGTCCAAATAGGCAAATTGTTATTCTTGCTTTTTCTAATTGTGAAAAACAATCCAAAGGCAATAGCAAAAAACAGAATTAACATTGCAATAACCAGTAATTCATTGACCAAACCGCTTGAATTTATTGATCGATTATTATCCAGATAATTAATGTTATGAATATCAATCAACAAAAAATAAGCATACAAACCACCAATTAAAGCTGATAAACCAGCAAATATACCTGACAAACCACTTAATGATATAAATCTTGATGAGCGCTCCATCATTGATCGAATGTGTGATAAATCTTCTTGATGTCTATTTTTCATTTTAGAGTACTTTGAAATGCAAAGTTAATTTTTTTGTATTGTTTTCCAAATAAAAAAGTTTTTTTTAACATTTTTATTTTAACAATAATATTTTATACTTTCGTATAATGAAAATACTTCGTTATATTTTATTTCCATTTGCAATTTTGTACCAAATAATCACAAGTTTCAGAAATTTTTTATTTAATAAAAACATTCTCAAATCTTATCAATTTGATGTTCCAATTATTTGTGTGGGCAATCTAAATGTTGGCGGAACTGGCAAAACACCACAAATAGAATATTTAATTCGTTTGTTATCAAATAATTACAGAATAGCAACTTTAAGCCGTGGTTACAAACGCCAAACTAAAGGTTTTGTTCTAGCCAATCATACTGCAACAGCACAATCAATTGGCGATGAACCGTTTCAGTTTTTTTCTAAATTCAAAAATATTCAGGTTGCAGTTGACTCAGACAGAAAAAACGGTATCGAAAATTTACTCTCATTAAAAAACAAACCTCAAATTATTCTTCTTGATGATGCTTTTCAGCACCGAAAAGTCAATGCTGGATTTTATATTTTATTGACAGCTTTTAATGATTTATTTATTGACGATTATTTATTGCCAACTGGAAATTTACGAGAAAGTCACATTGGTTCTAAACGTGCAGATGTTATAATTGTAACCAAATGTCCAAAAAATTTATCTGTTAATGAACAAGAAAAAATTAAGACAAAACTAAAAACCAAACAACCTATTTTTTTTAGTTGCATTGATTATGATGACGCCATTTATGCTGAAAATAAAAAAATAAATTTAAGAGAAATTGAATTTCAAAAAAAATTAATTTTTGCAGGAATAGCAAATCCAAAACCATTTTTTGAATATTTAAAACACGAAAATAATAAAACTCTTACTTTTAAAGACCATCATAATTTTTCTCGAAATGACATTCAATACATTAAAAATAATGCTCGAAATAATTGGATAATTACAACCGAAAAAGATTATGTGAGACTAAAAGAATCAGGTATTGAGAATCTATTTTACTTACCTATAAAAAGTCGCTTTTTGGCTAATTCTGAAAAATTTGATAAAATGATTACAAACTTCATTAACGATTAAATTCTTAAACAAATTCCGAAATTATGTTGTAAAAATTTTCTGGATCGAATGGTTTAGTGATAACTTCATTCATGCCAAAAGCCAAAAGTGATTCTTTGTTTTCGTTGAGCGAAATAGCAGTTAAAGCAATTATTGGGGTTTTCATGTCAAATTCTCTTATCATTTTTGTGGCAATTGTTCCGTTAATTCCAGGTAAATGTACATCCATTAAAACCAAATCATAATTATTATTTCTAACTTTTTCAATTGCATTTTCACCATTTTCAACAATTTCACAAATTATCTTTTTGTTTTCAAGCATTTTTTTTGTGACCATTTGGTTAATTTTATTGTCTTCAACCAACAAGAATTTTTTAGACTCTAACAATTTGTGGTTATAGACAATCTTTAATGGTTGTTTTGGATTTTTGTCAATTTTAAATTTTAAATCAAAATAAAATTCAGAACCTTTATTGAGTTCACTTTTTACATGTATTTTACCGCCAAGTACTTCAATCAAATTTTTTACTATTGTCAAACCCAAACCTGTTCCACCATATTTTCTGTTAATTTCTATCGACCCTTGTGTAAAACTGTCAAAAATTGTTGCTAATTTTTCTTTTGCAATTCCTATTCCAGTATCTGCAAATCTAAAGTTGATGATAATATCTTGGTCTGTTAATGCTACTTGCTTTAAAAAAACTTCAACTTTTCCATTAGAAGTAAATTTTAATGCGTTGTTGACAAGATTCAAAATTACTTGCGAGAGTTTTATTGGGTCGCCAATTAACTCATCTGGTATTTCTTCATCAATTGATACTAAAAAAATATTGTTATTTTCTATAGCAATTTCTTTTAAAGAAAATTGTATGTTTTCGATCAATTTTTTTAGATTGAAACTTACGTTCTCTAGCGCAATATTATTTGATTCTATTCTATTTGCTTCGAGAATTTCGTTGACGAAGGTCAATAAATAATTACCTGAAAATTTTAGCGAATTAAGATAATCTAATTGTTCTACTTTTGGATTTTCTTCAAGCAACAAATGTGTAATTCCGTTTATTGCGTTGAGGGGTGTTCTTAATTCATGACTTACTGTTGATAAAAAATCAGACCTAGCTTTCATGGCTTTTTCGGCATTATTTTTGGCAATAAAAAGTTCAGAATTGGTGGCTTTTAATAAATCATTATTAGTATTTCTAATGATATTATTTTTGTATAAAGACAAACTTAATAGAGACAAAATTGAAATAAATGCTACTGCCAAAATACTTAGTAATCTCGAGAATTTATCTGATTTCTCTCTTTCTTCAATTAACTTATCAATTTGATTTATTTCTTTAATTCGCTCGTTTTGTACAAATTGATTGTAATCTTCGAGTAACTTTTTGAGTATTTTAAATTTTTAAAATCATTTTTACATTGAATGTGTTTTTTCATGAATTCATAACTCTTTGAAATGTTTCCAAGATTTTCATATGACAAACTTATCGTCAACAATGATTCACATTTTTGGTCAATATCTTTCTCATTTATTGCCAAAGACTTTTTTAAATAGTCAATTGATTGGTTATGATTTTTTTGTTTGAATTCAATATTTCCTAATTCATAAAGTGCTTTTGATTTAATTTCTAAATTTGTATTTCTACTGTTAGTATTAATTATTTTCAAAAACAATTGTTTGGCCAAATCATTTTGATCTTTCATGCCTAATACAATTCCTTTTTGTACATTTAATAATTCAATTTGATTGGTTTTTTTTATTTTTAAAAAAATATTTTCTGCTTTTTGAAAATAATCTTCTGCTTTCTTTAGGTTAATTTTTTTTAAGTGCGACAAGCCAATTAAGTAATATTCACTTGCTTGATTTTCTAAAGGCTTTTGATTGTTATAATATTTTATGCTTCTTTCAAGCACCATTATTGCATCGTCATATTTATTAATTTTGTAATAAATATAACCCATTGTAGCAAATGCATTGGATTTAGTAAGAGAATCTTTGGTTTGACTTGCTAAATCAATTGCTTTTTGGGCAAAAAACAATGAATTTTTAAAATTATTTTTGTTAGTATAATAGTTTGCTTTTTCGATAAAATAACTGGTACTATCTTGAATGCTATTTATTTGAGAAAATAAATTAAAACTAAAATTAAATAACAGCATTAAAAAATATATTTTTTTCATCCTAAATAATGGTTACCTCTTCTGGTTGAAAATTTTTTTTTGAAATAAATGCTATCAAATCAACTAATCTCGACGAATAACCAATTTCATTATCGTACCAGCCAACTACTTTGACCATTTTGTCAATTACTGATGTTAATTGCGAGTCAAAAACACATGAATTTTGATTTCCGATAATATCAACTGACACAATTGGATCGCTGGTGTAGTCTAAAATTCCTTTCAAGTTATTTTTTGCTGCTGTTTCAAATGCCAAATTTATTTCATTAATAGTAACTTGCTTTTTTACATTGACTGTGATATCTGTCAACGAACCATCAGGCACAGGAACTCGAATGCCACAACCTCCAATTTTGCCGACTAATTCAGGGAAAATTTTGGTCAATGCTTTGGCCGCACCAGTTGTTGTTGGTACAATGCTTTGACTTGCGCCACGTGCACGCCTTAAGTCATTATGTGGCTGATCATGAAGGCTTTGGTCGGTTGTGTATGAATGAATTGTAGTTATATAAGCTTGTTCGATGCCACACAGTTCGTTCAGAATTTTAATCATTGGTGCTGCATTGTTGGTAGTACAGCTAGCATTGGACACAATTGTTTCTGTTCCATCAAGAATATTTTCGTTGACACCAAGCACAACTGTTTTTATTTCTTCTACTTCAGAAGGTGCTGATAAAATCACTTTTTTGGCTCCCGATAAAATATGAGCATTGATATCGACGAACGATTTGTATTTTCCGGTACATTCAATAACAAAATCAATATCAAGACTTTTCCAATCTAGATCATTAATATTTTTTTCATGAAAAAATATATATTTTTTATTATCGACAATAATATTCTTTTCGTCATACGAACATTCATAGGGCAAAACTCCGTGAATACTATCGTATTTTATTAAATGTGACATGGTTCTATTGTCAGCAATATCATTTATAGCAACAACCTCAATAATAGGATTGCTTAATAACAATCGGAATAAATTCCGACCAATTCTTCCAAAACCATTAATTGCAATTTTAATTTTCAATATTTAAAAATTTTTAATAAAAGTTAAAGAATATGTTTTGCTGCCTTATAACTCGACCTAACAAGTGCACCACTTTCGACGTGACGAAAACCTAATTCTAGTCCAATTTTCTCGTATTTGGCAAATTGTTCAGGCAAAATATATTCTTTTACTGGCAAGTGTTTTTTGCTTGGTTGCAAATATTGACCTATGGTCACCACATCGACATTGGCAGCCCGTAAATCGTGCAACGTCTGAATAACTTCGTCTTCGGTTTCGCCTAAACCAAGCATGATTCCTGATTTTGTTCTGTTGATACCTTTTTCTTTTAAGTACTTCAAAACTTCCATACTTCGGTCATATTTAGCTTGAATACGTACTTCTCTAGTTAAACGTCTAACAGTTTCAATATTATGAGAAACGACTTCAGGATTGGCTTCAACAATCCTGTCGATATTTCTTTCAATACCTTGAAAATCGCCTATTAATGTTTCAAGAGTTGTAGTCGGATTCATCCGCCTGATTGCTTTTACGGTTTCTATCCATATAATTGAACCACCGTCTTTTAAATCATCTCTATCAACACTTGTGACGACTGCATGCTTGATATTCATTATTTTTATAGAACGCGCTACTTTTTCAGGTTCGTCCCAATCTACAGTTTCTGGACGTCCAGTTTTTACGCCACAAAAACCACATGATCTCGTACAAATATTTCCCAAAATCATAAAGGTTGCGGTGCCTTCGCCCCAACATTCGCCCATGTTAGGACAACTGCCAGAGGTGCAAATTGTGTTAAGTTGATATTTATCAACCAATCCGCGAAGTTCGGTATATTTTTGGCCAATTGGTAACTTAACTTTTAACCATTTTGGCTTCCCTACTGGTAATACATTTTCTAAAACAGATTCCATATTTATTGAAATTTTGAACTACAAAGATAATGAAAGAATTAGGAATTGGGAATCAACAATTGTGAATTTTATCAATTTGTTTTAAGCCAAAATCAAACAGTTTATAAGTTGCTTTAAAATCTAAAAACTTTGCAAAAGTTGAACAACAAAAAAATAATATGCTATTTGGATTAAAATAAAAAAACAGCATTCTTTAAAAAAACGCTGCTTACTGTTTTTGATAAATATAAAAATCAATCTGTTTTAACAGAAATAGGCAAATTGAACAATGTTCTTACTTTTTCTCCATCAATCAATCCTGGTTCCCATCTAGTTTTTAACAATTTAAGCACTCTAATTGCTTCATCGCCAAGACCAAAACCTGGATCTTGCAGCACTTTTATATTGCTTAATGATCCATCTTTTTCGACAACAAATGATACTTTTACAGTCAAAATTTTGTCTTCTTCCATTTCTGGTTTCTCGAAATTTGATCCCACAAAATTTCTAAACTTATCTAATCCTCCTGGGAAATTTGGTTGCTTGTCTAACTCAGATGTGCTTTTTGGACTGTTATCAATAATTTTTGGTGCTGCGATATCAGTTATTGAATTTCCGTTTGCAGGATTATCTGTTGGAGCTCCGTTCGAAACGGGTCCAACAACATTTGTTATTTTTCCGTTGTCTTTGTTATCTGCAATTTCAGGAGTTGCATTGCTGGCTGTCGTAACAATTGGATTTTTTAATTCTGTTGATTCTGAAAATGTTTTTTGGGTTTTGTTTTTTTCTACAATTGGTTCAAGATTAATAATTTTATCAGGATAATGAATTTTGGTAATTTTAAGATCAATTGTTGGACTTGCATCAATCGGGATAATTGCATTTGCCGAAAAAAAACTTGATAAAGTAAAAATTCCTATGCATGAAAAAACTAAAATAATTCCTAATCCAAAAGCACGAAAAGTGGTCTTTTCATTTTCTTGGCGCAATTCATAGGCTCCATATTCTTTGTTTTTACCATCGAATACAACATCAATCCATTTCTTGTCGAAGATACTTAAATTTGACATAATAAAATAATTTAATTGGTTAAGTATCGGTGTTACATAGCTATTGATTTTATTTTATTAACGCAAAATTTATAGGAATATTGTATTTTATTTGTTAATTTTTTAATGTTATCGTCATTTTACTTACTCGCAAACATTCTTACATCAGCATCTGAGATTTCATTTCCACCTAGAATTATCAACCTTTCGATAACGTTTCTAAGTTCACGAATGTTTCCAGTCCAATCGTATTCTTGCAGTAATTTTATGGCTTGATCAGAAAATGATTTTGTAGCATTGCCTTGTTCCAAAGCTATTTTTTCGGTAAAATGTTCTATCAATAAAGGAATGTCGTCACGACGGTCATTGAGTGCCGGAACTTTAATTAGAATTACCGCCAAACGATGGTACAAATCTTCTCTAAAACGACCTTCTGCAATTTCGAGTTTCAGGTCTTTATTGGTTGCCGCCACAACACGAACATTGACCTTAATGTCTTTGTCGGCCCCAACTCTTTGTATTAAATTTTCTTGCAATGCTCGTAAAACTTTGGCTTGCGCTGGTAAACTCATATCTCCAATTTCGTCCAAAAAAATGGTTCCTCCATCGGCCGATTCAAATTTTCCTGCTCGGTCTTTTATTGCTGATGTGAAAGCTCCTTTTACATGACCAAACAATTCGCTTTCAATCAATTCGCTTGGAATGGCAGCACAATTGACCTCAATTAATGGGAAATTGGCTCTTTCGCTTTTTTCATGCAATTGGTGTGCAACAAGTTCTTTGCCAGTTCCGTTTGGTCCTGTTATCAAAACTCTTGCTTCAGTAAGTGCAACTTTGTCAACCATTAATTTAATGTGGTTAATAGCCTCGCTATTGCCAATCATTTCATAGTTTTTGTTGACTTTCTTCTTTAAAATTTTATTTTCTACAATTAGTTGTTTTTTATCCAATGCATTGCGAACAGTATTTAGCAATCGATTTAAGTCTGGTGGTTTTGAGATATAATCAAATGCACCAAGTTTCATAGAATGAATTGCGGTTTCCATATCGCCGTGACCAGAAATCATGACCATAGGAATTTCGGGTTTGATTTTTTTGACCGCTTCTAAGAGCTCGATTCCATCCATTTTTGGCATTTTGATGTCGCATAAGACGAGATCATAATCTTGATTTTTTATTTTTTCGAAACCTTGCAATCCATCTTCTGCGTCGTCAACTTGATAGGTATCGCTTTCTTCAGAAAGTATTTTTGTTAATACGCGACGGATTGCAGCTTCATCTTCGATGATTAGAATTTTGCTCATTTTTATAAAGAATTTCAAACTTTTTTTGCCACAAAGACAAAAAATTATTGATATTGGTTGCTAGGATTTAATTTGTTTTTTTTAGCCAAAACATTGCAAAAATACAATAATCATTGTCAAATAACCCCGATAGAAGGGAAAATCCTTTTAAAATTACTTTTTGCGGAATTTTAAAAGATTTGGAATGATAGCGGGAAATGCTTTTACTAAAAATGCCTATGTCTTTCGTTTCTTAATGTTTTAACCATTTGTATAACTCTTTCCAAGTTGGTTTTTTGCCGTACATTAATATTCCGACGCGATAAATCTTGGCGGCAAACCAAACCACAAAAAAGAATGTTGCAAACAAAATTGAGACAGAAGCAAATATTTGCCATGCTGGAACACCAAACGGTATTCGCATCATCATTACTATGGGTGATGTGAGCGGAATGAACGAAAAAACGGTTGCAACTGTTCCATGAGGATCATTGATTACAGTAAAAAAACCGATATAAACTCCTAAAACCAAAGGCATGATAATTGGCAAAAGAAATTGTTGTGAATCGGTTTCAGAGTCAACTGCCGCACCAATTGCTGCATAAAATGAGCTGTATAAAAAATAGCCACCAATGAAGTAAACCATAAAACTGATTAGGATTGTGGCAATTGGCAGGTGCCACATTTCGGCAAGATACATTTTGATGTTGGTAGTCATTTCTGATTGTGCTGATTGCAATAATTCTGGGGGAATATTTGTCGATGCAGTTGAACTTAACCCAAAGAAAGTCGATGCAACAAACATTAATGCTAAACCTAATATTGCCCAAATAAAGAATTGTAAAATTCCTGCCAACGAGGTACCAATAATTTTGCCCATCATAAGCTGAAATGGCTTGACTGATGATACAATTATTTCGATAATTCTGTTTGTTTTTTCTTCTATAACACTTCGCATGACCATATTTCCATAAATTATTATAAACATCATTATTAAATATCCAAAAGCTCCACCAATAAATACTTTTATTTCGTTGATTCCTTTTAGAGTTTTTTCGCCATTTGCTTTTACTAATGAAATATTGACTATGGATTGTGCTTTTTGAATTGCAATTGTGTCAAGATTGGCAATTTGGAAGTTATTATTTGTAATTTTATTTTCTATAATTTCTTGTAAATCTGCAATTTGCGACATGCTTGGACTGTCGTTTGAAATATATTCGATTTTGGTTTCAAGAGTTTTGTTATCAATTGAGTTAGGAATGAACAACAATCCGTCGTAAGATTCACTTATGATGCTGTCTTTAAGAATATTGATATTTATTGATGATAAATTAATGTATTTATATTCCGCGTTTGATTTGAATTCACTTACAAAATTGCCTCCTGTGTTGTGAATTGCGATTGTTTTTTTGTCAGCTTTCATTGATGACAAGTAAGAAACAAAAGCTGTAACTGCGACGAATAACAAAGGACTCAAAAAAGTCATTACAATGAATGATTTGTTACGAACTTTAGCTATAAATTCACGTTTAATGATAAGTTTTAAAATTTTCATTTTTGCTTTACTATTTGACTGTTTGAATAAAAATTTCGTTTACTGAAGGAATTTTTTCTAAAAAATGTGTTATTTGACCTCTACTTATCAAGAAATTCAATAACTCATTGGATGAGCTATTACCAAGTTCGATTTCTAGTTTCAGTTCGCTATTTAATGACTTGAAATTGGTTTGATGAAGTTTGAATTTTTGAGATAATTCAGCAATTAAACTTTCATTATTGTTTGTTATAATACCAACTTCATAGGAATTGGTTCGAAATTGTCGTTTGATATCGTCAATTTTTCCATCTAATAATTTATTAGATTTATGAATAAGCGCTATTTCGTCGCACAATTCTTCTACGCTTTCCATTCTGTGGGTAGAGAAAATTATGGTTGCCCCTTTTTGTTTCAATTCAAGTATTTCATCTTTGATTATGTTGGCGTTTACTGGATCAAAGCCAGAGAAAGGCTCATCAAAAATCAGTAATTTGGGTTGGTGCAAAACACAAACTACAAACTGAATTTTTTGTGCCATTCCCTTTGAAAGTTCTTCTATTTTTTTGTTCCACCAACCTTGGATTTCAAGCTTATCGAACCAATAATCTAGTTGTTTTTTAGCATCTTTTTTTGACAATCCTTTTAATTGTGCGAGATATAAGCATTGTTCTCCTACTTTCATAGATTTATACAAACCACGTTCCTCTGGCAGGTATCCAATGTGTTGCACGTGTTTGGGTTGCAACAATTCACCATCAAGAAAAACTTGTCCACTATCCGGAATTGTTATTTGGTTGATTATTCTAATTAATGATGTTTTTCCGGCACCATTTGGCCCTAACAGTCCAAAAATACTCCCTTTTGGAATTGATAATGAAACCTGATTAAGTGCCGTAAAATTGCCATATTGTTTAACAACTTTGTTGACTTCTAGAATTGTATTCATTCTGAAAAATATATATTTTTTGTAAAAGTAATTAATTAATTAATGAATGAATATTAAAGTTAAATATTCAATTTATAGTAAGTCTAATATTTAATGATTCTGTTACCAATAATTATGACTTATTTCTGATATTTGTACAGAATAAAACCAATTATAAATGCTAGAAGTCAAGAATATTTCATTTGGTTACAACCAACATATTATTTTAAAAAATATTGAATTTAATGTCTCAAATGGTCAAAACATAACCATTATTGGTGAAAGTGGCTGTGGCAAAAGCACTTTGTTGAAACTAATTTATGGCTTATTTGATGTGAATGAAGGCGAAATTTTATTTAACAAAAAACCTATTCTAGGTCCAAAATTCAACTTGATTCCTGGCGAAGAATACATCAAATATTTAGCTCAAGATTTTGGACTAATGCCCTACATGACCGTTGCCGAAAATGTTGGAAAATTTTTATCAAATACTAATAAAAAAAAGAAAAATGACAGAATAGATGAATTGTTAAAAATGGTCGAAATGCAAGATTTTGCTATTATTAAACCACAATTTTTGAGTGGCGGTCAACAACAAAGAGTGGGGCTGGCAATGGTTTTGGCCAATGAACCAAAAATATTATTGCTTGATGAACCTTTTAGCCAAATAGACAATTTCAGAAAAAATACTTTGCGTAGAAATTTATTCAATTATTTGAAGTCAAAATCAATAACTTGCCTTATTGCCACTCACGATGTCAATGATGTATTATCGTTTTCTGACCAAACAGTTGTTTTGAAAAATGGTGCAATAGTTGCTAAAAATAGTCCCGAAATATTATTTAAAAATCCACAAACTAAATATATTGGTTCATTATTTGGAGAAATAAACGAGATTGAAATTGCCAATAAAATTCAGCTAGTATATTCTCATCAAATTAAAATCGTAACAAAATCTGAAATAAAAGTTAAGGTTGTAAAAAATTATTTTCGAGGAACACATTATCTAATTGCAATAATTTATAAAGACAAACTAATGTTTCTTGATTCTATCAATGCGTTTGAAATTAATACTGAACTATTTCTTGAAATAAAATTTTAATCTTTTTACAAATAATAGGTTGATTTTTTTAAGAATGTTTAAATTTGACCATTCAAATTATCAATTCTTCAAAAAATCTACTAAATGTATAATTCAAAAATATCGGGACTGGGTTATTTCGTTCCAGAAAATATCGTTACCAATGAAGATTTATCGAAAATAATTGATACCAATGATGAGTGGATACAAGAGCGAACCGGAATTCAAGAACGCCGACACGTTATCAAAGGCAGTGGAGAAACGACCAGCTCTATGGGATTAAAAGCTGCAAAAATCGCAATAGAACGAGCAGGAATAAACAATGATGATATTGATTTTATAGTTTTTGCAACCATTTCACCAGATTATTATTTTCCAGGTCCAGGTGTAACATTACAACGTGATTTGGGAATAAAACCAATTGGTGCTCTTGATATTCGAAACCAATGTTCTGGCTTTATTTATGCATTATCCGTTGCCGATCAATATATTAAAACTGGAATGTACAAAAATATTCTAATTGTTGGTGCAGAATTGCAATCGATTGGAATAGACATGACAACCCGAGGCCGCAATGTTTCAGTTATTTTTGGAGATGGAGCCGGAGCAGCAATTTTGACTCGTGAAGAAGATTTAACCAAAGGCGTTTTATCAACCCATTTGCATTCTGAAGGTGAGCATGCACTAGAATTAGCAGTTGCTGCTCCAGGTATGGGCGGTCGATGGATTACTGATATTATAGAGGATAACGATCCAGATGATATTAGTTATTTTCCTTATATGAATGGTCAATTTGTTTTCAAACATGCGGTAACCCGATTTGCTGAAGTTATCAATGAAGGTCTTGAGGCCAATAATTTGCAAGTATCTGATATTGATATGTTGATACCCCATCAAGCCAATTTGAGAATTTCGCAATTCATTCAAAAAAAGTTCAATTTAACAGATGACCAAGTTTTTAATAACATTCAGAAATATGGCAATACGACCGCAGCATCTGTCCCTATTGCATTGACCGAAGCATGGGAATTAGGTAAAATAAAATCAGGTGACACCGTTGTTTTGGCAGCTTTTGGTTCGGGTTTTACTTGGGCAAGTGCTATTATTAAATGGTAAATTTTAAAGCCCTAGACTCTTAACTTTGAGATTCTTGACATTAGATTTATTGATGTCAAATTTTGAGATAATAGCATTAATCACAATTTATATTTGTATAAAAAACCTCGAAAAATTTTCGAGGTTTTTTTTATACAAATATTTTAAATATTAAAATTTAATTAAAATTAACCAAATTAGAATCAAAATAATAAGGTCATATTTCAGAGTCTAAAGTCGAGCATATCTAAGTACCAAACTTCTAAAAAACTATCGTTTCAAAGTAAAATGTGATTTAAAAACTTTCTCTATATTATTTTCTACATAAGTAACCGCAAACCAATAATCTGTTGATGGTAAAACAATTCCATTAAATGTACCGTCCCAGCCAGATTCATAAGGTTTTGTTTGCGTAATTAATATGCCATATCGGTCAAAAATATAAACAGTTGATTCTGCTATTGACTTTTCAAGACCAATAATATTCCAAGTATCATTGAATCCATCACCATTCGGCGTAAAATATTTTGGATAATTTACTACCAAAATATCAATTGGAGTTTGACCACAATTGTTTCTGTCTCGAACAATTATAGCATGCGCACCATAAGAAACATTTTCAAAAACCGGACTGTCTTGTTCTGGTTGCTCATCTAATTGATATACATAATCGCCACCAAAACCAACAGCATTAACAGTCACAAATTGATTGTCACTAAAATTCTCGCTCAATGTGTACGTTGCAATTGGCTTAGTTGATTGACTTACCGTTGCTTGTTTTATTACTGATTTGCAACCTGTTGTATTATCAGTTGCTACAATTGTATAAGTGTCTGGGACGATAACCGAAAGGTCATTGGAAGTACCAACAGTAACACCTAACTGATTTTTCCATTCGAATGTATAACCTACAAGAGGCAATTCACTTTTTATCAAATAAGGTACTGAAATAATACTAGTAACATTATCAGCACAAAGAATTCCATCTTTTGGGTCTGTTTCTGGAATTTTATTTACAAAAAACTGCAAAGGTTTCACATCATAACAATCTGGCGACAGTGTATTAGCTACCCGAACCCAAATATTTTTTAAGTCTGTTGAACCAGAAATAGGATTTACAGGTGGATTGGCATTAGCATCTGAGGCACTTGAGTAATATGCAATTGTAAATTCGGATCCAACTTGTGGCACATAATTGACTGGTGGCACAACTGGATTTAGAATTTTAGCATTCAAAGTTGATAAATCTACTAATTTTAAACCATCGTTCAATTTATCATTTTCATCACAAAAAGTTCTGTCAGCCAATGGGATATCATTAGCAATTGGAGCCGAAATAATAGTTACATCAAAAAAAGTTTCGCTAGGACAAAACCCAGATGCAGCTATTGTCGAAGGGTAATTTTTATAAATATAAAATCGTCTTACAGTTTTTGTGCTGGGCGTACCATTTACGGGAGGAAAATTTGCAGTAATTGCAGTTCCTTTTGGAATCAATAAGCCTGTTCCTCCCGATCCTGTGTAATAATCTCCAATTACTGCAGTCGGTGTTGTTGTGTTTGTATTGAATGGTAAGCTATAACTTACGCACTGGGTTTCATTGGGCAAAGTACTGACTTTATTGATTTTTATATCAAACTCTTCTTCATCTGTACAATTTGGTGTTGCGACTGTTTCAGCAAAGACAAATAATTTTAAATCACTTGTTATCACTTGTGCAGGAAAATATTGGGTTCCTGTGCCGCCTGTTTGTGTCCAATAACTCACAGTCGTATTTGTTATTACTTGCAACGGCGGCAAAGTATAGCTGTCACAATTTTCTACATCAGGTATTGTTGTTAAAACTGGTGCATTATTAATAGTTATTACAAACGGATTGTTACCATCGGTGCATATATAAGGTGGTCTTATTGGATTTTCATTATAAAAATATACTGTTTGACTTGTTGTAAAAATATGACCTGCTAAATATTCTGTAAAACCAGTAACATTTGGTCCATTCATTGTGTCAAAACAACGTGTGCCACCTGTCATTGCTGGCAACAAAAAACTGTTACATCGGGTAATGCTCGTTGCATTTATTGGATAAGCCGCAGTGACTGACGCAAATATGGTTATATTAATTGTTAATTGATCAATACAACCTCCTAAAACACCATAGGCATAAATGGTTCTAGTGGTATTTATAGCAGTCCCACTTGGAATGATATTTCCTAAACCTCCTGGTTGATCATAAAAAGTAACATTGGCAATAGTTGGAACAATATACGGGTCTTTGTCGCATTTGTCAGGATCTGTTGCTGTATTAATTATTGGATTTGGGTTGATTGTTATTTGCAGCGGAACTCTAGTAAAACAAGACCCATCTCTTACACAAACATAAATAGTTTGCGAACTATTAAAAATAAAACCTACTGGATAAGTGGTCCCAAAACCTGTTGGACTGTTACTATAAAAATAAGGTTGGTAGGTTTGGTTGGAAGTTACTGATGTATTGATCGGTGCGTTAACAAATGGAGGCAACGCATACGAGCCACAAGCAATAACTGGCGTTGTTGCGGGGATGACTGGTAATGTAATTATAATTTTCAATGGAACCTCAACGGCGGTGCAGGGCATACCACCAGTCAAAGCATAAATATAGATGGTTTGGCTCGTTGCAATCACATCATCTTTAAACAACGGAGTGCCTGATCCATTTGTTCCTGTAAAATAATTACTGCCCGCTGGAATCTGCGGTAAGGTATATGCTGTGCATTCGTTTACGGTTGTTGGTTGAGTCAAACCAATATAAACATCAAAAAATTCTTCATCAGTGCATGGAATGGATCCCTGTGTAGCAAAAACATAAACGGTTTGAGAGGCAGTTATGACATAAGTACCATCAGCAGGAAAATTTATTCCTTGTCCGCCAGCTAAACTGAAATACCTCACTGTAACATTTGGTGGTTGTACCAACGCTGGTAAGGTGTAAGTTTCACCTGAACATTTGAAAACATTAGCAAATGTTGGCAAAACTGGATTTGGCTCAATAGTCACTGTAAATTGTCGTTCGTTGACGCAAAAAGGAGCATCAAGTGCTATATAGTAAACATAAATCGTTTGTGTTGTTGTTATTACATTACCAACCGCCAAATTTGTACCTGTTGCCCCTGGTCCAGTATAATAACTAGCGTAGTCTATAGATGGTAGTGAATAAGTTCCTTCACAATATGTACCAGAAGGTGGTGTGAATTTATCTAAATCAATAACTTTTACCACAAAAGATTTTTGATCATAACAAACCCCTGGCAAATAAAGATAAATGGTCTGCGGGTCTAAAAACGGTAAAGTATTAGTTATTGCATCACCAACATTTAGCTGCGTTCCTGTGCCTAATTGTCCAGTCCAATATTGCACTCCAGGCGTTATAAGTTGCGGCAATATATATTCGGTACACACAATTTGTTCTTTAACAAGATCATTAATAAATAATTTTGGATTGACAATTACTTTAAATGTTGTGAATGCAAAACAGCTTGGGTCTGTTCTGTTTTGTAATCTAACAAATATTGTGGTATTGCTGCTGTGCAAACTACCATTAGCTGACAATAGTCCAGTTGCAGTCCCAGCAGCTTGATTGACTGCAGTATCATAATATAAAACATCAAAAGCGCTTGCTGATAGCCCATTTAAAATATTAGAATCTTGAAGGTTAAAGATAAAACTGGCATTGTTAGATCCACTTATAATTTCACACTCTGTCAAATCATTTGGTGGCGTCGCGACTGGATTCGTTGGTGCAAGTAGTAAATCAAACGATTCAACGGTGTAACAACCAGTTAAAGTATTAGCAACTCTTGCATAAATTGTCACATTTCCAGGACTTGCAAACGGACTTGCGATTGGTGATACATTATTATTTGCATTGGCTCGACTTTCAAAATAAGTTATTGTGGTTGTTGCCGAAGGCAAACCAGGTGTTCCAGACAATAATATTGGTGTATTAATAGCTATATTAAAAGAATATGTTGCAGAACCATTATTGCATTTATAAATATTTATAGGTGATGATGGAATGATTTGTGGAAAATACTCGACCAGAATTGTATTTTCTTCGGGTGAACAAGTACTTCCGTTTTTGGTGTAAATAACCTTATAAGTACCTGGACTTGTTACCAAAAATGTTGGACCTCCAGCAACTGGAACATTATTATTTCTAGACCATTGAAAAGTATAATCGGTGGCACTAAGACCTGTATTTATGGTATAATTTTCTCCAAAACAAATTGCGTCACCATTTGCAACCGTTAAATCTGGACCCAAAACATCCTGACCAATATTAAAACTCGTGCCAGAAATGAAAACTGCTGAATCACTTTTCCCATCGGTTCTATCGGCAATTACCAATTTTACTCTATATAAAACATTAGGTGTTAATACAGCCGAGGCATTTAATAAAGTAGTTTGACCGTTAAAATTTGTGGGCGACAATCCAGAATTAGATCCACCATAAAAATTACCAAAAAAATTAGAATTAACAGATCCGCAACTCGAATTATACAGACCACTACGCACAGTTTCTACAGATATTGGGGTACTTGTTCCTGGTAAAACTGCCAGATTAGTTGTTATACCAGTTACAGTATTGGTTAATAAAAAAGCAAAAGCGTCAGAAAATTGACATTGAAAATTACCATATTCTTCTGAAGCAAATATGAAATCGAAACTAAAGTTGGGCGATATTGGCGTGAAATCAAATTTTAAGTAAGTTGCATTTGTTGAAACCATGTTTATACCTGCAGCTAGTAGCGCTGTTTCCAGATCACTGTCACCGGCCCATGACGTGAGATTACCCGAGTTTTGCGGCGGACTGACAAGGTTGGGGCCTGGGGCATCAGCAACATTTCCTGTACTTAAAATGACACCACTTGTCATTGGAAAATTAGGGTTAGTGTTGGTAAAACTTCCAATACCATTTGAACCAAAACTGGTGCCTGTACTGCCAACAGCATTATTGCCCCGCACGCAAGTCGAATTTATTAACACATTATTGACCAATTGATCGTATGTGTTGGTGGTATTTATTGTTATGACTTGTGAAAAACTCACAAAAACAAACAAAAGCAAAAAACAAGCAAATAAATTTTTCATAAGCTAAGGATTAAGTAACAAAGTTACTCAAAAATCCGATAAAAAACAAATATAATCGTTAAAAAGAATATTCTTGACAATTAAATAAAGTTGTTCAAGAAAAAACAGAATAAAAATAATCTTAAATTACTACAATTGTAGATAAAAAATGTCTAACTATTAATTAATAAAATATTTAGAAAATTGCTATCTTTGCATTATATAAGTTTTTATATCTCTATCATGTCACTTACCACGCAACTTGCTCCACAAATCAATAATGCAATTAAAATTTTGTTCGAAATTGAAATCGAAAAAATTGAATTTCAAGCCACACGAAAAGAATTTGAAGGAGACATAACTGTTGTGATTTTCCCTTTATTAAAATTAATAAAAGGAAATCCAGTTGAATTGGGCAATAAAATTGGACAATACCTTATAGAAAACCTTAAAGAGGTTGCCAAATTCAATGTGGTTTCAGGTTTTTTGAACCTAGTTATTACAGATGATTATTATATCGAATTTTTCAAAATAATAAAAGACAATTCACAATTTGGATTTGTTGCTACAGCCGCAAATGAAAAGGCTGTTATGGTAGAATATTCGTCGCCAAACACCAATAAACCTTTGCATTTGGGTCATGTTCGAAACAATTTGCTAGGTTATTCGGTTGCCGAAATCATAAAAGCGTCAGGCAAAAAAGTATATAAGACCCAGATTATCAACGATCGAGGTATTCATATTTGCAAATCGATGTTGGCGTGGCAAAAATTTGGTGAAGGCGAAACACCTGAAACTTCGGGTATGAAAGGTGATAAGTTGGTTGGTAAATATTATGTGAAATTTGATCAAATATATAAAGAACAAATTGCAGTAATAATGCAATCTGGCAAAACAGAAGAAGAAGCAAAAAAACAAGCCACTATCATCATCGAAGCACAACAAATGCTGCTAGATTGGGAAGCTGGAAAACCAGAAATAATTGCACTCTGGACAACAATGAATCAATGGGTTTATGATGGCTTTGACACGACTTATAAAAATTTAGGTGTCGATTTTGATAGCAAATATTATGAAAGCAATACCTATCTTTTAGGAAAAGATGTAGTTCAAATGGGGCTTGAAAAAGGCATTTTCGAAAAAGATGCCGACGGTTCGGTATGGATAGATTTGACCCCAGATGGATTGGATAGAAAAATTGTTTTGCGATCAGATGGAACAGCAGTTTACATGACCCAAGATATTGGGACAGCCCTTCAACGTGTCAAAGATTATCCAGATGTTGGCGGTATGGTCTATACCGTTGGAAACGAGCAAGATTATCATTTTAAGGTTTTGTTTCTAATTTTAAAGAAACTTGGTTTTGATTGGTCTGAAAATCTTTTTCATCTTTCGTATGGAATGGTAGAATTGCCTTCTGGAAAAATGAAATCTCGTGAAGGAACTGTTGTTGATGCTGATGATTTGATGGTCGAAATGACCGAAACTGCTCAAAAACTATCCGAAGATTTAGGCAAACTTGATGGTTTTTCTGATGATGAAAAAGCCAAACTTTATAACACAATTGGTCTCGGCGCTTTGAAGTATTACATGCTAAAAGTTGATCCAAAAAAATCAATGCTGTTTAATCCTGAAGAATCAGTTGATTTTGCTGGAAATACTGGTCCATTCATTCAATATACATATGCTAGAATTCAATCGATTTTGCGCAAATCCAATTTTGAATTTAGTTTGCAAAGTAATATCGAAAATTTGCATGAAAAGGAAAAAGAATTGATCAAACAAATGGCACTTTATCCAGAAATTATCCAAAGTGCAGCGCACAACCACAGCCCTGCATTATTGGCCAATTATACCTATGATTTGGTTAAAGAATACAACTCGTTTTATCAAAATGTAATTATTCTTGGTGAAATAGATTTGGATAAAAAAATGTTTCGAGTGCAACTTTCGCAAAAAGTTGCAGATATTATTAAATCGAGTTTCAAGCTTTTAGGAATTGATGTTCCTGATAGAATGTAAGTTTTTAGATTAAATTTTAATCTTCAAATTGCAATAAATAATTGTAGATTAAAATTGTATTGAGGTGTTCTGATAATGACTTATAATTTTTACATATATTTACATTATGGAAAAATTTATAGGACAAAGCATTTTAGATTTCACAGATAGGTTTAAA
>JAYVIW010000006.1:0-11643 GCA_043769905.1 Bacteroidota bacterium
AATTAAAATCAAAAACTGCTTTTTGTGTGGGTTTAAAAACAAAAGCATTATTACAAGAAAATGGTTTTAAAGTAGAGGCGTACACTAGCTATGCCGACGATTTAGCAGAAATAATTTCATTAGTATACACCAATGAAGCCTTTACTTTTTTTAGCGGAAATTTACGCCGCGATACGTTACCAAATGCTTTATCAGAAAACGGAATTCAATTTAATGAAATTCAGGTTTATGAAACCAAAATTATGCCTCAAAAAATCGACTTCAAACCCGACGGAATACTTTTTTTAAGTCCTTCGGCTGTTGACAGTTATTTAAAATTAAATAAAATATCAAACGAAATTTGTTTTGCAATTGGTACCACAACAGCTCAGGCATTGGCATCAAATAGCATCAAAAGTATAGAAATTGCAGCTTCACAAACCATCGAAAGTGTAATTGAAAAAGTAGTACATTATTAAAAATAGGTTTTAAGTTTTAGGTAAGATACACTACAATTTTTAAACAATTAAACAACACTATAATGATTAAAAACGATTTATTTCTGCGTGCTTTAAATAATGAAACAGTAACTCGTCCGCCCGTTTGGATGATGCGTCAAGCAGGAAGATACTTGCCAGAATTCATCGCTTTGCGTGACAAGTACGATTTTTTCACACGTTGTCAAACACCAGAATTAGCATCAGAAATTACAGTGCAACCCATTCGCAGAATTGCACCAGATGCAGCTATTTTATTTTCAGATATTTTGGTAGTGCCACAAGCCATGGGAATTGAAGTAGTAATGAAAGAAAGCGTTGGACCTTTTTTACCAAACCCGATTAGAACCATTCAAGATGTTGAAAGAGTGATTGTTCCAGATGTACACGAAACTTTGGGTTATGTTTTTGAAGCCATCAAAATGACAAAGCAAATGTTGAATGATGAAGTGCCATTAATTGGTTTTGCAGGTTCGCCTTGGACAATTTTTTGTTACGCAGTCGAAGGTAAAGGATCTAAAAGTTTTGATACAGCGAAAGGATTTTGTTTCTCCAATCCAGTTGCTGCGCACGTTTTATTGCAAAAAATTACAGATACTACTATTGCTTATTTAATCGAAAAAGTAAAAGCAGGTTGCAACGCCATTCAGATTTTTGATTCATGGGGCGGCATGTTGTCACCAGTTGATTATCAAGAGTTTTCTTGGAAATACATCAATCAAATTGTGGAAGCGTTAGCAGACATTACGCCAGTTATTGTTTTTGGAAAAGGATGTTGGTTTGCATTAGGCGAAATGGGAAAAAGTAAAGCATCGGCTCTTGGTGTTGATTGGACTTGCTCGCCTAGAAATGCACGATATTTATCAGGTGGAAATATTACGTTACAAGGAAATTTCGATCCATCGAGATTGTTATCACCGATTCCAACCATCAAAAAAATGGTGCACGAGATGATTGACGAATTCGGAAAAGACAAGTACATTGTAAACCTTGGTCACGGTATTTTACCTAATATTCCTGTAGATCATGCGAAGGCTTTTGTGGATGCTGTGAAGGAATATAAACAGTAGCTGTTAGCTGACAGCTTTTAGCTAATAACTTTTATGAAAAATAAATTCTACCAATACATTCAAAATCTTCAAGACCAAATCGTTGCTGGTTTAGAAACCGTTGAAGGCAAAGCCAAATTTCGTGAAGATATCTGGGAAAGACCAGATACTTCGACAGGGCTCAGTACGGGCGGTGGTGGAGGAAGAACACGAGTTATTGAAAACGGAAATGTAATAGAAAAAGGTGGTGTTAATATTTCGGCAGTTCATGGTAAATTACCCGAAGCGATGCAAAAGATGTTCAACGTTGGCCAAGCCGATTTTTTTGCCTGCGGATTGAGTTTAGTAATTCATCCAAAAAATCCGATGGCACCAACAGTTCATGCCAATTGGCGGTATTTTGAAATGTATGATGATCACCGAAATATAATTAATTCTTGGTTTGGCGGCGGACAAGATTTAACGCCTTATTATTTGTTTGAAGAAGATGCCATTCATTTTCATCAAACTTGTAAATCGGCTTGCGACAAACACAATCCAGAGTTTTATCCAAAATATAAAAAACAATGCGATCAATATTTTTGGAACACACACCGAAATGAAGCACGCGGTCTTGGCGGATTATTTTTTGATTATTGCAAAGCTACAGATCAAACGTCAATGGAAAATTGGTTTAACTTTGTAACCGAAGTTGGCAATAGTTTTCTCGAAGCCTATATCCCAATTCTTGAAAATAGAAAAAATTTACCTTATAGCGAAGCGCAAAAAACCTGGCAAGAAATTCGCCGTGGTCGGTACGTAGAATTCAATTTGGTGCATGACAAAGGCACATTGTTTGGCCTAAAAACCAATGGTAGAATTGAAAGCATTTTGATGTCTTTGCCTCCAAGAGTACAATGGATTTATGACCATCATCCAAAAACTGGTAGTGAAGAAGAAAAATTAATTCAAGTTTTGGAAAATCCAAGAAATTGGATAAAAGAATAGTCATTTTTAGAATCCAAATTTAAAACTGAATGAACCTTATTTCTTAAGGGTTTAAAAAATAAAATTTATGTTAATAAGAAGTAGAAGATTACGCACCAACGAATCAATTAGAAGTCTAATTAGAGAAACCATTTTGCACCCAAACGATTTTATTGTTCCATTATTTGTTGTGGAAGGCTCGAATATAAAAGAAGAAATTCCGTCGATGCCGAATTACTTCAGAATGAGCTTGGATAATATCGAACAAGAAATCAAAGAACTTCAAAAATTGAATTTAAAATCGGTTTTGCTTTTTGTAAAAGTGCCAGATAACTTAAAAGATAATGCAGGAAAAGAAGCCTTGAATCCAAACGGGCTAATGCAAAGAGCTATCAAAACAGTAAAAAATATTGCACCAGAAATGATTGTCATGACTGATGTAGCATTAGATCCATATTCTATTTATGGTCACGACGGCATTATCGAAAATGGACAAGTCGTAAACGACATAACCGCAAATTTCTTAGGCGAAATGAGTGTTTCGCACGCACAAGCAGGAGCCGATTTTGTGGCACCAAGCGACATGATGGACGGTCGAATTCAAACAATTCGCCAATCACTAGAACAAAATAATTTTAAAAATACAGGCATTTTGGCTTATTCCGCAAAATATGCATCTTCTCACTATGGTCCTTTTCGCGACGCTTTAGATTCGGCACCAGTCGATTTAATGGATATTCCGAAAGACAAAAAAACCTATCAAATGGATTATCACAACCGCATCGAAGCCATTCGCGAAACCGTTCTGGATGTTCAAGAAGGCGCTGATATTGTGATGGTCAAACCAGGTATTTCATACTTAGATATTGTTCGCGAAGTTAAAAATGCAGTCAATGTTCCAGTTGCTGTTTATCAAGTTTCGGGCGAATATGCCATGATAAAAGCAGCTTCAGAAAGAGGTTGGCTTGACCATGATGCGATTATGATGGAACAAACAACCTCAATAAAACGAGCTGGTGCAGATATGATAGCGAGTTATTTTGCTAAAGATATTGTGAAATTAATTTCTTAAAAATCATGACAAAATTATTGTTTTTAATTTCATTAATAGTCTTTGTTTCTTGCAAAAATCAAGAAACTGAAGCAAAAAAAATAAGTAATCAATCACCAACAGAACTCGGAAAAGAAATATTCGAAGGAAAAGGAAATTGTGTTGCTTGTCATTTGGTCAATCAAAAAGTTGTTGGACCAAGTATTCAAGAAATGTCTAAAATTTATAAAGCCAAAAAAGGAAATATCATCGATTTTTTGATTCATGATGCAGCCCCAATTATTGACCCAAGCCAATATGAAGTTATGAAAGCCAATTTTGTAATCACAAAAGCAATGTCAGACCAAGAATTGAAAGCTATTGAATCTTATATTTATTCGAACTAAATATTTTTAGGAGCTACTTCCAGCTGTCATTCCAAATCTTTTTTTAAAATTGATAAAAACAATTTAAAAAAAAGGATTTTCCCTTCCATCTGGGCTAGATCATCGAGTTATTTATGAAAATATTACTTTTAACCAAAACTTTCCTCATCTTTATATTATCTTTGCTATAAATATAATCTCAAAAAACTTAAAACTGTTTATAGCATGCAACTGTACAACACTTTAAGCGCAGATGAGCGATCAAAATTGATTGACAATGCAGGAAAACAGCGCCTTACGTTGTCTTTTTATGCATATGCGCAAATAATTGACCCCACAAAATTTAGAAACGAATTATTCTTATCCTGGAACCCGCTAGATGTCTTGGGTCGCATATATGTTGCGCACGAAGGCATCAACGCACAACTCTCTTTACCAGCAGATTTTTTTTATGATTTCAAAAAATCTATTGAACTTTATGATTTCATGCAAGATTTGCGAATGAATATTGCCGTCGAACAAGACGATTTCTCGTTCCTGAAATTAACAATCAAAGTCCGAGATAAAATTGTAGCCGACGGCCTCAATGACCCAACTTTCGATGCATCAAATATTGGCATTCACCTAAAAGCCAAAGAATTTAACGACATGCTCAACGACCCCAACACAATCGTTGTCGATATGCGTAACCATTATGAATCGGAAATTGGTCATTTTAAGAATGCAATAAAACCAGATGTTGATACTTTTAGAGAATCATTGCCAATTATCGAACAACAACTTGCTGAACACAAACAAGATAAAAATGTATTGATGTATTGCACAGGCGGAATTCGTTGTGAGAAAGCTAGTGCCTACTTCAAACACAAAGGTTTTGAGAATGTTTATCAACTTGAAGGCGGCATAATTGAATATACCCGACAAATAAAAGAAGAGAATCTTGAGAGTCAATTTATTGGCAAAAATTTTGTTTTTGACCACCGATTGGGCGAGCGAATTACTGATGATGTTGTTTCTAATTGTCACCAATGTGGTGCACCTTGCGATGTCCACACCAATTGTTTGAACGCAGGTTGTCACTTGCTATTTATTCAATGTGAAAACTGCACAATTGACATGCAGGGTTGTTGTTCGCAAGAATGTGTATCGGTAATAAATCTTTCAGAAGCAGAGCAAAAAACGGTTAGAAAAGGAGTTAAAAATGGCAATAAAATTTTTAAAAAAGGAAAATCAGATGTTTTGTTGTTTAGGAATTCAAATGAAAATTCAGTTGTTATTAATTCTAATTTACCAAAAATTACAGCCAAAAATGAGGTTAAAGTCAAGAAAGTTTTTATTGGCAACGCCACACATTATTTTACAAAAGCTGGTATAGGGCAATTTGAAATTCAAGAAAATGAAATCAAAATCGGAGATAAAATTTTGATAAAAGGCAAAAATACAGGCAATCAAGAACTAGTATTGAACGAAATGTTAGTTAATAATTTGGTCTTAGAAAAGGCAATTGTTGGTGATATAATGACCCTTAAATTACCTTTTAGAATAAGATTGTCTGACAAATTATACAAGATTTTGAATTGATACTAAAAAAATCTTAATTCTCAATTCCTAAATCCTAAATTATTATATCTTTACCAATTAAATAAATTACAAATTTTAAGTTGCTTTTGAGCAACATCAATATATATCATGGCTTGTACTAGTTGCTCAACTTCTGATGGTGGCGCACCAAAGGGTTGCAAAAATAATGGCACTTGTGGCACAGATAGCTGCAACAAACTAACAGTTTTTGATTGGTTATCAAATATGAGTTTGCCTAATGGCGAAACCCCATTTGACTGTGTAGAAATCCGTTTTAAAAACGGTCGAAAAGAATTTTATCGAAACACCGAAAAGCTAACCCTATCAATGGGAGATGTTGTTGCAACCGAAGCGTCACCTGGTCACGACATCGGAATTGTAACTTTGACTGGCGAGCTGGTGCGCGTGCAAATGAAAAAGAAAAAAGTCAACCACACAAGTCCCGAAATAACAAAAATATACAGAAAAGCATCACAAAAAGACATCGATATTTGGTCAAATGCCCGTGACAAAGAAGAACCAATGAAGGTTCGAGCAAGAGAATTAGCAATTGAGCAAAAACTCGAAATGAAAATTTCGGACATCGAATTTCAAGGAGACGGATTAAAAGCAACTTTTTATTATACCGCTAACGATCGAATAGATTTTAGGTTATTGATAAAAGAATTTGCAAAAGAATTCAGCACCAGAATCGAAATGAAACAAATTGGTTTTCGTCAAGAAGCCGCTCGATTGGGTGGCATCGGTTCATGCGGCCGGGAATTATGTTGTTCAACATGGTTAACCGATTTCCGAAGTGTAAATACATCAGCGGCAAGATACCAACAACTGTCTTTGAACCCACAAAAACTGGCTGGACAATGCGGAAAACTGAAATGTTGTCTCAATTTTGAGCTAGATACTTATATGGATGCTTTAAAAGATTTTCCAGATTTTGAAACTAAATTAGTTACTGAAAAAGGAGATGCAATTTGCCAAAAACAAGATATTTTTAAAGGATTAATGTGGTTTACATATACCAGCAATTTTGCTAATTGGCATGTACTAAAAATAGATCAAGTTAGAGAAATTGTTGCCGAAAATAAATTGAAAAATAAAGTTTCATCATTAGAAGATTATGCTTTAGAAATTGTTGTTGAACCTCAAAAAGACTTCAACAACGCAATGGGGCAAGAAAGTTTAACGCGTTTTGACCAACCAAAACCTAACAAAAACAACCGCAATAAAAAACGAAAAACAGCTGGAGCAAATGTTATTGTTGCAAGCAATACCAATCAACGGCAAATAATAAAACCAGTTTCTGGAAATCAAAATGCACCAATTGTTGCAAAAGTCAACAGCAATCCTCACCAAAATGTTACTAAAATAAATAGCAATAGCTCTAAACAAAATATCGCAAAACCAAACAACAACCCAAGCCCTGGAAAACCAAAAAACAACAACCCTAACAATAATAAAGCAAACGCCAATAACCCAAATTACAAGCCTAAAAACAACCCAAATCAAGAGAAATCTGTTGACAATAAAATTCGTCCTAACAATAATAATTCCAATCAATCTGGCGAAAAACCAGTTAGTAACAAAATAATTCCTAATAAGAAAAATGAAGCCAACGACTAGCATTGTGTTTTTTTTATTTTTACTAAGTTTTGTTTCTTGCGATAAAACTCGTGTTTTTGATGAATACAAATCTGTTGGAAATGCTTGGAACAGAGACACTATTGTAAAATTCGATTTACCAAAACTTGAACCAACAAAAAAATATAACTTGTTCTTAAATATTCGCAACAACAACAATTATCCGTTTAATAATTTGTTTCTTTTGGTTTCATTAGAAAACCCTGATGGATTGACAAAAGTCGATACCTTAGAATATGAAATGGCAAATCCCGACGGAACATTAATGGGCGATGGATTTTCGGATACTAAATCAAGTAAACTTTTTTATAAAGAGAACGCATCGTTTGACAAAAAAGGAATTTATAAAATACGAATTCAACAAGCCGTCAGAAAAAATGGTAAAGTTGAAGGAGTAAAAGATTTAGAGGGAATTTCGGAAGTAGGTTTTAGAATAGAATCACTACAATAAACTATTATTTCATAAATTTTATTCTAATAATTAAGCAAATAATTATTGCAACAATATTTATAAAAAATTTATTGTTTATCAAAAAACAAAAAAATGGCTGTAAAAAACAACATAACCGTTAAAGATATCAAATACTACAAAAAAAAATTCTGGAGAATTTTTTTATATACAATGGGTGGTTTATTTGTGTTTTTCTTGTTTGCATCTTGGGGACTATTGGGTTCCATGCCTTCATTTGAAGAACTAGAAAATCCTAATTCTAATCTTGCTACTGAAATAATTTCGAGCGACGGAATTGTTCTTGGGAAATTTTATAACGAGAATCGTTCTCCAATAAAATATAAAGATTTGCCTAAACACTTAGTTGATGCGTTGGTTGCAACCGAAGATGAACGTTTTTATGAGCATTCAGGCATTGATGCTAGAAGGACACTTGGTGCAGTAGCTAAACTTGGTACCAATGGTGGGGCGAGCACAATATCGCAACAACTTGCAAAATTATTGTTTCATGGCGAGGGTTCAAAGTTTTTGCCGCTTAGAATCATTCAAAAAGTCAAAGAATGGATAATTGCAATTAGGTTAGAAAGACAATTTACAAAACAAGAAATTATTGCCATGTATTTTAACAAAGCCGATTTTGTGAATACTGCAGTAGGAATTCGCTCGGCAGCTAAAGTTTATTTTGCAAAAGAACCAAAAGAATTATCAATTGATCAAGGCGCTATGCTTGTTGGAATGTTGACCAATCCATCATTATTCAACCCAGTAAAACGTCCCGAAAAAGTAGAAAGGCGTCGAAATATTGTCTTAGGACAAATGGTTCGAAACAACTTTTTATCAGAATCAACAAAATCAAAATTAGAAAAAAGACCTATTATATTAGATTTTCATCCAGAGAGTCATCTTGACGGAACCGCTACTTATTTCAGAGAATACTTGAGAGATTATATGAAAAATTGGGCTAAAGAAAATAAAAAACCCGATGGTTCTGATTATGATATTTATAGCGATGGCCTTAAAATTTATACCACAATAGACTCAAGAATGCAACTTCATGCCGAAGCTGCTGTCAAAGAACATTTAAAAAATTTGCAAGAAGAATTTTTTAGACAATCTAAAGAAAATAAAAATGCTCCGTTTGTAAATATTTCAAACTTAGAAACCCAAAAAATATTGATGCAAGCCATGAAAGCTTCAGAACGTTGGCGTGTGATGAAAGACCAAGATATTGAAGAAGAAGACATTATAAAATCATTTTCTAAAGTAACCAAAATGACTGTTTTTTCTTGGGACGGAGACAAAGAAATGGAAATGACACCGCTGGATTCTATCAGGTATTACAAACATTTTTTGCAATCAGGATTAATGTCGATGGAGCCACAAACAGGACAAGTTAAAGCTTGGGTTGGTGGCATTGATTACAGATATTTTCAGTACGACCACGTTGGTCAAGGCTCAAGACAAGTTGGTTCAACGTTTAAACCTTTTGTTTATGCGACTGCTATTCAGCAACTTGGAATGTCACCTTGCGATACAATTATAGACGGTCCATTTGTAATAAGAAAAGGGCGCCACCATGTAATTGAAAATTGGGAACCCCGAAATTCTGACAATAGGTACCGCGGCATAGTTACTTTAAAGAAAGCATTGGCCAATTCTATCAACACCGTTTCCGCCAAATTGATTGATAAAACTGGACCAGAAGCTGTGGTAGAATTGACACACAAATTGGGAGTAAAATCTGAAATTCCAATCCAGCCAGCTATTGCACTTGGAGCTGTAGAGATTTCGGTCCAGGACATGGTTGCCGCATACAGCACGTTTGCCAACGAAGGCGTTTATATGAAACCACAATTTATAACCCGAATCGAAGATAAAAACGGCGTTTCAGTGTATGAGCCCATCCCGGAATCACATGATGTTTTGAATAAAGATATTGCTTTTGCTGTTGTAAAACTCTTAGAAGGCGTTACTGAAGGAGGTTCGGGCGAACGTTTGAGAACAACTGGAGGCGGCGCCGGAAGCAACCGCTGGACAGGATATCCTTACTCTTTTACAAACCCAATTGCTGGAAAAACAGGTACAACTCAAAACCAATCTGATGGTTGGTTCATGGGAATGGTTCCTAATTTAGTGACGGGTGTTTGGGTTGGTTGTGATGACCGCTCGGCACGATTTCGAAGTATCGTTTATGGTCAAGGAGCTACAGCGGCATTACCAATTTGGGGCTATTTTATGAAAAAATGCTATGCCGATCCAGACCTCAACGTGTCTAAAGAAGAGTTTAATAGACCTGAAAATTTATCAATAAATGTAGACTGTATTCGACAATTTGTGCGTCGTGATACAATTGAACAAGAACAAAATACAGAAGAATTTAGATTATAATCATTTGTTATTGCTTGAAAAATAGTACCATAGAACATCTAAAGACTTTTACATCATAAAAAATGATACATTTCTTTCGATTATTAATTCACAAAATGCTAGTATTTGTGTTTTAAACCACTTCTTGACGAAAGAATTATTACAAATCATTTTACGTTTAAATTATAAAACTTCTAGATTACACAAATAGAAATAATTAAATATAAAACTAAGTAAAAGTATTCAAATTTTTCTAAATTTAAAATCATCAAACAATTAGAAAATTTTGATAGCATTAAAACAAAAAATTATCTGATATAGATTTGTTTGCGAATCTATTGCAAAAACTCTAAAACACGCTGCTAATTTTTTGGTATATCTAAAACAGTTAAAAAAAATAAGCAAAAATTAAACTACAATATTGTCGTAGTTTTTGAAAAAAATTAAAGCCATTTACGACGCATTATTTATATGTTAGGTTTATTTTTTATATTTTGATTTTTTAATTGAGTTGTTTGAAACTTAAAAAATAAATAGCTATTTTTACAAAAACATAAGAAGATTTTAAAATGAAGGAAAAAGAAAAACCAAGTTCAGAAAAAGAAGCAAAACTGAAAGCATTACAGCTTACTTTAGATAAACTTGACAAGACTTACGGCAAAGGCACCGTAATGAAAATGGGGGACAAAGCCATTGTTGAGGTAGAAACAATTTCTTCGGGTTCGTTAGGTCTAGACTTGGCACTTGGTGTCAACGGTTATCCTAGAGGACGTGTTATTGAAATTTATGGACCAGAATCATCAGGAAAAACGACTTTGACATTGCACGCAATTGCCGAGGCACAAAAAGCAGGTGGTATTGCAGCTTTTATAGATGCTGAACACGCATTTGACAGAAATTATGCCGAAAAACTAGGCGTTGATATTGAAAACCTTATTATATCTCAACCTGATAATGGTGAGCAAGCACTCGAAATAGCTGAAAATCTTATTCGCTCAGGGGCAATTGATATTGTAGTTATTGACTCGGTAGCGGCATTGACACCAAAATCTGAAATCGAAGGTGAAATGGGAGATTCAAAAATGGGGCTTCACGCCCGCTTAATGTCTCAAGCATTAAGAAAATTGACTGGTACAATAAGTAAGACAAATTGCACCGTATTTTTTATCAATCAGTTGCGTGAAAAAATTGGTGTCATGTTTGGAAACCCAGAAACAACAACTGGAGGAAATGCATTGAAATTTTATGCTTCTGTTCGATTGGATATTCGACGCTCATCACAAATAAAAGACGGCGACAATGTTATAGGAAACCGAACAAAGGTAAAAGTTGTAAAAAATAAAGTTGCACCACCATTTAAAGTTGCAGAATTTGATATTATGTATGGTGAAGGAGTTTCGAAATGTGGTGAAATTCTTGATCTTGCAGTAGAATTTGAAATTGTCAAAAAAGCTGGTTCATGGTTCAGTTACGGCGAAACTAAATTGGGTCAAGGTCGTGATGCTGTAAAACAACTTATTAAAGACAATCCAGAAATGGCCGATGAACTTGAAGCAAAAATTAAAGCTCACATAAAAACATTAGCTGAAGCTTAAAATAAATGGTTATGTTTTAAAATAATGTAGATTTACTTATATTTGTATTCTAAGACAAAATATTATATGGATATTCAATCATTTGTTAAAAACCTAAGTGCATC
>JAYVIW010000007.1:0-21890 GCA_043769905.1 Bacteroidota bacterium
ATTTAAAATTACACTAATTGAATTTAAAAATAAAATCCTAACTTTGAATCAAATTTAAATCAACTTTCATCAATAACGTTATGAAACTTGACAATTATGTACTTAATTTGGAGGCTATAAAAAATTCAAGATCTATTATTGCATTTTTGTATGAAAACCCAGAAATGAAAGTAAGTATAAATTCATACTCTAATAAGAATGAAACAGTAGAAAATATTTCTTTAAAAAGAGATCTTGAAACAAAAAGTTTTTTATTAAAAAAGGAATTGATGCATCAAGATTGTCAATTGTAAATTTTGGTAACACAAAATCAGGTAATAAAAGAGATTCAGAATCTTTTTATAGAAGAGTGGAATTTTTATTTTATTAATAAAATAATATAAATTAAATGAACCGTTTACATATTTGAATGTAAACGGTTTTTTTGTTTATAAAATTTTATTTATGAAGCTATTTCTAATCGTTTTAATAAATTTTTCGTTAAAGAATCTTGTGCATAATCGCGATCTATGAACAATACTTTCTCGTCAGAACTAGGTAGTTCATACATAGCATCAGTAAGTATTGCCTCGCAAAGTGAACGCAAACCCCTTGCCCCCAATTTATATTCTAAAGCTTTGTCAACGATAAAATCAAGTGCTTCGTCAGAAATTGTAAACTCGACTTCATCCATGAAAAATAATTTTTGATATTGTTTGATCAAGGCATTTTTCGGCTCTGTTAATATTGAACGTAAAGTTGCACGATCTAATGGATCCATGTGCGTTAAAACCGGTAAACGACCGATGATTTCAGGAATCAAACCAAAATCTTTGATGTCTTTAGGAATTATATATTGCAATAAATTTTCTTTGTCAACATTATCAACATTTTTTGAGGTGCTATAACCCATCGCTTGACGGTTCAAACGTTTTGAAATTATTCTATCAATTCCATCAAATGCACCACCAGCAATAAACAATATATTTCGGGTATCAACTTCAACAAACTTCTGATCTGGGTGTTTACGTCCGCCCTTTGGTGGCACGTTTACAACAGTTCCCTCTAAAAGTTTTAACAAAGCTTGTTGAACACCTTCACCTGAAACATCACGTGTAATTGATGGATTGTCGCCTTTGCGGGCAATTTTATCGATTTCATCAATAAAGACTATTCCTCTTTCGGCTTTTGTAACGTCGTAATCTGCCGCTTGCAGTAATCTGGTCAAAATACTTTCCACATCTTCGCCTACATATCCCGCTTCTGTCAAGACTGTTGCATCAACAATTGCCAAAGGAACGTCTAACATTTTTGCAATTGTTTTTGCTACTAATGTTTTTCCTGTTCCAGTTTGTCCAACCATAATAATGTTTGATTTTTCAATTTCTACATCATCATTCAAATCGAGTTGCTGCAAACGTTTATAGTGGTTGTAAACTGCGACAGCCATTACTTTTTTGGTTTGATCTTGACCAATTACATATTCATCAAGAAATGCACGAATAACTTTAGGTTTGTGTAATATTAAATTGCTAACCGCTTTGGTCACACCGCCGTTCGATTTTAATTCCTCAATAACAATTCCGTGCGCCTGCTCAATGCATTTATCACAAATGTGGGCGTCAACTCCTGCTATTAATAAGTTGGTTTCGGTTTTTTTACGACCACAAAACGAACATTCAAATTTTTCTTTTGCCATATTTAAATAGTATCCAGTTATTAGTCTTCGGAGCTCAATTAAAATAAGTCTGAAAAATAAACTGATTACTTTAATTTAATTTTTTTTAAAACTATTTCGTTGCCGTTATACTCACTCAATTTTAAATAATCACAAGCTGATTACCAAACACTGAAGATTTATCATTTTTTAAACAGTTCTTCTCAATACCTCGTCAATCATTCCATATTCTTTTGCTTCATCTGCAATCATCCAATAATCGCGTTCTGAATCTTTGTGCACTTTGTCGAACGTTTGTCCTGAATGGTGCGATATTATTTTGTATAATTCGTCCTTTAATTTTAACATTTCTCTTAAGTTAATTTCCATATCAGTTGCAACACCTTGTGCTCCACCTGATGGTTGGTGAATCATGACTCTTGAATGTGGCAATGCAGAACGTTTTCCTTTTGCGCCTGCACATAACAAAACGGCTCCCATTGAGGCTGCCATTCCTGTACAAATTGTTGCAACATCTGGTTTTATATATTGCATGGTGTCATAAATTCCTAGACCTGCATAAACGCTTCCCCCTGGCGAGTTTAGATAAATTTGTATGTCTTTGCTTGCATCGGCACTTTCTAAAAATAATAATTGTGCTTGTACGATATTAGCAATTTGATCGTCAATTCCTGTTCCTAAAAAGATGATTCTATCCATCATTAGTCTTGAAAATACGTCTAATTGAGAAACATTCAATTGGCGTTCTTCAATAATATATGGCGTCATGTTTGTTGGTGTCATTGCTCCAACGATTTTGTCGTAATACATAGCGTTGACTCCGTGGTGTTTAGTTGCAAATTTCTGAAATTCTTTTCCGTAATTCATAATATGAGTTTGTGGTTTTTGATTTGTTATTAGCGTCTCGACTGTGCACGATATTTCAAAAGTTTTTATTAATACTAAATTTCGATCTCGGATGGAGATCAAAAGCTTTTTTGAAATAATTACTATATTTTTTATAAAACAAACAACATCCAAAGCAAATTCGTTTGTGTTTAAAAAAAAGCAACTGTTGAAAAAAAATTGCACTGAACAGCTGGATTAGCTTTTAATAAAAAAATGCCAAAAAATTATTTTCTGACACTTCAAAGATAATAAATTTATTTTGGAAATATTATTCTCCGTACATTTCTTTAACAAATTCTTGGTAAGTTACCTCTTTTTCTATAAGATTGGCTTTTTCAATTAACGAGTGCATCAATTTATCTTTAGTTACCTGCTCTGACAAGCGTTTTACTTCATCTTGGTTTGATAAAACTCTTGCAACAATCCCATCAACTTCAGCGTCGGTAGCATTAGCTTGACCGAATTCCAGAATTTGTTGACGAATCTTTTTGCTTGTAAATGCTTTTAAATCTTCGAATGTAATTTTGATGTTGCTTTGTGCCATTGCACGACCTTCAATCATTTGAAAACGCAATCCGCTTTCGGTCCTATCGTACTCGGCAGTGGCTTGCTCGACTGTCAAATTTTTTTCGCCTGCAGTTTGCAACCATTTAATCAAAAAGTCTTTAGGTAAATCGAATTGTGTATTTTTGATTAATGAACCAATTACATCATCAGTCAATTTTTGTTCAGCTGATTGTGCGAATTGTGCTTCAGCATCTTCTTTGATTTTGGCTCTTAATTCTGGCAAAGTGGCTACCTTACCTTCACCAAATAATTTATCGAACAATTCTTGATTCAATTCGGCATGAATTACAACATCAATAGTTTCGATAGTTACTGTTAAATCAACAGCTAATGTGTGAACAATATCGTGATTTATTTCGAAAACGTCGACTAATTTATGTTGGTCATTGAATAATCCAAAAGTATTTACTGTTACAACATCTCCAACTTTTTTACCTAAAAATAAATCGGCTGTTGCTTTGTCTTTGAAAACTGATAATTCAAATTGTGTTTTTTTATCAATTCCTGCAGCTTGATTAACAAACGTTGCCGAAATTTCGCTATCGTTTCCAATTACTTCTGATGGTGAAAGTGTTCCAAATTGTTTTTGAATTCGAGTAACTTGCTCATCTATTAAGGTATCGTCGGCAACGATATTGTACTTTATCACTTCATTCTTAGCTTCTAAATCGACTGCGAAAAATGGAGCTAAACCTATTTCATACTGAAAAGTTAAATTTTCTTGGTCCCAGTTAAAAATCTCTTTTTCGATTGCGATTGGTGTTCCCAATAAATTCAATCTTTCTGAAGTTAAGTACCTTTCTAAAGCAAGGTCAACCACTTTTTTAACTTCTTCTTTTTTGATTTCTCCACCATATTGTTTGGCTACTAAATCTTTTGGTACTGCACCCTTACGAAAACCTTTTACGGTTGCCAAAGGCATTTTTTCGTTAATTCTTTTGGCAACTTGACCCTTATAGTCTGAATTGAAAACGTTTATTTCTATAATTTCGTGAACTGGGCTGAGTGCTATTCTTCTGATATCCATTTTAAATTTTTCTAAAATTGGGTGCAAAAATAAGAATTTTTTGGGTTTATTACAAATTAAAAAAATTAATAAAAAAGTTTAAAAGATTAAGGTTGTTAATGGACCAAATCTAAACTTTTCTTTTTAACAATTGTATCAAAAAACTACTTTTTAGAATCTTCATTAGTCAATTTGAACATTATAGATTGCGAAATTGAAAGTATTATACTAAAAATTAAAGCTGTCCAAAATCCATCAACATTAAAACCATCTACTAATTTGTCGCACAACATAATGATTATTGCATTAATTGCTAATAGAAACAAACCTAACGTAAAAATTGTTATCGGAAATGTGAAAAATATCAAAATTGGCTTGACTAAAGCATTTAGAAGTGCTAAAACAATTGCAACAATTATCGATGATTTGATGCCTGCGACCATTACGCCGTCCATATAATTGGCAATAATTAATACTAAAATTGTTGTGATTAAAAGTCTGATAATTAATTTCATAGTTTTTATTTTTTTTGTTAATTTATTATTTAAGAAAATCATTTGTCAATTCAAAAAACATTTCAGGATTTTCAGCATGCAACCAATGACCAACATTAGGAATTGTTGCAATAATCGCTAATGGAAAATGTTTTTTTATTCCATCAAAATCCCCATTAAGAATATAATTAGAATTTCCACCACGAATAAAAAGTGTTTTTTTACTAAATATATTGTTTTCTACTAATGATTTACCGATTTCGTCAATTTTTTTAATAAAAACCTCCAGATTGAAGCGAAAAGCCAATTGATCAGGTGTTTGCCAATACAAATTTTTTAATAAAAATTGTCGCGTTCCAAAATCTGGAATATATTCTTTTAGGATTTCATCAACTGCGGTTCGGCTTGGTTTTTTGGAGAAATCGACTGCATTCAATCCAGTCAAAATTGATTGATGGTGTTGCGGATAAAACTTGGGACCAATATCGGCAATTATTAATTTGTTGACCGTTTCAGGGTAAAAAGCAGCAAATAACATTGCCACCTTTCCACCCATTGAATGACCAATTAAGTCTATTCTATTTAAATTATTCGCTTCGCAATAAAGCATAACATCTTGAACCATAATTTCATAGCTAAAATCATCGGCATGAAAACTTCGACCATGATTACGCAAATCTAAAGCGTGCACTTCAAATCCTGATGCTGCATATTGGATAGCAAGTGTTTTCCAATTGTCAGACATTCCTAGGAAACCATGCAAAATGATCAGCACTTTAGCCTCGCCTTCGGCGGATAAAACTCCAGTGTTAGCATTGAAAATATTAGAATACAGTTGCATTTTATATCTGAATTTAATTATAATTTTTAATGAAAAATTTGAAGTTTAACTTGCGGTAGTTATAGCGATAATTTTCTCAAATACATATTTACGACATTATCTAAACCTAAATACAAAGCCTCTGAAATCAATGCGTGACCAATCGAAACTTCTAATAAATTTGGAATATTTTGCTGAAAAAATTGAATATTATTTAAACTTAAATCATGACCTGCATTGACACCAACTGACAATTCATTTGCTAAAACAGCTGCTTTAGTGAATGGCTCGATTGCATTTTTATTGCCCAGACTATACTGATGTGCAAAAACTTCGGTGTACAACTCTATTCTGTCAGTTCCAATAATTTTGGCTCCTTCAATCATATCAAGAATTGGATCTACAAATATTGATGTTCTAATGCCGTTTCGTTGAAATTCTTGAACAATTTCTTGAAGAAAATCTTTGTGTTTGATAGTGTTCCAGCCTGCATTTGATGTTAAATTATCATTAGCATCGGGTACCAAAGTTACTTGAGTTGGTTGGCATTCTAAAACTAAATCAATAAACGATTTTTCTAACGGATTGCCCTCAATGTTATATTCTGTGTAAACAACTGACTTTAAATCACGTGCATCTTGATAGCGAATGTGCCTTTCGTCAGGTCTGGGATGAATGGTAATTCCGTGTGCACCAAATTTTTGAATATCAGAAGCCACTTGCAATAAATCTGGAACATTTCCTCCACGAGCATTACGCAAAGTAGCTATTTTGTTAATGTTTACGCTTAATTTTGTCATTTGGAACAATTTTTGATAAATTTTTAAATAATTTTGTTCACAAAAATACAAACTTAAATTTGTCGATTTTTACTAAAATTTGATTAATTTGCGAGATATTTATAAAAATTTTAAATGACATTACTTTCTGATTATATCAACAACGATTTCAAAGCTTTAAAAATTGACGAAGCAGTTTCTGAGGTTCAAGATTTTTTTAATGATGTTAACTATTCCCATTTTCCGGTTCTTGATGATGATGTGTATATAGGCAGCGTTTCTAAAAATGACTTGGAATCTTTTGATTTTGATAAAAATTTATCGGATTATAAATATTCTTTTGAAAAGTTTTTTACACGCGACACTTCTATTTTGCTTGATGTTTTGGAAGTTTTCTCAAAGAATCATGCTAATTTAATTCCGGTTTTGAATGATGAAAACCAATATTTGGGTTATTATGAAATTGAAGAAATAATTAAAACTTTTCAGGAAACTCCATTTCTGTCAGATTCTGGAAATATTATTATTATCAAAAAAGAAATTGTTGATTATTCAATGAGTCAAATTGCGCAAATTGTCGAATCTAATAACGGAAAAATATTAGGTGTTTACGTGTCAAATTCTGATTTTAAATTTATTGAAATTACATTAAAAATAAATGTTGGTGATGTAAACGATATTATTCAAAGCTTCAGAAGATATGATTATGAAATAATATCGAACCATCAACAAGACGATTACATCAATATTTTGAAAGAAAATGCTAATTATTTGAACAAGTATCTTTCTATTTAAATTATTAAATTTTAGATGTAAATTATAAAATATTTAAAATCTAATATGTAATTGTAAAAATTTAATACCAATAATGAAAGTAGCCATTTACGGACAATATTATCAAAACGATACACGACCAATTATTCGTGATATTTTTGTATTCTTTAACGAAAATAAAGTCGAATTGGTTATTGAAGAGAAATTCTTGAAAATACTTTATAAAGAGAAAATTCTCAAGAAAGAATACCAAACATTTGCCGACCATGATGAACTTGATTCTAGTTTTGATGTACTTTTGAGCATTGGTGGCGATGGAACAATTCTGCGAGCGGCAACTTATGTTCGTGATTCTGGCATTCCGATTTTGGGCATCAATGCTGGACGATTAGGTTTTTTGGCGACCGTTCCTAAAGACAATATTCAAGAATTTTTGCAGTTGGTTTTGGATAAAAAATATTCGATTTCAAAACGAACTTTATTAAGTTTAGAATCATCAAATAAAAATAAATCATTAGAAGAAATAAATTTTGCATTGAACGAAATAACCGTTTCGCGAAAAGATACCACCTCGATGATTACAGTCGAAACAGCCTTGAATGGTGAATATTTAAACTCTTATTGGGCTGACGGATTGATTGTCGCAACACCAACAGGTTCAACAGGTTATTCGTTAAGTTGCGGCGGACCGGTTTTAATGCCAGATGTAAAAAGTTTGGTCATTACGCCAATTGCACCACACAATCTAAACGCACGACCACTAGTAATTACTGATGATACCGAAATAGAATTAAAAGTTTCTGGTCGCGAAAACCAATATTTAATTTCACTAGATTCAAGAATTTTAACTGTAAATAACCATACGATTTTGAAGATCAGAAAAACACCATTTCAAATCAATATGATCGAAATTCATGATGAAACTTTCTTGAAAACACTTCGCAAAAAACTGCTTTGGGGCGAAGATAAACGCAATTAACTAAAATATTTGAACTAATACATACTACAAATACATTTAATTGCGTTTTACATGCTTACAGGATAATTGAAGTATTTTGTACTGTTAATATTATTTTTTACAAATAATAACTTCTTGTTCAACTAAAGCATAGAATTGTTATATTTGCACGCTATTTTCAAATTATGGGTAGATTTATTGTTTTATTATTTACACTACTGACAGTCAATAATGCTGCGGCACAAATTCACGAAATTGGAGCATTTGTAGGCGGAGTTAATTATATGGGAGATATTGGCCCAACAAATTTTGTTAATCCAAACCAATTGGTAATAGGTTTTTTGTATAAATGGAACAAAAGCCCGCGACATTCATGGCGTTTTTCGTATATTCAGGGAACAATTTCATCAGAAGACTCAAAATCTGAAAGCCCAGCAAAAATACAACGTGACTTGAAGTTTGAAAACAGCATAAAAGAATTCTCGGCAGGTTTAGAATTTAATTTTTTGGACTTTAATTTGCATGACAATGAACTGAAGGTTACACCATATATATATAGTGGATTAACTTACTTTGCATATTCAGAAAATTTTTACATCGGTAAAGATTTAAAAAATGATTACGATAACGGACAATTTGCAATTCCGATGGTTGTTGGAATCAAATCAAACATTACCCAAAATCTAATTTTTGGTGCAGAAGTTGGGGCCAGATACACATTTACCGATAATCTTGACGGGAGTAATCCAAAAAATGAAAATTTAGAACCATTGCGATTTGGCAACATAGCTACAAACGATTGGTATGTTTTTACAGGTGTAACATTGACCTATACATTTGGTAATAAACCCTGTTATTGCAGATAATTTATGGATTTAAAAAATACTATTGACCTTAACAACCTTCCAAAACACTTAGCCGTAATAATGGACGGTAATGGTCGTTGGGCCAAGCAACAAGGTTTATTGAGGGCACTTGGTCACGAAAACGGCACAAAATCGGTTCGGTTGACGGTAGAAGAATGTGCCAAATTAGGAATAGAAAATTTGACACTTTATGCATTTTCAACAGAAAATTGGAACCGTCCAAAACTAGAAGTCGACACTTTGATGAACTTGCTAATTAATTCTTTAAAAAAAGAATTAAAAACCCTTCAAGACAATAACATCAAGTTAAATTTTATTGGTAACCTAACAAAATTACCCAATAAAGCACAAAAAGAATTGGTCGATGTAATTGAAAAAACCAACAGTAATTCTCGAATGATATTGACATTAGCATTGAGTTATAGCGGTAGGGATGAAATCATAAATGCTGTTAAAAACATAAGCAATAAAGTTAAAAATAATATAATTTCAATTGATGCTATTGACGAATCGATTATAAATGAGCATCTTTACACGCATAATTTACCAGAAGTAGACTTACTTATACGAACAAGTGGTGAACATCGAATAAGTAATTTTTTATTATGGCAAATTGCCTACGCAGAACTTTATTTTACAGAAGTTTTATGGCCAGATTTTACAGAAACACATTTATACGAAGCAATTATTAGCTTTCAAAAAAGAGAACGAAGGTTCGGAAAAACAAGTGAACAAATTAAATAAATTTTTAGTGTTGCAAAAAAATATCAAAATAATTCTTGCTCTTTTAATATTTGGAAGTTTTTATAATCTACAAGCACAAGAAAGAATACCATATGATCAAGGTACCAAATATTTTTTGGCAAACGTTGATGTTACAGGCAAAATAAATTTTAACGAACAAACGGTTGTTACATTTTCTGGACTAGAGAAAGGTCAAACAATCACTGTACCAGGCGAAGAAATAAGTGCAGCCATAAAGAAGTTAGCTAAACTTGGTTTGTTTAAGGATATCGATTTTTATACCAATAAAGTTGTTGGTGACAGCATATATCTAGAACTAAATATCAATGAATTACCAAAATTGGGTGAAGTCAAATTTATTGGTGTGAAAAAAGCAAAAGTCGAAGGATTGATTAAAGATAATAGCCTAACCAAAGGAAAGGTTGTGAATGAAAATTTATTGACAACCACAAAAAATTATATTGAAAATAAATATAAAAAAGAGGGTTTCTTTAACACCAAAGTCAATATCAATACAATTATTGATACAACCGCAACAAATGATGTCAACATGGTTATTAAAGTTGACAAAGGTGATAAAATAAAAATAAGCACTATTGATTTTACAGGAAATGAAAAATTTTCGGATAAAAAATTAAGAAGTGCAATGAGCGACACCAAGGTTAAAAATCCTATTAGAATTTTTAAAGCTTCAAAATTTATTAGAGATAAATACAAAGAAGATTTAGTGAAAATTGTAGATGCCTATAAAGAAAAAGGCTATCGTGATGCCAGAATTATTTCAGACACAGTAAGTTTTAATCCCGGGGAAAAAAAATTAGCAATAAATATTAAAGTAGAAGAAGGTCAAAAATATTATTTTGGTAAAATCAAATTTATCGGAAATACTGTTTATACTGATGACCAATTGCGAAGAATGCTTGGCATTAATAAAGGTGATACTTACAATGGTGTAGAACTAGCGAAAAGAATAGCCGATAAATCAAAACCAGACGGAGATGATATAACAAATTTATATCAAAATACAGGATATCTATTCTCCAATATCAATCCAGTTGAAGTGAAAACAGCCAACGATTCGATTGATTTTGAAATTAGAATCAATGAAGGACCAATTGCTTATTTCAATAAAATTACTGTTAAAGGAAATGACAAAACCAATGACAAAGTAATATACAGAGAATTAAGAACAAAGCCTGGACAAAAATACAGTAAAGACGATTTAGTTAGAACAATTAGAGAAATTGGCCAGTTGGGTTATTTTGACCCTGAAACTATTAAACCAAATTTTAAAAATGTCGACGCCAATGCAGGAACTGTTGATATAGAATATGAATTGACTGAAAAAGGAGCAAGTCAAATTGAGTTGCAAGGTGGTTATGGAGGTAGCGGATTTATTGGAACTTTAGGATTATCATTCAATAATTTTTCTGTTGCCAATATGTTCAAAAAAGAAGCATACAAACCCTTGCCAATGGGTGATGGCCAAAAAGTAGCTTTGCGATTACAAGCAAGTGCATTTTTTCAAACATACAGTTTGTCGTTTTCTGAACCTTGGTTTGGTGGCAAAAAACCAGTATCATTTAACACATCTATTTCACAAAGTAAGCAATTTTTATTTACCGGAGGGGCTACAGCAGACAAATCTAAAAGTTTTAATATCACGTCATTATCTGTTGGAATTGCCAAAAGATTGTCAATTCCTGATGATTTCTTTCAATTGTCACACACAGTAACTTTTCAATACTACGATTTGAATAATTATAACACCGGATTATTTACATTTGGCGACGGATCATCGAGAAACTTGGCCTATACAATAGGATTATTGAGAAACAACAAAGGTGTGAACCCAATCTTCCCCACTTATGGATCAGAATTTAGTATTTCTGCAAAGTTTACGCCACCATATTCATTATTCAATAATTTAGATGTAAATGAATTAAGAAAACAAGAAGCCTATAAATTAAAAAGTACAGCTACTGGTCAAAACAGTGCAATAGATAACAATTTTATCGCAACTGGCGATTACATCAAAGTCGTTACTAATGAAAACGGAACAGGTTTTGTAAAAGCCAATAACTTTCAAGAAGCCGATGCTGATGCCGCAAAAGTGGATCAAAAACAATTCAATTGGTTAGAATATTATAAAATAAAATTCAAAGCAGACTGGTACACCAAAGTTATAGGTAAATTAGTTTTTAGATCATTAGGAGAATTTGGATTTCTAGGACGGTACAACACCAATGTTGGCGAAGTTCCATTTGAAAGATTTTTTGTGGGTGGCGACGGATTGGCTAACTTTGCACTAGACGGACGTGAAATTGTAGGACTAAGAGGTTATCCGAATCAATCTTTGACACCAACAGGCGCCAATGGAGCAGCAATCGGAGCTACAATTTATAACAAATATTCATTAGAATTGCGATATCCTTTGACTTTAAAATCGGCTGCGTCGATTTATGCATTAACCTTTTTAGAAGCTGGGTCAGCATTTACAAGTTTCAAAGAATATAACCCATTTGACGTTAAACGCTCGGCGGGACTAGGTTTAAGAATATTCATGCCAGCCTTTGGACTTTTAGGAATAGACTTTGCACATGGTTTTGATTCTTTGCCAGGAGAAACAAGAGCACACGGTTGGGAAACACATTTTATAATTGGTCAACAATTTTAATTATATTTGGCATAATTATTTTATTAAATATTATAAATTATGAAAAAACATATTTTAATTTTATTAGTTTTAATAACTACTTCGTTTTTTTCTAATGCACAATCAAAAGGCGTAAGAATTGGCTATATTGATATGGAATATATTCTGCAGAATGTTCCTGATTATACTGAAGCGAATAATCAATTAGAGCAAAAAGCGCAAAAATGGAAACAAGAATTAGAATCAAAGAAAAGTGAAATTGCGAAATTAAACGCTTCTTTAAATTCAGAAAAGATTTTGTTGACAAAAGAACTAATCGAAGAACGATTGGAAGAGATAAAATTTCAAGAAAACGAATTGGCCGAATACCAACAGAAACGTTTTGGTCCAAACGGCGATCTTATTGTTCAAAAAACTTTATTAGTTCAACCTGTCCAAGATCAAGTTTTTACAGCTGTTCAAGATATTTCTGAAGCAAAAAAATATGATTTTGTATTTGATAAAGCGTCCGATTTTACAATGCTTTTTGCTGCAAAACGATATGACATTAGTGATCAAGTGCTGAGAGTTATTACACGATCGTCGAAAAGAAGTCAATTGACCAAAAAACAACTCAAAGAACAAGAAGAAAAGGATAGAAAACTAGACGAAATTCAAGAAAATCCTGAATTAACCGAACAACAAAAGCTAATAGATTCTAAAAAAGAGGCAAGAGAAAAATTGATTGCCGATAAAAAATTAGCAGCAGAAGCACGTAAAAAAGAATTCGACGACCGCCGACAAAGGTTAATCGACGAAAAAAATGCTAAAAAAAATGGCACGGTTTTAGGTAATGAAAATATTGTGGTGCCAAATGCAGAACCAAAAAACACAACAGCTCCTAAACCAGCAGCAACCAATAATGCCAGCGAAGATGCAAAAGCTGCATTACTAGGAAGACAAGAAGCCAAAGCTGCAGAAAATGCTGCCAAACAAGCCGAAAGAGCAGCTGAATTCGAAGCTAGAAAAAAGGCGCTTGAAGAAAAAAGATTAAAAACAATTGCAGACAGGGAAGCAGCAAAAAAAGCAAAACTAGATGCAGTACCACCAAAAAATTAAATATAAACAATAATTAATAATCAATAAATACTTTAATACCTTTTTTAAAATGAAAAATTTAAAAACACTTTTAATTGCTGCAGCATTCGTTTTTGGATCAAACCAAACAATCTCGGCACAAGCAAAAACAGCTCACGTTGATACCAACGAAATAATGTCGAAAATGCCAGCCATGTTAGACGCTCAAAAACAATTGCAAACAATTGGAAAGTCTTATGAAGATGCCTTTAAAACAATGACAACTGAATACCAAACTAAATTGGCAACTTATGACAAAGACGCAGCAACTGCGGGCGATAAAGTAAATGAAGAAAGAGCAAAGGAAGTACAAGAAATGCAAAAAAGAATTACTGATTATAGAGACAATGCTCAAAAAGAATTGCAAACTAAAGAAGGAGATTTGACAAAACCAATCTACGAAAAAGTAAAAGCATCTATCAAAAAAGTAGCAAAATTAAAAGGATACCAATATGTTCTAAACGCTGACGGACTTTTGGTTGCTGATGGTCCAGACTTGACAGCTGATATTAAAAAAGATTTAGGTTTCTAAAATCCTTTATTCAATTTAAAAATGCTTTAACTTTTATTAGTTAGAGCATTTTTTTTATATTTGTACATGACAAATAACAATCCAATTGGACTTTTCGATTCCGGTATTGGTGGCAGCTCTATCTGGTCGGCTATTCATCAATTGATGCCAAACGAGAACACAATATATTTGGCTGACAGCAAAAATGCACCTTACGGTCAAAAGTCCAAAGACGAAATAATTGCTTTGAGTCAAAAAAACACTGAGATGCTACTTGACTTCAATTGCAAACTTATTGTTGTGGCTTGCAACACTGCAACAACAAACGCTATAAAAGAGTTAAGACAAAAATATGATGTTCAATTTATAGGCATTGAGCCCGCAATAAAACCCGCAGTTAACAACTCAACAACCCAAACAATTGGCATTCTGGCAACCGCAGGAACATTGAACAGTACACTTTTTATAAAAAATTTAGAACAATATACACAAACCACAATAATAGAACAAGTAGGTCATAATTTGGTGAATTATATAGAAAACGGCGAAATAAATTCTAAAGAAGTTAACAAACTATTACACGATTATTTAGAACCAATGATAGCCCAAAATATTGATTATTTGGTTTTAGGTTGCAGTCATTACCCCTACTTGATTCCTCAAATAAAAAAAATATTACCCAAAAACATCAAAATAATCGACTCTGGCGAAGCTGTCGCCTTGCAAACCAAAAACATTCTCAACACCCACTCAGGATTAAATGACGGACAAAATATTACTGAAAATATTTTTTATAGCAACGGCAACCCTAAGATTTTAAGCGGAATTTTAAAAAACAAATTTGATGTTTTTTTTAAAGATTTTTAAAATAATTTTATAATGCAAACCAGTCTACAAAAGTGCTTACTTCTTGCTTATTGTTAGATTTCAATGCTATCAATTTCTTTCATCAATCGATTGGTTTCGGTTAGGGCAGCTATAATTTTTTGATAATGCAAAATATCCTCATAACTCAACTCTCGTTCTTTGCGGTCTTTTAACCATTTTTGTGCTGGCTGATAACCGCCAATATAAAAATTCCAAGCAACTTCGGGAACGTTAGCAAAGTATTGCGAATCGTTGATGAATACTCGTCCAGTTTTGTCATGCTGACGTAAGGAAGCATCATATTTTGTTGGACTTTCTTCGTTGCTGGTTGTTTGATGTGATTCCTCCTTTGTCGGAATGACAAAAGCAGAAGAACTAACAAATCGTGACTTTGTAACAACATTTGTGCCATCTTTGGGATATTGCGTAATTGGTTTTTCTACCACTTCGCTTTCTAATAAATGAATTTGGCGTAGTTGACTCCCTAAAGCAACTAAATCAAAAAACGTCGTTAGGTCTTTTGGATAAGGAACTCTAGGAAAATCTATCTTTAAAAACTCTTTGTATGTTGAACGGTAACTTGGACTGTGCAAAACGGAATAGATGTAATCTAAAATATCAATTGGAGCGAATGAGGTTGTAGGTTGTAGGTTTTGGGTTGCAGGTTTCTCGGCAACAAACGGAATGCCTAACTTTTCTGAAAACTGGTTTATTATTTCCATGTTCAAATTGGGAACTCTGCCGTTCAACCCTCGCAGGGTTTCAAACCCTGCGAGGGTTTGTTGCGATTGCGTGGTGGTTTCGGGATAGAGGTAGAGTGGGAAAATATATCCTGTTTCTTTTGTTTGAGATGAAATATTACACATGTCCGAAACCAAACGACTTATAAATATATGCTGAAAATCAAAAGTTGATTGTTGTCGACAAGAAATAATAGACAAATTATTGATTTTATTTAAATGAGAAAACATTACATCTCTAGGATAAGCAATAAACCCCTTTGATTTTCCTGTGTAAAATGTAAATCTATCATCAAATGGGCGATAAATTATTTTAGTAACAATAGGATTATTTAAAAGTAAATCTTTTTTTGCCCATTCAATAGTCCAATCTCTTCCATCTTCTGGCAATTGTAGTTTATTTCGAATTTCAGAAATTCCAAAATCAATAAAAATTTTCTTTTTTTCTAATAATTCATTTTCACTGAAATTTATTGTTGTTTTATCTCTTTTTGTTTGAAAACCTGAAACATATTTTGAAATTAATTCATCAATTTTAAATCCTTTTTCATAATTTGATATTCCTGCAAAGTTTTTATTTGTAAAAAAGTAATTAGGTTTTTCAAAATTTAAATTTTTCCAATCTAGTTTCGAAATATTTTCTTCAAGAAAGAGATATTTAAAATCTCTTTTTCCATACAAATCATAATTAAAAACTTCTCCAAGTTCTTCATTTTCCTTTTTTCCTGTTTTAACAAAAATATTGATAGAAACACCTTGCATAATGTCAAACACATTTTGGTCTGGAGAACCATCAGGGCAAACTTCTTTTTTCTTTGAATTTCCATGTAAATCAAGAATATAAATTTTGTCTAAACTCTCTAATAAATGTTTTCGCATTTGCCTGTGCGTAATGTTTCAGTCATTTAATAAATCGCCAAATCTGCTATTTATTTTCTAACAAATAAAAAATTAAACCTACAAGTTGAGCATATTTTCGGCATTTTTGCCATTCCATTGTCCAGTAAATTTATAAGGAATAAATCGTGCAAACATTTCTTCTTTGTACCATTTTAATTTTCTTGTGAGTCGAACGACCTCTTTGTGTTTTTCGTTTTTATAGGCATAATCAATCATTTCGGCTTGTGTTTTCCAGATGCTCAAGGTCGCTTGTTGTATTAGTGGCCATTCTCCAACACCAATCGAAAGTACCAATCCTTTGTAGTCTTCTAAACTTTTGCTTACGTTGCCTACTTTTCTCCAAAATGAAATTAATTTTGATAGCCGAATACTGGCCCGCGTTAACACCATTACAGGTTTGTCAATTGCCAAAGTTACAAGAGAAATAAAAGGTTGCTTTCCGTCCCATTTTCCGTGTGCTTCTGCCGATTGTGCAAAAACGGTGAATGATTCTGTACTTTTTGATTTGTATTTTTTGTAAAAAGAATTATTTTCAAAAAAGGTTGTAGCAGTCAACTCAGATTCCCAGATGCCTAATAAGACATAGGTGCCAAAGTTGGGTTTTGAACTGAAACCGTTTTCGGCACCAGAACCCATAAGTTTATAAAAAACTAATCCATCGATATTTTGAAGCTGTGCATGTCCCAATTGCATTTGTGCAAAAGCCCAAAATTTATTAGAAAAATGTTCTAATTTAAAAAAAGTGCAAGTTGTTATTTGGCTCATTTGTTTGATTTGTACTTATAATTGTGTAACAGTAAATTTAGATTATTTTTTTTCAACTACTAAAATTTGTATGCCTAGCGGAAAAAGTTTTTCGAAGATAAAAACAGGAAATGTAATTACTTTTAAAAACACGAGTTTCCAAAAATAGGCCGACATATTGCCCGACCAATCGATTCCTTTTTTTTCCATTTTGCCAAGCCACCATAACGTAAAAGCATCGAGCGTGCCGTACCGTAAATGTTTGGCAATATGCCATTTATCATCAGTAAATAAAAAGTCAAAACTTTTTTTTGAAAATAACGAAAGATGCCTTGGACTGTGCCAACCTTGCCAATGCGATCCTTGTACTTTTGCACTAATACTTTTATAATCTGGCACTTCTATGATTAATTTGCCACCGGGTTTCAGGCAATTATAGAGCTTTTCAATAGTTTGATTTGGGTTGTAATCATGCTCTAAATAATGCCAAAGCGTAATAACGTCAAAAACAACTGTAGTATTGAAATCTTCGATGGACACTTTTTTGAGTGTTAAATTACCGTAGTTAGTACCTTTCCAACCCGAATCAGAAAAATCGATTCCGGTGCAACTCACATTCAACTTTTTTTGCAATAAATTTAGAAAACTCGGATTGCCACAACCTACATCTAAAATAGTACTTTTTTCTTCGTTTTTATTCAGCTGTTTTTTTACAAAATTAACCCGATTTAAATCTAAATTTCCCTGGCTTTTTTCAACAAATGAACTATATTTTCCCCAAGCTTTTGCACCTCTATAAGGCAAATAATTGTCAATATAAAACTGATTTAAATTGTCGGGAACTACCGAATTTGTTAAAAATACAGTTTCGCAAGTTTCACAAATATTAAAAATATATTGTTCGTTATTTGGAACATGCATCAATGCATTTGTAGCTATATAAAAAGAATTTTCATTTTTTTTACAAATTGGGCAATTGACAGCATTTTTTTTTTTCATTTGAAGGTTTAATTACGACACGCTTGATTTTTCTGATATAAAATAAAAAAATCACAACTGATTTTTATAAGCTAAAAAACAGACTTTTAATTTTAGTTTAATTTATTATGCATTAATTGCCCTTGTTTGTTTTAAAGCAGCTTGAATGTATTTTCTTTTAATGATCAACATTCCAAAACTTTCGCCACCTTCTTTTCCTATGTTTTTGTGATGCATTTTGTGGGCACGGCGCAAAGCCAAAACATATACATTAGTAGATTTTGTAAATATTTTAAACCGTTGGTGGATGATTAGATCATGTACAATAAAATAAGCCAAACCATAAAGTAAAATACCAAAACCAACCCAAGTGTACCAGGCATAATTGTTCATCATTCCAAACATAATAAACAACCAACTTGGCACAGCGTAAATGATAAAAAATAAATCATTTCTTTCAAACCAGCTTTTGTGGTCTTTTTTGTGATGATCGGCATGAAAATACCACATGAAACCATGCATTATGTATTTGTGATTTGCCCATGCAGAAAACTCTGTTAATATAAAAGTGGCTAAAACAATACTTGTGTTAATTAATATTTCCATTTTAAATAAATATAGTTAATGTTGTAAAAAAAATAATTTGTAAAATCAATATTATCAAAGAAACTGTTCGATTACCTTTTATAATTGTGGGATAAAAAAAATAGGCTGTAAAAAATGCTACTGCAATCCAGCCGAAATAATTATGAAAACTAGGGAAACCAGCATCAAATTGCCAAAAATCCAGTTTTGGTGCTACTTGTTCAATTAGTACATCAATACCTGTAACTAGTAATGCTGCAAAACTTAGAACAGCTATTTTATTGGCAAAGAAACGACTCACTACGATTATTCCTGCACAAATAAGCATCGCCCAATTGATGGATATGACTAAAGGAACCTCAAATATTTTGAATCCCAATCCGTTTCCATAAGAATATTTTCCAAAAATCAATCCTGTTTTGACCCCAATTATTTCAATAATAAAACCCAAAAAAGCAATAGAAAAAAAAGCAAAAATAAATTTTTTTGTTTCTAATGGACTGTGAATTAAAAAAACAAAACAAGTTAGTAAAAGCGTGTAAGGTGTAAAAGGACTAAAAAAAGATGGATTGATGACAAATCCAATAGAACCTGATACATATACAAGGATTAAGAAATATAAAAAATAGTTTTTGTAGTTTTCTTTCATTTTTTTTCGCGGTCTACAATCAGTTGACTGGCAATTTTTGCACTCAAAAGGCACAACGGAATTCCACCACCAGGATGCACACTACCACCAACAAGGTACAAATTTTTAATACTCGACGAAAAGTTTGCATGCCTCAAAAAAGCAGCAAATTTATTGTTGCTTGAATTTCCGTAAAGTGAACCGCCATAAGAAGATGTTTGTATTTCTATATCTAACGGACTTAATGTGCTTTCGGTAACGATATGTTTTTCTATATCTGTTTTTAACATGCTATTAATTTTGGTAATAACATTTTTTCTAATATCAGCTGCATAGCTAATACTTTTATTTTTATTGTGTGGCACATTGACCATTACAAACCAATTTTCGCAACCTTCGGGCGCATCATTTTTGCAATGTTTAGATGTGATGTTGATGTATATCGTTGGGTCTTCAGTAGGGAATTGTTCTGAAAATAAGTGGTCAAATTCCTTTTTATAGTCATCACTAAACAAAATATTATGAAGCCCTAATTGTGCAAACTCTTTATTTATTCCCCAATAAAAAACATACGCACTACTCGATTTTTCTTGTTGAATGAGTTTTTTGGGAGTAAATGAATTTGGTAATAATTTTTCATACAGCACATGAATATCAATATCGCTTGCCACAATATCAAAAGGATAACTAATACCATTACTATTTATTGATGTGATGCGGTTATTGATTCCCACCTCTAAATTTTCAACGGTTTCATTATATTTAATTTCTACTGCTGCATCTGCTGCCAACTGAATTAAATGTGTTGTAATTTGGTGCATGCCGTTTTTTGGCAAATAAGCACCAAGATTAAATTCAAGATGCGAAATCATATTCATTAAAGCCGGCGCTTTATAAGGATTTGAACCATTATAAGTGGCATAACGATTAAAAAGTTGCACTGTTTTGGGATTAGAAAATGTTTGCTCATTTTTTTTATGCATCGTACTAGTTAAACCCAAGAATGGAGCTAACAATATTCCTTTTAAGGTTTTTAGATTTATAAAATTTTTCAGTTGATGCAGCGATTGTTTTAAAAACAAATCTTCGGTAGTTTTAAAATAAAAAGCGTTCCGATTTAAATATTTTAAAACCGATTCTTTTTTTTCATTTAATTTTAAATGTACCTCTTCTGCAAAAGCTTCTGCATTAGCACTTGCTGTCAAATTTGTACCATCTGGATAAAAATAATTGGTTATTACTTCCAATTTTTGGTATTCAAATTGATGTGCGCTTGTTTGTAAATTTGTTAATTCATCGATTAGAAAAGGCATCGTAAACAACGACGGTCCTTTATCAAATCTAAATCCGTTGAGTTGCAGCTCACTTAACTTGCCACCTGGATAACTATTTTTTTCAAAAATCGTTACTTTAAAACCTTGATTAGCAAGTCGAATTGACAAGGCAAGTCCACCAATACCTGCTCCGATTATCCCAACTGTTTTTGACATCAATTACCTAATATTTATTGTAAAATTAGATTTATTTTTAGATAGTAACCATACAACAATAGTTAAAAATTTATCAATTTAAAAGGGAGACTTTTTCATATTTTATTTTTCTTTAGTGAAGTTGAAAATAGTTTCTTTTCAAAATAATTTTCGAATTATAAAAAAATCCCGTTTGCCAAAACAAACGGGATTTTAAAAATGTATAGAAAGAAATTACTCCGCTTTTGGCGTAATCTTGTTTTCTTCTCTTGGAGGTCTTGGTAATAAAGCTTTTCTAGACACTTTCTCTTTACGAGTTTTCGGATCTAAACCTAGGTATTTCACTTGAAAAACGTCGCCCATGTTTACAACATCGGAAACATTTTCTGTTCTTTCCCACGCCAATTCTGATACGTGCAATAAAACCTCATTTCCTGGCGCATCAGTATATTCTACAACAGCTCCAAAATCTAACATTTTTATTACTTTTACTTCATATGCTTCACCCATTTGTGGTTTGAAGATAATTGAATCAATTTTAGCCAATACTTTTGCAATTCCGTCTGGATCAGTACCAAGAATTTCTACAATTCCCATATCGTTTTCTTCATTGATAACGATTGTACAACCCGTTGCTTTTTGCAATTCTTGAATTACTTTTCCTCCAGGTCCGATTAATGCACCAATAAAGTTTCCAGGAATAGTTCTCATTAAAATTTTCGGAGCATAAGCTTTAACATCTGCTTTTGGTTGTGCTAAAGTTTCAGTAAGAATATTTAAAATATGCAAACGACCATCACGAGCTTGCGCTAATGCAGCTTCCATAATTTCATATTTCAATCCGTCAATTTTGATGTCCATTTGACATGCAGTGATTCCTTCTGAAGTTCCGGTTACTTTGAAATCCATATCACCTAAATGATCTTCATCACCTAAAATATCAGATAAAACTGCGAAACGATCTCCGTCAGTAATTAATCCCATTGCGATTCCAGAAACTGGTCTAATCATTTGAATTCCAGCATCCATCAATGATAATGTTCCAGCACAAACTGTAGCCATTGAAGACGAACCATTAGATTCTAAAACTTCAGAAACCACACGAATTGTATAAGGACAATCAGCAGGAATCATGTTTTTCAA
>JAYVIW010000008.1:0-27127 GCA_043769905.1 Bacteroidota bacterium
GATAACATTTTTGACATACTAATAAACAAAATGATGAGTGCTCAAAGAGTTTTATATCAAGACATTATAATAAGTAAATAAGAGAACACCTCAAAAATTTAATTATAGGTACTCTCTTAAAAAGTGTGTAAAATCATTTTTATAATCATATTTCAATATTCATAATCAAGAAAAAAAGAAAGAAAATTTTTTATAGTTGCACATTAGTGGTAAATAAATGTACCTTATATTTGAAATAAAAAGGGCTAAATTATATTTTTTGGTTGTTCTAATTCTTCTGTTCCTAAATAAAAACAACTTTACTATACTTAATATTAACAAACAATCAATAAACTATAAAAATATCGCTTCATTGCACAATATTGGCAAATAAAATATTATTTTTGCTTGTTAAAAGTATAATCATGAAAAAGTATATGTTTATTGTAGCAATTTTTTTAATATTAATTGCTTGTGCAACCAACCCATTTACTGGAGAAAAAACAATGGCATTGGTTCCAGATAGTCAAATATTCCCATCAGCTTTTGCTCAATATGGTCAGTTTTTGGCAGAGAACAAGGTTTTAAACGGAACCAAAGATGCCGTTCGTGTAGAAGCTATTGGAACAAAGATCAGAGTTGCTGCTGAAAAATGGCTTGCCGCTAATGGGCAACCAACATACCTCAAAAATTATCAATGGGAATATAAATTGATCGATAGTAAAGAAGTAAATGCTTGGTGCATGCCAGGCGGAAAAATTGTTGTTTACACTGGAATTCTGCCAATCATGAAAGACGATTCTGGCATGGCAGCAGTTATGGGCCACGAAGTAGCTCATGCACTCGCCAATCATGGTCAACAAAGAATGAGCGCTGGAATGTTGCAGCAACTTGGTGGTGTGGCCGTTGGTGTTGCAGTTGGAGGCAAAAGTCAACAAACGCAAGAAGCAATCATACAGGCTTATGGAATTGGTTCTCAAGTTGGTGGTATGTTGCCGTTTAGTCGAAACCACGAGAGTGAAGCCGATAGCATTGGTTTAACCCTCATGGCAATTGCGGGTTACGATCCAGAAAGTGCGGTACTTATTTGGGAGAGAATGTCTGCGAGCTCAAAAGGAGGTGCACCTTCAGAAATCATGAGTACACATCCATCAAACGAAACTAGAATTGCAAATTTGAGAAATTTAATTCCTAATGCAAAATCAGAAGCCAAAAAGTTTGGTGTAATTACATTCAAACAATAATATTTTTTAATTCAAAAAGTCATTATAATTCGGAATGATTTATTTATAAATACGCATTTATGAACGATTTAGAAAAAGGCAGCCCAAAACTATTAAACGCTTGGGCATTTTACGATTGGGCAAATTCTGTTTACACATTAGTTATTACATCATCGATATTTCCGTTGTTTTATGCGTCTTTATTTACAGATAATAAAATTCTAAATATTTTTGGGACATCAGTTTCTAATACGGCACTAATTACTTTTGTAACTGCATTTGCATTTTTGATAGTAGCCATCATATCACCAATTTTGTCTGGAATTGCAGATTATATTGGCAATAAGAAAAAATTCATGCAGTTTTTTTGCTATTTGGGTTCATTTTCTTGTGTTGGCTTGTATTTTTTTGACATTGAGTACATTTATACTGGTTTGATTTTTTATTTTTTTGGATTAATCGGATATTGGGGTAGTTTAGTTTTTTATAATTCTTATTTACCAGATGTCGCTTTTAAAGGTCAACAAGACGTTTTGAGTGCAAGTGGTTTCTCGATGGGTTATGTTGGCAGTGTAATTTTGCTAGTCATTTGTTTAGCTTTAGTGATTGGTAAAGAAGGACAAGAAGCTGCTAATGCCATGCGAACTTCGTTTGTCTTAACAGGAATCTGGTGGATGTTTTTTGCTCAATATACTTTTTATTATTTACCAAAAGGCAATCGCAGTTCTAAGAAAATTACAAAAGCCATTTTTTTTAATGGATTTAAAGAATTAATAAAAGTCAAAAACCAACTTTTTGAGAATTTAATTCTTAAAAATTATTTATCTGCTTTTTTTGTTTTTAGTATGGCGGTTCAAACCGTAATGTTAGTTGCTACATATTTCGGCGAAAAAGAAGTCACCTGGCAATCTAATTCTCAAAAAACTATAGGATTGATTATCAGCATATTGTTAATTCAAATTGTAGCGATACTAGGTGCATTTTTAACTTCAAAAGCTTCTAATAAATTTGGAAATATTCCTACTTTGATTGTACTGAATTTTATTTGGTTGGTACTTTGTATTTGTGCATATTTTGTAAATTTACCAATTCATTTTTATATAACCGCAAGTTGTGTAGGCTTGGTCATGGGCGGTATTCAAGCGCTGTCACGTTCTACATATTCTAAATATTTACCAGAAACTGATGATACTGCTTCGTTTTTTAGTTTTTATGATGTGTCAGAAAAAATAGGTATCGTAATAGGAATGTCAATCTATGGAATTATAGATCAAGTAACTGGTTCTATGCGCAGTGCAATAGTATTTTTAGGATTATTTTTCTTAATTGGATTGGTATTACTATTTCGAGTTCGCAAAGTAGAAGCTTGATAAATGTGTAAAAGGTAATATTTGCTGGTTTAATTTTGGTTGATTTTGTATAAATAAACAAAAATTTTTTTTTAAAAAAGGTTTTTTATATATTTGAAAAAAAAATATTACAATGAAATTCAATAAAGTATTAAGTTTTGTAATTATTACAACAATTTTGCTCAATATTACAGCCTGTAATTATGAGCCGATTGACCCAAATGTCAACTTATATTCAGCTGAAAACCCAATTGCGGTTCCACCAAATGCAAATATTCCCGTGATTAATAATCCTTCAAATGATTATTTTCCTTTGGAGGTTAATAATTTTTGGAACTATGATAATGGTACTGAAATTATAAATTATAAGTTGTTATCAACAGACACGTATGATTCTAAATTGTACTACAAAGCCAACAAAGCATGGGTAGGATATGACAGCATGATGTTTAAAGATTCTGATATTACATCTCACGTTCTAAAAGATGGAGTAAACTACATCCAAAGAATTTTTATTAACCGAGCAGAAGTTATAGCTAAACCAGCAAATGGTTCAATTCCAGAAGTTATAGGTGTAAGTGGAATAATTATTCAACCGTATTTCATGACATTTTTAAAGGATGATTTGCAAGTAGGTGCTTCCTTTAACCAAACTATCCCCTTAGCAATAACGACCAAAACAACAACTACACAAATAATAAATTCTGCACCTACAGTTGTTGTAAGCAATATTAACTCAACCGCAAACTTAACTTTCGAAATCACTTTGGTAGAAAAAACACCAAATATTTTTGTAAATGGTTATTTGACAACCGTTTTGAAAACAAAAACAACATCTTCATCAAGTACAGATATAATTTATACATGGTATGCAAAAGATATAGGTATTTGGAAACAAACCAGAACGAATGCAACAGGAGTAGTATCTAATTTTTTAAATCTTACTGCTTTTTCAGTATTGTAATTCAAAATTTAAATATTTAAAATCCGCCTATTTGGCGGATTTTTTATTTTGGTACAATCCTTGAAACTTATATTAGTAGTCAATATAAATTTGTTTTTTATTTAATTCAAATCATTAGAAAACATATATTTGCAAACCATTTTTAAAATAACCATTTTCTACTATTATAATTATGTCAGATCACAAAATATTTACTATTGACAATTTGTCACTTCAAGATATAGATTCAGAAGCAGAATTGATTCCGCTTCTAACTCGGGAAGATGAAGAAGAAATGAACAACGAAAAATTGCCAGATACATTGGCAATTTTACCACTTAGAAACACAGTTTTGTTCCCAGGGGTTGTTATTCCGATTGCTGCAGGTCGAGACAAGTCAATAAAACTAATCAATGATGCAAATGCTGTAGGAAAATTAATTGGTGTAGTGGCTCAAATTAACGAAGCTGATGAAGAACCAACCATTAATGACGTTCATAAAATTGGAACAGTTGCAAGAATTTTGAGAGTATTAAAAATGCCAGATGGAAATGTAACAGTAATTTTGCAAGGTACAAAGCGATTCGAAATTAATGAGTTTATCCAAGAAAATCCATATTTTATTGCAACTGTTAATGAAGTTAAAGAAAATAGACCTAACAAACTCGACACAGAATTTAATACAATTGTAGATTCTTTGAAAGATTTGGCAATTAATATTATCAATATCAGTCCAAACATTCCGACTGAAGCTACTTTTGCCTTAAAAAATATTGAAAGCAAACCGTTTTTAATCAACTTTGTCTCGTCTAACATGAATTTGGATATCAAAGACAAGCAAGCATTATTATCAATGAATGTGCTTAAAGACAGGGCCTTAGAAACGCTTCGATTCATGAATGTTGAATTACAAAAATTAGAATTAAAAAACGATATTCAATCAAAAGTTCGATTTGATTTAGATCAGCAGCAGCGAGAATATTTCTTGAATCAGCAAATAAAAACAATTCAAGAAGAGTTAGGAGGCGCAACATCTGAAAAGGAAATAGCAGATATGCGAACCAAAGCTGCTTTAAAATTATGGGACGAAAAAACAGGTAAACATTTTGAAAAAGAATTGTCCAAGCTGCAGCGCATGAATCAGCAAGCGCCAGATTTTGGAATTCAAAGAAATTATCTTGAGTTGTTTTTAGATTTGCCGTGGAATGAATATTCTACTGATAATTTTGATTTAAAACGCGCCCAAGAAATTTTAGATCGAGATCATTTTGGTTTAGAAGATGTAAAAAAAAGAATGATTGAACATTTGGCGGTCCTTAAATTGAGAAATGACATGAAATCACCAATTTTATGTTTAACTGGTCCTCCTGGAGTCGGAAAAACTTCAATTGGAAAATCGGTTGCCGAAGCATTGGGTAGAGAATATGTGAGAATATCTCTTGGTGGATTACGTGACGAAGCTGAAATTCGTGGACACAGAAAAACATATATTGGATCTATGCCAGGACGAATTATTCAAAGTCTTAAAAAAGCTAAAACAGCCAACCCAGTTTTTGTTTTAGATGAAATTGATAAATTGTCAAACAGTAACCATGGAGATCCATCATCAGCATTATTAGAAGTGCTTGATCCAGAGCAGAATAAAGAGTTTTATGATAATTTTCTAGAGGTTGGTTTTGACTTGTCAAAAGTTATGTTTATTGCTACTTCAAATAATATGGCCAATATTCAGCCTGCATTAAAAGACAGAATGGAGGTGATCACAATGTCGGGTTATACAATCGAAGAGAAAATAGAAATTGCCAAACAGCATTTAATTCCAAAACAATTAAAAGAACACGGATTAACAAATCAAAATTTAATCATTGGCAGTAAGCAACTAGAAAAAATAGTTACGGGCTATACACGAGAATCTGGTGTTCGTGGCTTAGAAACCAAAATTGCTCAAGTAGTTCGAAATGCAGCCAAATCGGTGGCAATGGAGGAGCAATATAACATTGAACCAAGTGAGAATGATGTTGTTAAAATTCTTGGAGCAGCAAGGATGGAACGAGACAAATCTGAAAATAATGAAATTGCAGGCGTAGTAACTGGTTTGGCTTGGACATCGGTTGGTGGAGATATATTGTTCATTGAGTCTTTGATTTCGGCAGGAAAAGGCATTATGACAATTACTGGAAACTTAGGAACTGTCATGAAAGAATCTGCAACAATTGCATTGGAATTTATAAAAGCAAATGCACAATTGTTAGGAATTAATCCCGAAATTTTACCAAAATATAATATACATTTGCATGTTCCTGAAGGTGCCACTCCAAAAGACGGTCCAAGTGCAGGAATTGGAATGTTAACCTCGTTATATTCTCTTTTTACACAAAAACGAGTTAGAGAAAATATTGCAATGACAGGCGAAATAACACTTCGTGGTAAAGTTTTGCCTGTTGGTGGTATCAAAGAAAAAGTTTTAGCTGCCAAACGTGCTAATATTAAAGAAATAATAATGTGCATTGAAAATAAGCGAGATATAGATGAAATCAAGCCAGAATACCTTGAAGGTTTGACTTTTCATTATGTAAAAGAAATGAAAGAAGTGCTGGATTATGCTGTCATTGATCAAAATGTAAAAAATGCAAAGGTGCTTTAAATAAAACTATGTATAATGCCAACAGTCAAATTTCGTCTAGTAAATATTTGATTGTTGGTTTTTTTGAACTAATAATATTTGAAACTAAAATAATATATTAATTTTATCGTTCTGTTATTGTTTTAAATTCAATATGTCCAGAAACAAATATCTATTCCTATTACTATCAATAACTTCGATTCATTTTGGACAAGTTGGTGGTCAATCAGTATATCAGTTTTTAAATTTGGTCAATTCGCCTCGTCAAGCAGCACTAGGTGGAAAAATATTGACACTTCGCGACTATGATTCTAACGAAGCACAATTCAATCCAGCGTGTATTAACGAAGAAATGGACAACAGATTGTCAGTGAATTACGGCGGCTATTTTGGCGAAGTTACCTATGGAACAATAAATTATGCTTATACATTTGACCGTCATGTTCAAACTTTCTATGCTGGTGCGCAATATATTAACTACGGAAAATTTGATGGTTTTAACGAATTTGGTCAACAAACAGATACATTTACTGGAAGTGAAGCTGCGTTAACAGGTGGTTATGCTTATAATATTCCATATTCAGATTTTTATTTGGGTATTAATGCAAAATTAATTACCTCTCAATTAGAGACTTACAGTTCTTTTGGCGGTGCAGTCGATTTAGGTTTTTTGTTTATTGATGAACGAAATGATGTCAATTGGGCATTTGCGATAAGAAATTTTGGTACACAATTTTCTACTTATGCTGGTGCAAAAGAAAGTTTGCCGACCGAAATCATGATTGGCGTTTCGCAAGAAGTTGAAAATGTGCCTATTCGTTGGCATTTGACATTTGATAATTTGCAACAATGGAATATAGCTTTTGCAAACCCCAATAGAGCAGTAGCTAGCATAGAAGGGAATTCAGAACCTGAAAAAGTGTCTTTTTTAAACAATATTATGCGACACACAATTGTTGGCGTTGAGCTTTTTCCAAGAAAAAGTCTCAATCTTAGACTTGGCTATAATTTTAGAAGAGGCGAGGAGATGAGCATTATCGATCAGCGTAATTTTTCAGGAATGTGTCTTGGATTTGGTCTAAAAATCAATAATATAAAATTTGATTATTCATATTCTCGCTATTCTTTAGCAGCTAATACTAGTTTATTCGGAATATCAATTAATTTTAATGAAGAATAATTTAAAACTTTTAGAAACTAGATTTTAAAGTTTGTAAACTTTTAAATAAAAAAAATTAACAAGCTTGATGAAAAAAATTACAATAGCAATCGACGGATTTTCCTCAACTGGAAAAAGTACACTGGCCAAACAATTAGCTAAGCATTTGGGCTATGTATTTGTTGATTCAGGTGCAATGTACCGGGCAGTAGCTTTATTTGCATTGCAAAATAAGTTCATTTCAAAAGATTTTTTTGATACAAATGGGTTAATAAGTGCTCTTGAAAAAATTAAACTTTCCTTTAAATTTAATCAAGATTTAGGATTTTCTGAAATGTATTTGAATGATAAAAATGTCGAAACAGAAATCCGAACGCTTGAAGTTTCTAGTTATGTTTCTAAAATTGCAGAAGTTTCCGCCGTTAGATCAAAACTGGTTGAACAACAACAAAAAATGGGAGAAAACAAAGCAATCGTGATGGACGGTCGTGATATTGGAACAGTTGTTTTTCCTGATGCCGAACTAAAAATTTTTATGAACGCAAGTTTAGAAGTCAAAGCCCAACGACGTTTTGATGAATTGACACAAAAAGGCAATATGGTTACTTTTGACGAGATTGTAGAAAATGTGAAAAAGCGCGATTATATTGATTCACATCGTGAAGATTCGCCGTTGCGTATCGCTAAAGATGCAATTGAAATTGATAACTCTACCATGACAAGAACCGAACAATTCGAATTTGTTTTAGATTTGGTAAACCACATTACGAAATCATTTTAAAAATTGGTTATTCGCAAATTTAATATTAGTTTTACAATCATTTTACAGCAAAAAACTAATCGAGAATTATGGGTATTAAAAACAAATTAACAATCATGAGTTTTCTTCAATTTTTTGTTTGGGGTGCTTGGTTGATTACATTCGGAAATTATTGGTTTGCAACAAAACAATGGAGCGGAGCCGAGTTTGGGGCCATATTTTCTACACTAGGACTTTCGTCAATAATAATGCCACCACTATCAGGAATTCTTGCCGATAAATATTTCAATGCCGAAAAACTTTTTGGAACTTTGCATATTTTTGGAGGATTGATTTTGGCCTATATTCCAATTGTAGAAACTCCAACAAAATTTTTCTGGGTAATTTTTGCTGCAATGCTTTGCTACATGCCAACAATTTCATTATCCAATTCAATTGCTTATAATATATTAAAAACCCATAATTTTGATGTTATAAAAGTTTTTCCACCTATAAGAGTTTGGGGAACAATTGGTTTTATTTGTGCAATGTGGATTACCAATTTGTCTGGCAATAAAGCATCAGCAAATATGTTTTATATAGCAGCAGTTGGTGCAGTCATATTAGGTATTTATTCATTTACATTACCAAAATGTCCACCACAACGATTGATTTCTAGCGACACAACGTTGACAAAAAAATTAGGTCTGGACGCTTTTAAATTATTTGGTACTTATAAAATGGCGTTGTTTTTTGTTTTTTCTATGTTTTTAGGAGGTGCCCTGCAATTAACCAATATGTATGGGGACACTTTTTTATCAGATTTTAAAAATGTTCCTCAGTATGCTAATTCATTTGTAGTAAAATACTCTACAATAATCATGTCTATTTCGCAAGTATCTGAAACGTTGTTCATATTGGCAATTCCGTTTTTCTTAAAACGATTTGGTATTAAACAAGTGATGTTAATTTCAATGTTTGCATGGGTTTTGCGATTTGTTTTGTTTGCTTATGGCAATCCAGCTGATGGTTTATGGATGATCATTATGTCGTGCGTGGTTTACGGAATGGCATTTGATTTTTTTAATATTTCTGGTTCATTATTCATTGAGACAGCTACGGATTCTAAAATTCGTTCTAGTGCTCAGGGATTATTTATGATGATGACCAATGGATTTGGAGCAGTTCTTGGCAGTTTTGTCAGTGGTATTTTGATCGATAAATATTTTACAGTTGATGGAACAAAAGATTGGCATAACATTTGGCTTTCTTTTGCTGGGTATGCATTGATAATTGCAATTGCGTTTGCATTTTTATTCAAGCACAAGCACGATCCAGAAGAATTGCAACAGGTTGATCATTAAAAGTATATAATATCAATTTGTTTAAATAAAACATTTACCTATAAACCCTTTTTGAGTCTTTAACCTAAAAGGATTATTTTTAAATATAAGAATCAAAATCATTCGTTTTCAGAAAAAATCTATATTCTAATCTCTATTTTCTTTTGCAGTCTAATTAAAAAGAATTACTTTTGCATTCCAAAATGCAATTAAGAGTTCCATTTGGAAATCAATTATTTACGTAAATCACTTTTGTTTTTATGTTGCTTGAAGGAACTCGATCAGAAACAAAATACAAATTTTTTATCAGCATGTCTGAAACATTAAAATCACAGGAGGCTTTTTTAGCCGAATTTAACTGGCACAATTTCGAAGAAGGTATTGATGCAGTTGACCAAAGTAACTTATTAGAATTTGAAGAATTAGTTTCTAAAACTTTCATTGCTACAGACTTAGAAGAGTGTGTTGATGGAATTGTTGTTAGAATTACCGACAGAGATGTTATTGTTGACATTAACGCAAAATCTGAAGGTGTAATTTCATTGAACGAATTCCGTTACAACCCAAATTTAAAGGTTGGCGATAAAGTAGAAGTACTTATCGACATTCGTGAAGACAAAACGGGACAACTTGTTTTATCTCATAAAAAAGCACGTGCGATGAAATCGTGGGAACGCGTTATCTCTGCAAACGAAACAGGAGAAATTGTTACAGGTTTTGTAAAATGTAGAACTAAAGGTGGAATGATTGTTGACGTTTTCGGAATCGAAGCATTCTTGCCAGGTTCTCAAATTGACGTGAAACCAATTAGAGATTATGACGTTTATGTAAACAAAATGATGGAATTTAAGGTTGTGAAAATTAATCACGAATTTAAAAACGTCGTTGTATCGCACAAAGCGCTTATCGAAGCAGATATCGAAGTTCAGAAAAAAGAAATTATCGGTCAATTACAAAAAGGTCAAGTACTAGAGGGTGTTGTTAAAAACATCACTTCTTATGGAGTATTTATTGACTTAGGTGGAGTTGATGGATTAATTCACATTACTGATCTTTCTTGGTCAAGAATTAATCACCCAAGTGAAGTTCTTGAATTAGATCAAAAATTAAACGTTGTAATTCTTGATTTCGATGACGAAAAAACAAGAATTCAATTAGGATTGAAACAGTTGAATGCGCACCCTTGGGAAGCTCTATCTGCGGATTTAAACATTGGTGATAAAGTAAAAGGTAAAGTAGTAGTTATTGCTGATTACGGAGCTTTTATTGAAGTTGCCGAAGGGGTAGAAGGTTTAATTCACGTTTCAGAGATGTCATGGTCAACACATTTGCGTTCAGCTCAAGATTTTGTTAAAGTTGGTGATATTGTAGATGCAGTTATATTGACTCTTGATAGAGAAGACCGTAAAATGTCATTGGGTATTAAGCAATTGTCTCAAGATCCATGGACTGATATTACTGCAAAATATCCTGTAGGTTCTAAACATACCGGAACGGTAAGAAACTTTACTAACTTTGGTGTTTTCTTGGAACTAGAAGAAGGAATTGATGGATTAATTTACATCTCAGACTTGTCTTGGACCAAAAAAATCAAACATCCATCTGAATTTGTTACTTCTGGCGAAAAGTTAGAAGTTGTAGTTCTTGAACTTGATGTTGATGGTCGTAAATTATCATTGGGTCACAAACAAACTACTGCAAATCCTTGGGACAAATATGAAGATTCTTTCGCTGTTGGAACTATCCATAGTGGAGAAATTTCTGATATTGTGGACAAAGGAGCTACAGTAGAATTTGGAGATGATATTGTTGCATTTATTCCAACACGTCATTTAGAAAAAGAAGACGGTAAAAAATTGAAAAAAGGTGATACTGCTGATTTCAAAGTTATCGAATTCAACAAAGAATTCAAACGTGTTGTAGCTTCTCATACATCTATTTTCCGTGAGGAAGAAGAAAAAAATGTGAAAGCTGTACAAGAATCAGTAGCTTCTAACAACAATGCAGCAGCATCGACATTAGGAGACAATAATGACATTCTTGCTGGTTTGAAAGCTAAAATGGAAAAAAACGAAAAGAAATAATATTTCTTTAAAATTTTGATATATTTAGAAAAGCCTCTCAGAAATGAGAGGTTTTTTGTTTAAAATTCAAACGGTATATGCTGAATTTTACTACATTTACAGACAGCTATGTTCTATGCAAAAATATTATTTTGCGGTTTTTGCTTTTTTTCTTAGTTTAGCAAATGGACAAACAATTACTTTTAATGATGTGAATTTTAAAGCGAAGTTGTTGGCGGCAAGTCCAAGTAATCAAATTGCTAAAAATTTAGCTGGAATTATTTTAAAATTGATGTCGATAATGATGTTGAAATTCAAACAGCTAAAGCTTGACTGGTTAGTTTTTTATCTGTTTTTAATTCAAATATTTATGATTTAATTGGTATTGAAAATTTAACTTCATTAAAATCTTTGATTTGTAACATCGATTTTTAAGCAACTTGAATATTGTTAATTTAAAAATTTTAAAAATCTTATCAATAGTAATTTATAACATGCTAGGGCAAATCAATCAAGTTATTACCAGTGCCGAAAACGCCAAAACAATCGATATATCTGAAATAAAATCGGGTAACTTTTCCTGAAAATTTTAAGTGATAAAGGTGCAAGTCATGAGCGGTTTGTGAAAAAATAACATTGTGCTGTAACCATTTAGCGATTTAAAAATAGATTTTTTCAAAATATAATTCTTAATATTTATTATTTTTTACAGACAAAAAAATCCGATGCTCAAACATCGGATTCTATTTTTGTAATGCTTTTTGAATTAATTATAAAAAGTACTATTCCAGATTTCAGTATTGAAATTTTTACCTTTCCAAAAACTAAAATACAAGGCAATTGCTGATAATGACTTGAAAATAAATAAGCAACAAACTACTTTAAAAAGATCTTCATTGCCTTCACCAAAAAAGTTTCCAGGAGTCACATAGGCTATCAACGCACTAATTGCAAATAAAAATATTAATAAACTGCTGAAATCTCTAAACGGTCGTACAGCAATTTTTCTAAAGGGATTGATATCATTGCCCCATTTGTGAATTAAATAATAATAATCGTTACCAATTGGTGCAAACAGCAATGGATCATCATAATTTTTCAATTGAAATAATTTTGAAGGAGCCATTATTTTAAATCCATTTAATGATGTGTTGTGGTCTTTTTCTAAATATTTTATTTTAGAAATAGCCTCTTCTGGAATATCATTTTTAAAAAATGAACTGTCCAAAAAACGAAGTCTGTAATCGACACAAATACCTTTTATTTGTTCAACATGATAAATTTTGTCTGTATCGAGCAAATCAAAGTTAAAATCATTCTGATTTGTTGAACTTATTCTTTTTATTTTGTCCTTAATACGATCTCTAACTTGGTCGTCTTTTTGTAAAATTGATTTTACTTCTGCCAAAAAATCATATCTTGTGGATTGTTTTGCCCGATAATTTTGCAATTCTGTTTCTAAATTTCTTCTTTCAATTAGCATAATCAATACTTTTAGTAATTATAAAAAACAATTATTAATTACTCTAATTTAATGAATTGTTTCAATAATATGTCTAAATTTTCAAATATTTTTATTTTTTTTAAAACCTAAACTATTGTTAAAGTTATTTTTTATAAAACCAAGTAGAATTTGAAAGCGTAAATGCACTTATAACTATAAAATATTTTGAAAAATAAATTCTGTAAAAAAATTACTAGCAGCTATTTTTGCATTTGCAGTTACTGCAACATTATTGGCACAAAAAACAGTTCAATTTGGTGATGCATTAGTTTATTAAAGCAAAAGCTTCATCGAAAATGCAGTTAGCTCGAAATAATATAATACAACGTTGGCGGCTGCGGTTAAAGCTGCTGGTTTGTTCGAAACATTGCTGTCTGCTGGATCATTTATTGTTATTGCCTCAACCAACAGTGCATTTTCTAAATTAGCAATATGTACTGTCGAAACTTTACTAAAGCAGAAAATATTAAAACGCTGCAAACAATAGTGTCATACTATGTTGTATCTAGAAAAATAAATGTGGGTTATTCATGTTGTTGATGATGTTGTCACACTAAAAAACTAAATATTATATTTTTTTTTAGTTTATTTTAAAGAAAAAAGTCTCTCAAAGTTTGAGAGACTTTGTTATAAGTTGATTAAAATTTATCGCAAAACTGCACCAATTTTTACTTCTAAATTTTTTTGTAGTTTGATCATTACTTTATCTATCTGTTCTTCGGTCAAAGTTTTCGAACTGTCTTGAATTGTGAAACTTATCGCATATGATTTTTTGCCATCGGGAAGATTATTTCCTTCATAAACATCAAATAAATCAACTTCTTTAAGCAAATTTTTCTCTGTTGCTCTGGCAATGTTATAAATATCTTCAAATGAAATGTCTTCATTTATCAACAATGACAAATCTCTGCGCACTTCTGGATGTTTTGGGATATCTAAAAATTTTATTTTATTTGAAATCAATTTCAAAATTGCTGACCAATTAAAATCGGCATAAAAAACCTCTGGTTTGATATCAAAACTTTTAAGTATTGATTTTTTAACAGTACCAAATTCAACTAAAATGTCATTGCCTAACGAAAAAGCTATTCCTTCTGCAAAAACATCGTTTACTATTGGTTGATTTTTAATTTTATTAATTCCTAATCTGTCAAAAATAGCATTCACAAATCCTTTAAATAAAAAGAAATCTGATGGTTTTTCAGCATTTGTCCAACTTTCTTTATTTTTGTTTCCTGTCAAGAACATTGATAAATGTTTTAACTCTTGGTATCCAGATTCAAGATTTTGATAAGTTTTACCGAATTCAAAAAGTTTTAAATCGGCATTTCTACGATTGATGTTGTAAGAAATTGCCTCTAAACCCGAAAACAACATCGATTGTCGCATTGTTGCCAAATCATTGCTTAACGGATTAAGTATTGTAACGTTATGATGTTCATGCAGTAAATCAGAAAGTTTAGCATAATTTGCCGTCGTCAAAGAGTTGGCCATCATTTCATTAAAACCAAGACTATTGAGTTGATTGGCAATTATATTCTGTAATTTGTAGTCTTCAGTTCTTGCAGAATTGGCAACAGTTGCATTCAATTTTTTAGAAAAGATTATATTGTTATAACCATAAACTCTCAAAATCTCTTCAATAACATCAACATCACGTTGCACGTCGACTCTGTAGGATGGAATTATTAAACCCAAACCAGCATCGGAAACACTTGTTATTTTAATATCTAATGATGCTAAAATATTTTTTATTGTTTCTTTGGACAAATCTTGACCAATTAACCTAGTCGTCTTTTCAAAATTTAAAAACACCGGAAAATCTTCTATTTTCTTCGGATAAATATCAATAATATCCATAGTAATCTCTCCGCCAGCAACTTCTTGAATCAATAAAGCCGCTCTTTTTAAGGCATAAGCGGTTATTGTTGGATCGATTCCTCGTTCAAATCTAAATGAAGCATCAGTACTTAAAGTATGTCTTTTAGCAGTTTTTCGAATGCTAATTGGATTAAAATAAGCACTTTCTAAAAATATAGCATTTGTGTTTTTTGAAACGCCTGAATTTTTTCCTCCAAAAACACCGGCAATACACATGGGACCATTTGCATCGCAAATCATTAAATCGTCTTCATGTAACGTTCGTTCTACTTCATCAAGGGTTGTAAACTTTGTTCCGCTTGCCAAGGTTTTGATTGTAACTTTTCCAGAAATTCTGGACGCATCAAAGGCGTGGAGTGGTTGCCCCAAATCATGCATAACATAATTGGTAACATCTACAATATTATTCTTTGGATTTATTCCAATGGCTTTCAAACGGTTTTGCAACCAATCAGGCGATGGCTTTATTGTTAATCCTGAGATGGTAAGCCCGCAATATCTTGGACAAAGTTTGGCATCGACAACTTCAACATCAATTTTAAATGTTCTTTGATCCACTCTAAAATTGCTAATAGATGGTGTTATCAATTCAACATTAATGCCTTTTTGGGTCAATCCAGCCTTCAAATCTCTTGCAGTTCCTAGGTGGGATATAGCATCGGCGCGGTTTGGCGTTAATCCTATTTCAAAAACCTCGTCATTTTCTATTTTAAAAACAGTTGCTGCTGGGGTTCCTGGTTTTAATGTTTCATCAAGAATCATTATTCCCTCATGACTTGAACCCAATCCCAATTCGTCTTCAGCACAAATCATTCCATGGCTTTCGATGTCTCTGATTTTCCCTTTTTTTATTATAAATGAATCTCCATTTTTATCAAACAAAACTGTTCCTATTGTTGCTACTGGTACTTTTTGCCCTAAAGCAATATTGCTTGCACCGCAAACTATTTGTAATGGGTTTTCTTGTCCAATATCAACGGTTGTTACTTTCAACCGATCGGCGTTTGGATGTTGCTCACAAGTTAAAACATGTCCAACAACAATACCTTCTAATCCACCTTTTACAGATTGAAATTTTTCTACAATTTCTACTTCAAGCCCCAAATCTGTTAGTAATGATGCTGTTTCGTCTGATTTCCAATCTATTTTTATAAATTGTTTCAACCAATTATAAGATATTTTCATTTTGTGTAGTTATAATTTTCAATTTTGCAAATATAATATTTTGCATTTGGATTTAGGTCAATGATTATTCAGGAATTTATCAGAATTTTATAATCATTTTATTCAAAAAAAAAGTTTATCGAAACTGCGTTCAATAAACTTTTGGTATTATTTTTTAATGAATAAATTTAAATTTATTCAAATTAATTATGCTTGTTTGGCAGCTTTTTCTGCTTTTTTTTCTTTGATTAATTCACGAATAGCACCAAATAACCAGTACTGAACAAATCCTACTAAAAAAAACATTAACCAAAAACCTATTGTTAGTATGGTCAAAAAAAGTATAAAACCTAAATATTGTGTAAAATCAAACATTTGATGTAATTTTTTTGTTTCTTATGCAAAAGTAATTATATATTTTAAGTAGGCAATAAATAGTTAGAAAAATTTTTTTAAAACTATGTAAAAACTTAAATTTGCAATTAAGATTTTAATAATTGATTAAAATTTTTATTAACTAATATTTGATAAAATTAAAAATGGAATTTAGAATAGAAAAGGATACAATGGGCGAGGTGCAAGTTCCCGCCGATAAATATTGGGGAGCGCAAACGGAACGTTCTCGGAATAATTTCAAAATTGGAGTTTCAGCATCAATGCCGAAAGAAATTATTGAGGGATTTGCTTATTTAAAGAAAGCAGCAGCATTTGCAAATTGTGATTTAGGGGTTTTGCCAATTGATAAACGTGATGCTATTGCTGCAGTTTGTGACGAAATATTGGCTGGAAAATTAAATGATGAATTTCCGTTGGTTATATGGCAAACAGGCTCTGGTACACAAAGTAACATGAATGTAAACGAGGTTGTTGCTAACAGAGCACAAGTTCTGGCAGGTTTCAAAATTGGAGAAGGAGAACAATTCGTTAAAGCCAATGATGATGTTAATAAATCACAATCGTCAAATGATACTTTCCCAACCGGAATGCACATTGCGGCTTATAAAGCTGTTGTTGAAATTACAATTCCGGGTGTCGAAAAATTAAGAGATACGCTAAATTCCAAAGCTTTAGAGTTTAAAAATGTTGTTAAAATTGGTCGCACACATTTAATGGATGCAACACCTTTAACATTGGGTCAAGAAATTTCTGGTTATGTGGCGCAACTTAATTATGGACTTAAAGCATTAAGAAATACGCTATCACATCTTTCGGAAGTCGCACTTGGAGGCACGGCTGTAGGAACTGGATTGAATACGCCAGTCGGTTATGATGTTAAAGTTGCTGAGTATATTGCTCAGTTTACAGGTCATCCATTTGTAACAGCCCCTAACAAGTTTGAAGCTTTGGCAAGTCATGATGCTATTGTAGAAAGCCACGGTGCATTGAAACAATTAGCGGTTTCTTTAAATAAAATAGCAAATGATGTAAGAATGTTGGCATCGGGCCCAAGATCAGGGATAGGCGAAATAATCATTCCAGAAAACGAACCAGGATCGTCAATTATGCCTGGAAAAGTAAATCCAACGCAATGCGAAGCTTTGACTATGGTTTGCGCACAAGTTATGGGTAATGATGTAGCAATTACTGTCGGTGGAATGCAAGGTCATTATGAGTTGAACGTTTTTAAACCAGTTATGGCTGCTAATTTTTTGCAATCGGCAAGACTTTTGGGCGATGCTTGTGTATCATTTGACGAACATTGCGCCTCTGGAATTGAACCAAACTATCCAAGAATTAAAGAATTAGTCGAAAACTCATTGATGCTAGTCACTGCATTGAACACTAAAATTGGTTATTATAAATCGGCTGAAATTGCTCAAACAGCTCATAAAAACGGAACAACATTAAAAGAAGAATCGGTTAGATTGGGTTATGTAACAGCTGAAGAATTTGACCAATGGGTAAAACCAGAAGAAATGGTTGGAAGTTTGAAATAAGATTTTAGATGCTATGTATGTAGACGATTGATTTAAATGTAGTATATTTTAAATGCTAGACTTTTAAATTTTAAAAGTCTAGCATTTCTTTTTTAAATTCAAGTTTCAATATCAAGCAGTAAATGTCATAATATTTTTAAATTTAAAAGATTTGCTGCACATTTAAGAGTCTAGAATCTTACTATCAATACCATTTTTTCTTCTTGAAATAAATTATCATACCAGTAAGTAGCAAAATCATTACTGCTAATATTATAAAGTATCCGTATTTCCAATGTAATTCTGGCATATTGTCAAAATTCATTCCATAAACACCAACAATAAATGTTAATGGCATAAAAAAAACCGAAACAACCGTTAGAGTTTTAATGACTTCATTCATTTTTTGAGTTTGGTTTGAAAAATAAAAATTTGAGGCACTTTCAAGTGTAATCATATCGTAATCAATTTGTTCTAATAGTTCTAAACATTTTTGATGTAATCTATCAAAAAAACTAAAATTTTCTGAAGCAATTGCTTCAAAAACATTGTCGTCTTTGATACTTTTTATTGAATACAAAGAATCTCGAAGCGGTATTATTGAACGTTTAAAAAAATTAAAGTTGTCTCGATGTCTTTCAATTTGCACCAAAGTATCAGGATGCGAGCCCGTTTTTGAAATATTTATTAAATCTTCGACTTTATCTTCCTCATTTTCAATTGTTATATAAAAGTTCTCCATGATTGACTCCAATAACAAATACAACAAATAATCAGCATTTCGAGTTCTTACAATTCCAGAATTGGTTCTCAATCTTTCGCGAATGTGAGTAAAAAAATCATTGTTTTGCTCTTGGAATGAAACCAATAATCCGTACTTGAGAACAAAACTTATTTGTTCCACCTCAATTTTTTCAGAATTGGCTATAGGCAATAAAGACTTTATATTAAAAAACAAAACATCTTTATATTCTTCAATTTTTGTTCTTTTGTTTGTATTTAAAATATCGCTTAGTAAAAAATTATCTATTTTTAAATAGTCTCCAATTGATTTAATTATACCTTTTTCATTCAAACCATGAACATTCAACCAATTGATTTTTGAATAGTCAATTAACGATTTGTTTTCCTCAAAATGAAAATCTTGGTATTCAGTCAAATTTTCTTCATTGTAAACAAACAGCTGCAAACCTGTTTTTTCATTTTTGTGAATTCCCGTATAGTCCAGAAAGGTTGGTACAACTTTAATGCTTTTTTTATATTTTATTTTTCTCAAGTTTTTTATTTGTAATATTACAAATTAAACTTATTGAAAACAAAAAACTGCCAAGAATAAATTCCTGACAGTTTCTCTCAATTAAAAAGCAACTAAACTATCTTCAACAAACATCATCTGCAAAAATGATATTTCATTATATTTTTTAAACTAAAACTTCGTTATCATTTCTTTCTTTAAAATTACTTTTATTTTTAAATTCTTAAGCAAAGTTAGTGACAAATCTTGTGTTTACAAATATTTAAAAATCTGCAATCTAAAAAACTTATAAAAAATCGTTTAAAAGTATTTATATCTGTTTAAACGCATTAAAGAGCTGTTTTTTATATATTTTTGTGATTTGCAAAAAATTCTAATTTAATTTTATATTTGCAAAAATTTAATACATGAAAACTATCATTACAAACATCAAAGAGTTACTGCAAATTCGTGATGAAAATTGCAAAAAGGTTTCTGGAAATGCCATGTTGGAGTTGCCAAGCATTAAAAATGCTTATCTTGTTATTGATAATGATTTAATTATAGATTTTGGAGAAATGAAAAATTGTCCAACTCAAAAATTTGATTTAACAATCAACGCTGAAGGAAAAATAGTTTTGCCAAGCTGGTGCGACAGTCATACACACATAGTTTATGCGGGTAATAGGGTTCAGGAATTTGTTGATAGAATAAACGGATTGACTTATCAGGAAATTGCCAATCGGGGTGGTGGAATTCTAAACTCTGCCAAAAAAATTGCAGAAGCATCTGAAAATGAAATTTACGATGAATCAAAAAAAAGACTTGAACAAATAATAAAATTGGGTACCGGAGCTGTAGAAATAAAATCGGGTTATGGTTTAACAACTGCATCAGAATTAAAAATGCTGCGTGTTATTAAAAAATTATCTAAGAATTTTGAAATCAAAATAAAATCAACATTTTTAGGTGCTCATGCATTTTCTGATGAATTTAACGATAATCATAGTGGGTACATTGACTTGATTATCAACGAAATGATACCCTTAATTGCAAAAGAAAATCTTGCCGAATATATAGATGTTTTTTGTGAAATTGGATATTTTTCGGTTCAAGAAACAGATTTAATTCTACAAGCGGGATTAAAATTTGGATTGATTCCAAAAATTCATGTCAATCAATTTAATGCTATTGGAGGGGTAGGTGTTGGGGTAAAAAACAAGGCTTTGTCGGTCGATCATCTTGAAATTTTGACAGATGATGACCTCGAGATTTTAAAATTTTCTGAAACAATGCCAGTTGCTTTGCCTAGCTGTTCTTATTTTTTGAATATTCCATACACATCAGCTCGAAAAATTATAGATGCTGGTTTGCCAATTGCGCTTGCTAGCGATTTTAATCCAGGATCAGCACCTTCTGGAAACATGAATTTTGTGGTTGCAACAGCATGTATTAAAATGAAAATGACGCCCGAAGAAGCTATAAATGCTGCAACCATAAACGGCGCATTTGCTATGGGAATTTCTGATACGCATGGTTCAATAACAATTGGGAAAGTAGCTAATTTGATAATTACTAAACAATTAGAATCATTTTATGAATTGCCTTATGAGTATGGAAATAACCTTATTGACATAATAATTCTTGCTGGAAAAATCATTGACTTACAATAAAAAAGGATTCAAAATCAATTGAATCCTTTCAAATAAATATAAATAGTTATTTCAAACTAAATGTTGCGAAACTTACCAATTCATTTGCGTCAAATACATTTATGAAATAGTTGCCTTTAGGAAAATCTTTGCCTGGCAATAATTCGCTAACCTCGTGCGTTTTGTTAGAGTATTTCACAGTAGATACAAAACTATAGTTCAATAATTTATCATCATCAAACCTAATTGATTTTTTTTCTCCTAAAACATTATTATCAGCATCAATAACTTGAACATAGTAAATTTTATCACCTGCTTTTGCGATTTTATTTTCTGCTATTGTAAAACTTACTTTTAAAGCATCAGCACGACTAGCTTTATCGGTTTCTATTTGTTTTCCTGAACTTTTAAGTTTCAAAGCAAGTGCTTTAAGGTTCAAAATACTTAATTTAGAGGCAGTTTCAATTGTTTTTGACATTTCAGAATTTTGACCCAAAAGTGTTTCATTTGTTTTTATAGCCTCGCCAAGAACTGTAGTGGTACTATCGATTTTAGTTGTGAGTTGTGAGTTTTTTTGTGTTAATTCTTCGACTTGAACCATTAATGTTTTCATTTTGCCATCAAGTGCTGCATATTTTTGTTTGTAACCAGAAAGCGCAGCAATATCGCCATTAGAGTTTCTTACATCAGACATTAATTTTACAACTTTGTCTCTCTCTAACATTAGTTCTTCTGACATTGTTGTATTTTCAGCTATTGCTTGATCATAGGTAATTTTTAATGATTCTAAATCGGCAATAACTCTATCCTTTTCAGAAGCAATATTAACAATTTTATTTTTCCCAAGTTTTACGTCATTTGAAAGTTTGAAGATATATGCCAAACTCCCGACCAGCAAAAGCCCCATTACAACAATAACAACTTTTAAATTCGAGTTACTTTTTGATTGCTCCATAATAATATATTTTTATGATTTAGTAATTTTTGTTCAGTATACTTTTAAACGACAAAGCTAATTGATTATTATTTAACTTTTAAATATTTTTTCGAATTTAAAAGTTTACTTTTTAAATAAAACAAACTTTAATCGCTACAATTAAATAAAAATTATATTAAATTTGACTTTTATATTTTTTTTAAATGCATAAACTCATTCCTTTTACAGTACTTGATTTGGCTAAAATCACCAACCATCGAAGTGGCGAAATAAAATTTGGCGAAAAAATGGTTACTATTCCCAAAAATACTGATGTAGTCACTTTTATGACAGAAAGTGACGCCAAATATGTTTTATTCGGTATTCCAGAAGATATTGGGATCCGCGCTAATTATGGTCGACCTGGGGCTGCCTCAGCTTGGGAAAGCGCTATTAAAAGCATTGCTAATATTCAACACAATAGGTTTTGCAAAGGCAGTAACTTGCTAGTTTTAGGTTGTTTGGACGTATCTCAAGAAATGCTGGCTGTTCAAAATCTTAATTTTAATATTACTGAAGATCGCAAAAGGTTAAGTGCCTTAGTAAGTGTTATAGATAAAGAAGTAGTTCATATTATATGTAAAATCGTCAAAGCAGGTAAAATTCCAATTGTAATAGGTGGCGGTCACAATAACGCTTATGGCAACATAAAAGGTACGGCATTAGCCAAAGGAAAACCAATAAATGCAATTAATTTTGATGCGCATTCTGATTTTAGAATTCTCGAAGGACGGCATTCTGGCAATGGCTTTTCTTATGCTTTTGAAGAAGGATTTTTAAAAAAATATTTTATTTTTGGTCTACATGAAAATTATACTTCAAAAAATGTTTTAGATATTTTAAAAAAAATCGAAGACAAAGTAAGGTACAACACTTATGATCAAATAAATATAAGAAAAGAAAAAAGTTTTAATCAAGAATTGGTGTTAGCACACGATTTTATAAAAAATGATTTTTACGGCTTAGAAATTGACCTTGATGCGGTTCCAGGTATTGCGAGTAGTGCAATGACTTTTAGCGGTTTTTCGGTAGAAGAATTAAGAAAGTTTATTTCTTTTTTTGGTCAAAATCCAAATGCTGCTTATTTGCACATTTGTGAAGGAGCACCTGACTTGGGAGAGCAAAAAAACAATCATTTGATAGGTAAATTAATTGGTTATTTAATTACCGATTTTATAAAAGCAAATACAAGTTCAGAAGAAAGAATTTCTAAAATTAAAGTTAATTTTTAGACCTTTAAATTATTTTTATTTGATATTTTAACTCCTAGCATATTTTTAGTTTTTAATATTCACTTTCGACAATGTTTAGATTTTTTTCAATAAGCTTATAAGATCGTTAAGTATTTTTTGTTCTATTGTTAATTTTTTTTTGTTATTTAAACATTATCTTTGCATAAAATTTAAGTATGTTATTCGAAGATTTACCATTATCCAAAAGTATTCAGCGAGCTGTTTTTGAACAGCATTATATTGAAGCAACTCCAATTCAAGAGCAGGCAATTCCAATAGTTTTATCAGGTCGTGATCTTATTGGGTGTGCACAAACTGGAACTGGAAAAACTGCCGCATTTGCAATACCAATTATTCATCAACTTCACAGAATTGTTGGTTCATCAAAAAAAACAAGCCCAATTCGTGCTTTAATTATAACTCCAACTAGAGAATTAGCAGTTCAAATAGGTCAAAATTTTGACCAATATGGTAAGTATACCAACATTACACAATTGACGATTTTTGGGGGCGTTTCACAGTTACATCAGGTCGATACTTTGAGAAAAGGTGTTGATGTTTTGATTGCAACTCCCGGCAGATTGCTAGATTTAGTAAAGCAAGGATATATTGATTTAGACAATCTTCACACGCTTGTTCTTGATGAAGCAGATCAAATGCTTGATATGGGATTTGTAAATGATGTTAAAAAAATCGTCAAATTAACCCCTAAAAACAGACAAACCTTATTTTTCTCGGCGACAATGCCATTAGCAATTAGAGAATTAGCTCAATTATTTCTAAACGATCCAGCTACTATTTCTGTATCACCCGTTTCGTCAACTGCAGAAAAGGTTGAACAAAGAGTTTATTTTGTAGATAAAACCGAAAAAAGAAATCTTCTTTACAAATTAATAAAAGAAGAAAACATCTCTGATGTATTGGTATTTTCAAGAACTAAACATGGAGCTGATAATGTGGTCAAAGCTTTACGAAAACATGATATTCCTGCTGAAGCAATTCATGGTGACAAATCACAAAACGCTAGACAAAGAGTCTTAGATGCTTTTAAAAAGAAGGAAGTTGGCGTATTAGTAGCAACAGATATTGCCGCTCGTGGTATTGATATTGATCAATTGCCATTTGTTATAAATTTTGATTTGCCAAACATTCCAGAAACTTACGTTCATAGAATTGGCCGCACAGGTCGAGCTGGAAATGGTGGCGTGGCAATATCTTTTTGCAGTCATGATGAAGATCAATATTGGAAAGACATCAAAAAATTAATTAAAGTTGATGTTGAAATAATTTCTGATCATCCTTATCCATGGCATACAGGCACAAGTCCAGATGTTGTTAAAGAAACTCCAAAAAACTCCAACAGAAGCGGCGAAAAATTCAATTCAAGAAAATCGGACGCGTCAAAACAAAACAAAAAGCGTTGGTACTAATTAAAAACACCCCTAAAATGTCAAGTACTATTTGCTTTTTTTAATGTTTTACCATAGTTTAATTTTATGTCTTGATTGCAATATTCGCACTTTAAGCGTCAAAATTTAAAACAAGAATTTTATTCCATTAAAAATTTCGAACTAATTAATTATTTTAGAATTTTAATCCTTAAAATTTAAAACTTTTTTTGTATTTTAATTTTTATATTTGCAATTAAAATAAATCAATGCTAAAACGCTTTAAAAAAGCTATGAATTTTTAAAATAAAATAAAACAACATTAAAATGTCTGACGATAAAAAAGTAATATTCTCAATGCAAAAATTGAGTAAAACCTACCCAGGAGCTGATAAACCAGTTTTGAAAAATATTTATTTGAGTTTCTTTTATGGAGCCAAAATAGGTATTTTAGGTCTAAATGGTTCAGGAAAATCATCATTATTGAAAATAATAGCTGGAGTTGATAAAAATTATCAAGGCGATGTAGTTTTGCAACCAGGTTATGCGGTTGGTTATTTGGAGCAAGAACCTATTCTTGATGACAATAAAACCGTTATTGAAATTGTTCGTGAAGGCGTGTCGGAGACTATGAAGGTACTCGAAGAATACAACAAAATAAATGATTTATTTGGTCTGGAAGAAAACTATTCTGATGCTGATAAAATGGACAAGTTGATGAACCGTCAAGCCGAATTGCAAGACAAAATCGATGCACTTGGTGCTTGGGAAATTGATACAAAACTTGAAATTGCTATGGATGCACTTCGGACTCCAGAAGGCGATACTCCAATAAAAAATCTTTCCGGTGGAGAGCGTCGTCGTGTTGCTTTATGCAGATTATTGTTGCAGCAACCAGACGTTTTGTTGCTTGATGAGCCAACAAACCACTTAGATGCAGAATCAGTTTTGTGGCTAGAACAACACTTAGCACAATATGCCGGAACAGTAATCGCCGTAACGCACGATAGATACTTTCTAGATAATGTAGCAGGTTGGATTCTAGAATTGGATCGTGGCGAAGGTATTCCATGGAAAGGCAACTACTCTTCATGGTTAGACCAAAAATCAAATAGAATGGCAGGCGAAGAAAAAGTTGCTTCAAAACGAAGAAAAACTTTAGAACGTGAATTAGAATGGGTTCGACAAGGAGCAAAAGGAAGACAAAGCAAACAAAAAGCACGTTTGCAAAATTATGACAAATTATTAAATGAAGACCAAAAACAACTAGACGAAAAATTAGAAATTTATATTCCGAATGGTCCACGATTGGGCACAAATGTTATCGAAGCCAAAAATGTTTCGAAAGCATTTGGAGAAAAATTATTATATGACAATTTGAATTTCACATTGCCGCAGGCCGGAATAGTTGGAATAATAGGGCCAAACGGTGCAGGAAAATCGACTATCTTTAGAATGATAATGGGCGAGCAAGAAACCGATGCAGGAACATTCACAATGGGCGAAACAGTAAAAGTTGCCTATGTTGACCAAGCGCACTCCAATATTAATCCTGAAAAATCAATTTGGGACAATTTTGCAGATGGTCAAGAAATGATCATGATGGGGGGCAAACAAGTCAATTCTAGAGCATATTTATCGAGATTTAATTTTGGTGGTGGCGAACAAAATAAAAAAGTATCTATGTTGTCTGGCGGAGAACGCAATCGGCTTCATCTTGCCATGACTTTAAAAGAAGAAGGGAATGTTTTGTTACTTGATGAGCCAACCAATGATTTAGATATCAATACATTAAGAGCGCTAGAAGAAGGACTAGAAAATTTCGCAGGTTGTGCAGTTGTAATTTCTCATGATCGATGGTTTTTGGATAGAATTTGTACGCACATTCTTGCATTTGAAGGAAATTCAGAAGTTTATTATTTCGAAGGAGGATTTACAGAATATGAAGAGAACAAGAAGAAGCGTTTGGGTGGAGATTTAACACCGAAACGAATTAAATATCGAAAATTAGTTCGCAACTAAGATTTAAAGATTATAATTTATAAAAAATCCTGGAATTTTCTTTCAGGATTTTTTATAAATAATCAATTTTATTTTTTTGTGGTAAATTTACCGAAGTACAATTTAATAAAATTGATGAGAAAAAAGCAATTCTAGAGAATTAAAGTTTCAATTTAAAAAAAGAGATTTTTTTATAATAAATGCACTTAGCCTTATTAGTGAAAATAACAGTAACCAAGTTTTTACAAATGTTGATAAAAATATTTCCGAAATTATAAACGTTGATAAAATAAGGCTCGACCAAATAACGATCAACTTGTTGAGTAATGCACTTAAATTTAGTAAAAATGATAAGGTATATGTCAATTTAGATTTAATTGAATTTAAAGAAAATAGAAATTTCATCAAATTTGAAATTTAAGATTAAGGAGTAGGTATTGCTAAAGAAAACGTTCAAAAATTTTTGAAAAATTTGTGCAGGTTGGCGTTATAAATGAAGAATATCAGCGAATCGGTCTTGGATTATCAATTGTACAAAAAATATTAGAATTGCACCAAAGTAAAATTATTGTCAATAGCAAAGTAGGCGCAGGTACAACATATACTTTTGCATTTGGGTTTGAAAATGCAAATGAAGATTTTGAAAAAAAATCGCAATTAAATATGCTGCGACCTATTCTTTGGACAAATATCTTATAAATTAAGATAGGATTTAAATTATTTTTTTAGGTTTCTTGGCTAAAATCGGAGATAACTTT
>JAYVIW010000009.1:0-42914 GCA_043769905.1 Bacteroidota bacterium
GGATAACATTTTTGACATACTAATAAACAAAATGATGAGTGCTCAAAGAGTTTTATATCAAGACATTATAATAAGTAAATAAGAGAACACCTCAAAATATATTTTTACTCAATGTGCAAATAATTTAAAAAAATACCTTAAAATCGAATTTTAATAATTAATTTTGCAAAGATTAAAATTTCTAATCTTTAATCTTATCACAATAAGGCTATATGCCGTAGATGAAAATCTTTAGTCTCGCTTCGGTGGGACTTTTTTTTTACATAAAAAAAAACAGTCGAAACCCAAAAACCATCACTTCAATTGGAGTTATTTTAAAAATTAGAAATAAAAAAATTACCATTACAATTAATCAAAATAATAATTGCATTAAAATTTCTATTTTGAAATTACCCATAACTACCTACATATCAAAACTTTAAATGTCAATATGTTGGGAATTATAAGCAAAAATACAATTTAGAAAGCAATTCACAACAAAATTTACCAAACATAAATGATGCATATATTAGAAATCATTAGCAAAATAGAATTTAAAATTAGAAATCAGCGAGCATCAAAAAAAATAATACGCTGCAACATAAAGCAATGTATAAGTTGTGATTCTCCAATTACTTTTTAATAAATTAATAATAAACATCTTATTAAAAATAAAAAGAAAAAATCAGAACTAAAGTGAAAACTTATTTCCTAGTGCAATTTATTGATCTAATTTTTTATAAAATAAATGTGAATTTCATCAACCAACTGCAAAAATATTTACATATTTTTTATTATTGAAAAACATTATAATCAACAGTTCAAACACTTAACAAATATGAAATCATTGAACAATTAAAAAAAAATGAACTTAAATGTAGTTAGAAAAATCATAAAATTATTACTTTTACCAACTTAAACATATTATCATGAGAAAAATTTTAGCACTAATAATTGTCTTTATCGTTCTGTTTGTCGCACTTTATTTAACTTTTAACTACTATGCAACCTACAGCGACGGAACACGTTCAGGCGAATTAATCAAGTTTAGCCACAAAGGACTGGCTATCAAAACATACGAGGGCGAGTTGAGTCAAGGCATTTCTGGAGCACAAATTTTTGCTTTTTCGGTCATGGACAGCGAAACCAAAGTAATTGCAGATCTTAAAGAATTGCAAGGCGGTTATGTAAAAGTAAATTACGTGGAGCGTTACCGCACATTCCCTTGGTGGGGCGATACCAAATATTTTATTACAGCTGTCGAAAAAGAAGACTCGCCGTTTAAAACATCTAAATAAATGACTGCTTTCAAAACAGTTAAATCTTCATCGATAACCATTTCGGAATTGATGTTGCCCTCCTACACCAATTTTTCAGGTAAAATTCACGGTGGCTATATTTTGTCATTATTAGACCAAGTTGCATTTGCTTGTGCCTCAAAATATTCGGGAAATTACTGCGTAACTGCATCGGTTGACACAGTCGATTTTCTGAACCCCATAGAAGTTGGCGAACTCGTTACCATGAAAGCTTGTGTTAATTATGTTGGAAAAACGTCAATGATTATTGGAATTAGAGTCGAATCAGAAAATATTCAAACTGGCAAATTAAAGCATTGTAACTCTAGTTTTTTTACTATGGTTGCAAAAGATGCCACTGGAAATCCTGTGCAAGTGCCAACCCTAATTTTATCGAGCATTGTTGAAATTCGCAGGTTTTATTATGCCTTAAAAATCATACAAACCCGAAAAGAAAAGCAAAATCATGAAGTTGTTTTTGATTATAAATCGGAATCTGCAATTGATAATCTAAAGCATTTTAATGTGAGGGTTGATTTGAAATAATACAATTTCTTTTAACCAAATTAATTATTAGCTAAATACCAACAAATAATTTTATAATTCTTAGCAAAAACTACGAAAACAATGAAAAAAGTAAATATCTTTTCCTTAGAACTTGTTATTTTATTGTGCTTTATTATCAGTTGCGTTATCCAGTTATGAAAAAATATTTACGGATAGCAATTTACGAATAATTGTAATAAAAAGTGATGTTGACCCTATAACTGGACAACCATTATAGATTCAAGAAGACCCAAAAATATTGGCAACCATGAAAATTATTAAACTACATGAATGTATTAGAAATTTCACGACCGATATCACTAACAAAAGTTTCTTGAATTATAATGGTAAAATTGATATCGAAATGCATGAATCATAATCGCAAATTTTTTCGAAAAACTTATTATCTTACATCACTATTGGCTAACAATATGTCTAACAATTATTTAAGGTTGCTAGTTATGCACACCGAAAATGATTAGTTTTTACATGCGTTGCATCTGACCCATTATTAATTCGCAATCATCTGCTGTATTATATTTCTAATCAAATGTGTAATTATGCATTAAAAACTAATTATTGTGAGGTTGTTATAAATGGTGAATATGATGGTTTATACATGCTAACCTAAAAAATAAAAGCCGATTCAAACCGTGTTAACATTATTAAAATTTTGCCAACCAAGAACATATAACCAAATCTATTTGGCGGTTATATTACCAAAGCTGACAAAACAACTGGTGGAGACCCAGTGGCTTGGACAGCAATACCTTATGCTGGAAATGATGTGAACTATATGCACGATTTGCCAAAACCTGAAGAAGTTATATCTCAACAAAACACATATATTGAATATCAATTTAATAATTTATATCTTGCCGTAAATGTTAATAATTCAAGCTTATTAAACGGTTTTACAGCAACAATCAATGTACCAACGTTTGTAGATTTTATGATTTCAAATGAGTTTGCTGCCAATGCCGATGGTTATCAATTGAGTACTTATTTTCATAAAGATCTCAACGGAAAATTACGTACCGGACCAATTTGGGATTTTAATTTAACTTATGGAAATGACTTATTTTTTTGGGGATTTGATAGAAGTAAAACTGATACTTGGCAATTTTCTAATGGTGATAACGAAGGATCGAAATTTTGGACAGACTTGTTCAACAATCCAGATTTCAAATGTTATTTTGCACAGCACTGACATCAATTATCGCAACTAGAGCATGCAATAAATCAGACACAAATTAATAGTTACATTGATTCAACAATAGTATTATTATCAAAATCAATAGTTCGAGAAAACATAAAGTGGAACACAATTCTAGACAATCAATTAGAAAATGTAAATCTAAAAATTTGGATTACAGATTGAATCATTTGGATATATAACAATATTGGTGGATTTTCAAGTTGTGCAAATATAGCAACGCTATTTTTGGTGATTTTAAAAATTCATTGATGCTATGTTAAGAAAGTGTGTAAATAATTTTTTGTGATTTTTTAATTACGAACAAATAAATTTACAATTAAGAACTTTACACACGCTCAAATTTCGGAATTATAATTGGATGTAGCAGATTCCGAAAATGGAACAAAAACAAAAAAGCTAGTGAAGCAGTAATGTCTTTTAATTAAAAAATCCCATTTCAAATTCGAAATGGGATTTTTTTGGTTTTTAATTTAACTTAACTTATTAGAAATCAAGCTAATAAATTCTCTTCGCGTAATATCATTTTCGAATGCTCCAGTAAAAGAAGATGTCGTGGTATAAGAATTTTGCTTTTGAACACCACGCATCTGCATGCACATATGTTGCGCCTCTATAACTACGGCAACCCCTAGTGGCTGCAACGCTTCTTGAATACAATCTTTAATTTGGTCAGTAAGTCGTTCTTGAACTTGCAATCTGCGTGCAAACGCATCTATGACCCTTGGTATTTTACTAAGTCCTACTATTTGCCCATTTGGAATATAAGCAACATGTGCTTTTCCGAAAAAAGGCAACATGTGGTGTTCACACATTGAATAAACTTCGATGTCTTTTACGACAATCATTTGTTTGTGATCTTCGGTAAACATTGCCGATTTTAAAATTTCTAATGGATTCAAATCATATCCTTGTGTTAGAAATTGCATGGCTTTAGCTGCTCTTTCTGGGGTTTTTAAAATCCCTTCGCGGTTAGTGTCTTCGCCAAGATTTTCAATAATTGCTTTATAACCGTTCGAAATTTGTTCTAGTTTTTCCGTGTTATAAATTTCAATTTTTTCGTAGTTCTTCATTAATAGTTTTAAATGTTTAAAATAATTTTAATAAATTTAAGGAACGTTTTCCAAAAAGGTTCTTGAACGAAAGTTAATGTTTAAATATTAGCTTGTTCATGATCTAAAACCCTAACAGGATCAAAATATTTACATTTTAAAAGTTACCAAACCATAATCCATTTCAAAAATTTGCCCCGAAATTGATTTTGCGTTTTCTGAAATCAAAAAGTTGGCCATATTAGCAACCTCTTCGGGCTTTAGATAATTCTTCATTGGGTGCCGCTCGACCATATTTTCTTTCATTCTGTCATTACGTAAAATATTGGCTGCCAATGTGGTTTCTGTGATTGTAGGTGCAATAGCATTTACACGAACAACACTAGCCAACTCTGCTCCTAGCGATTTAACCAATCCTTCGATCCCTGCCTTTGCTGTCGCAATACTTGCGTGGTAGGGCATTCCGAGTTTCACGGCAACTGTACTGAAAAGTACAATTGACGGGTTGTTCCCTTTTTTAAGAGTTGGCAGATATTTTTGAATTGCTTTTACCGCTCCAATTACATTAATTTCAAAATCGTTTCTAAAATCGTCTATACTTAAACTGCCTATTGGTTTTAAGTTTATCGACCCAGGACAGTATATTAATGTATCTATATTTTCGATTTCTGGCAAATTATCCGATAAAACATTTACATCAAAATGCTTTAAATTTTGGTTCGAAACTTGAGGTGCATTCCTAGAAATATTAATAACCTGATTGTTACTTGCCAATTGCTGTTTAAGAATTTCAAAACCAATTCCTTTGCTTCCTCCTACTATTACTATATTTTTCATAAGTGTTTATTGTATTTTCGTTATATTGTTTTTTAAAACTATCTTTTTGATATTTTATTATTATTAATTTGTCGTTGCATCGTGCATTTAAAACGTGAATCTTGTGGATCATAATTTCTCAGTTTTTCGTGCTTGGTTTTGCGACCTTGCACCCGAGCGCGCCATAATCTGAAACTAGAAGCTTTCATTTCAGTTCTCATTAAGTTAATTACTTCTTGCTCTTTTAATCCAAATTGCATCAAAATTGCATCAAAAGTAGTTCGATCTTCCCATGCCATTTCTATAATTCGATCCTTTTCTAGGTCAGTTAATTCTTTTTTTTCTGTTATCATTTTTTTAAAATGTAAATTGTAAAATTGTATAATATAAATATTTGAAATCTGATAATTGCAATTTGAAATTAATCAGAATCACCAACATTTGCCATTGTGTGTGTGCTTAAAATTCTTAATCCTTCAGCTTTTACAACCGGATTTTTTTTCATTGACCAAAGCAAATCACTTGCAAATTTTCTAGTTTCTTCCATGTTAACAATCGGATTTGGGTAGTCCACTCCCACTTCAAAGTTATTAAATTTTTGATCCAAAAATGTCATCTTGTAGGGCTCATGAATAAACTGAATTGGAATATTTGACAATTCCGGAACCCATTTCATAATAAATTCTCCATTTGGATCATGTTCGATGCTGTTTTTTATTGGATTATAAATTCTTAACATATTTATTCCGGTTTCACCAGCCTGCATTTGCAACTGTGGATAATGAATTCCTGGCTCGAAGTCTAAAAACATTTGAGATAAATGTTTGGTACATTCTTGCCACGGTTGCCACAAATTATGTGTAAAAAATGAGACAATCATGGCCCGCATTCTAAAATTCAAATAGCCAGTTTCATTCAAACATCGCATGCACGCATCAATCAACGGATAGCCAGTTTGTCCAGTTTTCCAAGCGTTGATTAACATTGGATTTATTTTTTTCTTCAACAAATGAAAACCTTTGTTAACACTTTTGAATTCCATTACTTCTTCCATTTCAAATTTTTGAATGAAATGTGCTTGCCACGTTAGTCTCGAAACGAACGAATCAATTTGTTTTTTGTCTTTGCAAGTCAATCTAAATTCTGCAGTTTTTTGCAAAACTTGTCTTGATGAAACACATCCCCAGGCAATGTATGGCGACAAACGGCTGCAACTTTTTCGGGCCAAACTAGGTTTAGAAATATGATAACTATATGAATGATAACGTTCTGTAAAAAATGTTTTCAAATATTTCCCAGCCATCGTAGCACCGCCTTTTTGGAAAATTTTGTCTGGAAATGTTTCTAGACTTTTTACTTCAAATGATTTTTCTAGATTTTTAATTGCATCGATACTTAAAAAACTATTGATATTGGGAGTAAAAGCAAATTGCGGAGAATTCATATATTTTTCCCAATTCTGAACCCAATCTTTTCTTCCGTTCAATCCACGAAAAATACCGTTATTGACGTTTTCTTGCCAATTGATGAAATTATTTTTGCAATATCTAGCGAATGATTTGTCTCTGTCGTATGTGATTTTTATTCCAGTTTCTTGGTGAGAATAAACATTATCAATTTTATATTCTTCTTGTAATGAATTGAATACTGATAAAATTTCGTCTGAAACGCATAAAACTTTTGAATTGAATTTATCTAATTCTAAATTAATATCTACTAAAGATTGTTTGATAAAATTCCAATGGCGTGGACTATAATGACTGTCATTTTCTAATGATTTTTCAAATACATAAATTATTAAAGTAGTAACATTTGACTTTATTGCGTTGAAAACTGCTTCGTTGTCATGCAACCGAAGATCTCTTTTTAGCCAAACTACATTAATATCTTTTTTGTTTGTAATCATTTTTTGATACTAACTTTTTTTTCGTTTACAATAAAAATTTATCACTAACTTTTTAAATTTACATCGGTGAAATCTTCTAAAAACTGAAAAAGTTTAATTTGTAAAATTCAAAGTAAAATTTTTAATCTAACCACAAATTTTGAAATTTACTTTCGCCATCATAATTTTCAGCTTGCATTTTTATATTAAATTTTCTGTCTCTTGGATCATTTCCTACTCCTGAAACATACATCCAATTGCCGTAATTGCTGTGAACATCATAATCAATTAGCATCGATTCGAAATAAGCTGCTCCAATTCTCCAATCAATAAGTAAATTTTTCGCAAAATATGAACCCACGTTTTGGCGGCCACGATTGCTCATAAAACCAGTTTTTTGCAATTCAATCATATTTGCGTTTACGAATGGCTCTTGCGTAGTACCTTTAATCCAATTGTCGATTGCAGCTTTATTGGTTTTCCAGTCATAATCTTTATCAAGTATTCCAGTAATTTTGAATATTTTCTGACCATATTTCATTGAAATATATTTGAAATAATCCCTCCAAATTAATTCGAAAATTAACCAATAGGTCGAATCATTTTTCTCGACTTGTTGTTCGTATTTACAGATTTCCCAATAAATAGTTTTTGCCGAAATACAACCGTTTGCCAACCACGCTGAAAATTTCGAGCTGTAATCCGATCCTATCAAACCGTTGCGGGTCTCTTTGTAACTACTTAAATTTTCAGATTCCCAAAAATAGTTTTCAATTCTTTTTAAGGCTTGATTTTCGCCACCTTTAAATGGATAAGCAGTTCTTGAATCGACTTCGAAATTTTCAAATCCTAAATCATTTAATGTTGGAACTGATGTTTTATTCTCAACTAAATTAGAACTTGGCATTGGTTTCACAACGGATTCTGTTCTAATTTTTGATGATTTTTCACATTTGTTTCTAAATTGTGTAAAAACATTTGGAATATCTTGAATTGAAAATGGAATGTCTTTTGGATGAAATAAAAACTGATCATAAACAGTTTTAAATTCAATCGAAGAATCAACTTTTTGTTTCATTTCATTTTCAATGCGAACTTCGTCTTTTGTCCATTCTTCTTGAAAATAAACTGCGGTTACTGCAAATTCTGTTATAATATTTGGAATTATATCTTCTGGATTTTGATGATAAACCAACAACGCTATATTTAGTTTTTCAAGATTTCGTTTCAATTCTTGAACCGACTCGATATTGAATTTGGTTCGAAATTGCCCAGTTTTCTTAAAACTTCCGTATCTTGATTGCTCAAATTGTCGCGGATCAAAACAATAAGCCGCAATTACTGTTTCGTTTTCTTTTATTGCATTTGTCAAACTGGCATTATCTGCAACTCTCAAATCATTTCTAAACCAAACTAAACCTACTTTTTTTTTCTGCATTTTTCACTACAATATTTTACATCTTCCCAAACTTTTTCCCATTTTTTACGCCAATCAAATGGTCTGTTGCAAACAATACACATTTTTGAAGGAAGATTTGATTTTTTTACGTTTTTCATTAACCTTAATAATTTTTTTAGTAAACCTAATCAGCATTATAAATTTTTGTGCTTTTGACATTATTCTTACCATTATTGTTAGATTTATGTGCTATATTTAAGGTATTGATTTACTATGATATTTGCTTTTAAGTCAAACATCAAATTATATAATCCGAAGAAAGTTCTGTTCATATAAATGAAATGTTTCGATCCACGACTTCCATTCATTTTTCGTAAATTGGTGTCTTTTGCAAATTTTTCTCCCAATTTTCCAATTGCTCCAAAGAATTCTTCATTCGAAAAATCAAATGTTTTTTCCTGAAAAGGTTTGGTGAATAATGACAATAACTCATGAAACATTTCAGTAAAGTATTTAACTTCGGTAGGTTTATCGTCTTTACGAAGAATTTCTAACTCAAATAATTTTTCGTTAAATAATTTTTTATCGTTAATAACATTTTTGTCAATTAATTCAAAATAAGGAATATAAAAATCATTTGGAATAGTTTTCATACACCCAAAATCAAGCGCGACTAGTTGGTTTTTAACATTGACCAAAAAATTTCCGGGATGCGGATCAGCATGTACTTTCTTGAGAATGTGAATTTGATACATATAAAAATCCCATAGTGCCTGACCAACTTTATTGGCAATTTCTGAATCTTTATTGATGGCTGTGAATTCTGACAAGTGAATACCTGTCATCCAATCCATTGTGATAATTTTATCCGACGAATATTCAGGATAATATTCAGGAAAAACTAAGTTTTCAATTTGCTTGCAAGCATTTACAACTTCTTGACTTTGATTAAGTTCTAAGACATAATTGGTTTCTTCTACCAATTTATCTTCAACTTCTTTAAAATATTTATCAGAATCTTTTCCTTGCAAATTAAACATTCGAATTGCAATAGGTTTTACCAAAGCCAAATCGCTAGAAATGCTATTTGCAACACCAGGATATTGAATTTTTACGGCCAATTTTTTATCGTTTTTTTTGGCTAAATGCACTTGACCAATACTTGCAGCATTGACAGAATTGGCATTGAACTCATCAAAAATTTCGTAAGGCGTTTTACCAAAATTATTTTTAAAAGTTTTTAAAACTAGTGGTGCTGATAAGGGCGGAACCGAAAATTGAGACAACGAGAATTTCTCGACATAAGCTTGAGGAAGAAAATTCTTGTCCATCGATAGCATTTGTGCCACTTTAAGAGCCGAGCCTTTTAAAGATTTTAATCCGTCATAAATATCCTCGGCATTATTCTCATTGAGTTTATCACGAGTCAATTCAGAATTAACAATTTTTTCTCCGTAATATTTTATATAATTTACTCCAATTTTTGCTCCAGTTTGAACTAGTTTTGTGGCTCGTTCAATTTTGGAGGTTGGAATGTAGTCTATGGTTTTCATTTTTCTATTTAGTAAGTTTCAGCACTAAGCCTTAAATTTATTTTTGATAAATTTTTTCTTTGAAAATAAATTTTCCAAAATCTAATAAACTATCAATTGGTGCAACGTTCATTAATTCGAACGAAACTTTTACTGATTTTTCAATATAAATATCAGTTTTTTCAAATTTAGCAGAAGTATCGTCTAACCAAAATTTCATTGTCAATAAAAACTGAAACCAGAAACTTTCTGTTGTTGTTTTTTCTTGAAATTCTTGAAAACGTTCAGTTGTTGTTCTGAATTCGTCCGTAATTATTTCTGAAACGTAGTTTTTGAAATGTTTTCGCAAATCGGTTAGTATCGCTAAATTTTTTAGTTGATTTTGATGTTGTTTTAAAGTCATGACAACATAACTTCTATTGGCAGTTAACAATTCGAAGAAGGTAAAATAAAAACTTAGCATTTTTGATTTCATATCATAAGATTCATAATCAGGGTTTTTGTCGAGTAAATCGATCGTTTTGGTAAAAAACATTTCGAAAATTGTTTTTTCAATTATGTCTAATGTTCCAAAGAATTCATAAAACTCAGATTCTGTAAAATCATTTTTTTTTGCAAAATGATAGACATTTGTTGGCTTGACATTGTGTTCTAAGGTATAATCCATATACATAGAAACAATTTTATCTTTGGTCAATGTTATTTTTTTCGTTGCCATTTTAAATAAATTTAATTAGACCATAAAGATATGAAATGTTTAACAAATAACAACAAAGATTAAACAAAAAAATTTCATAATTTTTATAATAAAGCAATTGCTGTCAAAGTTTAGTTGCCTATTTTTACTGAAAATATATAACTTATGTCAAATTTTTTTAATACACATAATTTTTTAAAAACCGATTCAAACACAGGTTTTGGGGATAACGCAGCAAATTACGGAGGTCGTTTTATTAACAAAAACGGAACATCAAATATTGAAAAGCTTGGTGTTTCTTATTTAGATAGTATTAGCTGGTTTCACACAATGTTATCATTGCCTAGATGGAGATTTGCATTAGTCATTATATTATTTTTTGTAATTGTCAATTTATTATTTGCTATTGTTTATTATATTATAGGATTAAATTATCTAAACGGAATTACAGGTGCATCTGAACTTGAGAGATTTGCACAAGCATTTTTTTTTAGTGCACAAACATTTACTACGGTTGGGTATGGACAAATCTCGCCCAGTGGTTTTTTAGTAAGCATTATTGCCGCATTCGAAGCGCTTTTTGGGCTCTTAGCTTTTGCATTGGCAACCGGTTTGCTATATGGAAGGTTTAGCAAACCAACAGCACACATTAAATTTTCTGAATCGGCATTAATAGCTCCGTACAAGCAAGGTAAAGCATTAATGTTTAGGGTTTCAGCATTTAAAAACACCAACTTGATTGAAGCAGAAGCAAAAATAACTTTGGCTATGGTCATTAATGAAAACGGCATTCAAACCAATAAATTTTTCCCTTTAAAATTAGAAACAGATAAAATTACAGCTTTGACCCTAAGTTGGACTCTGGTGCATAATATTGATGAAGAAAGTCCTTTTTATAATCTTAAAGAAGAAGATTACAAATCATTGAAAGGAGAAATTATAGTTTATTTAAAAGCATTTGACGAAATGTTTAGCAGCATAGTTTCAATTAGGTCCTCCTACTTATTTTCGGAAATAATTTATGGCGCAAAATTTCAATTAATGTACCATCATAACAACAATAAATCAAAGACCATTTTGGAATTGAACAAGTTGAATTCATTTGATAAAATAGATATCGGTTAAAAATTAATTGTAATTTGATGCTGAAAATCATTTTAAATAATTACTTTTGTTTAACTTATTTAAAAAAAAGATGAACAACGTAAAAAATGTTTTCAGTATCAAAGACCTTGAAAATCTTTCAGGTATCAAGGCCCATACCATTAGAATTTGGGAAAAGCGTTACGATGTTTTGCAACCTATGCGCACCGACACTAACATTCGAACCTATGATTTGGCAAGTTTACAAAAACTGTTGAACATTACATTGTTACATAATTATGGATATAAAATTTCTAAAATATCAGAATACGATCCAGAGAGAATACCTGAACTAGTTAACGAAATCGTTTCTGCCAAAAGTGCCAAAAACCATGCAATAAGTGCTTTTAAAATTGCAATGATCAATTTTGATCAAGCCATGTTTTTTCATACCTATGACTTGCTGCTATCAAAAAAAACGTTTAAAGAAGTTTTTTATGAAGTATTTATTCCACTGATGCAAGAAATTGGCTTACTATGGCAAACTGATACAATTTCTGCAGCACATGAACATTTTATAACCTATTTAATAAAACAAAAATTATTAGTTAATACTGAAAAATATCAACTTCGTGAACCTACAAAAGAAGATAAAGTTTTTGTTTTATATTTGCCTACAAATGAAATTCATGAATTGGGTTTAATGTATTTGAATTATGAAATTTTATCCAATGGTTATAGAACAATTTATTTAGGCGAAAGTGTTCCAATAGACAGTTTAAAGGATATTAAAAAATATTTTAATGATATTATTTATGTTTCATATGTAACCGTAGAACCTAATAAAGATGAAATAAATCGTTATGTTGAAGACATTAATAAACAAATTTTGGACGAGACATCAGAAATTTGGTACATTGGTCGCATGTCCGAATATATTTTGGATATTAATAAAAATTCCAAGACAAAAACATTTAGTTCTATTGTTGAATTAGTTAACGAATTATAAAAAAAGTCCATTCATAAAAATGAAGCATACAATATCAATTATTGGGTCAGGTTTTTCATCACTTTCTGCAGCAAGTTACCTTGCAAAAGCAGGTCATAAAGTCAATGTTTATGAGAAAAATCAAACAATTGGAGGTCGAGCAAGACAATTTAAAAAAGATGGTTTCACCTTCGATATGGGACCTAGTTGGTACTGGATGCCTGATGTGTTCGATCGCTTTTTTGCAGATTTCGGTAAAAAAACTTCCGATTATTACGATTTAATTAAACTTTCCCCAGCTTACAGAGTTTATTATGGAATTAATGATTTTATAACAATTGCCGATAATTTGCCAGAAATTGTAAGCACATTTGAAAAAATCGAAAAGGGTTCAGGCAGAGTTTTAGAAGCATTTATTGCTGATGCAAAAAGTAATTATGAAATTGCAATATTAGATTTAGTATATCGTCCAGGAGTTTCACCTTTAGAGTTAATAACTGTTGAAACAGCCCTAAAAGTAGGTCAATTTTTTAGCAATATTAGTAAAGATGTCCGAAAAAAATTCAAAAACCAACGACTGATCCAAATTTTAGAATTTCCAGTTCTTTTTCTTGGTGCAAAACCATCAGACACACCATCATTTTATAGTTTTATGAATTATGCCGATTTTGGTTTGGGAACTTGGCATCCAAAAACCGGAATGTTTGATGTTGTGCGTGCCATGGAAACTTTGGCCCGAGAATTGGGTGTTAACTTTCACGTAAATTCAAGTATAGAAAAAATAAACGTCGAAAATAATCAAGCAAAATCGATCGTAATTAATGGAGAAATAATTTTTTCTGATGTGATTTTGAGTGGTGCCGATTATGCTCATACAGAAACATTATTAGAGGAAAAGTACCAACAATATTCGCAAAAATATTGGGAAAGTCGTGTTTTTGCACCATCATCATTATTGTTTTACGTAGGTTTTGATAAAAAAATAGATAACATTTCGCATCATGCTTTGTTTTTTGATGTTGATTTTAATCAACATGCAAAAGATATTTATGATGAACCAAAGTGGCCAGACGAACCTTTGTTTTATGCCAATTTCCCATCATTGACAGATAAGACTGCGGCACCAGAAGGCATGGAGTCAGGTTTTTTCTTGATACCGTTAGCAATTGGAATTGAAGATACACCAGCGTTAAGAGAAAAATATTTTGATAAAATTATCGAAAGATTTGAAACTTTAACACAACAAAAAATAAAAAATAATATTATCTTTAAGCATTCTTTTTGTAAAACAAATTTTATAGAAGATTACAACAGTTACAAAGGTAACGCTTATGGAATGGCAAACACGCTTTTGCAAACAGCTTTTTTGAGACCAAAATTGAAAAGTAAAAAGATAAAAAATCTATATTTTACTGGACAGTTGACAGTTCCTGGTCCAGGTGTTCCACCAGCATTAATATCTGGTAAACTGGTATCGGAATTAATTAATAAAAATTTTTAAGATTAAATATGAAATCTATTTTTGATGATGTTTCTTATGCTTGCAGCCGCAACGTAACCAAAACTTACAGTACCTCTTTTTCGTCGGCTGTAAGAATGTTAGGATCCAGCATTCAGCAGGATATATATAATATTTATGGTTTCGTTCGCTTTGCTGATGAGATTGTTGATAGTTTTCATGATTACGACAAAGTATTTCTTTTTAATAGTTTTGAGATTGATTTGTCAAATGCCTTGAAACATAAAATAAGTTTAAATCCTATTTTGAACGCGTTTCAATATACTGTTTCAAAAAACAACATTCCTAATGAGTTGATTGCAGCTTTTATGAAAAGTATGAAATTAGATCTCACTAAAAAAGAATACAAAACTAAAGAAGAATATGATGAATATATTTTTGGTTCAGCCGATGTAGTTGGTTTAATGTGTTTGAAAGTTTTCGTAAAAGGCAATGACCAACAATATGACGATTTAAAAGAATCGGCAATGCGCTTAGGATCTGCTTTTCAGAAAGTAAATTTTTTAAGAGATTTAAAAGCTGATTTTGAAGGTCTTGACCGAACCTATTTTCCTGATACTGATCTTAATAAACTTGATGAAGTGTCGAAGTTGAAAATCATAAAAGAAATAGAATCAGATTTTATAGCAGGTTATGCTGGAATAGTAAAATTGCCAATTGAAGCAAAATTAGGCGTTTATACTGCTTATTCCTATTACAAAAAATTATTACAAAGATTAAGCAAAACACCATCTGCTGAAATAAAGAATACAAGAATAAGAGTGCCTGATTACCAGAAATACGGCTTGTTTGCCAAATGTTATTTTAGTTATAAGTTGAATATTATATAGATTTTAATTGCAAAACAAACAGATTTAAAACAACTACGCTCCAGATTATAAAAATAGTAAAATAAAAATTTATACATTATGTGGATATATATTTTAGTTTTTTTAGCAACATTTTGCTTTATGGAATTTATGGCGTGGTTCAGTCATAAGTATATTATGCATGGTTTTTTATGGGTTTTGCATGAAGACCACCACAAAAAAGATCATGATTCGTGGTTTGAACGTAACGATGCTTTTTTTATTATATATGCCGTGATCAGTATGGCGTTTTTTTACCTTTGGAAAAATGGCTATTTCGATTTAGGGTTGTCAGTTGGTCTTGGCATTTTTGCTTATGGCCTAGCATATTTTATCGTTCATGACATTTTTATTCACCAACGATTCAAATTATTCAGAAATGCAAACAATCGTTATGCGAAAGCAGTTCGAAGAACTCATAAATTGCACCATAAAGTACAAGGAAAAGAGAAAGGTGTCAATTTTGGAATGTTGGTTGTACCCTTGGAATATTTAAAAAAATAATTTAAGTAAATGATAAATTAAAAATCCTCTAAGATTTTAAAACTTAGAGGATTTTTTTGTTTGTTATCGTTGTAAAAAATAGTCTCCAAAATCAATATTAACCAAAACCTATTTGCTTAAATACATTTTTCTTCTCGAATATAACTCATAAAACTGATCATCTTTCAAATCATCAATAAACAAAATACTTTCGCCAGTTGATTTCATCTCTGGACCAAGCGCTTTGTTTACATTTTGAAATTTACTAAAAGAAAAAACTGGTTGCTTGATTGCATATCCTTTTAGTTGTGGATTGAAAGCAAAATCGGTTACTTTATGTTGTCCCAACATTACCTTTGTGGCATAATTCACATAAGGTTCTCCATAAGCTTTTGCAATAAAGGGAACCGTTCTCGAAGCTCTTGGATTGGCTTCAATTATATAAACCGTATCGTCTTTTATAGCAAACTGAATGTTAATTAAACCCACGGTTCTTAATGCCAAAGCAATTTTTTTGGTATGATCTTTTATTTGTTGCATTACAAATTCGCCTAAATTAAATGGTGGCAAAGTTGCGTTAGAATCGCCTGAATGAATACCACAGGGCTCGATATGTTCCATAATTCCGATGATATAGACATTTTCTCCATCGCAAATCGCATCGGCTTCGGCTTCGATTGCACCGTCCAAATAATGATCTAAAAGCAATTTATTTCCTGGAATATTTTTCAATAAATCGATAACGTGTTCTTCGAGTTCTTGCTTGTTGATAACAATTTTCATGCCTTGTCCACCCAAAACATACGATGGTCGAACCAATAACGGAAAATCTAAAACATCGGCCAAAGCACTTGCCTGATCTGCATTTTCTGCAATTCCAAATTGTGGAAATGGAATTTTAAGTTCGCTTAATAATTCAGAAAAACGTCCTCTATCTTCGGCTAAATCCAAAGCATCGAACGAAGTTCCAAGAATTTTGATTCCGTATTTTGATAATTTTTCGGCCAATTTCAAAGCGGTTTGTCCGCCTAATTGAACAATTACTCCTTCGGGTTTTTCGTGACGAATAATATCATAAATGTGTTCCCAAAAAACAGGTTCGAAATACAATTTATCGGCCGTATCAAAATCGGTCGAAACAGTTTCTGGATTGCAGTTGATCATTATTGTTTCGTAACCACATTCTTTAGCGGCCAAAACGCCATGAACACATGAATAGTCGAATTCTATTCCTTGTCCAATTCTATTTGGTCCTGAACCCAAAACGACAACTTTCTTTTTGTTGGTTACAATACTTTCATTGTGCACGTACTTTTCACCGTTTGGTTTCTCAATTTCTGCCTCAAAAGTTGAGTAATAATAAGGAGTCAATGCTTTAAATTCGGCAGCACAAGTATCGACCAATTTATAAACCCGATTGATATTCATATCTTCACGAAGCTTATAAACCTGACTTTCCAAACAACCCAACATATGTGCAATTTGGCGGTCTCCATAGCCTTTTTGTTTGGCTTCTAGCACCAATTCTTTTGGCAAAGTATCTATTTTAAATTTAGAGATTTCTTTTTCTAAATTGTGTAATTCTTCATATTGTTTCAAGAACCACATATCTATTCTGGTTATTTCATGAATTCTAGACAATGGAATTCCCATTGCGATGGCATCATAAATTACAAATACTCGATCCCAACTTGCATAGGTTAGTTTTTCGATTATTTGTTCGTAGTTTTTGTATCCTTTTCCGTCTGCCCCTAGTCCATTTCTTTTTATTTCTAATGATTGTGTGGCTTTGTGCAATGCTTCTTGGAATGAGCGTCCAATGCCCATAACTTCGCCAACAGATTTCATTTGAAGACCTAAAGTTCTATCTGCTCCTTCAAATTTATCAAAATTCCAACGTGGAATTTTTACAATTACATAATCTAGAGTTGGTTCAAAAAGTGCCGATGTCGATTTGGTAATTTGGTTTGGCAATTCGTCTAGATTATAACCCAAAGCCAATTTCGATGCGATTTTCGCAATTGGATAACCAGTTGCTTTTGAAGCTAATGCAGATGAACGCGAAACTCTCGGGTTGATTTCAATAGCCACAATATCTTCTTTTTCATCAGGAGAAACAGCAAATTGCACGTTGCAACCACCAGCAAAATTTCCAATAGACCGCATCATCAAAATGGCATAATCTCGCATTCTTTGAAAAGTCGTATCGGATAATGTCATTGCCGGTGCAACCGTAATCGAATCACCAGTATGAATTCCCATTGGATCCATATTTTCGATCGAACAAATAATGACAACATTATCATTTTTGTCTCTCAGTAATTCCAATTCATATTCTTTCCAGCCCATTAAAGCCTTATCGATTAAAACTTCATGAATGGGTGACATTTCTAGTCCATAAGATAATTTTTCGGCAAAATCTTCTTTTTTATATACTATTGCAGCACCAGTTCCTCCTAAGGTAAACGATGGACGTATAACTAACGGAAAACCAAATTCTTGTGCAATTTCTTTTCCACGCAGCATCGATGTGCAAATTTCGGCTGGTGCTGATGGAACACCTATTTTTTTAAGCAAATTTTTAAACTGGTCTCTATCTTCAGTGATGTTAATGGCGTTTACATCAACACCAATCATTCTGACGTTAAAATCCCTCCAAATACCTTTTTCATCGGCCTCTAAACAAAGATTCAACGCTGTCTGTCCGCCCATTGTTGGCAAAACGGCATCAATCTGCGGATGTTCTTTTAAGATTTGAATAATCGATTTAGTGGTCAATGGCAACAAATAAACATGATCCGCCATCGATGGATCGGTCATTATTGTTGCTGGATTTGAGTTAATCAAGATTACTTCAATGCCTTCTTCACGAATGGAACGAGCCGATTGTGAACCTGCATAATCAAATTCGCAGGCTTGCCCGATTACAATTGGTCCTGAACCTATTATTAAAACCGATTTTATGGATTTGTCTTTTGGCATTATTTTGTGGATTTGGAGTTGTTTATTAAGTTGTTTGTCGTTTTTGTTACAAAATCAAAAAGAATCAAAGTTTAAAAATTTAAACTGCTTTATTAATAAATACTTATTTTTATTGAAAAAAATTAGCCTGAAAAGATGTCAACATCCATTTTTTTCTATTTGCAAATTAACGATTTGCAAAGTTAAAAATATTGTGACGGATTGCAGGAAATAGCTTTTAAAACTTATAAAATTTTATAAACAGCTTACTTTGAAACTAGAAATGACATAAAAAAACCGTTACTAAAAAATAGTAACGGTCTATATTGATTATTACTAATCATTATTTTTTGTGTCTTGGTTCGCTAGAAACAGTCAATTTGTGACGTCCTTTTGCACGACGACGAGCCAAAACTTTACGTCCATTTGCAGATGCCATTCTGTCCATAAATCCGTGTTTGTTTCTTCTTTTTCTTTTTGATGGTTGGAACGTTCTTTTGCTCATTTTGTATGTTTTTTAAAATCTTAATTAATTACTGGTGGATTTAATTTGTTTTTAAATCGAGTGCAAATATAGTAAGTTTTTTTTTTCTAGCAAGTACTTTTTTGATTTATTTTGAATAGATTTTTCTATATTTGCAATTCACAAAAAAACAACTTTATGTTTCACAGAAATATCAAACTAATTATTACAGGATTAATGTTCGCATTTGCCATTTATTTATTTACACAAGGCGGAAATACTGGAAATGGTATTTTTCTTATTATATTGTCCATCGTTCCGATTTTTTTTTATTTTAAAAATGAATTTATTTTGTTGGCATTTTTAAAACTTCGTAAACAAGATTTTGCTGGAGCAACGGCTTGGTTGTCAAAAATAAAAAATCCCGAAACGGCTTTGGTTCAGAAACAACAAGGATATTACAATTATTTGCACGGTATTATGCTGTCGCAAACCAATTTGGTTCAAGCTGAAAAATATTTCAAAAAAGCAATTGCACTAGGACTTTCTATGGATATGGATTTGGCAGTTGCTAAGCTGAATCTTGCTGGAGTTGCTTTATCCAGAAGACGTAAACTGGAAGCTACCAACCTTATTGCCGAGGCCAAAAAACTAGACAAACAAGGCATGCTAAAAGACCAAATCAAAATGATGAAAGATCAGATGAAAAAAATTTAAGCCAACTAAATCTCGAATGGGTAATAATATAAAAAAACCATCAAATTTTTGAAGTTTGATGGTTTTTTTGTTTAGAGATACTTTTTATAATTCGATTTCAGTAACCAAATACCCAATTTGCCACCACCTATATGAAAACCTAAAAAAATACCAAAGTAGGAATTAGAAATTGTTTTTATTTCTGTACCCAGAATATCCATTAGTTTAGTTCAGGGAATCATATTAAATTCCAATTTATGAAAAACGATATATACGTAATTTTTCAATTACAAAAAACTTAGCTGCTAATGATATGTTAATGTGATTTAATCATACTGTATATTCGCCTGTCAAAGCACCACCAAATAACATCATCGAAAATCTAACATTAAAAACAAAATTTTAAGGTACACGCATATCTTTATTAAAAAAATTGAAAGCTCCAAAAACTCCAAAATTTCCACCAATTCTATTCTCAAATGCAGCATCAACGCCTGACCAATAATTAAAAAAGATCAACATTAGAAGCACTCGCTAAATTTCAAAGCATCTAGTACCAAATTTAATTTCTTGAGCATTAAAAGCAACAAAAGTAAACACAGCCGAATCTTGTAAAATTAAATTTTTACTTTGTTTTTAATTGTTAAATTACAGGGCACATCATAATAAATAGTAACAAATCAAAACAATCGATGCATTTTTATTTAATACACTTAAATATTGTTAATAAAATAAATGTATGTAAATAAATAATTTATAAAAAAAATAAAATTAAATTTACAATTAACCAATGTTTCATTTCGATAAAAATAAATCAAAATCAACTTAAAACAATAAAAATTATTAGTTTTACAAAAAATTCCAAAATGAGAATAATTATTATCAACGGTCCAAATCTCAATCTTTTAGGGCTACGTGAACCCGAATTTTATGGAAATCAGAACTTTGAAAGTTTTTTTGAGATTTTAAGATCTAAATACATAGATATTGATTTCGAATATTACCAATCAAACATTGAAGGCGAAATCATCAATAAACTGCAAGAAGTTGGGTTTACTCACAACGGCATAATTCTCAATGCAGGTGCCTATACGCACACTTCTGTAGCTATCGGAGATTGTGTAAAGTCTATAAAGACGCCTGTTATTGAAGTACATATTTCAAATACTTTTGCTCGTGAAGATTTTCGGCATCACTCATTTATTGCTGAAAACGCAAAAGGAGTTATTGCGGGCTTTGGATTGCAGAGTTATGAGTTGGCTTTGTTGAGTTTTATTTGATTATAATATATGAAAAAAATTATTTTATTGTTAATTCTCTGTGCCTCAAACGTAACTATCGCCCAAATTAAAGGTAAAATAATTGATGAAAAAGGCAACGCTTTACCTTTTGTGAATGTTTTTATAGATAATACTTACAATGGAACAACGTCAAACGAAGTTGGTCAATATGTTTTAAATATCAATAAAACAGATAATTACAATTTAGTTTTTCAGTTTTTGGGATATAAAACGATAAAAAAAAATGTAACAATAAAAGCGTTTCCATACGAATTGAATATCACAATGCTGGACGAAAACTTTACCCTCAACGAGGTTATAGTCAACAAAAAAGATAATCCTGCCACTGCAATAATCAAAAATGCCATTGCAAACAGAAAAATAAATTCTGAAAAAACAGGCAGATTTGCAGCCGATTTTTATTCGAGAGGCATATTAAAAATCAAAAATCTTCCTAAAAAAATCATGGGAATGAAACTTGATCTTGATGATGAAACGGCATCGAACCTCGATTCTACTGGTTCAGGAACAGTTTATTTGTCAGAAACATTTTCTAAACTAACATATCAAAAACCTAGCGACTTGAAAGAAGTCATTATAGCATCAAAAGTTGCTGGCAATGATCGCGGTTTTAGCTACAACACGGCCCGCAACACTTATTATAATTTTTATGATGATAACGTAAAATTCAATATCAATCTGATTTCGCCAATTGGCAATAATGCCTTTAATTATTACAAATACCAATTAGAAGGGTCATTTTTTGATGACAATAATCAGTTAATCAACAAAATAAAAGTTACTAGTAAACGAGATAAAGAGCCTGTTTTTGAAGGTTATATTTATATTGTAGATGGTTCATGGGCCCTTTATGCTGTCGATTTGGATATTAAAGGATACCGAATGAATGTTGAATTTTTAGAAACCATCAACTTGAAACAAAATTTCAGTTATAATTCAAAAAACACCATTTGGAGTAAAAATTCACAAAGCTTGTCGTTTGTCGCTGGTGCATTTGGCATTAAATATCTTGGTAATTTTAATTATGTTTTTTCTAACTATGAATTCAAAGAAAACTTTGAGAAAAACACTTTCAGTAAAGAAATTGTAACATTCGAGAAAAATGCCAACAAAAAAGATGATGTTTTTTGGACAAAAAACAGACCGATTCCGTTGACCGAAGAAGAATCTGATAATTATTTCAAAAAAGACAAACTTCAAAAAAAACGTGAATCTAAACAATATATGGATTCTGTAGATATTCAAAAAAATAAATTTACAGTAACAAAAATTCTTACAGGTTATAAATTTCAAAATAGTTTTGAGAAGTATTCTATTGTATATGATGGTTTTCTTGGTCTGAGTAATTTTAATTTCAATACCGTTCAAGGTTATGCCTTTAAAACTGATTTTACTTTAAAAAAATGGCATAATCAAGAAGATGAAGGTAAATATTCAAGTTTCAAAACCATTTTTAATTATGGAATTGATGAAAAAAAATTAAGAATTTCTGGTGTTTTTTACCACCAATTCAATAGTCAAAACTATGCTGACTTGACCGTTTCTTTTGGTTCAAAAGTAAATCAATTCAATAATTTGCAACCAATTAGTGATTTTATCAATACGATCTCAACATTGTTTTTCAAAGACAATTACATGAAAATTTATGATCTGACATTTACTGAAATTAAATACAGTCAAGATATTGCGAACGGAGTGAATTTAATTTCAAAAATAGAATATTTGAATCGAAAACCACTATTCAATAAAACCGATTATTCTTACTTTAAAACTCAAGACTTTTTTTCATCAAACAATCCAACAAATGAATTTAATTTTACAGATGCTGGTTTTGATTCGCATCATTTAATGAAGTTTTCAGCAGACTTAAAAATCAATTTTGGAAACAAATACATGTCGCGTCCTGATGAAAAAATAAATCTTAACAACAGAAAAATGCCTACCTTATATATAGGTCTTGAACAAGCATTTGCAACGAGCGAAAAAAAGTATGAATTTACCCATATCAGTACTTCAATTCTTTATGATTTAGGACTCAAAAATAAAGGTCGAATTGGTATGACTTTAAAATCAGGAACATTTATAAACGCAAAAAATATTTCGTTGATGGATTATAAACATTTTAACGGCAATCAAACCAATGTTGGCACATCAAGTCGTTATCTAAATGTTTTTAATTTAATGCCTTATTACAGCAATTCCACCAACAATAAATATGTAGAGTTTCATTCAGAATATGACGATAATGGATTTATAATGAATAAATTACCTTTATTCAACAAACTAAAAACCAACTTAATTATAGGTTTTCATTCTTTAGCGATTCAAAATATAAAACCATATTCAGAAGTTACAATAGGTTTAGATAATCTTGGTTTTGGAAAGCTAAAAATATTCAGAGTTGATTATATTCGATCTTATCAAAATGGTTTTAAAGGTGACGGATTAATTTTTGGCTGTAAAATATTGAATTTTCTTTAATACTTTTTCGAAATTTTTGGTGTTTTCAGGAAAGGCATAAAGATTAAATCAAATTTCAATTAGGAAATAAAAAAACACAACCTCTAAAAATATAAGTTGTGTTTTGAATTTTATTAACTACTTAAAAATACTTAAATAATTAATTTACTTTAGCATTATTATCAGCAACAATTCCTGTAGTTTCGTAACCCGAAAATTGTTTCATGTATGATTTTACTGAACTTCCGTAAGCATCAACACATTTTTGTTTTCCATTACTTTTTAAGAATTTTTTTACTGAACCTGCACCACCTAAATGAGCGGCTGCTAAAATTCCAGATTCAGTAATTTTTATACCGGTAATTATTTTTCCAGAATATTTAGCTATTTCGTCTTTCAATACCCATTTATTTTTTTTAATCAATACAATAAAGGCTTTTTCTTGCAATTTTGGGCTTGAAATAAAATGTGCACTATCAGTAATTCCAACAGTTGCCAACGTTGATTTACCAAATTGGTATTTTCCCATATAACCCAGGGTATTAATTTTGTTGTATTGACCTTGGGATTCCTTAAAACCAACTGCTTCTTTAAAAGCGATAAAAAATTTTCCTGTAAAAGGTATGGAAGTTGGTATGTAATTTTCAGGTTTTAATGACGGCAGTAAATAGCTAAGCTCTTCATTTTGGTTTTCCTGAAACCAACTGTAATCCTCTGTTTTAAAAGGTTTAAAACCAGAACTAAAAAAGCCAACAACTATAATTATTGACGAATAAAATAACATTTTTTTTAACATAAAGTTGTTTTCTTCAAGGCTGTCACTCTTGAAATTTCTACGATGCAAATATACATGGTAAAAATAGAAAATTGATAATCAACGAGTTAAAATTTTCTAAAAGTATAAACAACGAAAGTTAACAACTCCGCCAGCAGTTAATTCTACACTTGGTGCGGGAATTTTGATTGTATTAAAAATAGAAAAAATAGTTTTTAAAAAATGTGATTTTGTACGAATTTTCGTTAAATCAGCATCCAAACTAAGATAAAATTTTCTGTTTCTTGAACCTAAAAAATTGATATTTGGATCAAAAAAATCCTCATTTCCTGAAATCATTCCTTCGGCACCATAACCAATTGCAAGATTCAACCAAACGGGAATTTTCGATTTTTTACAAAACGAATGCAAGTTACCTGATAACCAATAAGTTTGTCCATTATAATCTTTAAGAATTTGTTCGGTTAGGGTCTTCCCGAGCATATTTGGTCTAACTGCGGCATAATTGGTTGTGTGGAACGAAAATTTTGGTACTATTCGTTGTTCTTTCCACAACAATTCTTGCGAAACAACTAGAGCTGTTCCCGCTGCATTAGCAATAACATCGCCTGTTGATGCACCCCACTCTGCAGAATGCCCATCGAGAATTTCAACCGCAGATAAAAAAATAAAACCAAAAGTGGCTCCGTAAATCACTTGGTTTTCAGCTCCTACTCCACTCCATTTTAAGGCATTTTTACTTGCATTGCCTAAATGATAAGCCGAAAAAACATGACCCCATTTATCCATTTGTGACCAATCGGCATTGTCATTTATAAAATGAAAATCAGATTTCGGATAATCCTTATACCACAATTGATGTAATGCAATAATTGCTGCCGTAGCCAAGACGGTCTCTGAAATAAGTACAGTGTTTCGCCTTGAGGTATTTAAAGAATCCGCAGGTATAAAAAAATTGTCAAATTTACTTTGTGCATTTCCAATATTTGCTACTACCAAAATATTAAAAAGCAATAACCTAAAAAAATATTTTTTGCAAAGCATAAGAAAAATATAAAAATTTTTAAGATTAATTTTGAAACAGCTTTTGCAAAAAATGCTAGTAAAGGTTTTTAATTATGAAAAAGATAACTTGAATAAAAATAAAAAAACCTTCAACTAACGTTTTACACCTTGATTGTTAATCCATTCTCTGTATTTATTTGCAATAACAGTGTGTTCTTGAAAGGTAGTTGCAAATTCATGATAACCGAATTTTTCTACCGAAGCGCAGAAAAATAAATAATTATTTTTTTCAGGTTTTAAAACCGCTTCAATAGCTGTAATATCGGGCATTGCAATAGGCCCTGGGGGCAAACCTAAATTCAAATAAGTGTTATATGGCGAGTTTAAAGACAAATCTGCACCAATGACCCTTTTAATAACTTGCTTGAAATCATTATTTTGCCTTTTTAAAGCATAAATTACCGTCGGATCTGCTTGCAATGGCATTCCAATTTTCAACCGGTTCAAATAAACGGCAGCAATTCTTGGACGTTCGTCTTTTTTGACAGATTCTTTATGAACAATTGATGCTAACGTAGTCGCCTCAATTGGTGTTAGGTTGTTGGCTTTAGCTTCATTAATTCTATCACTTGTCCAAAAATTTTGGTACTCTTTGAGCATTTTATCTCTAAATTTATCTGCTGAAGTATTCCAATACATTTCGTATGTATTTGGAACAAAAATTGATATCACATTCTGTTCATTAAAGCCATTGGACATTAAAAAAGTTGAATTTTTAAATGATTGTAATAGCAACAAACTATCTGCTTCTATTTGCGAACCTATTCTACCCGCCAAGTCCTCAATCCGATCTTGATTGTTAAACGCTAGTTTTATAGCGATATTTTGCCGCAATGCAGTTACAATTGTAAATGTTCCCATGCCTTTTTTTAATGAAAACCTACCCGATTTTATGTGTTCCGGATAGGAGCGAAGCTTAGCAACTTGTTGAAATTTATTCATATTTTCTACAAAAGGTTCTAAAATTTTTAGAACTTGATCGTATTTCGCATTGGTCGGAATGTTTACAAATGTTTCTTGCTCATCAAATTTGGTATTGCTAGAAAATAATTGAAAATAAATAACAGCTATGCCTATTACTGATAAAATTAAAAATGCAATTATTAGTTTTTTAAAGTTCTTTGAAATCAAAATAAATTATTTAAGTTTTAATAATTGAAATAAATCTTCGTCTTGGTACTTTCCATTAACAAGATTCCATTGTTTTTTGGTACCCACTTTTTGAAAACCAAATTTAGTAAAAAGTGCAATACTAGAAGAGTTTTGCGCATTAATATTTGCAAATAATTGATTGAGATTCAATTTCTGGAAACAATAGTCTATCAAAATTTCGAGCGCTTGCGACCCAATACCTTGATTTCTAGCGGTTTCATCTTTAATAATTATTCCGATTCCAGCCCTATTATTTCTTGGGTCAAAATCAAATAAATCAATTAAACCAATTGCGTGAAAGTCTTTATTTCGACAAATAACGAGCCTTAACTGCTTGGCTTCATAAATATCTTGGTGTGCGTTTTCGAGATATTGCTTTATAAGAAACAAGCTATAAGGTGTTTGAGTATTGCTGACTTCCCAAATATTGATGTCATTTTCAATATCATATATAAATGCTAAATCCTCTGGTTCGAGTGCTCGCAAATAAATATTTTTTGATTGTAAAAGCATTTTTTTTGTGATTGTTTGGTTTTGGTTTTGAGGCCGGTGTTCTAGGTTTTATGTTTTAAACCTCAATTTCTCCTGCAAATACAAATTGAGCTTTACCCTTCAAAAAAACATTTAAATAAGTATTTTCAACTTTATCAAATGAAATTTCTAGATTACCGCCTTCGACATTGATTTTTATTGTTTTAGAAATTGTTTTATTGGTGGCATGCATTGCTATTGCAGTTGCTGTTGCACCTGTTCCGCAAGACAAAGTTTCATCTTCTACACCGCGCTCAAAGGTTCTGATTGTAAATTCATTATCAGAAACTTGATTAACAAAATTGATATTGCTTCCCTGCTTTCCATACAAATCGCTGTTTCTAATTATCGAACCATTTTTTTCCACGTCAAACAAAGGAAGGTTTTCGACCAAAGTCACATGATGAGGCGAACCAGTATTTAAAAAAACATAGTCGGGTTCAATTTTTATTTCCGAAACATCTTGCATTTGCAATGAAATTATGTCATCTTCGTCGATGGTTGCATTGTGCAAACCGTCAATTGCATTGAATGTGGCTTGCTTGTCAATTATTTTTAGGCTTTTAGCAAATGCCACTAAACACCTACCACCGTTGCCACACATTGTACTTTGGTTGCCATCAGAATTGTAGTACACCATTTTGAAATTAGTGTCAGGATCATTTTCCAGTAGAATTAATCCGTCACCACCGATTCCGAATCTTCGATTACAAAGATGTTCAATTAACTTGGTGCTTTGTTTTGGAAAAAGGTTTTGTCGGTTGTCAATCATTACAAAATCGTTGCCTGTGCCTTGGTATTTATGGAAAATTATTTTCAAAACTGCTTATTATTTTATACAAATTTAGATAAATATTTTATAGAAAACTTTTTAGAAACCAAATAAGAAATATATGTTGATTTAAGTTTTTGTTTATTTGATTCAGTTGTTTGAAATGGACAGTAGACGCATTAGGACTTGAAAAAATATTAAATTCCGCGAACGATGCTTAAAACAGAACTGATAATGTACTGAACGCCAATTGCGATTGTCAAAAAACCAATAATTCTAGAAATTGCAACTATGCCCGACGAACCTAAAATTTTGGCCAGATAATGTGCACTACGAAGAATTAGAAAAATGATTATAGAAATTGCTAATATAGCTAATGCTGATGATAAAATATCGCGTGTTGTTGCGTGATGCTCTTGGTAATAAGCAATTAAAAGTGAAATTGAACCCGGACCAGCTAACATTGGCATTGCCAACGGAGTAAGTGCTATGTCATTGCGTACTTGAATATCTTGTTCAACTTTTTTATTAATGCCTCGCTCTTTATTGAACTTGCCGTTGAGCAATGAAAAACCTGATGTTGCAATGATTATTCCGCCCGAAATTCGGAGGGCATTGATCGTTATTCCGAAAAAAGTTAAAACATATTGACCAATGAAGAACGAAATCATAAGTATTAAAAACACATCAATGGCTGTCCATAGTGACACATTGGCGCGTTCTTGCTTGGTGTAATCTTGTGTTAAACCAACAAATATTGGGACAGTTCCAATAGGATTTAAAACCGAAAAAAGAGCAAAAAACAGGTAGATAAAAATTTCCATTTTTTTATTATTTTTTTTGCAAAGTTAGATTTTTTTAAATTATCAACCACCAAAAAAAATTGAGTCTTTGAACCTTCAAGGCAAATAATTTTTAGTAAATTTGCAAAATGAAAAATAAAAAGACATTGATTCTTGGTGCTTCGACAAAACCAGATAGATATTCGTTTAAAGCAATCACTAAATTGGTGGAAAATGGTCACTCTGTTTTAGCAATTGGGCAAAATACTGGCGAAGTAGCTGGAATTAAAATATATACGAAGGCAATTCCGCTATCAAATATCAATACAGTTTCTTTATATTTAAATGCTGCAAGACAAAAAGATTATTATAATTATATTGTAGAGGCACAACCAAAACGTGTTATTTTTAATCCAGGAACTGAAAATCCTGAATTTTACCAGTTACTAGAATTAAATTCAATCAAGATTGAAGTCGCATGTACATTGGTTCTGCTGGCTACCAATCAATATTAAAATTTAGTCGATTCAACGGCTTTTTTGCTGACTAATAACAACCCTAAAAAAGTTATAATGCCATTGATGATAATTAACTCTGCATCAAGCACATAATTTCCGAAAATTGCACTAGTATTTTTACTAATTAAAAAACATATTGCTGGCGAAATGATGCAAACGAATGGCACAAACTTGTCATGAACAGTCAGTTTTTTCATAAATAATCCAAACGCATACAATCCTAAAAGTGGACCGTAAGTGTAAGATGCGATTTTAAAAATCATGCTTACAACCGATGCATCATTGATTGTATTGAAAATAATAATAACTAAAAACATCAACGCCGAAAATGAAATATGAACAAAATGTCTGGTACGAACAACATTTGGTTTATTTAAATTTTCAGTTTTATCCATTCCAAGAAAATCGACACAAAACGACGTTGTTAATGCTGTTAATGCAGAATCGGTTGTTGCAAATGTTGCTGCCGTTAATCCCAATAAAAATACAATTGCAGGAATTAAAGTCAAGTGATTAAATGCAATTTCGGGAAATAACAAATCGGTTCGAGGTTTGCCTGAAACTAAGTCTAACGGTATTGCTATATTATTTTTTTGGGCATATATATACAGTAGTGCTCCTACGCTCAAAAAGAATATATTAATAATAATAAAAATTCCTGTAAACGTAAACATGTTTTTTTGAGCCTCGCCTATATTCTTGCAACTCAAGTTTTTTTGCATTAAATCTTGATCGAGTCCAACCATTGCTATTGTTACAAACATTCCGCCTAAAATTTGTTTCCAAAAATAAGTGCCTTTTAAATAATCGTCAAAGAAAAATATTCTCGAATAATTGCTGTTTTTTATGGTTTCAAATGCCTCAAAAAAACCAAGATTCATGCTGCTGCAAATGAAATAAATAGTCATAAATACTGACGATACCAAAAAAAATGTCTGCAAAGTATCTGTAATAATTATTGTTTTTAACCCACCACGATAGGTATATGCAAATATCAATGCTAGTGAAGCAAAAACAGTCACGGCAAAAGGAATTTTGTAATAATCAAAAACATAACGTTGCAAAACAATAACCACTAAATACAATCTAAACGAGGAACCAATTGTTCGACTAATCAAGAAAATGGTTGCTGCGGTTTTGTAACTTATTTTGCCCAATCGTTGCTCAATATAACTATAGATTGAGGTTAAATTCATTCTGTAATACAAAGGCAACAAAACAGTGGCAATGACAACAAATCCTATTGCATTGCCTAATACAAATTGAAAATATTTGAATTGCGTTTCAGGACTTCCTACTTCACCTGGAACTGATATAAAAGTTACTCCAGACAATGCTGTTCCAATCATTCCGAAAGCTACTAAGTACCATTTTGAGTTTTTATTAGCCTTAAAAAAAGCTTCGTTACCGGAATCATTGCCGCTAACAATATAAGAAATCAAAAAAAGTAGTCCGAAATAAACAGATATAAGTGCTAGAATCGCAAATGGAGTCATATGTTCTGATTTTATAGATTGCTAAAATAGAAAAAAAACAGTAAACAAGCATCCGTTTTTAATTTTAATGCGTAAAAAGTAATAATCACTTTAAAAAAAATTTAATTATTAAATAATCAAATTGATTACTTTTGCAAAATGGAATTTTCTTCAAAATTATTAGAAAGTGCAGTGAATGAAATGTCTCAATTGCCAGGAATAGGTAAGCGAACAGCTTTGAGATTGGTTTTGCATTTGTTAAAACAACCCAAAGAGCAAACTGTTTTTTTGAGTCAAGCTTTGTTACAAATTCGTGATGGTATTAAATTTTGCAGCAGTTGTTACAATATTTCTGATATCGAAATATGCGAAATTTGTTCAAATTCAAAGCGTGATCGTCAATTAATTTGTGTGGTAGAAGATATTCGCGATGTAATGGCTATTGAAAATACTGGACAATTCAGGGGGATTTATCACGTTTTGGGTGGAAAAATTTCTCCAATTGATGGTGTTGGACCAAGTCAGTTGAAAATCGTTTCACTAGTTGATAAAATAAAATTAGGCAATGTTCGAGAATTGATTTTTGCACTAAGCTCGACAATGGAAGGCGATACTACCAATTTTTATATCTACAAACAAATTCAAGATTGCAACATAATTACATCGACAATTGCCCGAGGAATTTCGGTTGGAGACGAATTGGAATATGCCGATGAAGTAACGCTTGGCCGCAGTATTTTGCAACGCATACCGTTTGAAAATTCGTTTAACAGTAATTAAAAAAATATTAAATTATATAAGTTTTTATTTATGAATGAAAAAACTATATTTGCTTGCTAAAAACATTGAATAATGAACAAAATTTCTTTTTTTTTGATAACCATTGTTGGTTTATTTCTTACGTCTTGCATTCCGAATAAAGATATAATTTATTTACAAAATAAAAATAAAACAGTTGATAATCAACCTATAAATATCATCAACAATCCTCCGTACAGATTACAAACTACTGATATACTGAGTATTAACATAAAAACATTAGACCCTAAATTAGGATTATTATTTAGTTCAGGAGCAAATCAAACAATTGGGAATTCTGAACAAGGATTATATTTTGACGGTTTTACTGTTGATGATCACGGAAATATCAGAATGCCGTTGTTGGGAGAAATAAACGTACTTAATCAAACAATTGATGAAGTTAGATTAAAAATTGAACAAAAATTATTGGCAGAATATTTCAATAAAGAAGCAAATTTATTTGTAAATGTAAAATTAGCAGGTTTTAGGTATACAACAAATGGAGAAATAAATCTTACCGGAACAAAAGTTTTATACCAAGAAAGAATAAATATTTTAGAAGCAATAGCAAATTCGGGCGATATTCCCGTTACTGGAGATAGAAAAAATGTCCAAATTTTGAGACGTAATCCACAAGGAACAACAATTCATACTATTGATTTAACCGATATAAATTTAATGCAATCACCGTTTTATAACTTGCAACCTAATGATTATATTTATGTAAAACCCCTGAAACAAAAAACATGGGGAACGGGCAAAACTGGTATAGAATCATTAAGCACAATTATAACACTTTTGTCATTGGCAACGACAACTTACCTACTTTTAAAATAAACAATTAAATGTTAGACAGCAAAGATTTTTCTTTTTTTGAAACGCAAAATACATTTGATTTTAAAGGCTTTTTAATCAAAATAAGCAGTTATTGGAAATGGTTTATTTTGAGTATAATAATTACTTTTACAATTGCATATCAAGTAAACATTCGCAAACAAAAAATTTATGAAATGAGTAATGTCATTTCATTAAAAGAAGAAAACAATCCCTTTTTTACAGCCAATACAAGTTTGGTTTTTAATTGGGGCGGTACATCCGATCAAGTCAGCACTATTATTACAAAAATTAAATCTAGAACCCACAATGAATTGGTTGTAGACAATTTGCAATACTATGTAGAATATATCAAGCAAAGTGAGTATTATGATATTGATGCTTATGGAATTACCCCTTTCAAAGTGCTAATTGATAGAGATAAAAATCAATTATTGGGAACCAAAATAAAAGTCAACCTTTTGAATAATAACGAATATTCAATCACGATTGATTTTGAAAACAATACAACAACAACAATCAACTACTCCAAAAACAAAACTAGTGAAGCCAAAGTAGAAATTGGAACATTTTCTAAAAAATTCAAAATAGGCCAACAAGTTTCTTTGCCGTTTTTGAGTTGGAAATTAGAATTATATCAAAATCAAGAAAATTTTTCAGAAAAAGAAATTTATGTAAAATTAAATGATTTTGATGGAACAGTAGCCAAATACCAAGGATTAAAGGTAGCAAGTGACGAAAAAAGTGGTTCTATAATTTCATTATCGTTACAAGGTACCAACAAATCAAGAATGGTTGACTATCTGAATAGTACTGTTAAAATATTGATTAAAAACGAGTTAGATAAGAAAAATCTATTTGCAACAAATACAATAAAATTTATTGACAGTACCCTAATAGAAACCGAAAAACAAATAAAAGTCACCAATCAAGACATGAACAGTTTTCAAAAAGGCAAAAGTATTTTTGAAATCGAGGAAGGTGGTTCAAGTATTGCTGCACAATTAATGAAATTTGACGAAACCCGAGATGTTGTAAATAGAAAAATAATTTATCTAAACACATTAAAAGCATATTTGCGAAACAACAGTGATTTTTCGAAATTGCCAGCACCAAGCGTTGCAGGAATAGAAGATCCGAATATTGTAGTGAACGTATCTAAATTAATTTCATTGTCAATTGGGCGTTCGCAACTGGCATATTCAATCAAAAACGAAAAAATATTCAATGATTTTGATAATGAAATGACAGCTATAAAAGATGTTTTAATAGAAAATATCAATTCAGTTCGAAACGCTTTAAATTATGATTTAAATTTGGTAAATAGTAAAATTGCCGAAGCTGAAAACAACTTAACCAAATTACCCGAAGACAAGCAAGAATTGACAAAAATCCAGAGAAAATACTCTTTGAATGATAATATTTATGAAAATTTCTTAGCCAAAAAGAATGAAGCAGAGGTTGTAAAAGCTGCTAACCTATCAGACATTCATTTTATTGATCCCGCCAAGGATATCGGTGCAGGATTGATTGGTCCTAGAACTAGTGTTAACTACATTACCGCATTTTTTGCGGGAGTATTAATTCCGCTATTAATAATTTTTATTTTATTTTACATCAATAATTCAGTTCAAAATGTTGAAGATATAGCACGATTGACAAACATTCCGTTAATTGGCGTTACAGGAAAGAAAAACACAAAATCTAATTTAGCCGTTTTTGAAAAGCCAAAATCTGCATTATCAGAATCTTTTCGGGCTATTAGATCTTCCTTACAATTTATTTACAAAAAAAATAAAGTAGGAGGCACCAAAACGCTTATGCTAACCTCGACGATTAGTGGTGAAGGAAAAACATTTTGTTCTATAAATATTGCAACAGTATTCGCATTGAGCGAGAAAAAAACAGTAATAATAGGTTTAGATTTACGAAAACCAAAAATATTTGAAGATTTTAATATCAAAAATGATATTGGAGCCGTCAACTATTTGATTGGTCAAAAAACATTGGATGAAGTTACCCAAAAAACTATTGTTCCTTATCTTGATGTAATAACATCCGGACCAATCCCTCCAAATCCATCAGAATTAATTATGGGAGAGTCAATGGCAGAAATGATGGAAGAACTGAAACTAAAATATGATTACATTATTTTGGATACTCCACCTGTGGGTCTGGTTACTGATGCCTTCGAATTGGCTCAATTTTGTGATGTAACTTTATATATTATTCGTCAAAATTACACAAAAAAAGACATGATTACTTTATTGAATAATCGTGAAAAAAGAGGTGAATTGAACAATATTAGCATCATTTTAAATGGTTTTGAAAATAAAGCAAAATACGGTTATTCTTATGGTTATGGTTTTGATTATGGATATGGTAATTATTCAAACGGCTACCATGAAGATGATGCACCAAAAAATATATTTGTGAAATTCTTCGAAAAAATAATTAAAAAGTAATGAATGATAATAACAAGATAAAAATTTTGATAACTGGTGGTGCAGGTTTTATTGGTGCCAACTTGTGCGGCTATTTTTTACAAAAAAATTATCAAATTATTTGTTTAGACAATTTATCGACAGGACATTTAAAAAATATAACTCCACTATTAGAAAACAAAAATTTTACTTTTATAAACGGCGATATAAGAAATATAGCAACTTGCAACAATGCTGTAAATGGCGTCGATTATGTATTGCATCAAGCAGCCTTGGGATCGGTTCCACGTTCAATAAATGACCCAATAACAACCAATGAAGTCAATGTTTCCGGTTTTTTGAACATGATTACTGCCAGCCGAGATGCTCAGGTAAAACGATTTATTTATGCTTCAAGCTCGTCAACTTACGGCAATTCAGAAATTTTGCCAAAAATTGAATCCGTAATTGGAAAACCCCTTTCACCGTATGCTATAACTAAATATGTCAACGAATTGTACGCAGATATATTTAGTAAAACTTTTAAGCTGGAGACAATTGGTTTAAGATATTTTAATGTTTTTGGACCAATGCAAGATCCCTATGGAGCTTATGCCGCAGTAATTCCGAAAATTATTGGCCAATTAATACATCATGAAAGTCCAACTATAAACGGTGATGGGAATTTTTCTAGAGATTTCACATATATAGATAATGTTCTAAAAATGAACGAATTAGCAATAAACACAACCAATCCTGAAGCATTAAATACAGTTTATAATACCGCATTTGGAAAAAGCAGTACTTTAAATGAGTTAATTCAATTATTGAAAAAATATTTATCAGATTTTGATTTAAATATTCAAAATATTCCTATCATTTATGGAAAAGAAAGAATTGGTGATATTCCACATTCATTAGCAAGCATTGAAAAAGCAAAGAAATACTTGAAATACAATCCAAAGCATTCTTTAGAATCTGGTCTAAAAGAGTCTATAAAATGGTATTGGGAAAATTTAAAAAATTTAAAATAAAAGTTGCATTTTTGTAGACTGACAATAAAATAAATTCAAAATGAAGATTACAAAAATTTGTTGCATAGGTGCTGGATACGTTGGTGGTCCAACTATGGCGATAATTGCTCAAAAATGCCCACATATTAGGGTAACAGTTGTTGATTTGAATGAAGAAAGAATTGCCGCTTGGAATGACAAAGATGAAAATAATATACCAATCTATGAACCTGGATTGTCTAAAATAGTCGCTGAGGCAAGAGGAAGAAATTTATTTTTCTCGACAAATGTCAACCAAGCTATTGACGAGGCTCAAGTGATTTTTATATCTGTAAATACACCAACCAAAACTTATGGTTCGGGAAAAGGAATGGCGGCCGACTTAAAATATATAGAATTATGCGCCAGACAAATAGCATCTGTTGCGAAAACTGATAAAATAATAGTCGAAAAATCTACACTGCCTGTTAGAACTGCCGAAGCAATAAAAAGTATTCTTGATAATACTGGAAATGGGGTGAAATTTCAAATATTATCAAATCCAGAATTTCTTGCTGAAGGAACAGCTGTTGAAGATTTATTGCATCCAGATAGAGTTTTAATAGGAGGTGAACAAACCCCAGATGGCCTCGCGGCAATCAACTCGCTAGTTGAAGTTTACGCTAATTGGGTTAATAAAGATAATATTTTGACTACCAATCTCTGGTCATCAGAATTGTCAAAACTAACTGCAAATGCATTTTTAGCTCAAAGAGTTTCGTCTATAAATGCAATGTCAGAAATTTGCGAAAAAACTGGTGCCAATGTCAACGAAGTATCACGAGCAATCGGAATGGACAGCCGAATTGGTTCTAAATTTTTAAAATCTTCTGTTGGATTTGGTGGTTCGTGTTTTCAAAAAGATATTTTGAACTTGGTTTATATATGCAAAACTTTAGGCTTGAACGAGGTAGCCGACTATTGGGAACAAGTTATTATAATGAATGACCATCAAAAAAGACGGTTTTCCAGAAATATTGTTCAGACTTTGTACAACACGGTTTCTGACAAAAAAATTACTTTTTTAGGATGGTCCTTCAAAAAAGACACCAATGACACAAGAGAATCTGCTGCGATTTACGTAGCCGATGATTTGATAAACGAACAAGCAAATATTGCTGTTTTTGATCCTAAAGTTACGTACAAAAAAGTACTAGCAGATCTAGATTATCTTGAATCAAGAAGTACTGATATTAATAAAAAACATGTTACAAGCTATGAAAATGCTGTTGATGCCTGCAAAAATGCACATGCAATAGCAATTTTGACCGAATGGGACGAATTCACAAATTATGACTGGCAAATTATTTTTGACAACATGCAAAAACCTGCATTTTTGTTTGATGGAAGAAATTTATTAGACAAAAATAAACTTGAAAAAATAGGTTTTATTTATCAAGGAATTGGTTCCTAAATATCATAAATAATGAATATCAAAATTGCAATAATCGGCTTGGGTTACGTTGGTTTGCCGTTGGCAAGATTATTTGCTACAAAGTACTCAGTGATAGGTTTTGATATAAATACAAATCGAATTGACGAACTTAATTTAGGAATTGACAAAACTCTAGAAATTTCTGAAAGTTTATTAAAATCCGTTTTAAAAACTGAGTCAAACGAACAAAAAGGTCTTTTTTGTACCAATGATTTATCTAAAATAATAAATTGCAATCATTATATCGTAACTGTACCAACGCCAGTTGACAAAAACAATCGTGCCGACTTAACGCCTTTATACAAGTCAAGCGAAACAGTTGGAAAGGTCTTAAAAAAAGGTGATATAGTTATTTATGAATCAACCGTTTATCCAGGTGTAACCGAAGAGCAATGCGTACCCATATTAGAAAAAATAAGTGGTTTAAAATTTAATATTGATTTCTTTGCAGGATACTCGCCAGAACGAATTAATCCAGGTGATAAAGAACATACTGTAGATAAAATTTTAAAAGTAACAGCAGGTTCAACGCCTGAAATTGGCATTAAAATAAATAAACTTTACCAATCAATAATAACAGCAGGAACACATCTAGCGCCAACCATCAAAGTTGCCGAAGCAGCCAAAGTAATAGAAAATTCTCAAAGAGACATCAATATTGCATTTGTAAACGAGTTGGCAAAAATATTTAATATTCTAAATATCAACACGCAAGACGTGCTAAAAGCTGCTGGAACAAAATGGAATTTTTTACCTTTTAAACCAGGACTTGTAGGCGGACACTGCATTGGTGTTGACCCTTACTATTTAGCACAAAAAGCGCAAGAAGTTGGCTATAACCCAGAAATTATTTTAGCTGGTAGAAAACTAAACGATAGCATGGCAGAATATGTGGCTTCGCAAGTAATCAAACTAATGATTAAAAAAAGTATTACTATCAAAAATGCAAATATTTTAATGCTTGGCATAACATTTAAAGAAAATTGTCCTGATGTGCGGAATACCAAAATTGTTGATGTAATTCGTGAATTAAAAGAATATCAAACCAATATTACTATTTTTGACCCGTGGGCTTCTGAAATCGAAGTCAATAAAGAATACGGTCTTCAAACAGTTAAATTACTTCCGAAAATGAAATTTGATACAATTATTCTTGGTGTAGCACATGCTGAATTTTTAAATTTAGACTTTGATGCATTAAAAAGTGAAAATGCAATCATCTATGATGTAAAAGGAGTTTTAGGAAAATTGGCAGACGGCAATTTATAAGCCAAAGTCACCTTTTCTAAAAACAATAAGATACAATAAATTGGTTTTAAAAAACTAAATTTTTTAAATAACAAAAAATGAAAAAAATATTAATTACAGGTGGAGCAGGATTTATTGGTTCACACGTTGTCAGAAGATTTGTAACAAAATATCCTGATTATCAAATTTTTAATTTAGATGATTTGACTTATGCAGGCAATTTAGAAAATATATCGGATATAGAAAAATCGCCAAATTATACTTTTATAAAAGGCGATATAGTTAACGAAACATTCATTAACGATTTATTTGCATCACATCAATTTGATGGTGTTTTGCATTTAGCAGCCGAATCTCATGTCGATCGTTCAATAACCGATCCATTGTCATTTGTGAGAACAAATGTAATTGGCACAATGAATTTGTTGAATGCTGCCAAAAATTCATGGCACAACAATTTTCAAGGCAAACGTTTTTATCACGTTTCTACCGATGAAGTTTATGGGTCATTAGGTACCGAAGGCCTTTTTACCGAAACAACCGCTTATGACCCCAATTCACCTTACTCTGCTTCAAAAGCTAGTTCTGACCATTTTGTTCGTGCTTATGGCGAAACCTATGGTTTACCGTATGTAATAACAAATTGCTCCAATAATTATGGCCCAAACCATTTTCCTGAAAAATTGATTCCACTTTTTATTAATAACATTATCAATAACAAACCTTTACCTGTTTATGGCGACGGAAAATATACGCGCGATTGGTTGTTTGTAGAAGATCATGCTGTAGCGATCGATTTGGTTTTTCATGAGGGAAAAAATCACGAAACATACAATATTGGCGGTTTTAACGAGTGGCAAAACATTGATTTAGTGAAGCTATTGTGCAACATCATGGACAATAAATTAGGACGAGAACCAGGAAAATCATCAGAATTGATAACTTATGTCAAAGACCGTCCAGGTCACGATTTACGATATGCCATTGATGCCTCAAAGATTAATAAAGAGTTAGGGTGGAAACCATCTGTAACTTTTGAGCAAGGATTAGCGTTAACAATTGATTGGTTTTTAAACAATGAAACTTGGTTAAACAATGTGACTTCTGGCGAATATGCCAAATATTATAACAAACAGTATAGTTAAAAAATGTCACTAAAAGAAAAAGCCGTTGCTGGTGTTTTTTGGTCTTTTATACAACAATTTTCCAATCAGATAATTGCATTTGTGTTGTCTATCATTCTTGCGAGATTACTTAATCCGTCAGAATTTGGTTTAATAGGAATGATAGGCATATTTATGGGAATAGGTACAGTGCTAATTGACAGCGGATTAGGACAGTCATTAATAAGAACCGAAAACCCAACAGACGAAGATTATTCAACAGTTTTTTTCTTTAACCTTATTGGAAGTTTTTTCATATATGTTGTTATTTTTTTTGCGGCACCTTTTATCGCAGATTTTTATACGCAACAAATACTTAGCAATATAATTAGAGTTTATTGTCTTATTTTTATAATTAATGCTTTTTCGAGTGTACAACTCACAAGATTAAGTAAAAAAATGGACTTTAAAACAGAAATGAAAATAACAATTCCATCAGCCATAATGAGCAGCATTGTTGGTATATCATTGGCTTATAATGGTTTTGGAGTTTGGAGCTTGGTTTATTGCGCTTTGGTTCAAACCACCGCAAGTGCTATACAGCTTTGGTATTGGTCAAAATGGCGTCCAAGCTGGATTTTTAGTAAAGAAAAGTTCAACATGCATTTTTCATTTGGTTATAAATTGACTTTGTCAGCAATACTTGACACTGTTTTTAATAACTTAACATCTATTCTTATTGGCAAATTTTTTGCACCTGCACAATTAGGTTTTTATAATCGAGCAGATTCATTAAAACAATTTCCTGCTATCAATATTTCTACAATTCTTAATAAAGTTACCTATCCTTTATTTGCAACAATAAAAAATGATGACGAAAAGTTGAAAGAAGTTAATAAAAAAATCATGAAAATGGTCATTTTTATTATTGCACCTGTTTTATTTTTTATGGCAATTTTGGCCGAACCCCTTTTTAGGTTTTTATTTACCGAAAAATGGTTACCAGCTGTTCCATATTTTCAAATTTTATGCTTCAGCGGTTTGATTTATCCAATTCAGGCCTATAATCTGAATATTTTAAAAGTTAAAGGGCGAAGTGATCTCTTTTTTAAATTAGAAGTTATAAAAAAAATAATGGTTGCAATAGTTATTGCTTTTGCGTTTCAATTTGGCATTTATGGATTGTTATACAGTACTATAGTTACAGCATCATTATCATTTTTTATCAACAGTTATTATTCAGGAAAATTCATTAAATATGCAGCTTGGGAACAAATAAAAGATATTGCTCCTTTAATTTTATTAACCTCAATTTGTGGTTTAATTGTGTATTTAATATTTATAAACATAAAGAATTTAATACAAAATGATTTATTAGTAGTAATGCTATGCAGTTTTTTGGGAACAATTTTGTATTTTTGTCTTTCAATTTTTTTTAAAATAAGTTCCTTAAATGAATTATTTGCAATCATTAAAAGAAAATGATAAACGTAACACAAACTTTCTTTCCTGATTTAAAAGATTACAATTTACAGTTGCAAAGAATTTGGAACAATAAATGGTTGACAAATAGAGGCGAATTACTTCAAGAATTAGAAGAAAAACTAAAAAATCATCTTTCGATTGATAATATTATTGTAATGACAAACGGAACCATTCCGTTGCAAATAGCTTTAAAAATTTTAGGCAATCAAGGCGAAATAATCACAACACCATTTAGTTATATAGCGACAACATCGGCAATAATTTGGGAAAATTGTTCACCTGTTTTTGTTGATATTCACCCCGAATATTTAACCGTAGATGAAGATAAAATAGAAGCCGCAATAACCAATAAAACAACTGCAATTCTGGCAACTCATGTTTTTGGTAATCCATGTAATGTTGACAAAATTGCCAAAATAGCCAAAAAACACAACCTCAAAGTCATTTATGATGCAGCACATTCATTTGGAGTAACTTATAACAACAAATCGGTTTTTGAATATGGCGATGTAAGCACATGCAGCTTTCATGCCACCAAAATATTCCATACCGGCGAAGGTGGTGCTTTGTTTTGTAAAGACAAAGAATTGTTTCACAAAATCTTTTATAGCCACAATTTTGGTCACAATGGGCCACTAGATTTTTTTGGTTTAGGAATAAACGGAAAAATATCAGAGTTACAGGCAGCAATGGGATTGTCTGTTTTGCCAAATATGGAATTGATAACCGCAGGACGCAAGAAAATAGTAGATTTTTATAATTCAAATCTAGATTTTTCAAAGCTTAAAACAATGACAATAAGACCCAATACAAATTGGAATTATAGTTATTATGTCGTAATTTTTGAATCTGAAGAAATTTTATTAAAAGTACAAAAATCTTTGAATGACAATAAAATTTTTCCAAGAAGATATTTCTATCCATCATTGAATACTGTTGATTTTGTAAAATATACAAAAATGGAAATTTCAGAAAGTATTGCATCACGAGTATTGTGTTTGCCATTATGTCATCATATTGAAAAAGAAAATTTAGAAATAATTTGTAAAATAATAAATCAATCAATTTGTTAGTAGTTGGAGCCAAAGGATTCGCAAAAGAAGTTTTAGAGGTGCTTCATCAATTAAATCAGACTAAATATTTAGTTTTTTATGATGATATAACTGCCGATATTCCGGATTTTTTGTACAATAAATTCTCAGTATTAAAAAATATTGAAGAAGCACAAAAATATTTGCAAAAAATAGATAATAGATTTACAATTGGAATAGGAAATCCAATTTTAAGAAAAATAATATACGAAAAATTTATTGCAATCGGAGGACAATTTACTCAAACAATAAGTCATTTTGCAAAAATAGGGAATTTTGGGAATACAATTGAACCAGGTTGTAATATTATGACAGGAACGGTTATAACGAATGATGTAACAATAAAAAAAGGAACATTAATAAACCTAAACTGTACTATTGGGCACGATTCAATTTTGGGTCAATTTGTTGAACTTTCACCTGGAGTTCATATTTCTGGAAATTGTAAAATAGGCGATTATTCAGTTTTAGGAACCAATTCGACTGTACTACCAAACATAATAATTGGTAAGAATGTGATTGTAGGTGCAGGATCAGTTGTAACGAAAGATGTGCCTGACAATTGTTTGGTAGTTGGAACTCCAGCACTCATTAAAAAAGAACGACCACCACTTAAATTTTAAATAATGCAATTAAAACCAATTGTTAGCGTTGCAATGATTACTTATGGCCATGAAAATTATATTCGGCAAGCAATCGAAGGCGTTTTAATGCAAGAATGTAATTTTGAAGTAGAATTAATTCTATGTAATGATTGTTCGCCAGATAAAACAAATGATATAATTCAAGATATTTTAAAATCTAATGCAAAATCCGACCGCATAAAATATTTTAATCACAAAAAGAACATTGGCATGATGCCAAATTTTATTTTTTCTTTACAAAAATGTTCTGGCAAATACATTGCACTTTGCGATGGCGATGACTATTGGACCGATCCATTTAAACTTCAAAAACAAGTTGATTTTCTTGAAAATAATCCTGATTTTGTATTGTGTGGTACTTATAACGATATTCTTAGAAAAAATGGTCTTGAAGTAAGAACTAAAATAAAATGGTTATGTTTTAAAATAATGTAGATTTACTTATATTTGTATTCTAAGACAAAATATTATATGGATATTCAATCATTTGTTAAAAACCTAAGTGC
>JAYVIW010000010.1:0-41789 GCA_043769905.1 Bacteroidota bacterium
TAAAACAAGGAGCAAACAAAGATTGACGAGGTCAAATATTTGGTAGAAATGGCATTGAAAACAGACCCAAGGAAGTTGATTTAAAAGAACGATTGAATGGTTTTCAGATAGATTTAGTTCTTGGAAAAAATCATAAAAGAGCATTAATAACCGCAAATGACAGATTTACAGGAATGGTTAAAATTGCGATAATTGATAGTAAAGATTCCGAAATTGTGAAAAATGGTTGGTTGGACTTGCTTGTTAATTTTAATAAAAAACAGCTTTAGAAAGGCACATCACTATCGTCGTCTTCATTCATGTTGCTGCCGAAGGCCTCATTGGCTGTTGGCAGGTTTTTAGTTTGAAATGGGTTGTCGTCTTGACCGGTATTCATGGTTGATGGCAGATAATCATCACCTGAAGAATAGTCTTCAAGATTATCGAATTTTCCAAGATGTCCAACAAATTTCAGCCTTATATTTTCAAGCGAACCATTTCGGTGTTTGGCAATTATAAATTCAGCTTGACCAGCGGTTGGACTAGCTTCTTCATCGTCCCATTCGTCTAGTTTGTAATATTCTGGTCTGTAAATAAATGATACAATATCAGCATCTTGCTCTATTGCACCTGATTCTCTCAAATCTGATAATAATGGTCTTTTGCTGGTTGTACTTCTTGTTTCTACAGCTCTCGAAAGCTGCGAAAGTGCAATAACAGGCACTGCCAATTCTTTGGCTAATGCTTTGAGATTTCTAGAAATTGTTGATATTTCTTGTTCACGGTTTCCACCACCTTTGCCATTGCTTCCACCAGCAGTCATTAATTGCAAATAATCAACAATGATTAATTTGATGCCGTGTTGCGATGCCAATCGTCGACATTTGGCACGCAAGTCGAAAATTGACAGTGAAGGTGAATCATCAATAAAAAGAGGTGCTTTTTCAAGATTTTTAACTTTCGTATTGAGCTGAATCCATTCATTAGGTTCTAGTTTTCCTGTTCTTAACTTTTCTGAAGAAAGCCCAGTTTCTGACGATATCAATCTTGTAATTAATTGAACAGAAGCCATTTCTAATGAAAAAATAGCCACTGGATGTCCATAATCAATAGCGATATTTCTTGCCATTGATAATACAAATGCAGTTTTTCCCATACCTGGCCTTGCAGCAATAATTATCAAATCTGATGGTTGCCAGCCCGATGTCAATTTGTCTAGTTTATCAAATCCCGATGCAATTCCAGACAAACCCTCCTTATTGGCAATTTCCTCAATTCTCTTTTTTGCTTGTAAAACTAAACTTTGAGCTGTTTCCGAACTTCGCTTGATGTTGCCTTGCGTTACTTCATATAGCTTAGATTCGGCACTGTCCAACAAATCAAAAACATCGGTGGTTTCGTCATACGACGCTTCAATAATTTCTGATGATATTCTAATCAAACTACGTTGAATAAATTTCTGAAGAATAATTCTAGAATGAAACTCAATGTGTGCCGAAGACGAAATTTTTTGGGTTAATTGAATCAAATAAAAATCACCACCTGCCAACTCTAACTTTGCATTTTTTCTTAATTGTGCAGAAACAGTCAATAAATCGACTGGTTGTGTATCGACAAATAATTGATAAATGGCTTCAAAAATATGTTTGTGTGCTTCTTTGTAAAAAGCATCTGGTTGCAAAAGGTCGATGACCTCACCTACTCCAATTTTGTCAATCATCATCGCACCCAAAACTGCTTCTTCAAGTTCGAGCGCCTGTGGCGTTAATTTACCTTTTTCGAGATTGATAATTGCAGATTTATCAATTTTTAAGGGCGATATATTTTTGAAAGTTTCCATATTGCGAAAGTACACATTTAATAAAAAAAACGAGGTTTGAATTTTACAATTACACTGTTAATAAATACATCCTATTTGTTAACAACCAAAAAAAATCCGTCCAATTAACAAAAAAAAGACGGATTAATTAAATATATCTATAATTGTTATTCTTTAAATTCTCCCATTTTGCTGTACTTATCCATTCGTTGTGAAATAAGTTCAGCTGTTGATAAATCTTTTAATTCGCTGTATCCTTTCAAGATATATTGCTCTACGGTCTTGAATGCAGTTTCTCGGTCATAGTGTGCACCGCCTAATGGTTCAGGAATAATGTCATCGACCAATTTTTGTTTTTTCATGTCGGCTGATGTTAATTTTAAAGCTTCCGCCGCAATTTCTTTATACTCCCAACTTTTCCATAAAATCGACGAGCAAGATTCTGGAGATATAACTGAGTACCAAGTATTTTCCATCATATATACTTTGTCGCCAACGCCGATTCCCAAAGCACCTCCAGATGCACCTTCACCGACTATTACTGAAATAATTGGTGTTTTCAATCGAATCATTTCAAAAATATTTCTTGCAATTGCTTCACCTTGACCACGTTCTTCGGCTTCAAGTCCTGGATATGCTCCTGGAGTATCGATTAATGTTAAAACTGGAATTCCAAATTTTTCGGCCATTTTCATAAGCCTTAATGCTTTGCGATAACCCTCAGGATTGGCCATTCCGAAATTTCTAAATTGTCTTGTTTTGGTATTGAAGCCTTTTTGTTGACCAACAATCATAAACGATTGTCCACCAATTTTACCTAATCCGCCAATCATTGCTTTGTCGTCTTTGAAACCTCTATCTCCAAAAAGTTCAAGAAAAGTGTCTCCACAAAGTGCTCGAACGTGATCCATTGTATAAGGACGACTTGGGTGACGTGAAAGTTGCACACGCTGCCAAGCTGTTAAGTTTTTGTAAATATCTTTTTTAACGGTCTCTAATTTTTTATTAATTTGTTTGCAAGTATCTGTCATGTCAACATCAGATTCTTTGCCAATAACCTGGCATTTATCTAATTGTTCCACCAATTCTTTTACGGGTTGTTCGAAGTCTAAGTATTCCATCTTAATCGTTTTTTTTGAGAATACAAATATATAGATTTTTTTTAAAAACTATAATGGTAGATTTTAGATTTTAAGAGAATAGCTTTTAAATTTTACATTGCTAGACATTGCGCCTTTAAATTTGATAACATTAATTACAACGTAAAAGCTGTAAAGTACAAAAAATAACAATTATAAGCTACTACATTTCCAATTTAAAAAATAATAACAGTAACTTTTATAAAAAAAAATCTGACATTGTTAACAAATAAGATTTTCTAAAACCATATTTTATTGTATTTTTACGATCTAAAAATTACAACTCAAAATGGGTAAAATAATTGCAATTGCAAACCAAAAAGGTGGAGTAGGTAAAACTACAACTTCTATAAATCTGGCGGCATCGTTGGGTGTGTTAGAAAAAAAAGTGCTTTTAATTGATGCAGACCCTCAAGCAAATGCTAGTTCTGGTTTAGGTATTGATGTCGAAAATGTCGAAATTGGTACTTACCAAATTATTATTAATGACAATGAACCTGCAGATGCAATAATCAAATGTTCTGCTCCAAATGTTGATGTTATTCCTGCTCATATTGATCTTGTAGCCATCGAAATTGAATTGGTTGACAAAGAAAATCGTGAATATATGCTTAAAAAAGCATTAGAATCGATAAAAGATAACTATGATTATATCATTATTGATTGTGCACCTTCATTAGGTTTGTTGACGTTAAATGCCTTGACGGCGGCTGACTCGGTTGTAATTCCGATTCAATGCGAATATTTTGCTCTTGAAGGACTTGGCAAGTTGTTGAATACCATTAAAAGTGTTCAAAAAATTCACAATCCAGAGCTAGATATCGAAGGCTTGTTGTTGACAATGTTCGACTCTCGTTTGCGTTTGTCTAACCAAGTTGTTGACGAGGTTCAAAAACATTTTAACGACATGGTTTTTACAACGATTATTCAACGAAACACAAAGTTAAGCGAAGCACCAAGTTATGGAGAAAGCATCATCAACTTTGATGCAACAAGCAAAGGAGCAAGCAATTATTTGAGTTTAGCAAACGAAATTATTTTAAAAAATAAGTAATATTTTTATGGCACAAGCAGTAAAAAAACAGGCCATGGGTCGCGGTTTATCAGCACTTTTAAAAGATCCTGAAAACGATATAAAATCCATAAACGATACAAATGCTGATAAAGTTATTGGAAATATTGTAGAACTAGAACTTTCTACAATAGAAATAAATCCGTTTCAACCCAGAACTAGTTTTAATGAAGAATCTTTGCAAGAATTGGCTCGTTCTATCAAAGAACTAGGTGTAATTCAGCCTATTACTGTTCGAAAACTTGATTTTAACAAATACCAACTAATATCAGGCGAACGCCGTTTGCGTGCTTCAAAGTTAGCTGGATTGTTGACTATTACGTCATATATACGAATTGCCAATGACCACGAATCGTTGACAATGGCACTAGTCGAAAATATCCAACGCCATGACCTTGACCCTATTGAAATTGCAATTTCTTACCAACGATTGATGGACGAAATTCAGTTGACTCAAGAGCAAGTAAGCGATAGAGTTGGTAAAAAACGTTCGACGATTGCAAATTATTTAAGATTATTGAAGTTAGATCCAATCATTCAGACAGGCATTCGCGACGGCTTTATATCAATGGGTCATGGTCGCGCCATTATTAGCATAGAAAATCTAGATGAACAAGCACAGATTTATCAAAAAATAGTTTCGCAAAATCTTTCGGTTCGCGATACTGAAGCCTTGGTTAAAAAGTATCAAGAAAATTTAGTGCAAAAAACGGCTAAACCAAAAGAAAATGCCAACGTAATTTCTTTTGAAAAATCATCAGTTTTAAATCAATATTTTGATGCCAAAGTAGATATAAAAATGGCATCAAATGGCAAAGGTAAAATCACAATTCCATTCAGTTCAGAAGCTGATTTTCAGAGAATTTTAAATTTGTTGAAAAAATAGTGTCAAGCACAAAACATATATTCATTTTGTTATTTCTTTTTGGAAATGTAGTTGCATTTGGCCAAAACAAAACTGGTGAATTATTGATTTCTAAAGACACAGTGAAAGTCAATAAAATTAATCCGTTGGCTCCAGCAAAAGCAGCCTTTTATTCGGCAATATTGCCAGGTTTAGGTCAAGCTTATAACAAAAAATATTGGAAAATTCCGTTGGTGTATGCAGCACTTGGCACAGCAATTTACGCATATAATTTCAACGACATCAAATATAACGAGTTGCGCGATGCCTATAAACGGCGACTTGAAGGTTATAGCGACGACCAATTTGCATATTTAACGGATAAGGAAAGATTAGTTTCTGCACAAAAATTTTATGCAAGAAATCGAGATTTATCGACTTTTTTTATTATTGGAATTTACGTTATAAACATTATCGATGCCAATGTCGATGCACATTTGGCACAATTTAATGTAAATAATAATTTGTCATTAAAACCAGATCTGCAACGCAATGACATTAATAATCAAAATAATATTGCACTAACTCTAAATTATACATTTTAATGAAAATTGCACTTTTAGGTTATGGTAAAATGGGCAAAACAATTGAACGAATTGCGCTTACTCGCGGTCATCAAATTGTATTGATAAAAGATGCCAACGACACATTCGAAGGTCTTGGTCATGCTGATGTTGCTATTGATTTTAGCACACCAGATGTTGCCGTTTGTAACATTTCTGAATGTTTAGAGACTAACATTCCGATAGTGTCAGGAACAACTGGCTGGCTCAATCAGTTTCAAGAAATGGCTGACTTGTGCAAACAAAAAAATGGAAGTTTTATTTATGCATCAAATTATAGTTTGGGAGTAAATATATTTTTTGAATTAAACGATTATTTGTCAAAAATAATGTCAAAATTCAATGATTATACTGCTTCGATTGAAGAAATACACCATACTGAAAAAAAAGATGCACCAAGCGGCACAGCAATTTCACTGGCAAATGGTATCATTTTGAATACAAATTACAACAATTGGACATTAGAAAATCCGTCAAGAAATGAGTTGCCAATTAATGCCAAAAGAATAGAAAATGTGCCTGGAACACATTCTGTTTTTTACAACTCAGAAGTTGATTTTATAGAAATCAAACACAAAGCAAAAAGTCGTGATGGTTTTGCACTTGGAGCAATAATTGCAGCAGAATTTATTTGGAATAAAAAAGGAATTTTTACAATGAAAGAAGTGCTGCAATTGCAATGACAATTTAAATATCAATAAGTAAAAAAATCAATAATCTAAAAGTATAAAGTCTCAAAGTCTCTCGTATAAAATCTTAATTCAAAAAATATGTCAATATATCAATGGTTCGTTTTCTTTTTAGTTATTCAAGTCATTCACTATCTGGGAACTTGGAAAATGTATGTAGCGGCAGGGCGAAAATCTTGGGAGGCTGCAATACCTGTTTACAATGCAATTGTTTTAATGAAAATTATCAATCGACCAACTTGGTACACTATTTTACTTTTTATTCCAGTTGTAAATTTAATAATGTTTGCGGTAGTTTGGGTAGAAACATTGAGAAGTTTTGGCAAAAATACTACACTTGATACTTTTCTCGGAATTGCTACTTTTGGGTTGTATATCTATTATGTCAACTACACGCAAAAACTTACTTATATTGCAGATAGAAGCCTAAAACCAGCAAATTTAGCGGCAGATACTCTCAGTTCAATAGCATTCGCATTGGTTGTAGCAACAATTGTTCATACTTATTTGATTCAACCATTTCAAATTCCAACCGCATCGTTAGAAAAATCACTATTAGTAGGAGATTTTTTGTTTGTTAGTAAATTTCATTACGGCGCACGTCCGCAAATGACAGCAATTGCAGCCCCTATGTTGCACGATACGCTGCCGTTACTCAACGTAAAATCTTATACAAGTTTTCCACAATATCCATATTATAGATTACCCGGTTTTCAAAAAATAAAAAATAATGACATCGTGGTTTTTAACTGGCCGACCGACACATTATTTAATATGTACCTAAAAGCAGATAAACGATATGACAAGCCAATTGATAAAAAAACCAATTATGTCAAGCGTTGCGTAGGTATTGCTGGCGATAGTTTGCAAATAAAAAATGGAATTGTTTATATCAACGGAAAAGAATTAATTTTGCCTGACCGTGCAAAACCACAATATTCATACAAAGCGGGTTATGACCAAAAAACACCAATTGATTTTGAATTTTTGCTCAAAGATTTAGATGTTACCGATGCAGCCGGTTTTACGAGCAACAAGCAAGACACATTATTTATGGCCGCAATGACATTTGATGCTGCCAATAGGTTAAAAAATGTTCCAGGAATAACATCGGTAACGAGAATAATCCATAAAGGACCCGAAGATGGTATTTTTCCAGATCAACAAGACGGAATACCATCAAAAACCAATAATTGGAGTAACGATAATTTTGGACCAATATACATTCCGAAAGCAGGAAAAACGGTTGCTTTAAATTTAAAATCATTACCTTTTTATAAAAAAATAATCAACGAATATGAAGGCAATGACCTAAAAGTTACCGGAAATGAAATCAGAATAAACGGAGCAGTGGCAACGAGTTATACTTTCAAACAAGACTATTTTTGGATGATGGGAGACAACAGACATAACTCTCTAGACGCTAGATATTTTGGATATACACCTGAAAATCATATTGTTGGGAAACCAGTTTTCATTTGGATGAGTCTCGACCCTAACGGCAAAGGCATCAATAAAATTCGTTGGAGCAGATTGTTTACAACCGTTTCCGGCGAAGGTCAACCACAATCGTTTTTCAAAATTTTCTTAGGATTATTGGCACTTTATTTTATTGGAGATTACTTTTGGAAAAAAAGGAAAGAAAGTCAAGTTTAAAACAAAATTAATAAATATTTGGGCGTAACCCCGAAGAAAAATCGGGGTCGTGCTTTACGTTCCCGTTTTTTTATGTTTCGACAAAACGAAACATAAAAAGAACTCCACTGCAATCACTTACGCAAAAAATGAAAACACTTTTACTTCCAACCTATTTCCCATCAATAAGCAATATGATTGTTGTGGCAGAATCTGATTTTTTAACATTTGAAATAGAAGATAATTTTCAAAAACAAACCAATAGAACCCGAACCAATATTTACAGTCCAAATGGTTTGCAGACCTTAACAATTCCGGTAAAACATGCCAATCAACTACACCAAAAAACGAAAGATGTAAAAATTGAAAACGATTTTGCTTGGCAAAAACAACACCTAAAATCATTGGAAGCTGCGTATAGAACTTCACCATTTTTTGAATATTTTGAAGACGAATTGCAACCTATATTTACCAAAAAACACGAATTTTTGATTGATTTGAATTTTGAATCTTTTGAGCTGGTTTTAAAATTTTTAAGACTGAATATCAATTTCGAAAAAACAATCGAATATTCTAAAGAACCAACTGATATATTAGATTTTAGAAATCTCGCCGATGGCAAAAAAGACACATCAAAATTCGAAAATTATCCACAAGTGTTTAATGACAAGTATGGTTTTTTAACTAATTTGAGTGTTTTAGATTTAATTTTTAATGAAGGAAAGTTTGCTTTGGATTATTTGAAAAACAATTAGTTAAGCCTAAAAAAACCATATTTAATAATGCAATACAGCGCTCTAAAGCCATCTTTCCAACCTATTTTTTTTCCTTCTTCGTAAGTTCTTCCATAATAAGAAATGCCTACTTCATAAATTCTTATTTTTGGAATTTTCGAGATTTTTGCGGTAACTTCTGGTTCAAAACCAAACCTATACTCGTTTAATTTTATGCTTTGAATTGTTTTTGTATTAAATACTTTATAGCACGTTTCCATATCTGTTAAATTTAGATTGGTAAACATATTTGACAAAAAAGTCAAAAACTTGTTACCTATAGTGTGCCAAAAGAAAAGTACTCTGTGTGGATTGCCACCCATAAACCTCGAACCGTAAACCACATCAGCAAAACCATCGACTATTGGTTGTAATAATAAGTTGTATTCATTAGGATTGTATTCTAAATCCGCATCTTGAATGATTAAAAAATCACCTGTAGCATTAGCTATTCCAGTATGCAATGCTGCGCCTTTTCCTTTATTAAATTCATGTTTAAAGTATTGTATTTGTAAATCAGCATTTTTTTTGATATAATTATCAATTGCATTTTCAGTATCATCGGTCGAAAAATCATTTATGATTATAATTTCTTTTTCGATATTGTTTAGCAATTCCACCTTTTTTATTTTATCTAAGATAAAATGAATCGTTGCACCTTCGTTATAAGCAGGAATTATTATTGATAATTTTTTCATTTATGATTGTTTTCTATTTTAATTAAAAATTTATGTTTCAATTCTTGTTCCCTTTTTTTTGAAAGCAAAAAATTAATTTTTAAGCGCGTTATAGGATAGTCGTCAAATTGAATTTTTTTGGTTATGTTTAGTTTTAAATCTTGCAAATCCAATAAATCTTGATCTGACAAATAAAGCCAAAAAGTGTTATTTATGTCTTTAATTTTTGCTTTATCAATGATGTCAACAAATGGTTTTTTTGTATAAAAATTAAACGAATATGATGGCGAATTATAAATATAAACATTTTGAACGTTTAAATATTTGTTTGCATATTTTGCTGCGACCGAGTCTGATTGAAAAGTCAACAATTTTGGATAAAAAACAAATGACATAAAAACATTAAGCATAATCACCAATATAATAAGTTGCGCAACATTATTTTTATTGAATTTGAAATAACTATATATAATGCAAATTTGTAAAATTATTAGTATGACTGCTAAAAAATTAATTTCGGTAAAGAAAAAAAGATTGTAAATGATGAGTAATAAAAGTATAATAAATGACAATATTATAAAGAAAATTCGCCAGTTTTTCCAGCTTGTTTCATTTATTTTATAAAAATATTCAGCCACTAAAACTGCTGCAAACGGAAATGTTACAAATACATAATGAGGCAACTTGTATTTTGATAAAGAAAACATAAAGAAAATTATCACAAAACCTGACAAACTTATAATTTCTATAGCCTTAGAATTTTGAAAAAACAAACCTTTTAGTTTATAGAAAACAGCGAACAATAACGGCAAAAACCAAGGAAAAAAATCCCACAAACTAGATGTTATGAAAAAATGCCAAGGTTTGAAGTTGTTCCAGCTATTTTCGCCCGTTATTCGACCAAAACTTTGAAGCCAATAATAAAAGTATAAACCACTTTGACCTTTAGTTCCGTTAGTTATTTTTTCAGGATGCAAATCAAATTGAGTGTACAAGCCATAAGACATTGGCAAGAGCAAAACTGCCACAATAAACACAACCAACAACCAATTAAAACTAAAAATAAATTGCCATTTTTTTAAATAAATCAAGTGCAATCCAATTGGCAATAAAACTGCAATTATCCCGATTGGACCTTTGGACATCAATGCAAAAGCTATAAAAATAGCTGCATAAACTAAATTCTTAAAACTTCTTTTCTCAAAATATTCTGCAAAAAGCCAAACCGAAATAATTACCGATGAAGTTAGCAATCCATCTGTTCTAACGTCATTGGTCATCAAAAAATAAGCTTGAGCAGAGGCTAAAATTAAAACCGCATTTTGTGCAATTTTTTGACAATAATATAAAATAGAAAACCTATAAACTGCGTAAATGGATATTAATAAAAATAAAAAAGTTGGCAGTTTATATGCAAAGTTATTTATGCCAAAAACCTTAATACTAAGGCTTGACAACCAAAACAACAAAGGTGGCTTGTCTAAATAATCATTATCAAAATCTTTTACCTCAAGATAAGAGTTTGTATATGCCATTTGCGAAGACAGTCCAGAATATTGCGCAGCATCGACATACATAATATCAATAAATAAATTATGGGTGTAAACAATAAAAATTGCAATGAGCAAAAGTTTTTCTACTAAAGAAAATTGACTGAAAAATCGAATCATAGATATTTAATACATTAAGAAAATAATAAAATCGTTATTTTCTGAAACTTAAACTAAGATGTAAAGAAAATGATTTTTTTTAAATATTGCTAATATTAAAATTTATAAAACATTACTAATTTTTCTAATATCCAATTTTCAAATAATCTAATTAGTTTATATTTGCAAACATGAAATTTGATTTATTAAAAAAAGACCCACAAACAAAAGCACGTGCAGGAACAATAACAACTGATCACGGTGTTATAGAAACCCCAATATTTATGCCAGTTGGCACAGTCGCATCTGTAAAAGGCGTGCACCAACGTGAGCTAAAAGAAGAGATAAATCCTGATATTATTCTAGGCAACACTTATCATTTGTATTTAAGACCAAAATTAGACATTCTTGAAAAAGCTGGTGGTTTGCACAAATTTATGAATTGGGATCGTAATATTTTGACCGATTCTGGTGGTTATCAGGTTTATTCGCTTTCGGCAAATAGAAAAATAAAGGAAGAAGGCGTTAAATTTAAATCGCATATTGATGGTTCGATTCATTTTTTTTCGCCCGAAAATGTTATGGAAACCCAGCGAACAATTGGCGCAGATATCATTATGGCATTTGACGAATGCACACCCTACCCGTGTGATTATCGCTATGCACAACGGTCGATGCACATGACCCACAGATGGCTAAATCGGTGCATTTCGCATCTTGAAAAGTTGCCTTTTAAATATGGTTTTGAACAGACTTTTATGCCAATTGTTCAAGGCAGTACATACAAAGATTTAAGAATGCAATCGGCAGAGTTTATTGCCAATACCAACCAACAAGCCAATGCAATTGGTGGTTTATCAGTTGGTGAACCCGCCGAAGAAATGTATGCCATGACCGAAATAGTTTGCGATATTCTTCCAGAAGAAAAACCACGTTACTTAATGGGCGTTGGAACTCCAATAAACTTACTCGAAAATATTGCACTTGGTGTTGACATGTTCGATTGTGTAATGCCAACCCGGAATGCTAGAAACGGAATGCTTTTTACTGCAAATGGAACTATAAACATTAAGAACAAAAAATGGGAAGCCGATTTCTCACCTGTTGACGAAATGGGTTTAACGTTTGTAGATAGAGAATATACCAAAGCTTACTTGCGCCATCTTTTTGCTGCCAACGAATATCTAGGCAAACAAATAGCTACAATTCACAATCTAGGTTTTTATTTATGGTTGGTTAGAGAAGCCAGAAAACATATAATTGAGGGAGATTTTGCGATTTGGAAAGAAATGATGGTTAAGAATATGAGCCAAAGGTTGTAAACCCTGTAAACCCAAAAACGGAATATTAACTAAAATTGAATTTGTATGTTTAAAAAAATATTGGACAATTTCAGAAAATTTGATGGCTTGACGATTATTGATAAGTACATTTTAAAACGTTATTTGATAACATTTTCAGTAATGCTATTGCTTTTTATTCCGATAGGGATCATCATTGATATTTCTGAAAAAGTCAATAAAATGATTGAAAACAAAGTACCATTGGAAGCAATTACCAAATATTACTTTTTTTTCACAATACATTTTGCAAATTTTTTGTTTCCTATATTTTTGTTTTTATCAATAATTTGGTTCACCTCACAACTAGCCAATAAAACAGAGATCATTGCCATTTTGAGTTCAGGAATTTCGTTTAATCGTTTTTTGAGACCTTATATTATTGGTGCAACAATAATTTCAATTTTGGCACTGTTAATGGGTTTTTTTATAGCTCCAAAAGCAAGTGATGTTTATAATAATTTTAGATATACCTATCTAATTGGCAACGGTCAAAGCGAAATGCACGGCCAAAGTGTAGATGTTTATAGACAAATATCTAAAGATGAATTTATTTATGTTTCAAATTTCAATACCGTTTCTAAAATGGCATTTAATTTTACACTTGAGAAATTCAACACCGATAAAACCTTAAATTATAAAATCACTGCTTCAAGAATAAAATGGAATCCTGAAACCAAAAATTATTCAATGTTTGATTATTCTAAGCGAAAAGTAGGTGTTTTGAATGATATTCTAGAAAAAGCCGATATAAAAGATACCATTTTTAAATTTGATTTGGAAGACTTAACGCCAGTTGTTTACATTGCAGAAACCCTACCACTGAACAAACTAATAAAATTTATTGATAAAGAAAAAGCAAGAGGAAATGCCAATATGAATGTATATTTAGTAGTTTTATATAAAAAATACAGCATTCCAATCTCTGCATTTATATTGACAATTATTGCAGTTGCAGTATCATCAATGAAACGACGAGGTGGCATGGGAATGAACCTCACAATCGGAATTTTATTGGCATTTTCTTTTGTGTTTTTTGAAAAAATATTTGGTGTTTTGGCCGAAAAATCTACTATCCCTCCTATTATTGCTGTTTGGATTCCGAATACCGTTTTTGGAATAATAGCTATTTTAACATTAAGAAATGCAAGACGATAAATTAAAAAGTCACCTAGAACTCCATTTAATTGTTTTTATTTGGGGATTTACAGCCGTTTTAGGAGCGTTGATTTCGGTTACCGAAACATCTTTGGTTTGGTTCAGAATGTTGTTTGCAGGGCTTTTTATATTGGCTTATTTATTCTTAAAGAAAAAATCATTTTGGTTGCCTATAAAAGAAATTCTAAAATTGGTTGTTGTTGGTTTTTTAATAGCCATTCATTGGATATTCTTTTTTAAAGCAATCAACATTTCTAATGTTTCAATAACTTTAGCAATGTTTTCTGTTGGTGCATTTATGGCTTCATTACTCGAGCCATTGTTTTATAACCGCAAAATTTTATGGTACGAAGTGCTTTTTGGATTGGTAATTATTGCAGGATTATGGATTATTATGCAAGTCGAAATACAATATTTAAACGGAATATTATCGGCACTTTTTTCAATCTTTATTGGCGTAATTTTCACTTTACTGAACGGCAAATTAATTCAAAAACACGATGCTACAGTTATTGCATTGTATGAATTTTTTGCAGGATTTGTCCTAGTTACCGTTTATTTGTTATTTGAGAACAAATTCAACTTTCATTTTTTTAAATTATCTTTAAATGATTTTGTTCTAATTTTAATACTCTCTTCAGTTTGCACCGCCTATGCATTTACAGCTTCAGTAAATGTTATGAAAAAATTGTCACCTTACACCGTTATGCTAACAACCAATTTAGAACCTGTTTACGGCATTTTTTTAGCATATTACATTATTGGTGGAAACGAAAAAATGAGTATTTCTTTTTATATTGGTTCGTTTATTATTTTATTGACAGTAATTTTAAATGGTTTTGTAAAACATTTTAGAAAGCAAAATACAAAATAATTTGGTTTATAAACAATAAAAAGCCCCAAAATGGTCTCTTATTTTTTGGGGCAGTTTTTAAAAAAAATTGAATTTATAATAAATCTATTTTGACTTTTTTGACTTAATCATTGCTTCTAATTGATCCCAAAGTTCTTCAGGAATAGCGTCGAGTTGATTGAATTGCCCTGCACCTTTCAGCCATTCGCCACCATCAATAACAACTACTTCTCCGTTAATGTAAGCAGAAAAATCAGAAACTAAGTAAGCCGCCAAATTGGCCAATTCTTGGTGTTCCCCATTTCTCATTAACGGTACTCGTTTTGATGTGTCAAATTTTTGAGCCAAATCTCCTGGTAATAATCTGTCCCATGCACCTTTAGTTGGAAAAGGACCTGGCGCAATTGCATTGGTTCTAATGCCGTATTTTGCCCATTCTACAGCCAAACTTCTTGTCATTGCAAGCACTCCAGCTTTGGCTGTTGCACTAGGTACAACATAAGCTGATCCAGTAAAAGCATATGTTGTAACAATATTCAAAACAGTTGATGTTGATTGCTTGGTTTCAATCCAATGCTTTCCAAATGCTAATGTACAATTTTTTGTTCCTTTCAAAACAATATCTATTACCGTGTCAAAAGCATTGGCAGAAAGTCTCTCTGTTGGCGAAATAAAATTTCCCGCGGCATTGTTGAGCAAGACATCAACTTTACCGAATGCTTTCAAAACCTCAGCAAGCATATTTTCTACCTCTTCATAATGTCTAACATCACATTGCAAAGGCAAACAAGTACCACCAGTCGCAGTTTCAAGTTCTTTTGATGTGTTTTTAAGCTTTTCTAAATCCCTTGACGTAATAGCAACTTTTGCTCCTAGTTCCAAGAAATATTTAGTCATTGCTTTGCCAAGTCCGCTTCCGCCTCCTGTTATTACAATTACTTTTCCCTCGAGTGCATTGTCTCGAAGCATTTTTTGAGAAAAATTCATAATTTTTTATTTTAGATTGTAAATATAAAATTTTAATTTACTATGCCTGCATAATATTTTATTTTTTTGATCATTTTTATTAATTACAAACGGGCAATGAATTTATCCATTGTTCGACCAATGTTACCGCTTCCTGGTCAATAACCGTCCGACCAATTCTAGGCATCCTGTAAAATGAATTATTTGTATTAATAGCATAAAATAATCCTGACTGACTACTGTTTTGAGGATAAATTATTCTTCCTCTTGATATTCCTGGAATCGTGGTATATAACGGCACACAAACACCCATATTTACTGGATTATTTTCTGTTTCACTAAAAGTATATCTCAATTCAGTAACAGACCTTGCATTTCCTCCAACATTATGACAATGAGCACATTGACTATCAAAATAAGAACGAACCCTCATGTCTAAATTTTGAGATGCATCTCTAAAATTTACAACAGCATTAATATTATTAGAATAACCAGATTGCAAATAGCCTATTTCTTCCCATTTTTGCAATTGATTTTTTGATGAATCGTCATTATAAGAAATAGAAAAATTCAAATTCTGAGGCTTGATTCCTAGTGGCGATATAATATCATTTAAAGTATGACATGTAGCACAATTGCTAGCATTTGGAATATGATAATCGATCGTTCTATTCAAACCATTTTCTACAAAAGTTACATTTTTAAGACCACCAGCATTTGAATAAAAAGCTTCAGTTTGTGTATCATTCCAAATATAACTTGCAAATAACCATTCATTATTTTTTTTAAACATCAATCTTGTTTCAAGAATTTTTTTAGAATTTGAAGGTAAAGTATTCTCATAATAAAAAACTTTTATCAAAACCGAACCCTACGGCAAGTCTAAAACCTTATCATCACTTACAAAACTTGCCTTTGCGTTTTTTGGTATCCAAACAAACCTTTTTTTTGATGCGTAATCGGTAAACAATTCACTTCTTGGTTGATATAGAAATACATTTTCGTTTGGTATTAAATTATTAATAACACCGGTAAAAAAATGATAATCTTATAATTTATTTAAAGGAAAACCTTCTAAATAGACACTGACTAAAGGAATCTCTTCATAATTTTGGTTTTCATCAGATTTGCTGCAGGAATATAATATTAATAGCATTACTATTTGAACAATAATTTTTGTCATAACATAATTTTAAAATTAATCAATCAAAACCTCCAAAATCTTAATCGCAGCCTCACTAATTTTAGTTCCAGGTCCAAAAACCGCAACTGCCCCAGCATCGAACAAAAATTGATAATCTTGCGCAGGAATAACACCACCAACAATAACCATAATGTCTTGACGACCATATTTTTTAAGTTCCTCAATAACCTGAGGCACCAATGTTTTGTGACCAGCCGCTAATGACGAAACACCCAAAATATGAACATCGTTCTCTACTGCTTGTTTGGCAGCTTCTGCAGGAGTTTGAAATAATGGCCCAATATCTACATCAAATCCAACATCAGCATATCCTGTAGCTACTACTTTTGCACCACGATCGTGACCATCTTGACCCATTTTCGCAATCATTATTCTTGGTCTTCTGCCTTCTTGTTTTGCAAATTCATTGGCCAATTGTTTGGCTTTTGCAAAACTTTTATCATCTTTTATCTCTTTGCTGTACACACCACTAAATGTTTTAATTTGTGCTTTGTATCTTCCAAAAACAGTCTCTAAAGCATCCGAAATTTCGCCAAGAGTTGTTCTAAACCGTGCTGCTTCAACAGCAATTTCTAATAAATTTCCATCGCCAGTTTTTGCACAATTTATTAATTTATCTAAAGATTCTCGCACTTTTTCCTTATCGCGTGATGCTTTTATTTGGTCTAATTGTTCGAGTTGTTGTTTTCTAACCATCTGATTATCAACATCTAAAATATGTAATGGATCTTCTTTTTCAAGTCTAAACTTGTTCACGCCAACAATAATATCCTGACTAGAATCTATTCGAGCTTGTTTTCTAGCGGCAGCTTCTTCAATGCGTAATTTTGGAATTCCTGCTTCAATTGCTTTGGTCATTCCGCCCAACTCTTCAACTTCTTCTATTAATTGCCAAGCTTTTTCTGCTATTTCATTTGTTAAACTTTCTACGTAAAAACTTCCAGCCCAAGGATCAACGGTTTTGGTTATTTTGGTTTCTTCTTGCAGATAAATTTGCGTATTTCTGGCAATTCGAGCCGAAAAATCAGTTGGCAAAGCAATTGCTTCATCTAAAGCGTTTGTATGCAAAGATTGTGTGCCACCAAAGGCTGCTGCCAAACCTTCAATTGTTGTTCTAGCGACATTGTTAAACGGATCTTGTTCGGTCAAACTCCAACCTGATGTTTGACAATGTGTTCTTAGCGCCAATGATTTATCGTCTTTTGGATTAAATTGTTTGACCAATTTTGCCCAAATCATTCTGGCAGCTCTCATTTTGGCAATTTCCATAAAATGATTCATTCCAATTCCCCAAAAAAAAGATAATCTTGGAGCGAACTCATCAATCTTCATTCCGGTTGACAATCCTGTTTTTATATATTCTAATCCATCAGCTAATGTGTAAGCAATTTCAATATCGGCTGTTGCTCCAGCTTCCTGCATGTGGTAACCAGAAATAGATATTGAGTTAAATTTGGGCATTTTTTTGCTAGTAAATTCAAAAATGTCTGCAATAATTTTCATTGATGGCGTTGGTGGATAAATATAAGTGTTCCGAACCATAAATTCTTTGAGAATGTCGTTTTGAATGGTTCCCGAAAGTAATTCTGGGGCCACGCCTTGCTCTTCTGCTGCAACAATATAAAATGCCATAATAGGTAAAACTGCTCCATTCATGGTCATTGAAACCGACATTTCATCGAGCGGAATTTTATCAAATAATACTTTCATATCTTCGACCGAATCGATCGCAACTCCAGCTTTTCCTACATCGCCAACAACTCGGTCATGGTCAGAATCATAACCGCGATGTGTTGGTAAATCAAATGCTATTGATAATCCTTTTTGACCTGCAGCAAGATTTCGTCGGTAAAAAGCATTGCTCTCTTCGGCAGTCGAAAATCCTGCATATTGGCGAATTGTCCACGGTCTACGCACATACATTGTTGCATAGGGTCCACGTAAATTGGGTGCAAACCCTGCTCCAAAATCAAGATGTTCGAATTTCTCGAGGTCTTGTTTTGCGTATTTTTTTTTAACTAAAATTCCTTCAGCCGTTTCAAAGTTTTTATTTTCTGACGATTGAATTGGAAATTCAGAATTTTCTAATTTTATGTGTTGAAGGTTTTTTCTTTTCATTATTGGTTAATCTGTAATTTAAAGAATTTGAATTTTAATTTACAAATCTAATTCACTTTCCATCTCTTGTATATGTTTATAAAAATTATCTAACTTCTGCTTATTTAAAACATTCTTCTCAAAATTTCCTAACTTGATTTCTTTGCCATGTTTTACTTTTTTTTAATTTTTAATTATTTTTAAAACAATTCTAGCAGCTTCATTAAAACGAAAATTATAAAGTCATTTTGAAAGAATAATTTTTTATTTTAACCGTCTGATTATAAATTTCTACTATTTTTCACAGTAAATATAATGAATATTATCACTACAAAAAAATGCAATTAAAACCGCGCATAGTTTATTCATTTAAAAGCCGTTCCTGCTCTATATTTTCTGCTAAACGTTTTTCGATTATTGGTGTAATTAAAGTTTTTCGAGGTTTTATTTTGACAAATGGAAACAACTCTAAATCATGTTTCATTTTGTCATTTTTGTTGGGATACTTGTTGGTTCCAAGTAAAATTTCTTTCCCCGAATCGAATAAATCTTGCTCGCGGTCTGCACTTTCTTGAATCTTTCTTTTGATTATTCCATCATTTAATTGTTTCAAGAAACCGCCATTATCTTCAATATCTTTAAACATCATTAATGCTTTGTCGGCCATTTGATTTGTTAAGGATTCGATGTAATAACTTCCATCCGATGGATTATCGACTTTGTCAAAATAAGCCTCGTTTTTTAAAACCAACAACTGATTTCGGGCAATTCGGTCTCCAAACTCGTTGTCTTTATGGTACAAACTATCGTAGGGTAAATTGGCGACCGCATCGGCACCGCCTAAAATTGCAGACATACATTCAGTTGTGGTTCGCAATAAATTGGTGTTGTAGTCATAAATTGTTTTGTTGCGTTTGGTTGGCGAAACCAATATATGACAGTTTAAATTATGATTGTACTCAGACGCTACTGCTCTGAAAACTAATCGCAATGCACGCAATTTTGCAATTTCGAAAAAATAGTTGGTTCCAACCGAAACTTGAAAAACAATTGATCGCTTTATTGTATCAATACGATTAAAATATTCGTTTACTTGTGCAACCGCATAAGCAATTTGTTGCACCATGTTGGCTCCTGCATTTTGATAAAATCCGACATCGATGCTTAAAAAACTTATATTCGTAGTTTTATTTGCAATCAAATTTAAAGTATCGAAATTTGTCTTTTCATCAGTTTTGAACCAATTTCCATCTTTTGCTAAATTTCCAATGGGATCAAAATTACAATATATTTTTACTGCTTTTTGTTGAGCAAAATCATCAATTTTTTTTACGAAATCGATTGAAATAAAATTCAAATTAAAGTATACTGAAACATTTTCTAAATTGATGCTAGTTAATAATTTTTCGACATCAATTTTTTCGTCTTCAATTGTAAAACGCAAACTTTCTGCACCTCGGGCAACTGATTCGTTGGCTCGAAAAATAGATTTTTCAATATCATGAACGAAAATATTTTGACATATTTTAAATTCGGTGACTTTAGTTTCGATATTGAAACTCGAAGTTGCCTCATCGCTATGATAAAACGGTTTTACTTGTATGTCTTCGGGCGAATTCCAAACGAGCGTTTCATTGTAATCGGCTCCCTTTAATTCAAATTGTATCTGCTGTTTCCATTGTTTGGAAGAAACAGCGTTCCATTCTTTCGCGAAATCTAATGAATTTTTATTTTCCATTTTGTAATATTACATTTTGCACCTAAAATAAAGTTTTTAAGATACAAAAATTATATTTGTTATTTATTTCTACTATTATAAATTTCAATTGAAAAATCGAACACAATTGCAATATAAAATCTAAGCGACTATATGCTAGTATTTAATTGTCTTTTAGCAATGTATCTCCTTCAAATTCAATTATATAAACGTCCTCTGAATCTTTTTTCATGAAATATTTTTCACGCGCATATTTCTCGATTTGAACGGGATCTTTGAGTTGTTTGATGTTTTTTTGGTCAGTGTCGATTTCGTTTTTATAGTATTCTTTTTGACGTTCTAATTCATTGATTTGTTTGTTCAAAAGCCTGTGGTCAAGGTATGAATAATTATCAAGAAAAAGCATCCAAATTATAAATACGATCAAAACTAAAATATATTTGTTGCTTGCAAATTTGAACCAAGGTTTTTCTTTTATTGAATTCATTGTTTTGATTTATATTTTTAAAGCTAAAATCTTTTTAAATAATATATTTTATGTTTTTCAAATGCCGAAAACAATATTCTAAATTTTATATTTCTAGCCCCGATTGAAGCGGTATCCTTTTTGATCTCGTTTTTCACGAGATCAAAAAGATACAAGTGAAAAGCGGGAAGTGGCTCCAAAAAACTATGAAATTCTTTGGTTGATTACGGCTCTAACAACATCAATTGCTACCGTATTGAACTTATCATTTGGAATAATGATATCGGCGAATGCTTTTGTGGGTTCTATAAACTGCTGATGCATAGGTTTTAATGTCGATTGATAACGGTTTAAAACTTCTTCCATATCGCGACCTCGCTCGGCAATATCTCTTTTTAAACGCCTAATTAATCTTTCGTCAGAATCGGCATGAACGAAAATTTTTATGTCAAATAAATCTCTTAATTCGGGATTAGTTAAAATCAAAATTCCTTCGACGATCATTACTTTTCTTGGATGTGTTGTGATTGTGTCGTCGGTACGGTTGTGCGTTACGAACGAATATATAGGCTGGTTGATAACTTTTCCTGCTTTTAACTCTTTGAGATGGGCGACCAAAAGTTCAAAATCTATGGCTCTTGGATGGTCAAAATTAATTAGTTTTCGTTCGTCATAGTTCAAATTGTCGGTTTTTTTGTAATATGAATCTTGGGCAATAATCCCGACTTCAGTTTCGGGCAATTCGTTCATAATTTGATGGACAACGGTTGTTTTTCCGGACCCTGTACCGCCAGCAATTCCTATAATTAACATAATTTTTTGGTTGTATTTGATGCAAAAATAGGGAAATTATTGAATTAAAATAAAAAAAGCCTTCTCAAATAATTGAAAAGACTTTTTGTCGGGGTGGCAGGATTCGAACCTGCGGCCTCCTGCTCCCAAAGCAGGCGCGATAACCGAGCTACGCTACACCCCGTGAACGGGTGCAAAGATAGTAATAAGTTTTGCTTTTCAAAATGTAATGATAAAAATAAATATAATTTATTTTGCTATAGATTTTTATCATCTGTTTCGCTAGATATTTTGGCAATAAAAATTATATTTGCAATTCTAAAAAAAAAAAATGTCAGATTCAATCGAAAAAATAAAATGTTTAATAATAGGTTCTGGACCAGCAGGATATACCGCTGCAATTTATGCCGCTAGAGCCAACATGAATCCAATTCTTTATCAAGGGACGCAACCAGGTGGACAATTAACAACTACCAACGAGGTTGAAAACTGGCCAGGAAATCCAGAAGGAATAACAGGGCCCGAAATGATGGTTGGTTTACAAAAACAAGCAGAGCGTTTTGGAACTGATGTTCGCGATGGGTGGGCTACAAAAGTAGATTTTTCAGGACCGATTCACAAAGTGTGGATTAACGATAGTAAAGAACTGCATTGCGAAACTGTAATCATCTCGACAGGTGCAACTGCAAAATATTTAGGAATTGATTCTGAACAGCATTACTTAAAAATGGGTGGTGGTGTTTCTGCTTGCGCTATTTGCGATGGATTTTTTTATAGAAATCAAGAAGTTGTGATTGTTGGTGCAGGAGATTCTGCATGTGAAGAGGCACATTATTTGTCAAAATTATGTAAAAAAGTAACCATGTTAGTTCGAAGCGAAAAATTTCGTGCCTCGAAAATAATGGAAGAACGTGTCAAAAAAACCGAAAATATTTCAATTTTGATGAACCATGATACGGTCGAAGTTTTGGGTGATGGTCAAGTTGTGACTGGCGTTAAAGTTTTGAATAAAACTACAAATGAAACTTTTGATATTCCTTCAACTGGCTTTTTTGTGGCTATTGGTCACAAACCAAACACAGATATTTTTAAAGATTATTTGAATCTTGATGAAACTGGATATATTATAAACACTTCTGGGACTTCGAAAACCAATATCGAAGGTGTTTTTGTTGGTGGAGATGCTGCCGACCATGTTTACCGTCAAGCAATAACTGCCGCAGGAACTGGTTGTATGGCGGCACTAGATGCTGAAAGATATTTGGCAGCAAAATAATTTTCGAGTTTCAAACTTTTTAAAAAAATCATTTGCGTGCAAATGATTTTTTTTATGGAGTAAATGCTTCAAATGCTGGAAGCGCCTTGTGATTAAAATCAAATAAACACTGATTTTCATAACTTGAACCTTGCATTGATGTAGTTTGATTTCTTTCAAAGGCTGTCCAATCTGGTGCCCAATAAATCCAACCAAGACCTTTATTATTAGGGATATTTTTTACGATATTATTTAATTGAACTAAAAAATTTTTTTGACCTTGCGGTGTAGCTGGAAAATCAGTGATAGTTTGCGAATTATCTCCCAAGATATTATTCAAACTATCTACGTGACCTAACGTGAATGGATAGGTTACCTCAACAATCATTATTTTTTTATTGAATGTTGCTGCTAAATAATTGAGTTTTGTTTGTAATACATTAAAATCTTTGGTGCTATATTGTGGGTAATATGAAAGTCCAATAATATCATAATCAATATTATAGCCAACTAATTCTTGAAAAAAATACTTACTAGTGACAATATTTGAATAGTGTATTATTATTTTGGTATTAGTACCGTTAACCGCTCTGACTGCTTGAATTCCTTTTTTTACAAGGTTGGCATAATTACCTCAATTATTGCTATATTGGTTCCAAACTTTGCCGTAATTCCATAAAAAACCACTATCGGTTTCATTTCCAATTTGTACAAAATCTGGGCTTGTACCTTGATTTTTAAGTTGCAAAATCACGTCTTTAGTATAATTGTAAACTCTGTTTTCTATTTGAACTTGTGTTAGATTTTGCCAAGCTAATGGTGGAGTTTGATTTGTTGGATCTGCCCAAGTGTCAGAATAATGAATGTCGAGCATGAAACTGATATTTTTTTGTTTCAATTTCAATGCATACATTTTTACTTTAGCTAATGTATTTTGGTTATTTGCAGGCGAATGCCATAATTTTAGCCTTACCAAATTGCAACCTTTTTGTTGAGAAAAATCTAAAATACTAATTGGTTTTACTATTTTGGTCTTTATAATCAAGATTTAAGTTTTCATATTCCATTTGAAACGATAAATCCATACCTTTATAAAATATGGATTGTAGTTTTTCTTTCTTAGTAGAAATTATTATTTCTTGGTTATTTTTAGTACAACAAAAAAATGTAAAAAATACAAGTGTAATTATTGTAAATTTTGTAAATGCTTTCATTTAACAAAAGTAATAAAAATTAGTTATGAAAACATATCTTTTACTTTCTCAAAAAATGATTTATCAGTTTTTTCAGGTTGTGGTGCAAAATTATCGTTAGACAAATTATTCTCAAAAAAAGTTTTTTGATCTTTATTCAACGTTTTTGGCGTCCAAACATTGACATGAACTAACAAATCACCGCTTCCATAACCGTTTATAGATGGAATTCCTTTTCCTTTCAATCTCAAAATTTTTCCAGACTGAATGCCTTCTTCTAACTTAATTCTTACTTTTCCGTTTACAGCTTCGATATCTTTTGATATTCCAAGTACCGCTTCTGAAAAACTGATGTATAAATCATAGTGTAAATTTTCGCCTTCTCGTTTCAAAAATTCATGTTCTGCTTCTTCGATCGCAACAATCAAATCGCCAGGAATTCCGTTTCCAGGAGCATCATTTCCTTTGTTAGAAACTTTAAGTTGCATGCCGTCAACAACTCCAGCAGGAATTTTTACAGAAACTGTTTCGTCTTCAACAATCATCCCTTGAGCATCAGCTTCAGCAGGTTTACGGTCAATCATTTGTCCAGCACCTCCGCAAGTTGGGCATGTCGATGCAGATTGCATTCTACCTAAAATTGTATTAGTAACTCGCATTACTTGACCTTGACCGTTGCAGGTCGAACATGTTTTATAGCTTACGCCTTTGGCTTGTATTTTTCGTTTTACTTTTACTTTTTTCTCAACTCCGTTTGCAATTTCCTCTAGAGTTAATTTTACTCTTATTTTCAAACTGCTTCCTTTAACACGACGTTGACCACCGCCACCAAAACCACTAAAGTTGCCGCCGCCGCCAAAAATATCTCCAAATTGACTAAAAATATCGTCCATATTCATACCGCCACCATAACCACGTCCGCCACCGCCGCCATTTTCAAATGCTTGATGACCAAAACGGTCATATTGCGCTTTTTTCTGAGGATCGCTCAAAACTTCATAAGCCTCCGCTGCTGTCTTGAAATTTTCTTCGGCAGCTGCATTTCCTGGGTTTTTGTCAGGATGAAATTCTATCGCTTTCTTTCGATAGGCCTTTTTTATTTCGGCTTCATTTGCCGATTTTGTTACACCTAATATTTCGTAAAAATCTTTTTTCATTTTTTCTATTTCAATATAATTTGACGAATTTGAAAACCGTCCCTTCGTTGGTCATTACATTCCGATTACAACTTTTGGAAAACGAATAATTTTGTCACCTAATTTGTATCCTTTCTCGATTACATCAACAATTTTACCTTTCAAATTTGGACTTGGTGATGGAATTTGAGTAATTGCCTCTGCAAAATCGGCATTGAAAATATCACCTGCTTTTATTTCAACTTCTTCTAATCCTTTTGAGAATAATGTTGATTTTAGTTTTTCGTAAATTAATTCTACACCAACGATTAAAACATTGTCTTCTGTTTTTTTGATTTCGGTCAAGGCACGGTCAAAATCGTCAACAACTGGCAAAATGGCTTGTAAAACTTCTTGATTGGCAGTCTTGAAAGATTCAATTCTTTCTTTTGTTGTTCGTCTTTTATAGTTTTCAAATTCAGCAAAAAGACGAATATATTTGTCTTTTTCAGAAGCTAAATCTTGTGTTAGTTTTTCTTCAACAGATAATTCTATTGTTTCTTCGGCAACCGTTTGTTCGGCATTGGCGTTAGATTCTAAAGTAATGTCGTCAAATTCTTGGTCTAATTCTTTATTTTCAGTTGTCATTTTGATTTTGTCTTTACTATGTTGGAATATATTCTTGAACATTTTAAATTTATTTTATTAATACAAAATTGTTGCCACAAGTTATATTTGTGCCAAAATGACAGTTTTTGGTTTAAAAAAATACTACAACTGAATCAAAAATTTCTAGAAAAATTTAAGTTATAAATTTAAATTTTTATTGTTAAATAAAAAATCAACATAAAAATCTTTTCAATATAAGTTATCAAACTAATTCAGAATATTATTCAAAGCACTATCAATATCAGGAAATTGAAACTCAAAACCTTCTGAAATAATTTTTTGAGAAGATATGTTTTTGTTAGTAAACAACAATTCACTCATATCGCCAAGAATTAATTGCATTAAAAATCTTGGAATATTAGGCATGAATAATGGTTTTTTAAGAATTTTTGCGATTAATTTTGTTAAATTTTCGTCTGAAATAGTTTCAGGCGCAACTGCATTGTAAACACCAGTAGAATTATTTTTTAATAAAAAACAATAAATATTAACAATATCATTAATATGAATCCAAGATTGAATTTGTTTTCCAGAACCAAAACTTGAGCCAAAACCTAATTTTATGGGTTTGATTATTTCTTGCAAAGCGCCACCATTTTTGGCATAGACAATTCCGGTTCTTACCTTGCAAACTTTTATATTCAACAATTGAAACTGATCAACGCTCTGCTCCCACTTTATGACAACATTACTCAAAAAACCATCTGTAATTTTAGTTTCGGTTTCTGAATAAACACTATCAAAACTATCTGGATAAATTGCAGTTCCAGATGCCGAAATTATTTGTTGTACTTGTTGTGGATTTTTTTTTAGTGTATTAAATAACAAGTTGGAAGACAAAACTCTACTTTCAATAATTTCTTGTTTGTAAGCGTTTGTCCAACGTTTTGCAATAGTTGCACCTGCCAAATGAATGATTGCATCGACACCAATAAAACAATTTTCATCGATTTTTCCTTCGTCAGGGTTCCAATAAAAACCTTGATAATTGGGTTTATTTATAATTTTTGTTTTAGAACTAGAAAGATAATTAATTGAAATTTTATTGGCAATTAATAAACTTGACAATTCTTTTCCGAGTAAACCTGTTGCACCAGTTATTAGGATTTTCATTTTTTTTTAAGTTTAAAATGGTTTTTTAATCTACTATTGTTTAAAAGCCATTGAAAGTATAAAACTATCAAAGTTAAATCCAAACGGTCTAAACTTTATCATAAACTTTTTAAACAATTTTAGATCATTATTAAACTTTTACCCGAACGCTCCATTCAAAATCAAATTCAGATACTTGTTCTCCTTTTTCATTGATTCCGATAGATTTCATCCAAACTGTTTGTCCTTCATTGGTTAAAATTGCTTGTTTTATTGAATTTTCTATTAATAAACCATCATAAGAAGTAAAAGTTATTTTTCCAGTTGCTTTTTTGGAAAAATTTGATTTAGAATTGGCAACCAACATTGAAATATTTTTGTTAGAATTTTTAATTTGAGACATGACCAATGCACCAGTTGACAATTCAGCTGCCATAGCTTGAACAGCAAAATAGATAGATTTAAAAGGATTTTGATTGATCCACCTATGTTTAACATTTACCACACAATGCTGATTGTCAATGAATTTCATTCTTACACCACACAAATAAGCAGATGGTAAATTGAACATTACAAATAAATTGACTTTTGATTTTGAAAGCGACATTTTTTTTAATTTTTTTGTAAATATAATATTTTTTTTAGACTTATGGCGAGTAGATTTTGAGTATTTAAAGATTAGATTTGAGAGATTTGAAATAAATTGATTTAAAAATCTGTAATAAAAAACGAATAAAATCTACCTAAAAGTTAAATAAAACTTAAATTTATGTACTATGCAAAACAAGATACTTTTTTTTAGCATTATCTTTGCATAAGAAATTAATAGTTATAAGAAAGTATTAATAGCAATTGAGTTTCAATCATCATAAATCAAATCAAAAAATGAATAGTTTAATCAACTTTAAAAAACAAAAAAATCAATTATGAACATAGAAAACACAAAAGCCCAAATGCGCAAAGGTGTTCTTGAGTTTTGCATCTTATCGGTTTTGAAAGACAAAGAAGCCTATACATCAGAAATTCTGGACACGCTCAAAACCGCTAAATTACTGGTTGTAGAAGGCACCGTTTATCCGCTATTGACCAGGTTAAAAAACGATGGATTGCTCAATTATCGTTGGGAAGAATCAACATCAGGTCCGCCAAGAAAATATTACGGATTGACCGAAATTGGACAAACATTTTTAACAGAATTAAACGGTACTTGGTCAGAATTATCTGATGCTGTGCAACTTATAACCAACAAAAACTAACATCATGAACAAAACAGTAAACATAAATTTAGGCGGAATTTTATTTCATATTGATGAAGATGCCTACCAAAAACTAAATAAATATTTCGAGGCTATAAAACGTTCATTAACCAACTCATCGGGTCAAGACGAAATTATAAAAGACATTGAAATCAGAGTTTCGGAACTGTTAACAGAAAAAAACAAAAGCGAAAAACATGTAGTGAGCATGAAAGAAGTGGACGATGTTATTACTGTTATGGGGCAACCTGAAGACTATAGAATTGATAATGAAGGCGAAAAAAATTCAAGCTCAACTAATTATAATACTAAAACCGGTGCTTCAAAAAAATTATACCGTGATCGTGAAAATGCAGTAGTTGGTGGTGTACTTTCTGGACTTGGATATTATTTTGGAATAGATAAAACTTGGTTGCGAATTTTAATAGTTGCACTAGTTTGGCTGGCTGGAACAGGAATTTTACTCTACATTATTCTTTGGATTGCAATGCCAGAAGCCGTTACTACATCTGAAAAATTGGAAATGAAAGGCGAACCCGTGAATCTTGAAAATATAGAGAAAAAAGTACGTGAAGAAATTGATTTTGTTTCTAATAAAATTAAAAATTCAGGAGAAATTATTTCCGAAGAAGCCAAAAATTTTAATGCAAAATATGGCGATAGAATTAATTATCAGGCAAAAAACATCGGAAACTCTTTTGGAGATTTTGTAATAACAATTCTTGGAGTTTTCGCAAAATTTATAGGTGGCATCATCTTTTTGACTGGAGTTGGAATGTTAATTGCACTTTTTGTAACCTTGTTTACCGTTGGTTCTACAACATTTATGGGGCAAAGTTGGTTGGATTATTTCAATATATTCAACTACAACCAAACATCTTTGTTTTTTATTGGATTATTATTCTTTTTTACATTTGGAATACCGTTTTTTTTCTTGATGCTTTTGGGACTAAAAATTATTGTTCCGACTGTAAAATCAATTGGTAATGTTGCAAAATATACTTTACTAGCTGTTTGGATGATTTCGATTGGAATATTAATTTCATTAGGACTTAGCACCGCCCAAGAAGTAGCATTTGACAACAAAACTATAATAAAACAAAACATTAACCTATCATCAAAAGATACTTTAATGATTTCATTCAGACCAAATACTTACTATTCAAATCATATTGAAAATAACGGAAACTTTAGTATTGTTGAAGATTCTTTATCAAAAAAACTAATTTATTCTAAAGACATTTCACTTGAAGTATTGGCAACAGACGGGCGCTTGCCTTACATTCAAATTGAGAAAAAATCTAAAGGAAAGTCATCAATCGATGCCAAACTTAAAGCCGAAAAAATAATTTTCAATTTCAAAATTGACAAAAATAAACTGATATTTGATGACTATTTCTTAACTAATTTAGAAAACAAATTTAGAGATCAAGAAGTTCGCATTTTTCTTTATTTACCAAAAGGAACGTTATTCAAAACTGATGATAATGTAAAAGATTTTGATGAATCTGATAACGATTTTTTTAATTTGCACCGCAGTTCAGACACCTACACCTATAAAGTAGAAGAAAAAAAAGTAATTTGTTTAGATTGTCCAAATGACGAAACTGACGAATACAATGATGGAAATGACAATTATAATGAAAATATTGATATTACAATTAATGATGAATCTGATAACGACGAAAATATCAATATCAATACGCCAAATATCAAAATTAACCGAAACGGTATTTCGATAACCTCAGATTCTACTTCAACTGAGACTAATAACAACAAAGAATTTAAAGAATTAAAAATCAACAAGGACGGCATAATTATTAAAACCAAGTAATCATGATAAAAACAATTGTACTCTTCGGCAAATTTATTTTAGCAATCACTATTTTTTTGTTACTGCATTCTTGCAACATCAAAACCAATTTTGGAAATGGAATTGACGGAAACGGAAATATCACGACCGAAGAACGAAAAATAAATGACAATTTTACTTCAATTGAAGTCAATTCAGGAATTGAAGTTGTTGTAGAACAATCTAATGATAAATTTGTTTCTGTAGAAACTGATAGTAACATTCAAAAAATTATTGATATCAAAGTCATTAATGGTGTTTTGACAATAGAACCCACTGATTCTTATAATACAAGCATTGTAAAAGTAACAGTTAGAATGCCAAAAATTGAAGCACTTGATGTTTCTAGCAGTGCCAATATTAACAGTATTGGAACCTTGAAAGGTGACAATATTTCGATTGATGCTTCTAGCGGATCAGAGGTTGATGTTGACTTGAGTTATGATTCCATTTCGTTAGATGCATCAAGTGGAAGCAGCATTTCGGCAAAAGGAATAGGTCTAAAACTAGAAACCAATGCATCGAGCGGTGCCGAAATAAACGCTTTTGATTTAATGATAAACGAGATCACTGCCGATGTTTCTAGCGGAGCAAATACCGAAATTAATCCTATTGTTAAATTAAAAGCAAGTGCATCAAGTGGCGGCAATATAATTTACAAAAATAATCCAAAATCGATTTCTAAATATGAAAGTTCGGGAGGGAATATTGGTAATGAATAGTTAGTAATCAATATTTTATAAAAGCATTAAAAAGTTTTAATGCTTTTTTTTTATATTTGCTAAAAAATTAACCAATGAAAAAAATTACACTATTTGTTTTAATTGTATCATTTGTATCATTTGCACAGAAAAAAGAAAAATTAAAAGGTTCAAAAAAAGTAACTTTAGAATTGCGTGAAGTTGGGGAATTTGAAGCAGTAGAAATAACTGATGATTTGCAAATATTTTTGGTGAAGTCCGACAAATGCTCTATTGAAATAGAAGCTGATGACAATTTGCATGAAGCGCTGGGCGTAAATTTAGCTGGAAAAATACTGCAACTTAACAAGGCAAAAAATATTGGTAGTTTCAAAAAATTTCAGATTCGAATAAATTATACCAATAATTTTAAAACGGTTACATCAAGAAAAGAATCAGTTATTAACGCATTGGCAACCATTGATCTGGACGAAATAACTTTTAAAGCTTTCGATGAGTCAAAATTAAATTTAAATGTAAAAACCAGAAATTTCATACTTCGAGCCGATGATAAAACTAAATCTGAACTAAACATCAAATCTAACAATACAACACTAGAATTGAGCAAAAATGCTTATTTAAAAGCATTGGTTTCTAGCGGTGAATTAAAAATCGATTTATACCAAAAAGCAGAAACCGAAATTGAAGGAGATACTAACGAAATGAAGGTTAGAATGGACAACAACACCAAACTTACAGGCAATAAATTAGCAGCTAAAACAATGGATTTATCTATTGAAGGTTATTCTAATGCTAAAATAAATGTAACTCAAAATTTGAGTATTAATTCATCAGGAAATTCTGAAATTGAATTGTTCGGCGACCAAAAAATCGATATGAAAAAATTTGTTGATAATTCAAAATTGACAAAAAAGCCAACACGATAAATCACTACAAAAACATTATAATAAAAAAGCTGTTTCTATAAGTTAGAAACAGCTTTTAAAATATTTTTCAGAAACCTATTATTTCCCGCCTTCTTCTTTTTTGGCATCTTCAACCATTGCCGCGTCCGCAGTAATTGCAAATTCTACTCTACGATTTTGTGCTTTTCCTTCCGCAGTATCGTTTGTAGCAACTGGGTCAGCAATTCCTAAACCACTTGTAGTAAAACGGTCTACAACTAGTCCTTTTGATGCCAAATATTCTTTTACAGTTGCTGCTCTAGCGGCTGATAATGTTAAGTTTTTTTCTGCAACTCCTGAACTGTCAGTGTAACCATAAATTACAATGTTTGTATGGTCATAGCTTTTAAAAACTGGCACTAATTTATCAAGATTTGCTTTTGCTCCTGCTGTTAATGTTGACTTATTAACATCAAATCTGATAGCGTTTTCACCCAAAACAAGTTTGATACCTTCTCCTACTCTTTCTACTGTTGCTCCTGGAATTGCAGTTTGAATTTCACGGGCTTGTTTGTCCATTTTACGGCCAATAATAGCGCCTGTTCCACCACCAACAGCCGCACCAATAACTGCACCAAGTGCGCCGTTGCCACCACCACCAACATTATTGCCAATTACTGCTCCTAGAACACCGCCAAGAACAGCTCCTAAACCAGCACCACGCTGTGTTTGATTCGTGTTTTTCACAGCTTCACAACTTGTAAAAATCGTTCCTAAACTTAAAATAACTGCTAGAAAATAAATTGATATTTTTTTCATTTTTTTGATTTTTTTGTTTTTATTATAAAATTAAACTGCTCTTTGAAATTGGTAAACCACTTCTACTGATTTTCCACCTACATTTATTCGATCAATTAACTGAAAAGAAGATTCTGTTTGGTTGGCTACTGACAAAATTACACCTTCCGTAACTCTTTTTCTTTTTACGCCTGCATCGATCATTTTCATAACAAATTGTCCTTCTTTATTAATATACCAAGTAATAGTTGATTCAAATGAAATACAATCAGATTTGGTTAAGGCCATATTTCCTTTATTATTGTTTGAAATAAATTTCCAAGTACTTCCAACGAAACATTTAGAATCGGCAATATCAAATGATGATATTTTGATGTACTCAGAACCTGGATAAGTTACAGCCGAAATTATCCAATCACCTTTAATAGCAACCTCTGATTTGTTGTCTAACTTAGTACTTACAGGCGATTGTGATTTGCACCCTAAACCAATTATTGCCAAGGCAAATAATAAAATAACTTTCTTCATAATTTGTTTTTTTTATAAATTTGAATACAAATATACAAATGTTACATTTAATTTAGTTTCAAAATTTTATTTTTTTTTTATTAAATTTCCAACAATACGACAATTTGTCATTAGTTATAAAAGTGGTATTCTATTTGAATTAAGCAAGTAAACAATTTAAATTATATAATTATGACAACAGGAAAAATTAATGTTTCGGTAGAAAACATATTTCCCTTAATCAAGAAATTTTTATACAGTGATCACGAAATTTTCTTGAGAGAGTTGATTTCTAACGGAACCGATGCAACACTAAAGTTGAAACATTTAACAAGCATTGGCGAAGCCAAAACCGAATATGGCAACCCAATTATCGAAGTTAAAATTGATAAGGAAAGCAAAAAATTGCACATTATTGACCAAGGTTTAGGAATGACCGCTGCCGAAGTTGAAAAATACATCAACCAACTAGCCTTTTCGGGAGCTGAAGAATTCTTGAACAAATACCAAGATACTGCGAAAGACTCAGGCATTATTGGCCATTTTGGACTTGGTTTTTATTCTGCTTTTATGGTCGCCTCGAAAGTTGAAATCATCACTAAATCATATAAAGATGAGCCAGCAGCACATTGGACTTGCGATGGTAGTCCAGAGTTCACATTAGAACCACATCCAAAAACCGATCGTGGAACAGAAATTATCTTGCACATTGCCGAAGATTCGCTAGAATTTCTTGAAGATTCTAAAATTTCTGGTTTGTTAAACAAGTATAACAAATTCATGCCGATTCCAATCAAATTTGGAACTAAAACCGAAAGATTACCTTTACCAGAAGGTGCAGCAGATGATACAAAACCTGAAGAAGTGGAAGTTGATAACATCATCAACAACCCAAATCCAGCTTGGACAAAATTACCAGCTGACTTGACCAATGAAGATTATAAAACTTTTTACCACGAATTGTATCCAATGCAATTTGACGAGCCATTGTTTAATATTCATTTAAATGTAGATTATCCTTTTAATTTGACTGGTATATTGTATTTTCCGAAACTTGGAAATGACATGCAAATTCAAAAAGACAAAATCCAAATGTATCAAAATCAGGTTTATGTAACTGATAATGTTGAGGGAATTGTACCAGAATTTTTAATGATGCTGAAAGGTGTTGTTGATTCGCCAGATATTCCGTTGAATGTATCGCGTTCTGGTTTGCAGGCAGATAGCAATGTTAAGAAAATTTCGAATTATATTACTCGAAAAGTTGCCGACAAATTGAAATCATTGTTCACAGAAAACCGTGAAGATTTTGAAAAAAAATGGAATGATATTAAGATTGTTTTAGAATACGGTATGCTATCTGAGCCGAAATTTTACGAAAAAGCTGGTTCATTTGTATTATATCCAACGGTTGATGATAAATATTTGACCATAGAAGAAATAAAAGAAAACTTTAAAGCCAACCAAACCGACAAAGATGGTAAATTAGTCGTTTTGTATGCTGGGAATAAAGATGGTCAACATTCATACATCCAATCTGCAAAAGAAAAAGGTTATGAAGTGCTGCTTTTAGATTCTCCAATTATATCGCATTTGATTCAAAAAATAGAAGCGGATAACGAAAATGTGACTTTCGTTCGTGTAGATTCAGATCATATTGATAATCTAATCAAAAAAGACGAAACTACAATTTCAAAATTATCTGATGAAGAAAAAGAAACTTTAAAAATATCTTTAGAAGCTTTTATTCCAAAAGCTTATTCGGTTCAATTAGAATCATTGGACAGCAATGCATCTCCATTTATAATTACACAACCAGAGTTCATGCGTAGAATGAAAGAAATGAGTCAATCAGGTGGTGGCGGAATGTTCGGAATGGGAAATATGCCCGATATGTACAATTTAGTTGTTAATTCTAATTCTGAGTTGGCAACAACAATTTTGAATACAACAGACAAATCAGTTCAAGAGCATTTGGTAAAACAAGCATTAGATTTGGCAAAATTATCTCAAAATTTATTAAAGGGTGAAGAATTGACCGCTTTTGTAAAACGTAGTTTTGAGTTGATTAAATAAACTTTAGATGATTGATATTTAGATTCTTGACCTAAAGAACTTAACCTGCAAATTGATAATTTGCAGGTTTTTTTGTGTCAAATTAGAAATTTTGAATATGAATTTTTTAGTATTTTGTTTGATTATTTTTAAAAAATATTAAACAACGTGATTTTTTATTTATATTTATAGAAAATTTAAAAATCACTTAAAACTTTATAACATGTTTGACAAATTTAAAAAATCAGAATTGTTTACATTACTTGTTGTTATTGTACTTATTTTTATTTCAGAATATTATTACGTGGTTCTTGGAGATTGGCAGCGTGCGATTTTCATCGGTTTATGGCCACCAACTATTATTGGATTATTAATTTTCTTTAACCTTAAACTGAAAAAGTAATATGAAAAATCTTGACATAATAATCTTGAACATTATCGTAATTTTTTGTTTCATTACTTTTTTTATCTCAACTTTTAGAGCTTTTGAAAGTATAGCAAAGAATGACAATGCAAAATCTGAAAAACGAGGTATCATCTCGAGATTTCTATCTTATTTACAAAGTTTAGTTAATGATTAACATAGTATTTAAAACAAAAAATGAATCGAATTCCTGAAAAATATCAAATTATAAAACCCATCAATCAAAATACTTTTTTGATTAATGGGGTTTTAAAAACATGGTCTGGAGCTACCACAAAAATTCATTCTACGATTTCATCTACTGAAAACTATGCACCCACTTTTTTGGGAACAACGCCTGATATGGGCGAAAAAGAAGCTTTGGAAGCTTTAGATTCATCAGTGTTGGCATACAACAACGGTCAGGGCGATTGGCCAACGATGAAAGTTATTGACAGGATAAAATGTATGCAAAATTTCGTTCTTGAAATGAAAAAAACACGTGAAGAAGTTGTCAAACTTTTGATGTGGGAAATCGGAAAATCACTAACAGATTCTGAAAAAGAGTTTGATAGAACAATCGATTATATTAATGACACCATAGAGGAATATAAAGTACTAGGTAGAAATTCTGCGAAATTTACCAAAAACCAAGGCATCAATGCAATGGTTCGCCGTGGACCACTAGGAGTTGTTTTGTGTCTAGGGCCTTATAATTATCCGTTAAACGAAACCTTTACGTTATTGATACCTGCCATTATTATGGGAAATACAGTAGTGTTTAAACCAGCAAAACTTGGCGTTTTATTACTTTCGCCATTGCTAGATGCTTTTCAAAAAAGTTTTCCAAAAGGTGTCATCAATATTGTTTATGGTCGTGGTCGAGCAGTTGCAACACCGATTATGCAATCAGGAAAAATTTCAATTCTAGTATTAATTGGAAATAGCAAAGCAGCAATTGCATTGCAAGATCAAAGTCCAAATAAAAATCGTTTAAGGCTAATTTTGGGACTTGAAGCTAAAAATCCAGCCATTATTCTCGCAGATGCAGATTTAGATTTAACAATTCAAGAATGTATTACGGGCAGTTTGTCATTTAACGGTCAACGTTGCACGGCTTTAAAAATTTTGTATGTTCACGAATCGATTGCCGATGAATTTAATAAAAGATTTACGGCCAAAGTTGACGAATTAAAATACGGAAATCCATGGGATGAAAATGTATTTTTGACACCATTGCCGGAGAAAGACAAACCAGATTATTTGCAAGAATTAATAGATGATGCTGTTGCAAATGGAGCCAATGTCATTAATAAAAAAGGCGGAGAACGGCAAGAAAACTATCTATATCCAGCTGTTTTGTATCCGATTAATAAAAAAATGAAAATTTATTATGAAGAGCAATTTGGGCCAATTGTACCCATTATAACTTTCAAAGATATTCAAGAACCACTTGACGATATGGCAGAATCTAACTACGGGCAACAAGTAAGTTTGTTTGGAAAAGATATTAAAACCATTGCACCATTGATAGATACACTTGTTAATTTAGTAACGCGCGTCAACTTAAATAGCTCTTGTCAACGCGGGCCAGATATTTATCCGTTTACTGGTCGAAAAGATTCGGCTGTTGGAACTTTAAGTGTTTTTGATGCTTTGCGTTCATTTTCAATTCGAACATTTGTGGCTTCAAAAGACAACGATTACAACAACGAAATTTTGCAAGCTTTGTTAAACAATAAAGAATCTAATTTTATAAATACCGATTATATTTTATAATTTATTTTAAAATACGAAACCTTCAAAATTTTAAAATTTGTGCGTTTTGTATTTAATTCGTAATATTTGTTTCCTCTTTTTTATCTTTATTCAATAAATTTGGGTTCTCTTTTGCCAATTTGTTCTTGGTCGGAATTTTATAATTTAATGTAAAACCAAATCGACGTGTATCGTATTTATTTTCAATAAAAACTGGTGTTTCGACAGCCTCAAAACCTTGTTTATTTAGATTTAAAACGTCGTCAAAATTCAACGAAACAGAAAGTTGATTGTCTAAAAACTTTTTTGATAAATTAAAATCTAAACTGTGATCAAAAGGTTTTGTTCCTATAAAGTAATTGTAATTTCCACCAGTTGTGTTGTAACTATATTCTGTTATAAATTTAATTTCTTTTGGAAGCAATATTTGAGACATTAAATTAAAAACCCAAAAACCTTTTGTGTTCAAATTCGGAATTTGGTATTTTTGATAACCCGCATAAAGGTAAATAAAATTAATTTTATCAGGATTAAAATCCATTTTCAAGGTTTCAGTCAAACCTTTTGTAAATAACATATAAGGAAGTGGTATGGAAATATTGACGTTATGAATTTTTATTTCATTTGAATTTAATGCAACAGTTGAAACAAAATTATTATTTAACAAAACCCTATTCACAACTTGATTTTTGGCTGTACTTAAATTATAACCTATGTTAGCATAATCAAAAGCAGATATTTTAATTTCATAATTATCAAAAATTGTAGGTTCTAGGTTTGGATTTCCAGCATATCCAACATTTTGATTTTGGTAATTAGTGTTGTTTGGATTTAAAGAAGATGTACTTGGCAAACTAATTTTTTTATTGAAATTGGCATTCAAAAAGATTTGCTCGGCAAAATTGTATTGTACACTTGCATTTGGAAAAAATCTAAATTGTCTGAAAGGAATTAAAATTCCAGTATCTGTTTTTCCAGAAATATTATAATTTTCGGCACGAACACCAATTATAAAATCAAAATTACTATGACTCGATTGAATTTCTACAAATCCAGCCGTTGTTTGTCTGTCGTAATTTAAATTAGAAATACCCAAATTCTTTGTGTCAAACGATAAATTATCAATCAAAGTTCCGACTGAAATTTTACTTTTTTCCAAGATATTTATACCCTGAGAATAATCAATTTTAAAATTCAAATATACTTGATTTGAAGAATTGTCTAAAACAGCTGTGTTAAAAATTTTAGATTGCAAGTTAAAATAATTTTGATTTTTAGCATAATTGAACCTAAAATCTAACTTTTTGTTTGTGTCTAAAAATCGTTTTTGATAAGTTGCAACTGCATCTTGCCGCAATGATTTAGTCGAACTATCATCTAGTGAATTAAAACCCAATCCTTGCCCAATTGTATTGGCTTTTACTTTACCCGAATTGACATCATAGTTTAATAAAAGTCTGTCTTTTTTAAAATCAAATGTCAATGCAGTTTTCATAAAAACATTATTATTTATTCTATCAGCATTGGTTTGGGACAAAGTTGTAATAATATTGTTTTCGTCTTTAAAAATACTATTCAAAAGACTACTTTCTCTATAATTTTGACCTAAATTAAATTGCCAACCAAAATATTTATTTTTGGCATTTAATAAAATACTATTATTGGCTCGAGATCTAAACTTGTCATAATTTGTGAAATTAAAACCCGAACTATAGGTTACACTCATGTAATTTTTAGCATTTCTACTAGTAATAATATTGATAATTGCACCACTTGAAGTTGCAGGAAATTCTGCTCCAGGTTGCGTAATAACCTCTATTTTATCAACGGCATTTGCTGGCATTCCTTCTAGGTATGCGTTCAATTCATTTGAAGAAATATTAAGTGGTCGTCCGTCTAAATAAACATCTAACTGTTTGCCTTGATACATCATTCCAGCAACATCAGAAATAATTAATCCGGGCAATTTTTTTAATCCCTCAAGAACAGATCCTGAATTGAGTTGTGCTTGATTGGAAAAATCGAAAATTGTTCTATCGGCTTTTTGCTCAATTGCTTTTTTAGATTTTGTAACTACTACATCCTTAAGTTGTGTAGTACTTTTTGAATTTTCTTGAGAATAAGTTGAAAAAAATAGAAAAAATGTAAAAATAAGTATTATCCGAAATTTCATAGGTGTTTATAATAATTGTCAAAAATAGGTTTTCTCAAGTTAATAAATAGCAAAAACAAAAAAACCGATTCGTTTAGTGAATCGGTTTGATTTATATTTCAAAAAAAATTATCTTTTTAATCGGTCTTTAAATACTTTTTCAAATTTTTCTATTTTTGGCTGAATAACCATTTTGCAATAACTTTCGTTCTTATTATTGTTGTAATAATCTTGGTGATAATCTTCGGCTTTATAAAAAACTGCAAGAGGTTCAAGAGTAGTTACAATCGGATTTGCATAAACTTTTTCGGCATTCAATTGATTAATAATCGATTGAGCTGCTTTTTTTTGTTCATCATTAGCATAAAAAATCGAAGATCGGTATTGTGTGCCTATGTCTCCGCCTTGACGGTTCAAAGTTGTTGGATCGTGAACCGTAAAAAATACTTTGAAAATTTCATCAAGATTGGTTATGGTTTTGTCATAAACAATTCTCACGACTTCAGCGTGGCCAGTGTCGCCAACGCAAACTTCTTTGTAAGTTGGGTTAGCATTTTTGCCTCCCATAAATCCAGATTCAACGGTTTTTACTCCTTTCAAATTTTCATAAACGGCTTCAACACACCAATAACAACCGCCACCAACGGTAATGGATTCTAAATTTTCTGACATTTTATTTTCGTTAATTAATTTTTCTGGAACAAATTCTAATGAAACATCGTTCATGCAATATCTTTTTCCGGTTGGTACTGGTCCATCGTCAAACAAATGTCCTAAATGGGCATCACAACGACCACAAAGTGCCTCAATTCTTCGCATTCCATAAGAGTTGTCATCTTTGAAAACAACACTATTCTTATTGTCTTGTTCAAAAAAACTTGGCCAACCGCAAGAACTAGAGAATTTTTGATCAGACTTGAACAAATTATTTCCGCAAGCAGCACAATAATAGGTTCCTTTGGCATCAGAATTATAAATTTTGCCTGTAAATGCTCTTTCAGTATCACCATTTCGAGCTGTTGCATACAAGTTTTCGGGTAAAACTTTTTTCCATTCGGCATCAGAAACATTTAGTTTTTCGGTCGATGTTCTTGAATAATAAGGATTGTTGGGTTTTAGATTTTCCATAGCTAAATTAGTTTCGGTATTTTTTTGTTTCGATGTTTGTCCGCAAGCAGTAAACATAAAAAAAGTTAACATTAAAAATGAAGTCAAAATTCTTGATGTAATTTTCATATTTTTCAAAATTTAATATTACAAATGTAAAATGATTTGCAGTAATAAAATGTAAGATGGTTTACAAATTAACATTCATTTATAGATTGTATTTGATTTTGAAACAATTACAAAAAAAACACAAGTTTAGTTTTCTTTCAAACCAATTCTCATGTTGACCATATCTTTTTTAAAACCTGATTTTTCATAAGATTTTACAGCAGATAAATTAGAATTATAAACATCTAAACGCATTTCCGAAATATTTTTAGAAATACACCAATTTTTCAAAAAATAGATAATCATTGCATTAATTCCCATTCCTCGAAAATCAATTTCAGTAAACATAAAACCCAAATAGGCATATTCATTAAATGCATAATAAGGCTTTGCTTGCATAATTTTGGCATATCCAGAACCTACAATTTTACCACCAATTTCGGCAACTGCAACCTCGGTTTCAGGTTCTAAAATCATTTTTTTAATGTCGTAATAAGATATGTCGCCGCTTTTCAAAGTTTCGTCAAATGGTCTTTCGGCTTTAATAATTCCTTGTTCGAATGATAATAAAATTTCTAAATCATCAATTTTTGCGGATCGGATATTAATTTTATTCATAAAAACAAAAATAGCAAAAATGAACTAAAACAAAATAAAACAATGTGTTAAACCTATTTTAATTCATTTCTTTTTAGCTATTTTTGTAAAACTAAATAAATTATGCAAGAAGAAAATGTAATTTTGGTTAATGAGCTTGACGAGCAAATTGGGCTAATGCCAAAGCTAGAGGCTCATGAGAAAGCGGTTTTACATCGGGCTTTTTCGGTATTTGTTCTCAATAAAAATAACGAAATAATGCTCCAGCAAAGGGCACACCACAAGTACCACTCGCCAATGTTATGGACCAACACTTGTTGTAGTCACCAGCGCGATGGCGAAACCAACTTGGAAGCAGGAAGTCGCAGATTGTTTGAAGAAATGGGTTTTGAGACTGAACTCAAAGAATTATTTCATTTTATATATAAGGCACCGTTTGATAATGGGTTGACAGAACATGAGTTAGACCATGTAATGATTGGATATTTTGATGAAAAGCCAACAATAAATCCCGAAGAAGTCGAGGCTTGGAAATGGATGAAGATTGAAGATGTCAAACAAGATATGGTCCAAAATCCTGATATATATACCATTTGGTTTAAAATAATTTTTGACGAATTTTATCATTATATTGAAGACCATAAGATTTAAGATTTCAAATTTTTTGAAGTCTAACAAAATTGAAATATAATATTAAAAATTGGCTATGGTCTAAATAATATATTTGTTTTCAATTTATTTCGCCACAGATTTAAAGGATTTCAAAGATTTTCTTCGTTATATTTATAAAAAATC
>JAYVIW010000011.1:0-56477 GCA_043769905.1 Bacteroidota bacterium
TGTTTTTTCTTGAATATGAAACCGTTATAAAAGATATTTGATTTTATTTACTAAAAAATAATCCGAACCAAACGGCGAGAATTCCTATAAAAATACTTGCACCAATATATAATAAAGCAATAATTGAGTTTTGATTTTGAAATAAATTTATATTTTCAAGTTCAAAAGCAGAAAAAGTTGTAAATCCACCGCAAAAGCCTGTCACTAAAAGAAATTTTAAAGTTGAATCGGATAAATTATTTTTTTCTAAAAAACCAATTATTACTCCAATCAAAAAACAACCAACGATATTAATTAAAAATGTTGCCAACGGAAAACTGTTTGTCCAAAATTTATTAACTATTATAGCAATAAAGTATCGTAAAACGCTGCCAATTGCTCCGCCAAAAGCTATGTAAAGTATTGTTCTAATCATAACCTAGTTTTAATGTCGTGCTCCTTTCCAAGTGCCTCCATACTTATAATTTTCTAGTTTTTGAGCATTTTCGCAACATGATTTACAAACAAAAACCCATATTTTTCCTTTCTGGATTTGAATTCTAAATAGTGTTGGAACTTCCCTTTCACAGATATCACATAATTTTGTTTGCATTTAAATAACAGATTTTTACCTATTTTCAAAATTATTTTTTCAAATCTTTAAATTCATGCTCTTTTAAATCAACCAAATTTACATATTCCAATGCTTTTAAGTTGGTAGCTTCCAAAATTACTGGCGGAGCAACTCCAGCGTTCAATGCTTCTTTCCATCGTAGGGCGCACAAACACCAAATATTCCCTGCTTTTAAACCTGGGAAACCACTTGCAGGATATGGCGAAATCAAATCGTTTCCTTTTTTTAGAGAATATGTTAAAAATTCGTTGGTAACAATTGCTGCAACAACGTGAACGCCATGATCATTGATGTCAGTCGCACAAAACCCTGTTCGAAAATAGCCCGTTATTGGGTCAATACTTGCCAATTTTAAATCTGTTCCGAGCACATTTTTTTGAGCATCTTTCATTTTTGACTTTGTTCTATTGGTTTCTATAATGCAGTTTTCTTTTTTATTTTGAATTTGCGAATGTGCAAAAAAAACAAAATTTAATATTAGAATTAAAACAAAATTTTTCATGATTTTTAATTTTCATCAAATTTATGGATTTGAAAACAAAAAAAAGTAAAAAATATAAAGTTTTAATTTTTTAATTCTTTTAAAAAATCTATTTTTGCTTATGCAATACAACGTACTTATTTTAGATTTTGGCTCGCAATATACACAACTCATTGCACGCCGTGTTAGGGAATTAAACATTTTTTGTGAAATTTTTCCTTTTGATAAAATTCCAACAGACCTTAGTAGTTACAAGGCCGTTATTCTTGGTGGAAGTCCATTTTCTGTTCGTGCAGAAGATGCTTTACACCCAGATTTGTCAAAAATTCGTGGAAAATTGCCTTTATTGGCGATTTGTTACGGTGCTCAATATTTGGCACATTTTTCGGGTGGAGAAGTTGCACAGTCCAACACTAGAGAATATGGCCGAGCAAATTTAACGTTTATAAAAGATAATGAATTGTTTTTTGAAAACATCAATCTCAATTCGCAAGTATGGATGTCACATTCAGATTCTATAAAAACACTGCCGCGGAATGGGATAAAATTAGCAAGCACCCACGATGTTGATAATGCAGCCTACAGAATTGATAATGAAACTACTTATGCAATTCAATTTCATCCAGAAGTATATCATTCTACAGATGGCAAACAATTGTTGGAAAATTTTTTAGTTAAAATTGCCGAAGTGCCACAAACGTTCACGCCAAATGCTTTTGTTGAAGATATGGTTAATGAATTAAAAGAAAAATTACAAAATGATAAAGTAGTTCTTGGACTTTCTGGCGGTGTCGACTCGACTGTTGCCGCAGTTTTATTGCAAAAAGCAATTGGTGATAACTTATATTGTATTTTTGTAAATAACGGTTTGTTGCGTAAAAACGAATTTGAAAGCGTTTTAGAACAATATAAAGGAATGGGATTAAACGTTAAAGGTGTTGATGCGGGTAGTCGTTTTCTTAGCGAGTTAGCAGGAATAACTGACCCTGAAACTAAACGAAAAACTATTGGCAGGGTTTTTATAGAAGTTTTTGATGATGAGTCAAAAATTATAGAAGATGTCAAATGGTTGGCACAAGGCACTATCTATCCTGATGTAATTGAATCGGTTTCGGTTAAAGGACCAAGCGCAACCATCAAATCGCATCACAATGTTGGTGGTTTACCTGATTATATGAAATTGAAAATTGTAGAACCACTGCGAATGCTATTTAAGGACGAAGTGCGAAGAGTAGGAGCAACACTGGGTATTGATGCGGCATTATTAGGGCGACATCCTTTTCCAGGCCCAGGATTATCGATTAGAATTCTTGGGGATATTACGCCTGAAAAAGTTCAGATTTTACAAGATGTAGATGCCGTTTTTATAGATGGATTAAAATCTTGGGGATTGTACGACAAAGTTTGGCAAGCAGGAGCCATTTTATTGCCAGTAAATAGTGTGGGCGTTATGGGCGATGAACGCACTTACGAGAAAGTTGTTGCACTGCGTGCAGTTGAATCAACCGACGGAATGACAGCCGATTGGGTGCATTTGCCTTATGAATTTTTGATGAAAATTTCAAACGATATTATTAATAAAGTAAAAGGTGTTAACAGAGTCGTTTATGATATTAGTTCCAAACCTCCAGCTACAATCGAGTGGGAATAAAATCAGGATTAAGGCTTTAATTTAATAAAATAGATGAAAAAAATAATTTTTGTTTTGGCTTTTTTTTGTTTCTGTATTTTAAATGCACAAACTATTAATCATGTTGTTCTAGAAAAAGAAACATTGTATGCAATTTCTAAAAAATACAATATTTCTATTGATGATATTGAAAATGCAAACAAAGATTTGCTTGCAGAAGGACTGAAAGTTGGTCAAACTATAACGATTTCAAATAAAAATAATCATGCAAATTATTCTTTACAAAATAGATCAGTTCATATTGTTATAGCAAAGGAATCTTTGTTTGGAATTGCACGAGAAAATAACGTTTCTGTTCAAGATTTAGAGATGTTGAACAAAAATATCTTAAAAAATGGATTGCAAATTGGTCAAAGTATTAGCATTCCAAACAAAAAGAAAACGCTAAACGGACAAGCAAGAATAATCAATTCAGAAACAATTTTTCATTTGGTGCAAGCAAAAGAAACAAAATATGCTATTGCCAAAAAATATGGAATTTCGGTTGATCAACTTGAAAATCAAAACCCTGAAATTGTAAATAATTTGGTCGAAGGTAATAAATTGGCAATTAACATTAATGGGATAAAATCTAATTCTGAAAGCGATGAATTGATGATGGCTTTGGCGCAAAAACAAGTTGCCGAAGAAAAAATAAAAGCTAAAAATAGCGAGTTAGAAACCGCACAAGATCAATTAATTGTTCAAAAAGAAATGAATCAAAAGGTTATTAAAATTAATAATCTAAAAATAAATTTGAATAATATTGACACCAAAAAAGGAAATTCTGCCGAAAAATTAAAATTGGTGTTGGAAGCCAACAAAAATATTCAAGATATTTTAATTTCAAAACTTGATTCATTAGTTTTAACAATGAACGAAGATTTGACAAATTTAAAAAATACAGAAATATCTGATTTAGAAAATTCCAAAAAACTAGAAAAAGAATCAAACGAAAACATATCAAAAGTACATGGAGTTTTGTTTCAATTAAAAAAAGATTTGTCGGAAAATCGAAAAACATATTCAGATTTGATGAACAAAGTAAAACGAATTTCGCTGGATGAACATCAAGAATACAAGAAAAAATTAAATGAAAACCGAAAAGTAAAATCTAAAAATGCAAGTGTTGGTTCAAGTTTAATTGACGAAATTTACAAAATACAAGAAAATCAAAACAAAGTAGATAAACGAAATCAACAGTCGTTCAATAAACTTGATTCAATCGAAATTCAGAAAAAAGTCGAATTAAAAAGACATATAAGTAAAGCAAACTTTTACAGCAGTGAAGCAAGAGAATATGACGATAAGCTAGCATTAGCAAAAATAAAGAGACACCTAAAAGCTGTGTTAAATACCCAAAAGATTAAACAGTTAGAAATTATTGAATCAGCAGAACCAATAAAAAAAGCATTAATTATTGAAGAAAATCAAAATATGTCGGCTGAAATTAAGGTTTTAAATAATCTCAAAGATGTTAGAAATGGTTATTATTTAGTAGCCGATATTTTAAAAGATGCCGAACCAAGAGATAAACTAGTTATCAAGTTAATTGATTCTGGCAATGTCGATGCAAGCTTTTTTTATGATTTTAATATTTTTTCTTATTATATATTTACCCAATATTCAGAAAAATTAGATATAATCTTGAACAATTATAAGTTAAAGCAAAAAACACCCAACTTTGAAAATTTATTAATTGTTGAAATTCGAAATCAATATTAATAGATTGGAAAACAATAACAGAAACTAAATCAAAATGAAATATTTAATAATAAGCCTAATTCTTTTTTGGAGTATTAGCATTGTTTATTCTCAAGAAAAAAAGCAAAAACAAGAAATAAAGACGCATAAAGTTGTCGCCAAAGAAACTGTATATGGCGTTGCTAAAATGTATGGCATTTCCGTTCAGGATTTAGTCAATTTTAATCCATCTATAGCTGAGGAAGGAATGAAATTAGGGCAAATGATTAAAATACCATATAAAAATGCACCAAAACCATCGACTTTCAAAATTGGAGAAGTTGAAAAATCAATCGATAAAAACAAAACAGTTTTGCATGAAGTTTTGCCTAAAGAAACTAAATATGCCATTGCTAAAAAGCATAATATTACCATTCAAGAACTAGAAAAATTAAATCCAGAAATAGTTTCGGGTTTAACAATAGGTTTTAAATTATATATTTCTGGAAAAAGACCAAAAGTTGTAGTTCCAAAAACAACCATTTCGAAAATTGATTCAACCAAAATCGTCAAAGATATTATTGTCCCTGAAAAAGTTGTTATAAAAAGTTTACCTAAACCAAAACCTGGCGAATATGTTGATTATGTAGTAAAATCAAAAGAAACATTATATGGTTTGTCAAGAATGTTTTCATTGTCACAAGAAAACTTAATTGCCATAAACCCAGAATTAGTCAACGGAGTTCAAGAGGGAATGACAATTAAAGTTCCTAATTCTACATCTATAAGATCTGACATCAAGAAAGAAAAATCATACTTATCTAAATTTGTTTTAAACGCTAGCAAAAAACAATTGGCAATTTTATTGCCATTTAATATTTCAAAAAATTCAACCGATACTATCAATGGATTCGAAAAAAGATTAAAAAAAGATGGATTCTTGAACATGACAGTTGATTTTTATGCAGGAGCATTGATTGCAATTGATTCGGCAAAAACTTTGGGTTTGAATATTGATATAAAAATTCTTGATTCTAAAGAAACCAAAACTTCGTCGGATGTAGAAAATTTGGTAAATGATAACAATCTTAATAAATATGATGCTGTCATTGGACCATTTTATAAAATACATTCCGAGAAAGTTGCTGAAATGTTGTTAGAAAATAATGTTGCTGTAATTTCTCCTTTGTCAAAAGAAACAGGAAAGTCATTTAAAAATTTATATACATCTATGCCATCAGCCGATTTTATAAAACATGAAATGTTTGCATTTATGAACGAACAGAATGGAAATATAATGGCAATAATTGATCCCAAAAAAGTTGCATTGAGTCAATACATCAAAGAAAATCAACAACAAACAAAAATTATAATTATTGATTCAAAAGGCAATTTAGACATTGAAATACTTAAAAAATCGTTAATTTCTGGTCGTATTAACTATGTAATTCTTGCATCTGAAAAAACTGGAATAATATTGTCAACTACAAATGCTTTATTAAATTTTCATAAAGAATTTGACATTAGATTGGTATTTCTAGAAAATAATGAAACGCTTGAGTTTGATGAAATTGCAATGAACAGATTGACCAGTTTGAAAATGACTTATCCATCATTATCAAGAGACAATAATTCTGAAAATGCAAGATTTTTTGAAAATCATTTCAAAAAGAAAAATAAAATTTACCCCAACCAATATGCAACTCGCGGATTTGACATTACATTTGATACCATGATGCGATTGTCTCAAAATAAAAGCTTTGAACAATCGATAAATGATTCTTCGTCAGAACATGTTGAAAATAAATTTGATTATCAGAAAAAAATTACTGGAGGATATATCAATAAAGGCGTTTTTATATTGCAGTATAACAGTGATTTAACAGTAACCGAATTAGAATAAGATGACATCAAAAATAACTTATTTAGGAGATTTGCGAACTAGTGGTGTTCATATTCAGTCCGAGACAATTGTGATTTCTGATGCACCAACGGATAATTTTGGTAAAGGAGAGGCTTTTTCGCCTACGGATCTATTATGCAATGCATTAGGAAGCTGTATGATGACAATTATGGCAATAAAATCGAATGATTTACAGGTTGATTTAAAAGGTGCAACAGTTGAAGTAACCAAATTTATGCAAACAACACCAAGAAAAATTTCAAAAATTGGAATCGTCATGAATATGAATATTGATACAACTGAAAAAAACAAAATTATTCTAGAAAAAGTTGCTATGAACTGTCCAGTTTTATTAAGTTTAAATTGCGATATTGAAAAAGATATTATTTTTAATTGGAAGTAATACTAAGTGTACAATTAATTTGGATGATTTCCTAAAATATCAAGCACAAACTTCTCCTTATCCATTAGGAATAAAAATTGCTTTTGCTTTTGGTTCCTACGTTTATAGTTGTGATAATATAAAATACTTAGATTTTGTTGCAGGCGTTTCAGCGTGTGCTTTGGGTCACCAGCCAAAGCGAGTTAATGATGCAATAAAAAATCAATTAGATAAATATTCACATGTGATGGTTTACGGAGAATATTCGCAGCATCCAGCTGTTGAATATTGTAAGTTACTAGCTGAAAACTTGCCCTATCCATTAGAAAAAACGTACTTGGTTAACTCAGGAACAGAGGCTTGCGAAGGTGCATTAAAACTAGCTCGAAGAGTAACTGGTCGCAGCCAATTAATATCTTGCAACAATGCATATCATGGCAATACAATGGGTTCATTGAGTGTGATGGGTTTTGAAGAACGCAAGCAGGCTTTCCGGCCATTAATTCCAGATGTCGATTTTATTACTTTTAATAATGAGGCTGATATTCAAAAAATAACCTCAAAAACTGCTGGAATAATTTTAGAAAGTATTCAAGGTGGTGCGGGATTTATTGAGCCTGAAAACGGTTTTTTGAACAAAGTGCGAGCACGGTGTACCGAGGTTGGTGCTTTAATGATAATTGACGAAATTCAACCTGGATTTGGTCGAACAGGAAAACTTTTTGGTTTTCAAAATTATGATTTTGTGCCAGATATAATAATTATTGGTAAAGGAATGGGCGGAGGAATGCCAGTTGGAGCATTTGTAGCATCATCACAGAATATGGATTTATTGACTGAAAATCCAAAATTAGGACACATTACAACTTTTGGTGGTCATCCAGTAATTGCAGCTGCCTGCCTGGCAACTTTGCAAGAAATAACCGAAACAACATTAATTGCAGATACATTAATCAAAGAAAAATTGTTTCGATCGCTGCTTGTTCATCCTTTAATAAAAGAAATTCGTGGTAGAGGTTTAATGTTGGCAATAATGACCGATAACGAAGCAACTACCAACAAAATTGTACTCAATTGCCAAGATGAAGGATTAATTTTATTTTGGTTATTGTTTGAAAAATGTGCTGTAAGAATCACGCCACCATTGACTATTTCTGAAAAAGAGATTCGTGAAGGTTGTTCAATTATTATAAAAGTTTGCGATCGAATTTTAAAAGAAAGTCATTAATTAAAGAAAATTAAATTTAAAAAAAAGGTTTGACTAGCTATAATTCGTCAAACCTTTTTTCTATAATAAATGGAGTTATTTAATCATTCATTGAAATCAAAAATTCTTCGTTATTTCTGGTTTTTTTAAACCTGTCGTTTATAAAATCCATTGCTTCGACAGGATTCATGTCAGCAAGATACTTTCTCATGATCCACATTCTGTGCAAAGTTTTTTCGTCCAATAACAAATCGTCTCTTCGCGTACTAGATGAGGTTAAATCAACAGCAGGGAAAATACGTTTATTGGCAATTTTGCGGTCTAATTGCAATTCCATATTTCCAGTTCCTTTGAATTCTTCGAAAATAACTTCATCCATTTTTGATCCAGTTTCGGTTAGTGCAGTAGCAATTATGCTCAACGAACCTCCATTTTCAACATTTCTTGCAGCTCCAAAAAATCTTTTTGGCTTCTGCAATGCATTAGCATCAACTCCACCACTCAAAACTTTTCCAGATGCTGGTTGAACAGTGTTGTAGGCTCTTGCTAATCTGGTAATCGAGTCTAATAAAATCACAACATCATGTCCGCATTCGACCAATCTTTTTGCTTTTTCTAGAACAATATTAGCAATTTTCACGTGTTCTTGTGGCTCTTTATCAAAGGTAGATGCAATGACTTCACCTCGAACGCTTCGTTGCATGTCGGTAACTTCTTCGGGACGTTCGTCAATAAGTAAAACAATCAAATATACTTCTGGATGATTTTCAGCAATTGCATTAGCTATTTCCTTCAAAAGCATTGTTTTACCTGTTTTTGGTTGTGCAACGATCATGCCCCGTTGTCCTTTGCCTATTGGCGAAAACAAATCAATAATTCTTGTTGAAATCGAGCTTCCTTTTTCAGCCATTCTGAATTTTTCTTTTGGGAAAATAGGTGTTAGGTGTTCAAATGAAACCCTATCTCTGACAACTTGCGGGTCATGACCATTTATTTTTAGAACTCGAACCAATGGAAAAAATTTCTCACCTTCTTTTGGAGGTCGAACTACACCCTTAACGGTATCACCAGTTTTCAATCCAAACAGTCGAACTTGTGATGTTGATAAATAAATATCGTCTGGTGATGCCAAATAATTATAATCTGACGAACGCAAAAAACCATATCCATCGGGCATCATTTCAAGAACGCCTTCACTTTCAATGATTCCATCAAATTCAAAATCGGAATCTCTAAAATTATTCTTTTTGTTTTTAAAGTTTGGATTTACATTTCCATTACCGTTTTGATTTTGATTATTTTGTTTGTTATGTTGGTTTGGATTTATTTTTTTCTCGACGATAATTTCCTGAATTTCAACTTGATTGATCTCGTTTGATGTGATGTTTTCAGTAATCTCTGGTATTAAATTATTGTCTTTCGCTTCATTAGCAAGAGCGATTTTATCTGCTTTTTCTTGTTTCAAAGCCATTTTGCGTTCGTATTCGGCTTTGTTAAATTTAGTTATTTTGTTTCCTTTTTTTGGAATTTGAACGTTAATTTCCGCCGGTTTTTCTAACTCAATATTTTGTTTTTCATCAATAATTTCTGGTTCTGAAAAAAGCGAAATCGTTTCTTCTTTGGCTGGTAAAGGTTTTTTTTCTGGAGCAATTCTTGCTCTTTTTGGTTTTTCATCATTTGCGGACGCGACAACATCAGTCTTTATACTAGAACTATTTTGATGTTCGATTATTGCGTTGATGAGATTTTCTTTCTTAACGCCAGCAAATTTTATGGTTTGAGCCAATTTGGCAATATTTTGAAGCTCGGCAAGCTTCATTTCTTTTAATACAGAAATGTCAAACATAAATCTTATCAGTATTTGATTGTTTTTTTGTGGAAAAGTAAAATAATGTAGTGAAATTTTTTTCGCAAAGCTTCTAAAAAACAGATGCTTGGATTAATGATGCGCAATATTACAATATTTTTTTAAAATACAATAGTATTTTTCAAAAAGAAAATATATTTTTGCTAAAATTATTTATTAAATGTTGCAGCGTATTCAAACCATCTATTTATTATTGGCATTAATTTTTGCTGCAGTGTTGCCTTTTTTCATACCTTTATTTTATGTCAATGATGGCAAGGAATATTTTTTTGTGCAGAACGTGGTTTACGTTATTTTATTTGGATTAAGTATAACATTATCATTATTAAGTATATTGTCTTACAATAATAGGCAAAATCAATTTGTAATAAACAGATTGAATATGATTTTTAATTTAATTTTATTAGGATTATTTGTGTATCGTTCGCTAAATTTATCTGGAGAAATCGATAAGGTTTCTGAGAAAGGTATTGGGATGTTTCTACCTATTTTGATTATTGTTTTGTTGGTTTTAGCCAATAAAGCGATCAAAAAAGATGAAGATCTTGTAAAATCTGTGGATCGTTTGAGATAAACCTATAATATTAATTTATTAGTGCGAAGGAAATCCGATGTTAAAATATCGGATTTTTTTGATTATAATAATGTAGCATTTTACTGTTTTTTATTTTTTTTTAGTATTTTCGTAAAAATAAATCCAACCCAATGAATTCTATACTGTCAATACTCTTTTTGTTTATTTTTTTAAATATGCAAGCCCAAGAACAATTTTCTGTTTATTTTAATTCTAATAAATCAGAATTGACTGCAATTGAAAAACAAAAATTGAGTTTTTGGATTGTCAATAATTTTAGAGCAAGAGTTATTGCAATAAATGGTTATTGTGATGAGGATGGTTCATCAGGTTTTAATGATACTTTGGCACAAAAACGAATAAATTTTGTTTTTAATTACATAAAAAATAAAGTAAAATTTCGTGCTGATTGTAGACAACAAAATTTTGGAGAAGACAACAATTTATCGAGTATTAAAGCCGAAAATCGAAAAGTAACGTTATTTTATATACAACCAAAAGACTTTGATAAAGAAGCTGACATCATTAAGAAAAACACCAAAATCAGCAAAGAAATTATAAAAGAAACTGCTGGCGACTTAGCTAATGCTGTTAATTTTTCAGAGTCGGAATTAAATGCTAGGGCTTTGGCAAAAGAAAAATTATTAAAAAGCATTAAATACCCAGAAAAATTAATGTTCGAAAATCCTGACGGAACTCAATCTGAAATGAAAATGGACACCGTTTTTATGAAGAAAATTACTGAAGCGAAAATTGGAGAAAAGCTAAAAATAGAAAACCTTAATTTTGTTATCAACACATTTGCAGTAGCCAATGAATCAAAAGCCAAATTATTTGAATTGTTATTTATCATGAAAAGCAATCCATCATTAAAAATTGAAATTCAAGGTAATTTATGTTGTGCCAAAAACGATCCTAGAGATTTATCAACACAACGGGCACGGGCAATTTGTAATTTTTTGACAGCTAAAGAAATTGATAAATCACGATTGTCTTACAAAGGTTTTGGTGTAACGCAACCACTTTTTCCTATTCCAGAAAAAGACGAAAATGAGAGAGCCGCCAATCGAAGAGTTGAAATTTTGATAATAGAAAATTAAATTATAAAACACCACTTTTTGGGCTAATATGGCAAAAATAATACCTTTTAAAGCAGTTCGACCAACATCAGATAAAGTTAGTTTGGTGACCTCTCGATCATATGACGAATATTCTAGTGCAGAATTGTCTTCGCAATTGGATTTTAATCCGTTTTCGTTTTTACATATTTTACACCCAATTTATACTAATTTACAAACGATAGATTTAGAAAAACGATTTAAGTTAGTGGCTCAGAAATATAAAGATTTTAAAAATGATGATGTTTTTCTTCAAGAAGATAAACCCGTTATTTATATATATGAAATTCAAGCAAAAAATAATAATTTTATTGGTATCATAGCTGCAACATCAATTATTGATTATCAACAGAATGTTATCAAAAAACACGAAGATACTTTGCAATATCGCGTAGAAATTTTCAAAGATTATTTGCACCAAACAGGTTTTAATACGGAGCCAGTTTTAATAACATATCCAGATGATTTAGAACTAAATTCTTGGATAAAAACAAAAAAAGAAACTCGAAGTATTTATGAATTTTCGACCAAAAAAAAAGAAAAACATTTACTTTGGAAAATTGACAATCCAGCAGAAATAGCATTTATTCAAAGTAAATTCGAAGAAATTGGCGACTTATATATTGCCGATGGACATCACAGAACGGCATCGGCCGAATTGTTGTATGAACAAGATAAAAAACTAGGAAACAGAAATATTAATTATTTCATGAGCTTTTTGATTGCCGAAAGCAATGTTAAAATTTATGAGTTTAATCGTGTAATTAAAGATTTAAACAACCATTCCAAAACCGACTTTTTAGAATTGTTGTCGAAAGATTTTTGGATAAAAAACAAAAAACAAGAATTGTGGAAACCAGCCAAAAAATTTGAGTTTGGAATGTATTTTGACAACGAATTTTATTGTTTGAGTTTAAAAGATTCTAATAGCTTTGAATCAATTTTAGAACGTCTCGATAGTCAAATTTTGTATGAAAAAGTACTACAACCCATTTTAGGAATTACTGATTTACGCAACGATGAAAGAATAGATTATATACCTGGAAATCAATCTATAACTACCATCAAAAACATTGTTGATCAAGGCGAATTCGAACTTGGTTTTATTTTGTTTCCAACTGAAATATCGGAAATAAAAGAACTTGCAGACCACAATTTAATTATGCCTCCAAAAAGCACTTATATCGAACCAAAGTTTCGAAGCGGTTTAGTGGTGTATGAGATATAATTAAAATCAATTGAATAATATTTTCCCGATTTATCACTAATTGTATAAATGCTACCAATTATATTATCTTTGAGTACTACTTGTAAAAATGATGTTTCCACGAAATAATAATCACAATATTCATGAACAAAATAACTCATTATAATGCTTCGTGAATGTTGTATTTGTTCAAATTTAATATCTTTACCAAACTTATTTTTAAAACTCATTTTTAATTTCATTAATTCATAATTAAACTCACTAAATAAATTGTTACCTTGTTTTTCTAAATAAACTATTTTTTCTTAGTTTTTAAAATTTAAAACAAATTTAATAAATAAAAACTATATTTAAATATAAATTAATAGATTTTTTCTATTTAATATTAATATATGTCAATAAAATCAAATTTACTTCAAATAAAGTCCCAGCTTCCAGAACACGTTACGTTAGTAGCAGTTTCTAAAACAAAACCAATTGTTGATTTAATGGAAGCCTATGATGCTGGTCAACGCATTTTTGGCGAAAACAAAATCCAAGAAATGACCGAAAAATGGGAAACAATGCCAAAAGATATTCAATGGCAAATGATTGGTCATGTGCAAACCAATAAAGTGAAATTTATGGCAGAATATGTCAACCTAATTCACGGAGTTGATAGTTTAAAACTTTTAGAAGAAATAGACAAACAAGCCAAAAAACACAATAGAATAATTGATTGTCTTTTACAAATGCATATTGCCGAAGAAGAAACAAAATTTGGTTTAAATGAACTAGAATTAAATGAAATTCTGATCTCTGAATTATTTAAAAATCTAAAAAATATTCAAATTATAGGATTAATGGGAATGGCCACTTTTACTGATAATCAATCTCAAATTAGGAAAGAATTTCAAAATTTGAAAACTATTTTTGACAAAACTTCAAAACTACCAACTACCAACTACCAACTGAACACGCTATCTATGGGAATGTCAGGAGATTTTCAACTAGGAATTGAATGTGGAAGTACGATGGTTCGAATTGGAAGTAGTATATTTGGAACTCGCTAAAAAATTGCAATAAAAATTGCAATGTCAATTGCAATATCAATTTAAAAAATTAAGAAAATGAAAAATAAAACTCCTAATTTTGATAAAATTTATAATTTAAAGATAAATTAGTTCGATTTGCCGCAGAAAATATAATTTTTGTTAAAGAATTGGATAAAATATAGAAATTAGCATATTATAAATTCAATTAATTTGATCCTCAGGAAGATCGTCATTAAATTAAGGAGAGGCTCAAGAAACTATAACTTCAAAAGATTTTATTTTTAAAGTTTCATTAGTTGTCAAAGAATTAAAAGAAACTAGAAACTCACTAAAAGTATTACAATATGAAAATTATGAAAATCCTGAAAAAAGAAAATGGTTACGCTATAAAGTCGAAGTACTGATAGCGGTTTCATCAAAAATGATTATTAACACACAATGATTTTTCAATTTGATTTTTTATTGTTTTTGTAATAAACATTGATATTGATATTCACAATGATATAGAAAATTTGTACGCAATACTCGACATAGAAACCACCGGAGGTCAATTCAACGAAGAGGGAATCACCGAAATAGCCATTTACAAATTCGACGGACACGAAATTGTAGATCAATTCATCAGTTTAGTCAATCCCGAAAAACCCATTCAGCCATTTGTGGTTAAATTGACTGGCATCAATAACGAAATGCTCAAGGGTGCACCAAAGTTTCACGAAATAGCAAAAAGAATAGTCGAAATAACCAACGATTGCATATTTGTGGCACACAATGTAAGTTTCGATTATCGCGTTTTGCGCACCGAATTTCGACGATTGGGTTACGATTTTAATTGCAAAAATCTTTGCACAGTCGAATTATCTCAAAAATTAATGCCCGAACAACCATCACACAGTTTAGGAAAATTGGTTCGAGCACTCGGAATCCCAATGGCAGATAGACATAGAGCAACTGGCGATGCTTTGGCGACCGTAAAATTATTCAAAATGTTGCTTGATAAAGATGTCGAAAAAACAATTTTGAATGAACTCATAAAATCCGAAATCGAAAAAGGAATTGCACCAAAATTGAGAGATATTATGGAATCTATGCCGTCAACAACCGGAGTTTATTACATTCATAACTTGAATGGGAAACTAATTTATATCGGAAAAAGCAAAAATATCCGCAAACGAATCAACCAACATTTTACAGGAACCGACAAAAAATCTTTGAAAATTCAAGCCGAAGTTTATACCGTAACTTATCAAGAAACTGGCTCAGAACTAATAGCTTTACTCAAAGAATCCGAAGAAATAAAAATCAATAAACCCATTTTCAATCGCGCACAACGCAAAAGTTTGTTCAATTTGGCGTTGTATATCGAGCCAGACGAAAAAGGCTATTTGAACCTCAAAATTCAAAAAACCGATGGTCGCCGCAAAGAAATTACATCATTCACCTCACTCACTGAAGCCAAAAATGCAATGTTCAGAATTACAGCGCATTACAAATTATGTCAAAAATTAACAGGGTTCTATAATGCCAAAAAAGAATGTTTTCAATACAAAATAAAAGAATGTGATGGCGCTTGCATTGGTGTTGTTTCTGTGGAAGAATATAACGCTCGTGTTCAAGAATTTATAACCAAAAATTCATTCGAAAACCAAAATATGATCATCGTTGATAAAGGTCGAAAAATATCAGAAAAAAGTGCTATTCTCATCGAAAATGGCGTTTACAAAGGCTTTGCATTTTTCGATTTGAATTACCAAATCAATAATCCAGAAGTTTTGCGCAACATCATAATTCCGATGCAAAACAATCGAGATGTTAAAAATATTTTGCAAAGCCACGTTCGTAAAAGTAAATTTTTAAAAATTATAAATTTTTGATTTTTATGAAGCCAATCGCGCTGTCATTCCAAATTTTGCGCCTTGAAATTGTTTTTTTCTAAGACAAAAAACGAACTTCCGTTGGTCGTTGTTTTTTGTCAAGAAAAAATACATTTCAAAACCCAAAGATTCTCTCTTTCATCACGGCTAGGGATTTTCATATCAACAACCAATTTCAAACTTTACAACTTAAAACTTGAAACAAAAAAATTTAATAACAATAATAGGTCCAACTGCAATAGGAAAAACTGCTATGAGTATTGCATTGGCGAATCATTTTAATTGCGAAATCATTTCTTGCGATAGTCGGCAGTTTTTCAAAGAAATAAAAATCGGAACCGCAGTTCCAAGTGATTTAGAATTATCTCAAGCCAAACATCATTTTATTCAAAACAAATCAATATTTGATAATTATACAGTTGGTGACTTCGAAAAAGAAGCAATTGCAAAACTCAATCAACTTTTTGAAACCAACGATTACGCCATTTTGGTCGGAGGATCTGGACTTTATGTCGATGCAATATTAAATGGAATGGATTCGTTTCCAGAAATCGATAAATCGGTTCGTGAAGAAGTTCAATCAAAATATAAAACATTAGGAATCGAATATCTACAACATCAACTTCAAGAGTTAGATTTAGGTTATTTTCGATTATTAACCAATCAAAATTCGCAAACATTACTTAACCCGCAACGAATGATGCGATTTGTAGAAGTTTGTATTGGTTCAGAAAAACCGTATTCTAGTTTTTTGAACAAAGAAAAAAATGAACGCAATTTCACACCAATTATCATTGGATTAGAAGCCGACAGAAAAATTATTTACGATAGAATAAACCAACGTGTCGATTTAATGATGAAAAACGGATTGTTGCAAGAAGCCGAAATATTGTATCCAAACAGAGCTTTAAACGCACTCCAAACAGTTGGTTATCGAGAATTATTTCAATATTTTGACAATGAAATAACTTTAGAATTTGCAATAGAAGAAATCAAAAAAAACACTAGAAGATTTTCTAAACGTCAAATGACTTGGTTCAAACGGACCGAAAACGTTATGTGGTTAGATTATAAATGTGAATTAGCAGAAATTATTAGAAAAATTTATTAAAACTTCCAGTCAAACTCATCATTCTTGATGATACAACCTAATTCAACTTTAACAATTTGGTCAAATTCTGAAACTACAATTAACCAATTGTCTTCGTTGAAATAATTTTCTGCCAAGTCAAAATCTTCTTTTTCCCAAGTTTTGAAACTTGGTAAATCTTTTTTAATAGTTTCAAACTTTTGACCGATTATTTTTTTGTTTTCTAATAACAATTCTTTATTCGAAGAAATAATATAACCTAATTTAAAATCTTCTTCTGCATAAAAATTAAGATGCAATTTTAAATCATTATAAATAAAAATTTTATTGCTTTCCTCGTCTTCAAATTCTTTGTCTGGCATTCCATAAATCGATAAAACATCTTTTTGTTTCATCCCAAAAATAAGTTTGTCTATGCCGTTTTTAGTATTTATCTTCATTAAATTATTTTTGTATATTATTCATTATAAGCATCGTATCTTTCTGGAATTTGCGGATCATAAAGTGGTAAATTAAATTCTTCTAATATGTTTGCTAACAAATCCATCGTTTTACCTTCGGTTCCATAGCAATCAATTTTAATGTATTTTTCGGTTGCTTTTATTTGAAATGCACCATTTCCTGCATGATTTTTCCAAGAATTGTCATCCACTTTTTCCCAATCTTTAAAAACGGTATTAATTCGATTTATAATAACACGGTGTTGGATATCACTCAATCCATCAATATTGACACCATCAATAATTGCTTCATAAACCTCGTGATGGTTCAAATAAATACCTTCGTTATAGTCCCAAAATAGTAATTCATACATTATAAAAAAAGGTATTAAAGGTTGTTTTAAAAAAAAGTTTAAACCACATAATTAATATTCAAAAGTACCATATTCGCTCTGAATTGTAAGTTTTTTGGTTGATGATGGTTCAACTTTTCCAATAATTTTTGCATCAACATTAAATGATTTTGAAATTGCTATAATATCATCTGCAATATTTTCGGGTAGGTATAATTCCATTCTATGACCGCAATTAAAAACTTGGTACATTTCTTTCCAATCGGTACCGGATTGCTCTTGAATTAATTGAAATAATGGTGGTACTTCAAACATATTATTTTTAATAATATGCAGATTGTCAATAAAATGTAATATTTTAGTTTGTGCACCGCCACTGCAGTGTACCATTCCGTGAATGTCTTGATTGGTATATTTTTCTAATATTTTTTTGATAATCGGAGCATAAGTTCTTGTTGGTGACAAAACGAGTTGACCTGCGTTTATAGGTGCGTTTACGACAATATCAGTTAATTTCATTTTTCCTGAATAGATCAAATCTTTTGGCACTTGTGCATCAAAACTTTCAGGATATTTTGTGGCAAGATATTTTTCAAAAACATCATGTCTAGCCGATGTTAAACCATTGCTGCCCATGCCGCCATTGTATTCATTTTCGTAAGTTGCTTGTCCGAACGATGCTAAACCAACAATCACATCTCCTGCCTGAATATTGGCATTATCAATGATTTTTGTGCGCTTCATTCTCGCTGTAACAGTCGAATCTACAATAATGGTACGAACCAAGTCGCCAACATCTGCAGTTTCGCCACCGGTTGAATGAATGCTAACTCCATGAGATTTTAAATCTGCAATTATAGCTTCTGAACCTTCGATAATTGTCTGTATAACCTCGCCCGGAATCAAATTTTTATTGCGACCAATTGTAGATGATAACATAATATTATCTATAGCCCCAACACAAATTAAATCATCAATATTCATAATTAATGCATCTTGGGCAATACCTTTCCAGACTGACAAATCTCCAGTTTCTTTCCAGTAAGTATAGGCTAATGAAGATTTTGTGCCAGCTCCGTCAGCATGCATGATCAGGCAATAGTCGTTATCATTAGTTAAATAATCAGGAACAATTTTGCAGAATGCTTTTGGAAAAAGCCCTTTATCGATATTTTTGATGGCATTGTGCACATCTTCTTTTCCTGCCGAAACGCCACGTTGTGCATAACGTTTTGATATTTCTGAACTCATTATTTATTTTTTTGCAAATATAGATAAATTGATTGGTCGTAGTGTTTTTATAAATGATTTTACGAAAACTGTCTAGCAATTTTTTCTGCTTTTTTGCTTTCTGAATAATCGTAAAAACCTTCACCAGATTTTTGACCTAATTTCCCGGCTCGAACCATATTTACAAGTAATGGAGATGGTGCATATTTTGGGTTTTTAAAACCATCATACATAACATTTAAAATTGCTAAACATACGTCAAGTCCAATGAAATCTGCTAGTTGTAATGGACCCATTGGTTGTCCCATGCCTAGTTTCATAACGGTGTCAATTTCGTAAACACCTGCGACTTTGTTATATAAAGTTTCGATAGCTTCATTGATCATCGGCATCAAAATTCTATTGGCAACAAACCCGGGGTAATCGTTAACCTCGACTGGGGTTTTACCTAGTTTTTCGGATAACTGCATAATGGTTTTTGTAACGTCATTAGAGGTGTTATAGCCACGAATAATTTCTACTAATTTCATAATTGGCACTGGATTCATAAAATGCATCCCTATAACACGTTCAGGATGATTAACAACAGACCCTATTTGGGTAATCGAAATCGATGATGTGTTTGTTGCCAGAATTGTGTTATGTGAACAAGCATCATTTAATTGTTTGAAAATTTCTAGTTTCAATGCAACATTTTCAGTTGCGGCCTCTACAACTAAATCAACGCCAACAACACCGTCTTTTAAATCTGTGTAGGTGATTATATTGGTTATTGTATTGGATTTATCGGTTTCAGTAATTGTTCCTTTTGCAACCATTCTGTCTAAATTTGTTGCAATTGTTGCCATTCCTTTATCAAGAGATTGTTCTGAAACGTCTATTAATTTTACGGTAAAACCTGCTTGTGCAAATGTGTGGGCTATTCCATTACCCATTGTTCCTGCTCCGATTACGGCTATTGTTTTCATTTTTTATATTTATTTAAAAGTCTCAAGTTTAAGTTTTCAAGTTGTAGTGATTATTCAAAGCCTTAAACTTGAAATAAATTTTCACTTATTTTTTCATTGATTCAATAATCTGGTAGGCAACTCGTAAGGCATTTGTGCCATCTTCAAGCGTTACTACTGGTAAAGTACTTGTGTTTATTGCATCGGCAAAACTTTCTAATTCGTCAAGAATGGCATTGTTTTGCTCAACATCTGGATTAGAGAAATAAATTTGCTTTTTGATGCCTTCGGCATTTTGTAAGATCATATCAAAATCGCCAGGAAGTTCGGGTGCATCTTTCATTTTTACTACTTCGCATTTTTTTTCTAGAAAATCAACTGATATGTAAGCATCTTTTTGAAAAAAACGTGATTTACGCATATTTTTTAATGAAATTCTACTTGATGTTAAGTTGGCGACACAACCATTTTCGAATTCAATTCTTGCGTTAGCAATATCGGGCGTATCAGAAATTACTGCTACACCGCTGGCATGAACCGCTTTTACTTTCGATTTTACAACACTTAAAATAGCATCTATATCATGAATCATTAAATCTAAAACAACAGGAACATCGGTGCCACGTGGATTGAATTCTGCCAAGCGATGGGTCTCAATAAACATCGGATTTTCAATCATATTTTTAGTAGCAATAAATGCGGGATTGAATCTTTCTACGTGACCAACAGAGCCTTGGACCTTAAATTCGTTTACTAAAGCAATAATTTCTTCGGCTTCTTCTACAGTATTTGAAATAGGTTTTTCTATAAAAACGTGTTTACCAGACTTAATAGCAACTTTAGCACATTTAAAATGAGATAGTGTTGGGGTTACGATATCAATTACATCAACTGCATGAATTAATCTTGCAATTGTATCAAATTGTTTATATCCAAATTCTTTTGCTATTTTTTCTCCATTTTCGTGATTTTCATCATAAAAACCAACTAATTCATATTTTTCGGATTGTTGCAACAATCTTAAATGTATTTTTCCGAGATGACCAGCACCTAAAACTCCTACTTTTAACATAAAAAAAATTTTGTTCAAAAATAAGGTTTTTAGTTTAAAATTGATGGTCGCATATTTAATTTTTTTAATCTTTCTCTCAAATTAAAAACAATTCATAGGTTTTTGATAATTTTATAGGCATATTTTTATAAAATCATTAAATTGCACCCTCAAAAACAAACTATCCTAATGATATCTCAAATTCCTTACACCCCAAAAAACAAAGTTAGAATCGTTTCTGCAGCTGCACTTTTTGATGGGCACGATGCAGCAATTAACATCATGCGCCGAATTATTCAAGCCACCGGTTGCGAAGTCATTCATCTAGGGCACGACAGAAGTGTCGATGAGGTTGTAAATACAGCTATTCAAGAAGATGCTAACGCTATAGTTTGCAGTTCGTATCAAGGCGGGCACAACGAATATTTCAAGTACATGTTCGATTTGTTGCAAGAACGAGGCGCAACAAATATTAAAATTTTTGGTGGCGGCGGTGGCGTAATTCTGCCATCAGAAATTAAAGATTTAATGGATTACGGTATTACCAGATTGTATTCTCCAGATGATGGTCGCGCAATGGGTTTACAAGGAATGATTAATGATAATGTAATTAAATCGGATTATGTTTTGCCTGATTTACCAATTGGTTTAGACATATTAAGGGCATTAAAAGATAAACACATTCCAACTATTGCAAGATTAATTTCATTAGCCGAAAATAGAAACGATGAGTTTAAAAAACTTTTCAATTTTGACGAAAACAATAAGAAAAATCCGCCTGTTTTAGGAATCACCGGAACTGGTGGATCAGGAAAATCTTCTTTAGTTGATGAATTGGTTCGTCGTTTTTTAATTGATTTTCCTGAAAAAACGCTTGGAATCATTTCTGTTGATCCGTCAAAAAAGAAAACTGGCGGTGCACTTTTGGGTGATAGAATAAGAATGAATGCTATTAATAACCCTAGAGTTTATATGCGTTCGTTGGCAACACGCCAATCAAATTTGGCTTTGTCAAAATATGTTGCCGAAGCGATACAGATTTTAAAAGCTGCTGAATACGATTTGATTATTTTAGAAACCTCAGGAATCGGACAATCTGATACAGAAATTATGGATCATTCTGATGTCTCCTTATATGTTATGACACCTGAATTTGGCGCTGCGACCCAACTCGAAAAAATCGATATGTTAGATTTTGCTGATTTAGTTGCTTTAAATAAATTTGACAAACGTGGTGCACTTGATGCTATTAGAGATGTCAAAAAACAATACCAACGCAATCATAATCTTTGGGACGAAAACCCAGATTCAATGCCGATTTTTGGAACAATTGCTTCGCAGTTTAACGATCCAGGAATGAACACATTGTACAAATCGATAATGGATAAAATTGTCGAAAGAACAGGTTCAAACCTAAAATCGAATTTCCAAATTACTCGCGAAATGAGCGAGAAAATCTATGTAATTCCGCCTCACAGAACTAGATATTTATCAGAAATTGCCGAAAATAATCGCAAATATGATGACGTTGCAAAAACGCAAGTCGAAGTGGCTCAAAAATTATTCGGAATTTATAAAACCATACATTCTGTTTCAAATAAAATTCCCTTAATAAACAAAACTGGAATCGACGAAGAATCTGTTTTGCCAAATGCAATCGAAAATGAAAAAAATCCTGATGATAAATTTTTTATTAATTTATTGTTGAATCAATTTGAGAAAGTAAAAATGAATCTTGACCCATATAATTGGGAAATTATTATCAATTGGAACGAAAAGGTAAACAATTATAAAAACCCGATTTATAGTTTTAAGGTTCGTGATAAAGTCATCGAAATCAAAACCCAAACTACTTCATTATCAAACAATCAAATTCCAAAAGTTGCATTGCCAAAATACGAAGCTTGGGGCGATATTCTCAAATGGAATTTGCAAGAAAATGTGCCAGGAGAATTTCCGTTCACCGCAGGATTGTACCCATTTAAACGAGAAGGCGAAGATCCAAGCCGGATGTTTGCTGGTGAAGGCGGACCTGAACGAACCAACAAACGTTTTCATTATGTAAGTGCAGGATTACCAGCCAAACGACTCTCGACAGCGTTTGACAGCCCAACTTTATACGGCGCCGATCCTGATGTTCGCCCAGATATTTATGGAAAAATCGGTAACGCGGGTGTTTCTATTTGTTGTCTAGATGATGCTAAAAAATTGTATTCAGGTTTTGATTTGGTTCATGCCATGACCTCAGTTTCGATGACTATCAATGGGCCAGCACCAATGCTGCTTGGCTTTTTTATGAATGCCGCCATCGATCAGCAATGCGAAATTTATATCAAAGAAAACAATCTTGAGGCAGAAGTTCTTGAGAAAATAAACGAAATCTACAAGAATAAAGGAATTGTTAGACCAAGTTATCAAGGCGACATTCCAGAAGGAAACGATGGTTTAGGCTTGTTTTTATTAGGCGTAACTGGAGATGAAGTTTTGCCCAATGAAGTCTATAATTCAATAAAAATAAGAACTTTATCGCAAGTTCGTGGAACAGTTCAGGCTGATATTCTTAAAGAAGACCAAGCGCAAAACACATGTATTTTTTCAACCGAATTCGCTTTGCGATTGATGGGAGACGTTCAAGAATATTTTATTAAAGAAAATGTTCGTAATTTCTATTCGGTTTCAATTTCAGGTTATCATATTGCCGAGGCAGGTGCGAATCCGATTTCGCAATTGGCATTTACGCTTTCAAATGGTTTTACCTATGTAGAATATTACTTGAGTCGTGGCATGAACATCAATGATTTTGGACCAAATTTATCGTTCTTTTTCTCGAATGGAATCGATCCAGAATATGCTGTAATTGGTCGTGTGGCCCGAAAAATTTGGTCAAAAGCCATGAGAAACAAGTATGGTGCCAACGAAAGAGCTCAAATGTTGAAATACCATATTCAAACTTCGGGGCGTTCGTTGCACGCGCAAGAAATTGATTTTAACGACATTCGTACCACGTTGCAAGCACTTTATGCAATATACGATAATTGTAACTCTCTGCATACCAACGCTTATGACGAGGCAATCACAACACCAACCGAAGAATCTGTTCGTCGTGCAATGGCAATTCAGTTGATTATCAATAAAGAATTAGGTTTGGCTAAAAATGAAAATCCGATTCAAGGTTCTTTTATAATTGAAGAATTAACCGACTTGGTCGAAGAAGCTGTTTTGTTAGAATTTGAACGAATAACCGAACGTGGCGGGGTTCTTGGCGCAATGGAAACCATGTACCAACGTAGCAAAATTCAAGAAGAAAGTTTGTATTACGAAACTTTGAAACACAACGGTGAATTTCCGATTATTGGCGTCAATACATTCTTGAGTTCCAAAGGTTCACCAACCGTAGTTCCTGCCGAAGTGATTCGTGCCACCGAAACCGAAAAGCAATACCAAATTGATATGTTGGCGAATTTGCATTCGTCAAGTGCCGAAAAAGTTGCCGAACACATTGCGATTTTGCAAGAAGCAGCTATAAAAAACGAAAATCTTTTTGAACATTTAATGGAAGCAACCAAAGTTTGCTCTTTGGGGCAAATTACGAGTGCGCTTTTTGAAGTTGGCGGGCAATATCGACGTAATATGTAGGATTTGAATCAAACATTTTTTTTAAAAACCTTTCAGAAATGGAAGGTTTTTTAATGTCAGCCCCGCTTCAACCACCCAGTAATACTCATTCTGCGTTCATTGGTTTCTAAAACTTCATGCGCCAATTCATCGCTTTTAAAGAAAACAGTTTTGCCTTGATTTGGCGCAATTTTTTGGTTATTATTGGTTTGATGAATCAATAGTTCGCCACCATCTTTCGTTTGCCAATTGCTGCTGAGGTAACTAATCATTGAAAATTGTCGTTTAGCATTGTCTTGAAATTGATCGATATGTTTTTTGTAAAAACTGCCTTTTTCGAACAACGAATAATGAAATTCATAATCTGTGATTCCGGCATAGCAAGTTTGGTTGAGGTAAAGAATAAAAGCTTCTATTTGAACAAAAAAAGCATTTTCGTGAACATTATTGTGTTTTTTATCTAGCCAATAAATGGTGTCGTTGCGCACTTTTTGGTTGTGAACAAGTTTGTTATCGTTGCCCGTTCCTGCTTTAACTAATTGATTGCCATCTATTAACAATAATAAATTTTCTTTGAGATGGTTGCACAATTCATCGGTCAAAAAATGTTCAGAAATTCCGATTTTGTTATCTAAATAACTGGTAATTAAATCCTCAAAATGATTTTCCATAAAAACTTCAAAAACCTGTATTTTATTAGGATTTGTGGCAAGGTAGGTTTTATAATTTCGGAAAGTCGTAATTTGAGTTTTATTTGTTAATAAAAAATTGATGGTTGGAATAAATTATTTTTAGATATTTGTATCAAATATTAAATAATGGACAAATACACGCAAATCAATTTGGTACTCAAAGATTATTTTGATTTGAATAAAAATGTCAAAAATATTCCTGCCAAAAACATGATGCCTTATTTTGTATTGGCTGGTATTTTTTCTAAAAATGAGAAAAACGGGTTGCCAATTCATTATTTATTAAAAAAACTAGAAGAGCAAAACCAATTAAAAATAATTCCATTTGCGGTAGCAGAAAAAAGAAATGTTTATACAAAATGGTTTTTTAAATCGCTTAATTTTTCAATAAATGACATTGTAAAAATTCAAAACAAATTGTTGAAAAAGAAAAAATCTAAACCTAAAAAGAAAACTTCAGTAAAAAAATCAAACAATATTTTCTAATTTCAAATAACCAATATGCAATTCATCTTCAATAAGTTGTATTTCAGATTTTGTAATTTTCAGTTCAAATTTTTCTTTCAAATCAAGTTCTAAAATTTCTCTTACATTATATAAATCGTCAACATCGATGCCAAATTTGTCGTCAATGTGTGATGTTGCGTCTTTAAAACCGCAATGTTTGTAAAAAGTTGTTTCTTTTGACTTTTTTACCGCATCAGATATTTGTTGGCCAACAGCCAACATTTTGTAATGAAATTCTTCAAACTCATTTTGTTTATAACCACCAAGATTGATAAAAAAAAGTTGATTTTCATGATTTGAATTATTTTTTTCAGCAACAACTTCAATAGAATAATTATCGACAACCTTAACTTCTCTCCATACATCTACATGAATTTTTCCTTTTGCTTCTGGCCAAAATGCTTTCATTTCTGGAATTAAATCTTTGAGTGAATCGCCAATTCCGAAAAAAATATCGTGCTGCTCGGTCAACCTTCCTTTTGGTCGGCAACCCAACATTATCATAAATAATTTCATGATTTTTTTGGTCAAATGTAGCTAATTTATTGCAAATGTATCTGTTTTTCAAATAGCAATAATTTTATAGAATGTCATGTTTACTTGAACCAAATATTTGATAAATTTTTGTTAGTTCAAACCGTTACAATTTATTTATTATTACATTTGTATCAAATAAAAAATTATATGAAACGGGTTGTTGTTGGACTTTCTGGCGGTGTAGATTCTAGTGTTGCAGCTTATCTTTTGCAAGAACAAGGCTATGAGGTAATTGGGCTTTTCATGAAAAATTGGCACGATGATTCTGTTACAATTTCGAACGAATGTCCGTGGCTTGAAGACAGTAACGATGCACTTTTGGTTGCCGAAAAATTAGGAATACCGTTTCAAACTGTCGATTTGAGCAAACAATACAAAGAAAAAATCGTCGATTATATGTTCAACGAATACGAAAAAGGACGAACACCAAATCCTGATGTATTGTGCAATCGTGAAATTAAATTTGATGTTTTCATGAAAATTGCATTACAACTTGGTGCCGATTTTGTTGCAACCGGACATTACTGCCGTAAAGGCGAAATTGAAATTAACGGTAAAACAAGGTATCAATTATTGACAGGCAAAGACGATAATAAAGACCAATCGTATTTTTTGTGCCAATTGTCACAAGATCAATTGTCAAAAGCTTTGTTTCCAATTGGAGAATTAACTAAACCCGAAGTTAGGGAAATTGCCACAAAATTAGATTTAATTACTGCCGATAAAAAAGATTCTCAAGGTTTATGTTTTATTGGAAAAGTAAGATTGCCAGATTTTTTGCAACAAAAATTACAACCCAAAACAGGCAATATTATTGAGATTAATAACGATGATATTGTTTATAATCAGGCTCTAATTAACTTTGATTCTTTAGAACAAAAATTGGAATTCGAATCAAAAAATATAAACTACAACGAAAAAATGGGCAAAATTGTTGGACAACACGAAGGCGCACATTATTTCACAAACGGACAACGAAAAGGACTTAACGTGGGCGGGACAAAAGAAGGATTATTTGTTTTGCAAACTAATGTTAACACCAACACAATTTACACCGGTCAAGGTGCCAATCATAAAGGTTTGTTCAAGAAAGCATTATTTATATCCAATAACGAAATTCATTTTATTTGCCAAGATTTGGCTTTGAAACCCAATGAAACTTTGAAAGTTATGGCACGAATTCGTTACCGACAACCATTGCAAGAAGCGACTTTACATCAATTTGAATCAGGAATGTATGTATCCTTCAATCAGCCACAATCAGCAATAACCGAAGGACAATTTGTTGCTTGGTATATTGACGATGAGTTAGTTGGTTCGGGAATTATTTCGTAAATTTGAATTTTAAAAACCACTAACCATGAAAAAAAAGCTACTTATTTTTATCGTTTTATTGAATTTTGCATCATTTGCCCAAGAAGATGCTATTGTTTATTTTAAAGACAAACCAAATTCGGCGGTATTTCTAGCCAATCCGTTGACAATGTTGACCCAACGAGCAATCGATCGAAGAACTAATCAAAATATTCCGATTGTTTTGAATGATGTTCCAATGCACCAACCTTATTATGACCAAATAAATGCAGCTACAGGAATTACGCTTTTGGCAAAATCTAAATGGATGAATTGTGTATATGTTCGAGGTCTTGAAGCTGATATTTCGGCACTTGAAACGTTGAGCTTTGTTGATAATGTTAAGTTTTTGGACAATACTTTAAACAGAACAACTTCGCAACAAACCAACAGCACATCAACAAGAAATATCAGTCAGAATAAATTGAATAGTATGAATGTTACCTATGATTACGGCAATTCTTTCAGCCAAATAAGCATGATGAACGGACATATTTTGCACCAACAAAATTTTACTGGAACAGGTAAAATAATTGCAGTTCTTGATTCTGGTTTTCCAAATGTTGATACTGCACAACCTTTTCAAAGGTTAATAACAAACAATCAAATTCTTGGTGGTTATAATTTTGTTGATAGAACAAACAATTATTTTTCAGCTCACAACCACGGCACCAATGTGTTGTCTTGCATGGGCGGATTTGTTGATGGTCAATTAGTCGGAACAGCTCCCGATGCTCAATATTATTTGTATGTAACCGAAGATGTCTCGTCAGAAAATCCTGTTGAAGAAGCCAATTGGGTCGAAGCAGCCGAAGAAGCCGATAGAGTAGGAGCAGATATTATCACATCGTCACTTGGATATTTCGGTTACGATTATGAACCATACAGCCATGTTTATGCAGATATGACTGGCGATAAAAATTTTTCTTCAAAAGGTGTAAACATAGCATTTTCTAAAGGAATTATTGTTGTAGCATCAGCAGGAAATGCGGGCGGACAAACAGAACCTCACGTTGGTGCACCCGCAGAAGCTACAAATGCATTAGCAATTGGAGCCGTAAAATCCGACAGACTTCGAGCTAGTTTTAGTTCTATCGGTCCAAGTTTTGATGGTCGCATTAAGCCAGATATTATGGCTCAAGGACAAGCATCAGTTATTTCGAGCACATCTGGAAATATTACAACAGCCAACGGTACTTCATTTTCTGGACCAATCCTTGCAGGAATGGTTGCTAGTTTTTGGCAAGCAGTTCCAACATTGACCAACCAGCAAGTTGTTGACTTGGTAAAGCAATCAGCAGATAATTTTGCAACCCCAAACGAGTTTTACGGCTACGGAATACCCAATTTTCAATCTGCTTTGTCGCTATCGAATGTGAATTTTGAAAATTTTACCCGAAATTCATTTGCAATTACTCCCAACCCAATTGTTGACCAAATAGAAGTTTTATTTCCAAATGGTTTCAATAAAGCAACACTTTCATTTTTTAATATTCTTGGTCAAAATGTTTCTAATAATGAAATAACATCAACCAATAAAACAATCAATACCAACGGTTTAAGTTCAGGAGTTTACATTTATAAAATAGAAAGTAATAATCTAATTCAAACAGGAAAAATCATTAAGAATTAATTTTTTTTAGAGCAGATCATTATCTTTCATTTCAACCACCATCCCGCTATTCGCTAAATCTTTTTTATTTCGATAAAAAAAAATCGAAATAAAAAAGGATACCGCTGCTATCGGGGCTAAGTTTGATGATTTTATTTCTAATGATGTTTTTTTAAATATTTTATAAAACCAACATAAAGTCCCTAACAAGACAAAAACTTGTGCAATAAAACTGCAATGAACTTATATCACTTATATGTTTTCAATTAAAATTTTATTTTTTAATGAATAAGATTACACAACTTTTTAAAATAAAATATCCAATTATTCAAGGCGGAATGATTTGGAATTCAGGCTACAAACTAGCAAGTGCAGTTAGTAATTCCGGTGGTTTAGGACTTATTGGTGCTGGGTCAATGTATCCAGAAGTTTTACGAGAACACATCAAAAAATGTCAATTAGCAACCAATAAACCATTTGGTGTCAATGTGCCAATGTTGTATCCAAATATCGAAGAAATAATGAAAATTATTGTCGATGAAGGAGTTAAAATTGTTTTTACTTCGGCAGGAAACCCTAAGACTTGGACATCATTTTTGAAAGATAATAACATCATTGTTGTACACGTTGTGAGCAGTTCAAAATTTGCATTAAAAGCCCAAGAGGCAGGTGTTGATGCTGTTGTTGCAGAGGGTTTTGAAGCTGGCGGACACAATGGTCGCGAAGAAACAACAACCTTGACCTTGATTCCAATGGTTAAAGAAAAAATTAATATTCCACTAATTGCTGCTGGCGGAATTGCCAATGGTCAAGGAATGTTGGCAGCAATGGCTTTGGGTGCTGATGGCGTGCAGCTAGGATCAAGATTTGCAGCAAGTATTGAAAGTTCTTGTCACGAAAACTTCAAACAAACAATTCTTGAAACCAACGAAGGTGACACACAATTGACTCTCAAAGAGTTGGCGCCAGTCCGTTTGATAAAAAATAAATTTTATAACGATTTGCAGGAATTGTATTCCAAAAAACCCACAGTTGAAGATTTAGAAAATTTGCTTGGAAAACGCCGTGCCAAACGGGGAATGTTTGAAGGCGATTTGATTGAAGGTGAACTCGAAATAGGACAAATTGCTGGATTGATTCACGAAATTTTGCCTGTCGAAAAAATAATTCATAAGCTTATTAATGAATTTGAAATTGCTAAAAAAACAGTTTCTAAAATTGAATTTTAAAATACAAATTGAAAATGATTAATTTAAAAAATATTGTTGTTTTTTTATTACTACTTTTTGTAGGTCAAAGCTTTAGTCAAGTTTATAGATTCAAAACAACATCAGTTTCGGTTGCTGATAAAAACCAAAAAGGAGATTGGAACAAATGGTCACAATCTAAAGACGTGAATTTGGTAGTAACGCTCGATGCAAAAAAAAACCGTATAATTGTTTATTCAGAAATTTTACAGCTTTTTGAAATCATAGAATATATCGATGAGGTTTCGACTAAAATAACTGATACTGTTGCTTTTGTTTGTAAAAATAACGACGGAGAAGACTGTAAATTATCTATCATTACCCGAAAAAATCAAGGCAATCGCAAGCAACTTTATATTATGTATGATGATCGAGTTTTGAATTATAATATTGAAATTTTGAAATAAAAATTTAAGATTTAATTTTTATAAATTAAAAAATTTTATTTAAAATCAATTAGAATTTATTTTCAATTTCTGCTGCTTCTAACATCAAATAATGCAAATCGGTATTTTTTACAAATGGTTTTAGCAATTGACTTCCAGGTCCAAACATTGCCAACTCAACAAAATCTGCGGAATGATCTTCGCTAATCCAACCAACAGAATTTGATTTTTTTTGAATATCTGCATAGACCCTAAAAGGTAATTTTTTGTAATTGTAAAGCCCTTCTTCTTTTTTGCTTAAGCCGTCATAATAAGTCAGGATATATTTGGCGTTTTCATCGGAAACAGCATATCCATTTGCATATTCAATTAATTCTTTAACTTGACCAATTGAGCAGTCAGCATTAATTTTATTCAATAACCATTGGTTGGTTTTTTTATATTTTTGAATGCTATCAAAATTTGAATTCGCTTCTTTCCCATAAATTAAACCTGGATTTCCATTGCCATGGTCGGTAGTGATAATGACTAATGTTTCTTTGTCTTTTTCGGCAAATTCCATTACGACTTGTAATGCTTCGTCAAAAGCTATTTGGTCAAATAGCAGCCCAGCAACGTCATTTGAGTGTGCACCCCAATCTACTTTTCCACCCTCAATTTGAACGGCAAATCCATTTTTGTTTTCTTTAAGTTTTTCAATAGCGACCTTGGTCATTTCTGCAAGTGACGGAATTGATTTTAATTTTTCAGCATCGTTCAAATGGTCAATGCTGTAAGGCAAATCATCTTCGGCAAAAATCCCTAAAATTGGTTTGTTGTTTTTTAATGCCAACATATCGGCTTTATTTTTCACAATGCTATATCCTTTTTTTTCAAATTCAGCATATAAATCTTGTTTGTCATCTCTTTTTGAGGCATCAAAATATTTGTCACCGCCACCCATCATCACGTCAAAATTGATGTCTAAATATTTTTTAGCAATGTCTGATTGCCCTTTTCTAGAATTGTTATTTACACAAAAACTTGATGGAGTTGCATGTGTAATAGAAACAGTAGTAACACAACCAACAGATTTACCTTTTTGTTTAAATTTTTGTAGAATTGGCAAATATTGTTCTCCATTGATACCTGTACAAATAGACCCGTTATTCACTTTAAAACCCGTTCCCCAGGCAGAACCTCCAGCAGCTGAATCAGTTACAATAGAATCTGCAGAACTGGTTTCCATTAAAGCTCTTGCAACCTTATTGTCTTTATACAATTGAATCCAATTGCTGTTAACTCCGTTTTTTCTATTTAAATATAAATCAGCCATGTTGAGTGTTCCAGAACTCATGCCGTCACTAACCATAAATATAATATTTTTAGCTTTTTTATTTTTTTTGAATGTATCTAATTCTATATCATTAGCGGCAAGTTGAAAAGGACTTAATACAGTTGAACCGATTGCTGCAAGCGAACCATTTCTAAAAAATTTACGTCTATCCATCATAAAATTTATTATTTTTACAAATATAATAAAATGGTTTCACTGTTTGGTTAGCTTTTTATTATTAAAGCTAAAATACATTGTAATTTATATTTAAAATAATATGGAAAATAATCAGAAAAACAATCCACTTCACGGTCTAACTTTGCAACAAATTTTAGAAAAACTTATTGATTTTTATGGTTTCGATACTTTATCCGAACTAATAAAAATAAAATGTTTTAGTGATAATCCGTCGCTAAAATCAAGTCTTACTTTTTTGAGAAAAACCGACTGGGCTAGAAAAAAAGTAGAAGATTTGTTTATAAAAACGTTGCCTAGGTTTGATAATTAATTCAAAAACAATATTTTGCTCCAAAATAAAAATTGCGGCCAGCAGCATTGATTCCTGATGCAAAAGTTCTGTACTGAATGTCCAAAATATTTTCAATTCCGGAATATAAATTGGTGTTTTTTATAAAATTAAATGCTGTTTTAAAGTTATAAATTTTCCAAGATGGTATTCCATTTGCTGGTGCATATACCAAATTATCTTCTCCTGATGGCGAATAATCTTTTAGATTTTTGTTGCCATTATAATTCATATTTAGATCCAATGTCATGAATTTATTTTGATAAGTACAACCTGTTTTTCCGTAAACTGGTGGAATATGGTCTAGTGGAAAATTCCCCGAGTTGTTTTCAATTCGTCCGTGTGTGAAATTAAAATTTCCATAAAAAATTAAATTCTTAACCAACGTCGCTTTTAATGTTGATGAAAGTCCTACAATCGTTGCCTTTCCTTGATTTTGACTGGCTTGAATGGAACTCAAAACACCATTGTAAATAACCTGATTTTGATTATTGAAAGTATAATTAGCCAAAATAATTGGGTCAAAGAGTTTGGTATAAAAAAATGTGTTTTCAAATTGAATTTTACTTTTATCAAAAAAAGTAATTCCTAAATCAGCGGTTACAGATTTTTCGGGTTTAATGTCATTATTTGGAACTATTAAATTACCCGTATTAGTATCAAAAATTTTCGATAAATCGTCAATATTTGGTACTCGAAATGCAGAAGCTAAATTTATTATAATTTTTACATGATTGCCTGGCATATTTACAAAACCTAATGCACCTGAATAAATTAGATTTTTTTGTTCAAATGTTGTGAACGGCAAGTTTAATAAATTGGTCGTAATTTCAGAATTTAAAGTTTTGTATCCTGCGCGAAAACCAATGTTGTATGATGATTTTGAATTTAATTTGTTATGCAAATAAACAAAATTTTCTACTGAAAAAGTACTGTTTTTTCCATCAGGATATCTCGAATCTAAAACGGTTTCAAAACCTGTAAATATGTTTTTCGCAAATGCAGAAGAATTTAAATTATCGTAAACGATATCTACTCCATAAATAAAATCTGCATTGCCAATTTTGGTTTTAAAATCAGAATTCATTGAGAAAACACTGACATTTTCGATTCTATTTTCAAGTGTTGGATTGTCAAATCTTCTATTTATGCGACTTTCTTCAATTTTTTGATAACTAAGCGTAGTAATAAAATCAGTCATTGGGAATATTTTTTCTTTATTCAATTTATAGGCCAATAAAAATCTTTTTTGCGGTCCATAATACCATTCTGCATTTCGCAAATTCCCGCTAGTATCAACATCTGTCAAACGGTCATATCGTGGAATATTACTAGAAATGGAATATTGCAAATTGATATTGTGTTTCGTAGTTTCATTTGGTTGATATTCAATTTTTTGCATAAAATCATATTGCTTATAACCCGAAAACTTTTGAATATATTTATTATTATTGGTAACTTTTGTGTCAATACCATTTAAAGTTTCTACATAAAAATCGTGTGCTCCAAAAAAATCACTTGCGCCGTTTTTTTGCATTCCCATTTTTAGATCGCCATAATCATTTATTGAAAATGAAGTTAAAGATGCCCAACTTTTTTGGGCAAAATTGATGTCAAAATGACCAGATTTCCCTTCATTTACTGAACTAAAATTCGTTAAAACATTGCCTGAAAATCTTTTATTGTTATTATCTGACAATAATTTTGCGTTTTTTGTCTGCAAATAAATTGACCCACCGAGTGCATCACTTCCAAAAAATGTAGATGATGGTCCAAAAAGGATAGATACATTTTCAAGCATGTTTTTATCGACAGTAACGCTGTTTTGCAAATGACCTGCACGATAAATCAGGTTATTCATTCTTATTCCGTCAACCAAAAGTAAAATTCTACTGGATTCAAAACCTCTAATTACGGGGCTTCCTCCCCCTTGTTGTGATTTCTGAACGTTTAGTTTTCCAGTAGTTGAAAATAAATCAGCGGTTGTTTGCGCATTTTCAAACGCTATAGCTTCTTTTGAAATGTGCTCAATTTGCTGTGATTTTTTTTTATTTGATTTAAAAAATCTTTGCGAATTAACAACTATTTCGTTGAGTTTTTCGGTTTTTAAACTGTCGTTTTCTTGTTGACAAAATGCCAATTGTTGAATTAAAATGAAGATGATTAAAAACTTCATTAAGGTCGATTTTGTTTCAATAAAGAATAAATGACGGTGTCCCAAAATTTCCCTTCGGCAAACTCGTTTTCAATTATATGTGCTTCTTTTACAAAACCATTTTTAAGTAAAACTTTCTCAGATGCAATGTTATTTGGGTCAATTATACCTTCAATCGAATGCAAATTCACTACATCAAATCCATAATTAACCACTGCTTGTATGGCTTCTGAAGTAATGCCTTGATTGTTATATTCAGGTAAAATCATGTACCCAATTTCTGATCGCATATTGGTTTCATGAATAACATATAACCCTAATAAACCTATAAATTTTGGGTTGTCTTTCATGCAAATTGCCCAATTTATTCCTGTATTGTTATCAATTTTGTCATTTATAATTTTTATATGTAGCAATGCCTCATCTATATTTTTCAGTAGTGGTCTTGGAATATAAATCATGTTTTCTGGATTGCCACGAAGTGATAAAACTGCTTCTGCATCATCATTATTTAATCGTCTTAAGACCAATCTTTTGGTTTCTAAAACAGGAAATGGATTGAAGTTGATATTTAGCATATTTTAATCGGTTTTAGGCAAATTTATACAATTTATAATATTTCAATCGAATAATTAGCATTGAAACTCTCATTTTTATCGAGAATAATTATTCCTTCTTTTTCAAATAAATTTCCGTTGCTAGTGTTTGTATCTGAAAAACCGAACCAAGGTTCAATGCAAATAAAATCAGCGTTTTGAACTGTCCAAATTCCTAAATTCGGAAAACCATCAAAATTAATTTTGATAAATGGCTCTTTTTTGTCAAGAATAATTATTGACTTTGAATTTAATTTTTTGATGACCAGAGCATCTTTTTCAAAAGTCGAGTAGGCGAGTGGCAATTTTTTATTTTCTAATAATATTTTGTTAGTTTCTTTGCTAATTAATCCGTTTTCTAATAAATAATATTCTAGTAAATCATCATCAGAAAACGTCAAACTATATTTTTCAAAACCATTTGATAAAGCAAAAGCAGGATGTGCTCCTATCGAAAACGGCATTTTTTCATTTGAATTATTTTTTACCAAATAGCTTATATTTAGTTTTTTGTTTACTAATTCATATTTTATTTGCAGTTCGAAATCAAATGGATATTTCAAAATTGTTTCAGCATTTGCCACGAGCGAAAAAACTATGCAATTTTCAGTTTGACTATTGATTTCAAATTCTAAATCTCGGGCAAATCCATGTCTTGACAATTGATATTGTTGGTTATTTATTGAAAAAGAATCATTTTTTAGCCTGCCTACAATTGGAAACAAAATTGGAGAATGTTTACCCCAAAATGCTGTATTGCCGCTCCAAATAAATTCTTTTTGATTATTTATTAAAGAACATAATTCAGCACCTTTGGTCTTAAAACTGGCTTTTGTAAATTGGTTTGAGATACTTGCAAACATTTTTTATATTTTATTTTGATGCGAAAATAACTAATTGTGATTATTTTATTGAAAATTGTTGTGTAAAAAACTTTAAATTTGCAATTAATTAAAATCAAAGTAATGAGCATTTTCAAAAACATATTCGGAAATTCAGAAATTTCAACTCCAAAAACAAGTGCCATCAATTGGATTCAATTGACTGATTTGGTACAACTAAATGAAATTCAAGAAGTTTCGAATTCAAAACCAACTATAATATTTAAACACAGCACGACTTGTAGTATTAGTAGAATGGCTTTGAAAAATTTTGAGCGTGAATATATTCAAAATGATAAAGTAGAAGCCTATTTTCTTGATTTATTGAATTTTAGAGCAATATCAAACGAAATTGCTACAAAATTTAATGTCGTTCATCAGTCACCACAATTGTTATTAATCAAAAATGAAAAATGTATTTACAATGTTTCTCATTCAGATATTGATGCTGCTTCATTAGCTGAAAAAATTTAATTATATTTTTCTTTTATCATAACTCTTCGTTTCTTTTCTAATTGGCATTTCGACCTGTTCTTCCTCGGTGCAATTTTCGGCTTTGGTTTTTTTGGTTATTCTCTCGTGCAAATCTTTTTCATCTTGTGGAAAAATATCCTCGATTGTTTTTATTCTTTCGTCGCCACGCCAAATAAAACCTCTTAGTTTTCTAGCGTTTTCTGGCAAATCGGCTTCAGGATAAATAGTTCCATCAACATTTGTAAAAAAAGTCATGGTATCGACTGTGTTATTGTCAAGTGTTAAATTTATTTTGGAACTTACGTTTTTATTGATACCAATTAACTCTTTTTCGTCATTTCGCATAAAATAAATGACTTCTGTATTTTTGACAATATCACATTCATAGAGTTTGCTGTCACGGAATTTTCCATATAAATTTTGACCTTTTACTTGATTGTATCCTGTTCCAATTGTGTCTTTTGAAATTAAGAAAGCATTGTTCAAAACCTTCAGGGAATCTAGTTTCTGAGTTTTATTATTACCCACAAGATGCATAATTTCGCCTGTCATTTGATTGTCAAAATTCCACAAAACAGGGTTTTTAATTAATTTCGTCAAAGCCTTTTTAGAATCAGAATGAATTGAATCACATTTTCCAGTTAAATCTTTTTTAAAAAATCTAGCGTTGTTAAAACCTCTCAGAACTCGTTCGCCTTCTTTGCCTGTTATCAACAATTTCTTTGCATGAATATAAACGGTGTCTTTATCAACCAGACTTGCCGCAACAGCATGTTTGGTCATAAATAACGAATCTTTTTGTTTATAAATTTCAGCGTAATGTCCTCGAACTACTCCTTTGTTTATAGAATCAGTAATTTTGACATTGTTGGTTGCTGATGCAAATTCTCGGTTTCGATCATAATACAAACTATCTCCATTGATTATTCTGTCGTTATATTTTATAAACGATTTATTCAAAAAATGTCCTGTATTTTTCTTTGTATTATAAAAACCTTTTTTTGTATAAATATAATTTTCTTTACTTGTGATTGTAGAAGGTCCAAATAAATAAGAATGTCCCGAAGTTGTGTAATAATCTAAATGATTGGTTTTGATAACATATTTTGGATTGGTAATTGTAACAGCGGAACGAAATTGAAACATTTTTTTGATAACAAAATAACGACCTTTATCAGAAATTAATGTGTTTTCGGCATTAGTTATAGTTCCTTTTTGGTTGTAATAGGCTTGCTGCGAGTTTCTATCAAAATTGATAATTTCAGTCGTCAAAGTGCTTTCTGGCGAACGCATAATTACATCTCCTGTTGCATAAGCTTGTTTAGAGTTGCCGTTATATTCTGCATATTTGCTATTCAAAAAAAGCGTGTCACCTTGCACCATTTGCACATTTCCAAAGGCTTTTACATAGTTTTCGTTTTCGTAATAATAGGCTTTATTGCAAGTCAAAATCATTCCGTCTTGACTCACTCTAACATTGCCCGTTAGTAATGATGCACCGGGCATTAGGGTTTCATTTTTATCGCCAAAATCTGAATATTCAATTATTATTTTCTTGGGTTCTTGTGCCAATAACTCAAAAGTACCTAAAAATAATAGGCAAAAACAAACAAAATAAGATGATTTTTTCAAAGGATTATTTTTTGCAAATTTAATAAATTTGAACAAAGGTTTGCATTTATTAGGAAAAATTTATAAACGCAAATAAATTATGATTTCCCTTAGAATTATATAAATTACACTTTAATTGATGCTAATAGCGATGGAGAAATATCTCAAACAGAAGCTTTATTTGTTCAAAAAATAGATTTTTATTACTCCAAAGTTAGTAATTTGGGAAGGTTAGAATTTTTCACAGATTTAAAAAAAGTTTTAATTCGCTTTACTGCGAAAGTGAAACATTTAAGCTATCAATATTAAGTAAATCTCGAACTATTATTTATTACAGAAGCATTAATTTTGTTCTTTGCACCGTAAATTATTATTAAAAAAGCCATTAAATATTTAATGGCTTTTTTCATTTGGTGAATTACTTCAAAATTGTTTGTTTTCTATCTGGCCCAACAGATATAATTTTTATTGGTACCTCGACTTCTTTTTCGATAAATTCGATGTAATTTTTTAATTCAAGTGGCAATTCTTCGTAAGTCGTCATTCCAGTCAAATCTGCTTGCCAACCTTTGAATTCGGTGTAGACAGGTGATACATTTTCCTCTTCAATATTATAGGGCAAATGATTGATTTGTGAACCTTTATAATTGTAAGATGTTGCAACTTTTAAAGTTTCAAAACCCGACAGAACATCACCTTTCATCATCATTAGCTGTGTTACTCCATTTATTTGAATTGCATATTTCAATGCGACCAAATCTAACCAACCACAACGTCTTTTTCTGCCAGTTACACTACCAAATTCGTTACCAACACTTGCCATTACATCGCCTGCTTCTTCAAAATCTTCAGTTGGGAAAGGCCCTGAGCCAACGCGAGTTGTATAAGCTTTGAATATTCCGTAAACTTCTTTAATTTTGTTTGGTGCAATTCCTAAACCTGTGCAAGCACCGGCAGCTGTTGTGTTTGATGATGTTACAAATGGATAAGTTCCAAAATCAACATCTAATAATGAGCCCTGTGCACCTTCGCAAAGAATAGATTTTCCTGATTTTTGCGCTTCGTGCAAATACGCTTCTGAATCTATAAAGTTTAATTGTTTTAACTCTTCAATAGCACTAAAAAATTCTGTTTCCAATTCTGATAGATTATATTGAATAGCAACATCATAGAATTTTATCATTTCTTCGTGTTTGTTTGCTAAAGCACGATATTTTTCTTTAAAATCTGGCATTTCAATATCTCCAACACGAATGCCGTTACGACCAGTTTTGTCCATGTAGGTAGGGCCAATTCCTTTCAGAGTTGAACCAATTTTTGCTTTTCCTTTTGATGCTTCTGAAGCTGCATCTAACAAACGATGCGTTGGAAGAATTAGATGTGCCTTTCTAGAAATTACTAATTTTGATTTTAGATCTAAATTAAATTTTGCCAATCCATCTACTTCGGATTTAAAAACAATTGGATCAATTACCACACCGTTTCCAATTACATTTATATTATTATCATGAAAAATTCCTGACGGAATTGTTCTTAAAACGTGTTTTATGCCGTCAAATTCGAGCGTATGTCCAGCATTTGGACCACCTTGAAAACGAGCTATAATATCGTATTTGGAGGTTAATACATCGACAATTTTTCCTTTTCCTTCGTCTCCCCACTGTAATCCTAGTAATAAATCTACGGTCATTTTCTTTTGAATAATATATTTTTTTTAATAAAAAGTATTGGTTGTTTTTTACTTATTTACCTGAGCATCTTGTTCTAAAATCTTCTCGTCGTTTTTCTTTGTTCCATAAAAATAGAGAGAGTGATTATGAATGTCTATATTAAAAATTTCTTCAATAGTTTTTTTAATATTTTGAATTCTTGGATCACAAAACTCGATTACTTCACCAGAATCGGTCATGATTATATGGTCATGATTTTTGTCAAAATAAGATTTTTCGTAATGTGCTTGATTGTGGCCAAATTGATGTTTTCTAACAAGCGCGCAATCTAATAACAATTCGATTGTATTATACAAGGTAGCCCGCGAAACCCGATAATTTTTATTTTTCATTTTTACATATAGTTCTTCTATGTCAAAATGTTCTTGGCTTGCATAGATTTCTTGAAGAATTGCATAGCGTTCGGGCGTTTTACGGTGTCCTTTTAATTCAAGATAATTCGTAAATACATTTTTTACTATATCTTGATTTTTATTGTTATCAATCGAAATTAGTGTCATATCGGGCAAAGATAAAAATTTTATTTGTTTAGATGGTTTAAAAGTTTAAACAATTTTTAACTATAAACCCTTGTTACTTTTTCGATTCCATCAATTTTTTTGATGTTTTCTATTAATTTTTTCAAAACACTATTATTTTGAACAACAACAGTGACTTGACCAGTAAAAATTCCTGCATCTCCATTAAGAGATATACTTTGAATATTTACGTGCATATTGTTAGATATTACTTTTGTTAATTCATTTGTTAATCCTAGTGTGTCCATGCCCATAATGTTCAAAATGGCTTTAAATTCTTGTTGAGACGAGTCTATCCATTTGGCAATCATTATTCGATAAGCATAATTTGATTGCATTGATAGCGCATTTGGACAATCTCGTTTGTGTACTTTTATTCCTTCATTGATCGTTACAAAACCAAAAACTTCATCACCTGGAATTGGGTTGCAACAAGTTGATAATTTATAATCAAGCTTATCTTGTTCGGCTCCAAAAACCAACATATCATAATTACTACTAATTACTTGTTTGTGAATATCAGAATCTGCTGTTGATGGCGATGTTCGTTTGATTTTATTTTTAAAAAAATTCATTAAAGAATTGCTTTTTTGTGCAGCATATTCTTTGAGTTGTTGGTTTTCAATTGCCCCAACACCAACACGATAAAATAAATCAAGACTTGTTCTTAATTTAAAAAAATTAACCATTTCATTAACTGAATTTTCATTTAAAGTGATTTTTAATTGTTTTAATTTTCTGGTTAATAATTCTTTTCCATCTTCGGCAATTTTTTTGGTATTTTCGTTAAGAACATTTCTTATTTTGTTCTTGGCTCTCGATGTGGTTACATAATCCAACCAATGAAGCGTTGGTTTTTGGTTAGTGGCTGTAATAATTTCAACTTGATCACCACTTTTTAGTTCATAATTAAGTGGTACTAATTTTCCGTTTACACGAGTTCCTCGTGTTCGAATGCCAATGTCAGAATGAATACTGAACGCAAAATCAAGCGAAGTAGCTCCTTTAGGTAGCGATTTAATTTCGCCTTTTGGGGTAAAAATATAAATTTCTTTGGCATATAAATTCATTTTGAAATCTTCGACAAAATCGACAGCATTGCTCTCAGAATTTTCGAGCGCTTCTTTCAAAAGGTTCAACCAAACGTCTAAACCATTTTCCTCCGTGGTGCCGTTTTTGTATTTGTAATGTGCCGCATACCCTTTTTCGGCAATTTCGTCCATGCGTTCACTGCGCACTTGAATTTCTACCCAACGACCTTTTGGTCCCATAACCGTAATATGCAATGCTTCGTAACCAGTTGATTTTGGCGATGAAATCCAATCTCTTAATCGGCTGGGACTTGGTCTGTAATGATCTGTAACAATCGAATATACTTTCCATGCAACAAATTTTTCCTCATTTTGATTGGCTTTATAAACAATTCTTAAAGCAAATTTGTCGTAGACTTCATCAAAAGTTACATTTTGAGCCGACATTTTTCTCCGAATTGAGTAAATTGATTTTGGACGACCTTTAATAATATATTCTACGCCTTCAGCATCTAATGATACTTTCAATACATCAGAAATGTCTTTGATGTAAGCGTCTTGTTCTTCTTTGGTTTCTTTTATTTTACTTGTAATGTCATGATAAACTGCAGGCTCTGTATATTTTAAACCCAAATCTTCTAATTTAGTTTTGATGTTGTATAATCCAAGTCTATGGGCGAGTGGTGCATATATATACAAAGTTTCAGATGCAATTTTAGTCTGCTTGTGTTCTGGCATCGATGCCATTGTTTGCATATTGTGCAACCTATCTGCTAATTTTATCAATATTACCCGAACATCATCGTTTAAAGTCAATAACATTTTTCTGAAATTTTCGGCTTGCATCGAAATATTCATATCTTTTTTGACCTGCGAAATTTTTGTCAATCCTTCAACAAGTTGTGCCACTTTGGGATTGAACATTTTTTCAATATCTTGGATGGTAATATCTGTATCCTCGACCACGTCATGCATTAGCGCTGCGGCAATGCCAGTGGCACCAAGACCAATTTCTGATGCGACGATTTTGGCAACAGCAATAGGGTGAAATATATACGCTTCGCCAGATTTACGTCTTTGTTCTTTATGGGCATCAACCGCAACGTCAAATGCTTTTCGAATTAGTTTCTTGTCCTCGGTTGTTAACGTTTGATAACTAATTCTCAATAACTCTTTATATTCTTGGGCAATAGCTTTATTTTCGGATTCAATATCAATCATATTTTTTTCTTCAATATATAAAGTTAAGAAATTGATTTGGGATGACAATTTTTTATTTAGAATTAATTAAACTAAATTTTTAATTATTGAATAGTTCAATTCTTTAAAATCTTTTACAATAATATCCGCCAAAGAATAATCTTGAAGTTTTGAATTTAAACTGTCATAACCAACGCAAAAAATACCAGCCGATTTTGCTGCTTTAATACCATTTGTTGAATCTTCAATAACAATGCAATTTTCAATATTTGTATTAGATATAAAAGCTGAATGATTAAAAATTGCTGGATTTGGTTTGGATTTCGGAAAATCTTCGCCCGAAACAATATGCGAAAAATATTGATGCAAATCAAATCGATTAAAAATTCGTTCAATAGTAACTTTTGCTGATGAGGATGCCAAGACCAATAGAATGCCGTTTTTGTGCAAATCTTTAATCAAATCTAAAACACCATCAAGCAAAAATAAATCTTCTTTTTTATCAAAAGCTTGATTAAATAAATGTCGTTTTTGATTGATTAAAACTTCAATATCTTCTTTTAAATCAAATGTTTGAATTAGTTTTTCGAAGACATTTTTGGTGGAATTTCCAGTAAAAGACGCATACATTTCTGGAGAAACTTCAATATTTAATTCCTTAAAATGCTCATTAAACGCAAAATGATGCACTGGCTCTGTGTCGACAATTACACCATCCATATCGAAAATTACTGTTTTTATCATTTTATAAAAATTATAAGTTTATAAATATACACAATATTTTTTCTAATACAATACATTAGATATAAGCGGAATTATATGTAGAAATGTATCTTGTGAAATTCCAACTCAGATCATCAATTTTTATATGCTGTATAAAATTTACTTTTTTGATAGTAATTAAAATATATTCTGTTAAAAATAGAATGCGGCGGTAAAAGCAATTTTGACCTTGGTTATAATTTTTGGTAGATTTTGATCAAATTTCTTCTATGATAATTGCTTTTTTGTCAGCATCCAAAGTTATTATCATGAGTTTCTAATTCATTGTTATTAAATCTCAAATCAGCGCAAATATACATTGCGTAAATTTCGCTATCAAATTATTTATATTTTCTAGCATTACGTCATTCACATTCAACAAATGCAGCATCGAATATGTATTTTTTCTGACTACTAGTTTTTTAAAATATTGTAGACAAAAATAAACTTTTAAATTAAGCAATTTTAAAAGTCTAGCATTAAATCATCTAAAACCTTACAGTTTTCAGCATTAAAAGTTTTACTTCTAGATCTGTTTTTTTAATAAAAATCGAATTACCGTTTCCGCCATATACAAACCAAATAACCCCGGCATATAACTATTTGTCCCATAAAAAGATTTCTTAAAATTGGTTCCATCGGTCATTTTTAGACTTGATTCGTCTTGTATTTCTGATGACGACACGACTTTTAATTTATCAATTTTTACGGCTTTCAATCTTTTTCTAATGGTTTTTGCAAGCATACAATTTGTTGCAGTGGTTATGCACGAAACATGTACTTTTGAGGCTTCCATTTTTCCTCCCGCGCCCATGCTTGAGATTATTTTTACACGTTTACGTTTGGCAGCAATTATTAAATTAAGTTTTGGTGTAACGCTGTCAATACAATCTAAAACATAATCAAAATCTTCTGTAACTATTTCAAAGGCGCGTTCAGGTGAGAGAAATTCTTGCACGCTAGTGAGGCTCAAATCAGGGTTTATATCCATCAATCTATCACCAACAATTTTGACTTTTGGCATTCCGATTGTAGAATGTAATGCTGGCAATTGCCTGTTTATGTTGGTTATGTCAACTGTGTCGCCATCAACAATCGTAAGTTTTCCTACTCCAGCTCGAACTAAAAATTCTGCCGAGAATGACCCGACGCCTCCAAGTCCCACAACTAAAACGTTTGAGTTTTGTAAATTATTGAGACCTTCTTTTTTAAATAAAAGTTCAGCTCTTTCTTGCCATTTTTTCATTTTTAATTATTCTTTTTTAAAAATTTTATTGAAATTATTACATACAATTTCTTTTAAATTTTCTATTTCTAATTTTTTATATTTCGCTGCAATTGCGTACACATCTTCAATTTCATAATCTGACGAATCTGTTTCTAGAAAAAATCTGTCGTTTGATAGGTTTTGAAAAACGTTTTCTAAAGCTGCATTTTGCATTAAGTATTTACCAAAAGATAAATAAAAACCATTATCAATTAATTGATTAGCAACCTGAATATTCTTTGAAAAACCGTGAATAATAATTGGAACCTCTATTTTTAATCTTTTTTTGATTGTTATAACTTCGTTAAAAGCACCAACGCAATGCAAAATTATTGGTTTTTTGTGTTTTATTGCTAACCGAATTTGTTTTTCGAAAACTTCTATTTGCAAACTCATAGGAATTTCAATTCGGTTGTCTAATCCACATTCGCCAAGAGCAAGACAATTTTTATTATTTAAGTTATCATCAATAATATGCAAATCAGCATCTATATTGTTATTTTTAATGTGCCAAGGATGAATTCCAATTGAGTAATTTGGTAGCAGATAATCAAATTCTTGTGGATATTGATTGACAATTTCAAGTTTATTTTCTTGATTTGAATATTTATGTGTGTGTAAGTTGATAAAATGCATTATTCATGAAACTTTTTAACACCTGCTAAAATTTCAATTTTTAAATCGTTTTCTAATGGTACAATTGGACAAGAGTATTTGTAATTATATGCACAATATGGATTGTATGCTTTATTGAAATCAATAATAATTTTGTCGTTTTTTGGAATTCGTAAATCGATGTATCGACCACCAATATAGCTTTGTTTGGTGCAAGTTAAATCAGAAAAAGGTAAAAAAAGATAATCTTCATATCCTGATTTTTTAATTAAATCAATGTTTTGATAAACGTTTAGTTTGAATTCAAAATCGTCAATAGTAAAGAATAATTCACCATATTTTACATATTTTGGTAATCTATTTGTCGACGTTTTCATTTCAAAAATTTTTTCATTTTCTGATTTTACGAATTTTGCTTCGACGATAAATTTTTTATTTATTTCAAAAAAATCTAATGTTTTAAATGTTTTTAAATCTTCATCGGTTAATGGACTTTCAGATTTATTTGCGAATTGAGCATTTAAATTATCTTGGAATTGTTTTGATGTTTCTTCTTGACTAAACACAAAAAATGAGCACAAAAATGACAGGATATAAATTAAAAATTTCATATATTTTTTTACAAAAATACGTTACTTTTACAAAACTTAAAAAATATAAATATGAAAAAATTTATTTTAATATTTTCAATTGCTTTGCTTATTTCATGTGCACCCCAAAATAAAAAATTAAACCTCATTTTTGAACTTCCTAAAGATTTAAAAGAATCATCAGGAATTAGTTATGATACAACCAACGATTTGTATTGGACTTTGGAGGATAGTGGCAACAAAAATGAAATTTATGCTTTGAATAACAGTGGAAAAATAATTAAAACCATTGAATTAGAGGATATTAAAAACACCGATTGGGAGGACATTATCAAAGACAAAAACGGAAATTTATATATTGGTGATTTTGGAAATAATGACAATTTGAGACAAGATTTGGCAATTTATAAAATAAATGTTGCCGATTTAGACAATGAAATAATTCAAGAAACTATCAAGATAAGCTTTAATTATCCTGAGCAAACAAAGTTTCCTCCTGGCAAAAACGAAATGTTTTTTGATGTTGAAGGGTTTATCGAAATGAATAATAATTTTTATTTGTTTACTAAAAATCGAAGCAAAAAAATGAACGGAACGGTTTATATTTACAAAATTCCAAACCAAGCAGGAAATCACAATGCACAAAAAATTGCTGAATTCAAGACTTGTGATGATTCAGATAACTGTTTAATAACCAGCGCTTCTATTAGTCCAAATGACAAACAAATAGCATTGTTAACGCACAACAAAGTTTGGATTTTCGGTGATTTTAAAGATGATGACTTTACATCGGGAAAAATTTCTATATTTGATTTAAACCATGTTTCTCAAAAAGAATCAATATGTTATAAAAACAACGAAACATTAATTATTGGAGACGAAAAATCAAAAAAAACAGGAGGAAATGTTTATGAAATATTAATTTCTGATTTAAAATAGAGTTGCAATATTTCAATAAAATACATTCAAAAAAAAATGCTCCAAGCTGGTTTTCAAAAATACATCAATAATTATAGAGGTTTTTCTCGAGAAATCTGGATTTTGGCAATCATAACTTTTATCAATCGTGCTGGCGTGATGGTTGTGCCGTTTTTATCAAAATATTTAAACGAAAATTTACATTTCAGTCTTAAAGAAGTAGGTTGGATTTTGATTGGTTTTGGTGTAGGTTCTGTTTGTGGATCTTGGCTTGGCGGAAAATTATCAGATAAAATTGGTTTCTATAAAATTATGCTTTTTAGTCTTTTTGTGAGTGGCATAATTTTGATTTTTTTGCAATATATTACTTCATTTTGGGGGTTGTGTTTCGGTTTATTTGTCTTAATGCTAATTGCTGATATGTTTAGACCTGCAATGTTTGTTGCGATTGGTGCTTATGCAAATCCTGAAAACCGTACGCGTTCGTTAACGCTAGTTAGGTTGGCAATTAATATTGGTTTTGCAGCTGGACCAGCAATTGGTGGATTGGTAATCATGACATTTGGATATTCAGGACTTTTTTGGATTGACGGTTTAACTTGCATTATTTCAATCGTGATATTTGGATTATTGGTCAAAGAAAAAAAGAAATTGTTAGATCTAAATATTGAAGTACAAAAAAAATTACAAGTAGATTCAGTTTTTAAAGACAAGCCTTTTTGGATATTTTTATCGGCATGTTTTATTTCAGGAGTTTTGTTTTTTCAATTATTCACTACAATTCCTCTATATCACAAATCACAATTTAATTTGACCGAACTTCAAACAGGATTGTTAATAACACTAAACGGTCTTTTAATTTTTTTATTAGAAATGCCTTTTGTGAGTTATGTCGAAAGAAAAAAAATTAATAAACTTAAAGTTTGCGGCTGGGGATTATTATTAATGTCAATAAGTATTGCTTTGTTAATGATAAATTCCTGGTCGGGCATTCTTATTGTGATGATGGTTTTTATGACAATTGGAGAAATGTTTTTATTTCCGTTTTCAAATTCTTTTGCTTTGAGCCGCGCTCCGAAAGGGCACGAAGGTCGATATATGGCAATTTTTACAATGAGTTTTAGTTGTGCTCATATTTTTAGTTCCAAAGCAGGAATGGATATTGTTTATTATTATGGCTATCAAACAAATTGGTTGTTAATGACAATTCTTGGTTTGATTAGCGTTGGATTGATTGTTTGGGTTTTTAAATTGGTTGAAAAACAAAAAGTTTAAATAAGGTCAAAAGCCTTATATATTTTAAGTTTTTAGAATTATAAATTTAAAATAAACCTAATCCGTTATTGAAATTATTTGTTTTTTAGTTCTACAAACAATTATAAAGATGTTGCGAATTAAAAAAGTTAGAGATTCGTTAATTAACAATTCTTAAACTTTATTAAATTCAAGTTTTATATAATTTTGAAAATAATATTAACGATAAAAAAATCAATAAAAATGAAACAGAAAGTTTACGATCAGAGTTCCTTTACACTTGCAAATCAATTCAAAAAAAGAAATTATAAAATTGTTAGTAAATCAATAGTATCTTTAATAATTTTATTTTTTGCTTTGCAAACATCTGTTTTTGCACAAAATTTCAATCAAACAATCAACAACAATTCGGTTGTGATGACATGGAATAAAAACACACCAGAAAAAGAAATGAACGATGACATTAAAGCACTCAAAACAAATAATGGTGTGACAATCAAGTATTCGAATATTAAGCGAAATGACAATAATGAAATTATAAATTTAAAAATTGAATATGCTGATAATGAAGGCAATTCAGGAAGTCAAGAATACAAAAATAAAAATGCAATTCCGGAAATTAAATTTTATAAAAATAATGGAGAAATTGGTTTTGGAAATCCAAACAGCAATTCTATGAATCCTAACGGAATGGCCTTTGAAAACTTTGATTTTAATGATTTTCAAAAACAATTTTCGAAAAGAATAATGATAGATACTTTGGGAAATAATAAAAATTTTAGTTTTGATTTATCTGATGAAAATAAACCTAAAATCAATAAAAAATCTAAGATTATAATTCAAAAAGATGGTCGTAAACCACTCGTTATAGAAGACGGAAAAGTTATTGAAGGCGAAAATGATTATTCAAAAGAAGAAATCGAAAAAATTAAAAATGAAAACAAATTCAATGCTGAAGACAATAATGGAATAAAAAGTTTTAGTTTCAATTTGAATGGTGACGATTTGGATATGAATAATTTAAAAGAACAAATTGAAAAAATGCAAAATCAAATTCAAAAAATAATGCCGAAGTCGTCTGAAAATGAAAGTAATCCAAAAGTCGCAAAACCATTAAAATCTGATAAAGAAGATTTGAAAAAGGAAATGCAAGAAGCCAAAGAGGAAATGATGAAAGCAAAAAAAGAAATGGAAGAAGCCAAAAAAGAACTTCAAAAAGCCAAATCTGAAATGAAAACACAAAGAATTTAATGGTTTTAGAAATAAATTAACCACTAATTGTCAATTTATAAAATTTGAAAATTAGTGGTTTTATTTTTATAATTTTACAAAAAAACATGTACAAGCTTTTAGCAAAAATAAACAAACTCATCTTGCCGAGTTTTAGCAAACAACGACTCGATTTATTGAAGGCCAAAAAATGGCAAAAGGCAATTATAGGTTATCGGGCTATTATTACCATGAAATCTTTGGAATAATTTCTTTTGAGTCATCATTTTCGTATATTTGATTGAGCAAAAATAATTTTTAATAAATATCATTTTGAGAAAAATAATACTATTTCTTCTGATTCCAATTCTAGGTTTTTCTCAAAATATCGATAATACTTGTGTAACATTATCGCAGATTAATAAGCTTATTCAGGACAATCACTACAAACCAAAATCACTAAATGATAGTTTGTCTGTTTTTGTTTTTAATGCGTTTTTAGACAATCTTGATAAAAATAATTCTTTGTTTTTAAGTGCTGATATTCTAAAACTTAAAAAACACAAATTCAAAATTGACAATTATATTATTGACCAAAAATGTAGTTTTTTAGATGAATTTTATAAAGCTTATTCAAGTTCTTTTGCCAGAAATAAATCAATTTTAGAATCAATTGCAAATGAACCTATGGTCTATTCTAGTAATGAAACACTGCGTTTTTCTAAAAAAAAGAAACCACACTGTAACACTGAAATCGAGTTAAAAAAACTTATCAAAAAAAGAATGCTTTTTGAAATTTTGAATAATATTGCACAATTAAGTACAAACAAAGATTCTTTGGTTTCAAAATTCAAACAATTAGCTGATACCACAAAACTAAATGTTTTGGAAAATTACAAATGCGAATTAAAAAATAAAGCATTAACAAAACAAGAATTTTATTCAGTATTTATCAATTCATTTTGTTCTTATTTTGATCCACACACAATTTATTTTTCGAGCCAAGAAAAATCTAATTTCTTTTCAGGATTAAGTTCTTCTAACTATACTTTTGGTTTTGATTTGCTAATGAATGAAAAAAATGAATTATCGGTTGTGTCAATTGTTCCCTATGGTGCTGCATATTTTTCTCATAAAATAGAGGTTGGAGATGTTATTCAAAAAATTATAATTGATGCTGTTGAATACAGCATGAATTGTAATTTTTTAGAAAAAACCTATGGAATTTTGAATAGCAATGAAACCAAAAAAGCAACGTTTGTATTAATGAAGTATAGCGGTGAGGTATATGCCGTTGAGCTTCAAAAACAATTAATGCGAGATTATGAAAACAGTGTTTATGGTTATATTCTCGAAAACAACAATAAGCGAACAGGTTATATCAAAATTCCAAGTTTTTATTCAACTTTCGAAAACGGGAAAACAAATGTTAGCGATGATGTCAAAAAAGAAATCGTCAAATTGAAAGAACAAAAAATATCAAGTTTAATTATTGATCTCGAAAATAATACCGGAGGATCAATGGATGAAGCCATAAAATTGTGTAATTTTTTTATAGATGCACCAGCAATTGGTCAGCAAAAAATGGCGAAAAACCAACAATTTTTGATTCCAAATGAAAATTTAAAACCAATTTTTAATGGTTCGATCGTTATTTTGATTAATGGTTATTCAGCATCAGCAAGTGAGTTTTTCACAAACGCAATGCAAGATTACAGCATGGCGATTGTCGTTGGAACAAAATCACTAGGCAAAGCAAGCATTCAAACTGTTTTTGAAATCGAAAACGAAGCAAAAGATTTTTTGAAACTTACTATTGGATCATTTTTTAGAGTTACTGGCAAGAGTAATCAAGTTATTGGTATTATTCCAACAATAACTATTCCAGATGTTTTTGACGATCTAATTCAAAGAGAAAAAAGTGCAAAACAAGCATTAAAAAATGAGGTTATAAAAGGTTATATTGATTCAGATGGATATCCGTTGAGTGAAAATCAAAAAAATGTTCTCAAACAATATGCGGTCGAATCAAAAAATAATGCTACAAATCAAAAAATATTGGAACTCAAAAAACGGGTTAATTTTTTGATTGGCGAAAATATTCAACCTATTAAACTAAATTTTAATAGTGTTTTTGAGCATTTAAAAGAGTACCACATACTTTGGAAAGATTTGACAGCATATGGCAAAACTGAATATGATGTTGAAATTTTCAGCAATAGTTTTAATGCTCAAACAAAAATCATAAATGAAGTTTTGACCAAAACCGATAAAATTGGTATCAAAGAAATAAAGTCTAATAACAGAATTTTAGAATCATTAAAAATTTTAAATATGCTAAATTGATATTTTTAAATATTTTTAATAACATGTTTGCAAAATCAATTTTAATCATTATATTTGCACTCACAAAAAAAGGCCACGTGGCGCAACTGAATAGCGCACTTGATTACGGCTCAAGAGGTTGCTGGTTTGAATCCAGCCGCGGTCACAAAAAAAATGCAATTATCTTAATTTTAGATAATTGCATTTTTGTTTTAATTAATTTTATTTTAAAAACGGGTTCGGATATTTGAATTTTATATTTCTTATTAATTCCTCTAAACCATTCAATTTCAATTCATAAACCAGCTTTAATTGCTCACCTAATTTTCCTGCTGGCAATCGGTTGTTGTGAATCCAAACCAAATAATATTCGGGTAAATCTATCAAATAACGTCCTTCATATTTGCCAAATGGCATTTTTGAATGAGCTAGTTTAACTAAATTTTCTTGATTTTCGTCCAATTTTTTTGGTAGTATTCAGATTAATTTTATCTTCGAATTCTATTTCCTGAAATAATTCCTTTTAATTTTGCTTTTAAATCTTCGCCACAATCAAAAATCATTTGCTCATTGCTTGGAAATTGAACTGCTCTGCGGTCAAAAAATCTTAAATAATCTTGTTCGCAAGCATTTCTGTCGCCACTAAATGTCGAATAAATATTCTCAAAAGTATAATCGCTTGCCAACGGATATGTATCGATTAACTGATTGGTTTTGAAATCTAAATAATCTACTTTTGCGGTGACTTGAACGGTTTTAAATTGACGAAATTCATAAATATTGATTCTAATATTTTTCAAATTATCAACTGATACAGGATTGCCTTTTTCGTCACGAACTTGTTTTCCATTAGCATCAAGTAACGGTTTTGTTCCGTCTTTTATTTGTTTTTCTTTAATGAATTCACGTTCTTTTATTTGCTCTGGCGAAATATTTATTTGACGAAAATTAACAATCAAACCATAGTCATATTTCAAATCCTTGATTTTATTGCTGTGATAAACCGTCCATTTGTCGTTCAAACCGAATGTACCAAAATCTAGTAAATCATTTTGCAAACGATTTGGTATAACCATATTGGTTTCATTTTTAGTATAAACATTTACATAATCTGTGCCTTTTATTCTAGCGTCTGACATCAATTTGACTGCATCTTTATAATTTGGATTTATAGTATTCAAATATTCCAAATCATCGTGAGCTCTGCGAATTGTTAATTTGTCTTTACTAGCAAGAAGTGCTTTTGAATTGTCATACAAATATTTTGACAACGCATTTTTTGAGTTTACTATTTGTTCGGAATAATTATCAAAAGGAAAATTTGCATTCCGATTTTCTTTCATAAAAAACAATGGCAAAAGTGGTCGAATTTGCTCTTGTCTAGCATTTAATTGATTATAAATATTGAAAATTTTTTCTAAGTTGTTCGGATTTGTTTCTTTTACAAAAGCATCAATTGTTCGCAAATCTCTTTCTTTCGCTTTTGCAAAAGCTTCTTCAAGGAGGTAAATATATTCTTGTTTGCGTTTTTTGTCTTTGTTGTTTTGCAAGTTCGAAACTGCGTTTGCTACCGCATCATCATAATTTCCTGAACTTATTGAACTTTCAATTTGCTTGGTGGCACAAGATGTTATTATTAAAAAAAATAGTAAGAGAAGTAAATTTTTTTTCATGATTTTCGATTTTGATTGGTAATTGTTTTTTTTATAAACCAAAAGTCAAGCCAAAGTATTTTGAATTTGATTTTTGAAAATGTTTAAACCTTTACTTTATATATCTTTTTTAAATATTATAATAAAGGTTTAAAGACTGAAATTTTTTTTACATTAATTTTTCTAAATTAATTTTAATAACGTTAGAAAATTTATTTATTGGCTTATTTCATTAAGAATGGCGGCAACAATTTGCTTGAAACTTCGCCAAACCCAATCCGCACTTCTTTATTTTCGCAAAAACCAGTCATTATAACTGTATCGTTGTCATTTATGAATTTACGTTCGGTACCATCATTTAATTTAATTGGTTTTTTGCCAGACCAAGTCAACTCTAACATCGAACCAAAACTATCTGGTTTTGACCCAGAAATTGTACCAGAACCCATCATGTCTCCTGAATTCACGCGACAGCCATTGCTCGTATGATGTGCCAATTGTTGCGACATTGACCAATACATATATTTAAAATTCGACTTAGAAACAACCGTTGGAGTGCCATTTTCAGGGGCAATTGCAACTTCAAGATTAATATCAAATGTATGTTTTCCTTTTTGTTGCAAATAGGGTAGTGGCGTAGGATTTTGGTTTGGGCCTTTGGTTCTAAAAGGTTCCAAAGCGTCCATCGTTACAATCCAGGGCGAAATTGATGTTGCAAAATTTTTGCCTAGAAATGGACCAAGTGGCACATATTCCCATTTTTGAATGTCTCTAGCGCTCCAATCATTTAATAAAACCATTCCGAAAATATAATCTTCAGCTTCGTGAACTGGAACGTTTTCGCCCATTACGTTCGCATCGGTTGTAATAAAAGCCGTTTCAAGTTCAAAATCTATCAGTCGTGAAGGACCAAAAACTGGCGTGGTTGCTCCTTCGGTCATTAATTGTCCCATCGGTCGGTTCACAGGAATTCCAGATGGAACAATTGTTGAACTTCGACCATGATATCCAACTGGAATGTGCAACCAGTTTGGTAAAAGTGCATTTTCAGGATCACGAAACATTTTTCCAACATTGGTTGCATGTTCTTTACTTGAATAAAAATCAGTGTAATCGCCAATCAAAACTGGCAATTGCATTTCGACATCATTAATGTTAAAAATTACAATATTTCGGTGTTTTTTATTTTCTTGAAGTTTTGGGTTTTTATTATCAAAAATATCAGCAATTCTATTTCTTACCAAACGCCATGTTTTTTTTCCATCTGATATGAAATCGTTTAAAGTGTCTTGCATGAACATATCGTCTGTAAGTTCGATTCCTTCAAAGTAATTAAGTTGTTGTAGGGCTCCCAAATCAATTGCGAAATCTCCAATTCTGGTCCCTACAGTTACGACGTTTTCTTTAGTTAAAAAAACTCCAAATGGAATATTTTGAATAGGGAAATCAGAATTTTCGGCAACTTCAAGCCACGACTTTCTACTTGTATGATTTGCTGTTATGGGCATAATTAATGTTGATTAGTTGTTGACAATTTTTTTATCAAAAGTAAAATATTATACCAATTTACCAAACGATTTTTCATAAATTTGTAATTGATTTTAAAACAAATAAAAATGCAACACGATTCAATAATATTTGACTTGATTAATGAAGAACAGGACCGACAAATTCATGGTATTGAACTCATAGCATCAGAAAACTTTGTTAGTGACCAAGTGATGGAGGCCACAGGTTCTTGTTTAACGAATAAATATGCCGAGGGTTATCCCAGAAAAAGATATTATGGAGGTTGTGAAGTTGTTGATGTTGTAGAACAAATTGCAATTGATCGTGCCAAAGAATTATTTGGTGCCGCCTATGCAAACGTTCAGCCACACTCTGGTTCTCAGGCTAATACAGCTGTTTATCATGCTTGTTTGCAAGTTGGAGACAAAATTCTAGGGTTTGATTTATCACACGGTGGACATTTAACTCACGGTTCGCCAGTAAATTTTTCTGGTCGTTTGTACAATCCTGTTTTTTATGGTGTAGAAAAAGAAACAGGTCGTTTTGATTATGATAAAATTCAAGAAATTGCCACTCGTGAAATGCCAAAAATGATTATTGCAGGCGCATCTGCTTATTGTCGTGATATGGATTTTGAGCGTTTTCGAAAAATAGCAGACTCTGTTGGTGCGTTATTATTAGCAGATATTTCACATCCATCGGGATTAATTGCGAAAGGGTTAATGAATGATCCAATGCCCCATTGTCATATTGTTACAACGACGACTCATAAAACTTTACGAGGTCCACGTGGAGGATTGATTATGATGGGCAAAGATTTCGAAAATCCATTTGGTTTGAAAACTCCAAAAGGGGAAATAAGAATGATGTCGTCATTACTAGATTTAGCCGTTTTCCCGGGCAATCAAGGAGGTCCATTAATGCATGTGATTGCTGCAAAAGCAGTAGCCTTTGGAGAATGTTTAACTGATGAGTTTTTTCATTATTCAATGCAAGTTCAAAAAAATGCAAAAGCTATGGCAAAGGCATTTATGGACAGAGGTTATGATTTAATTTCTGGAGGAACAGACAATCATATGATGTTGATTGACCTCAGAAATAAAGGAATTACAGGTAAAGAAGCTGAAAACGCACTAGTGAAAGCAGAAATTACGGTTAATAAAAACATGGTGCCATTTGATGATAAATCGCCATTTGTAACCTCCGGAATTCGAATTGGGACACCAGCAATCACAACAAGAGGTTTACTTGAAAATGACATGGAAAAAATCGTTATCATGATTGACAAAGTTTTAATGAACCATAACAACGAAGCAGTTATCGAAGCTGTTGCAGTGGAAGTTAATGAAATGATGGGAGAACGAGCTGTGTTTGTCTTTTAGCTTTTAATTTAATTAAAATAAAATTTGCTAATTCAAATAATTTTGATTTTGCATTTTTTTATAAAAATATAAAAATTATCATAAGTATCGTGCATATTTATGTTGGTTCTATTGATTCAATTTAAAGTTTTATACGTTAGTACTTGTTTTTTGACATTAACCAATTTCCAGCTTTCTATAATAAATAAAATTGGCTATGGTCTAAATAATATATTTGTTTTCAATTTATTTCGCCACAGATTTAAAGGATTTCAAAGATTTTCTTCGTTATATTTATAAAAAATC
>JAYVIW010000012.1:0-45711 GCA_043769905.1 Bacteroidota bacterium
TTGAACGCCATATTGATGACCATTTTTTCTTGTCTTTCTTGACTCGCAATGCGGACAATTATTGGCAATAGCAACTTTTTCTTTGTGCTGTTCTTTTGACATATCTACTTCATTATCAAACAAAAAGATTTCGATAACTTTATATAAGCGGGTTTTATCATCTTGATTTAACTCCGATATTTGGGATAAAATTCTTTCTTTCTTATGGTAAAGATAATAAATATATTATTTAGACCGTAGCTAAAATAATTAGACCAATACTTGTTTTTTTAATCAAACAATAAATAATATATTTGTAAAAAAAACATGAATTTGAACCAACAAGAGTGGATATCTAAATTAAATACTGACGAAAATGCCGTAATTATTGATGTAAGAACCGACGAAGAGTTTAACGACGGCAAAATTGCAAATGCAATAAACATTGATATATTTAAAGGACAAGGATTTGTTTATTTAATTGAAGAATTAGACAAGTCAAAAAATTATTTTGTTTATTGCAAAGCTGGTTCAAGAAGCGAACAAGCTTGTAAAGTAATGAATCAACTAGGAATTGACAATACTTTTAACCTTATTGGTGGCATCTTGCAATGGCAGGGCGAGATTGTATAATTTTAAATAAAAAAAAGAAACCGTTAACCAAGATCAGTTAACGGTTTTTTTTTGTGGAGTCGCCGAGAGTCGAACTCGGGTCCAAACAAGCAACCAAAAGGCTTTCTACACGCTTATTTATTGTTTAGATTTTCGACATTTGGCTAGGACAACAACAACCACCAAACGCTTAGTTTTGCTAATTCAGCACGGATTTAAAACATTACCGAACCTAGGTTTAAATTTACGATTTGCCTTGACCGAACGCTATAAACCAGAGCTTTCGAGGCAAATCCTGCTTTCCTATCTTATAGGACGAGGCTAATCTTACTATGATTCAGATTAAGCAGCAAGAGCGTAGTTTCCTTCGCCGTGTAAGTGTTTTGAGTCCATTTATTTACGAGAATTGACTCAGTTCTCGACGTGCTTACGTTTCAATTCGACTTGCTGTCAAAACCAGTCGACCCCAATTTTTATAAAATATTCAATACAAATTATAAAATATTTTGAATTGCAAATATAGCTTATTTTTATAGCTAATCGAAAACATTAGTTATAAAATATTCAAAATCTAGTATTAAATTGTGTCACTGACTTTAAACGGATAATCACCAAATAATGATGCCACTCTTTTAACTTTATAGGTTGCTCGATTAAACTTATTTGACAACGCAATTATTGTTAATTTCTCTTTATTCAATGAAATAAATGATGATGTGTTACCGTGCCACCAACCGTTATGAAAATAAAATTTTTGACCATTCTCCCATTCTATCATTCTGATTCCTAGACCATAATTTTTAGTACCTCGATGCTCATAGCTGTAACCCGAATAGATTTTTTGAATTAAATCTAGATTCAAAAAATATTTACTTTGTCGAGCTAAATCGAACTTTAGCAAATCTCTTGGTGTCGAATATATGTTTTTGTCGCCATAAATTGCATCAAGAAAATCGTTTGCATATTGCTGGTTGTTCCATTTATACGAAGGCGTAGCGGTTTGATAATGTTCATCGAGTTCATAAACATAAGAATTGGTCATCGAAAGTGGCTCGAAAATCATTTTTTTTATGGCTTTTGGATACTTCAAACCTGTAATTTTTTCGATTACTAATGCCAAAAGAGCATAATTGGTGTTTGAATAACTAAAACCTTTATCACTCGGAAACTCTAATGGAATATTTTTATTAATTAAAATATCGAGTAAATCATCATTTGTTAAATTAACATCAGAATTCCAAATTTCTTTTTTATTTGTAAAATAAGCATAATTTTTGAGTCCGCTTCGATGGTTCAACAAATTTTGAACAGTTATATTTTCATAAGGAAAAAGAGGAAAAATTGTGTTTATTTTTTGATTCAATTTAATTTTTTTATCAGCAACAAGCATCAAAATTGCTGTGGCAGTCAACACTTTGCTTACTGATGCAATGTGAATTGGCGTGTTCGCATCAATTTTTGATTTTTGATTGAAATTTGCAAATCCGTTGTATTTTTCATAAATAATTTGGCCGTTTTGGGCAACCAAAAAACTGCCGTTTAAAGAATTGTTTGGCCAATTAAGTTGATAAAAATGATTAATTTGAGTATTTTTATTTTTTATAAATGATGGTTTTAATTCATCAAATTTATCTTGATTAGGAACAAGAATTGGCAATATTCCAGTGATAGTCTTCAAGTTTTTTACAATTGGCTTTTCAGCTCTTTTACAACTATTTAAAGTTAAAGAAAATATTGATAATATGAGAAAGTGTTTGATGAATAATTTCATGATTACGTATAATGTCATTTTATGCAAATATATATTTTGCTTTTTTTAATTGTTGCAAATTTTTAATAAATAAACAGCTTTTATTTTAAACTTAACAAAAATACTTTCAGAATTACTGCAAAATTGTTATATTTGTAACATTATTTAATTAATATGTTATAATTATGAAATTCGGTATCGTCAAAGAAAGAAAAATTCCAGTTGACAGGCGCGTAGTTTTTACTCCAAATGAATTGTTACGAATGAAAATCGACCATCCAGAAGCCGAAATATTTATAGAAACTTCAGATATTAGAATTTTTTCAGATTCAGATTATAGCGATTTAGGATTAAATATTGTTGGCGACTTAAACAATTGTGATGTCCTTTTTGGTGTAAAAGAGGTTCCAATTGATGCCTTGATTCCAAATAAAAAATATTTTTTCTTTTCGCATACTATCAAAAAGCAACCCTATAACCGCAAGTTATTACAGGCAATTTTATCAAAAAATATTGAACTTTATGACCATGAAACAATCGTTGATTCCAATAACAAAAGATTAATTGGTTTTGGTCGTTATGCAGGAATTGTTGGTGCTTATAATGGTTTGAGAGCATTTGGATTAAAGTTTGAATTGTTTAACATGCCAAAAGCCGAAACTTTAAACTCAAAAGAAGATTTAATCAATAAGCTGAAAAGACAAACTTTACCACCATTAAAAATAGTCGTCACGGGCGACGGAAAAGTGGGTCACGGCATTTTGGAAATTTTAGACGGAATGAAAATCAAAAAAGTTTCGATCGAAAATTATTTGTCCAAAATATACTCAGAACCAGTTTATACTCAAATTGATGTTTTGGACTATAACAAAAGAAGAGACGGACAAGTTTTAGACAAAAACGATTTTTATAAAAATCCAAAAGAGTATTTATCGGATTTTGAAAGATTCAGCAAAGTTTCAGACATTTTTATGGCTGGACATTTTTATGGCAATGATGCTCCGATTATTTTATCGCAAAAAATGCTTTTGGCACCAGATTGTAAAATAAAAGTAGTAGCAGATATTTCATGCGATGTTGATGGACCAATTGCTTGCACCATCAGGGCATCAACAATTGCAGATCCTTTTTATGGTTATATTCCAGCGAGCAATAGCGAAGTTTCTTTTATGCACCCAGGAGCAATAGTAGTTATGGCGGTTGATAATTTGCCTTGCGAACTACCCAAAGATGCCAGTGAAGGTTTTGGAGAAATGTTTATGGAACATGTAATTCCTGCTTTTTTTGATAATGATAAAAACGGCATTTTAGCAAGAGCCAAAATGACCGAAAATGGTAAATTAACACCAAGATTTGAATATTTACAAGAATATGTAAATGGAATATTTTAGAAAATTGTTTTAGTTAGTCAAGTTTTTTTTTTGAAAAAAAAGTTTTATATTCAAATAATGAATTATTTAGTATTGAAAACCAAACTTTTAGTAATATTTCTTTTTTTATTTATTACAAATGCTAACTTCGCTAAGGAATTGTTGCCGTTTGAAGAAAATTTCACCAAATTGCAATATGATTTAAACAACCAAGTTTGGAGCAATTGCTCTAATTGGTATATTATCCGTTGATAAAGAAAATAGGTATGGAACTTTGCGCGTTATAACAAGGTTCGAAAATTCAATTTCACTAGAAGTTGGAATAAAAGATGTTCAATGAGGGAAATTTCGATATATTTATCATTCATAATCAATTTAGAGCAAATATTAATGATAAGCATTTAATTTCCACTACTTGATATTTTTACAGAAAAGAAATTATCCAATGTCCACTAGTTAGGAAATCTATTAATAACTTATAATTGAATATTTTTGATATGGCTTTTGTCAATTATTCTTTCATACATCTTAGTGTGGATGTTGAAAAGCAAAAATTAGAATAAAAGAATTGCTTGATAATTAAAAATTTGCCAACGTAAAAGCAAATTTATTATGTCCTAAAATTGGTGATAATTATAGAAAAATCAATTGTCATAAATATTGATAATTCCACTAGCAATCATAGAAATTGAAAAACATGTATTAATTATTCCAAATTATGCAAATTTTGTAAAAATTAAGTTATGTTTGTAACGACCATTTTCTTTAAACAACCGATTGAGATAAAACTAATCTAATTTATTTTATATTTTTATGAATACACAAAATTCAAAAACTAACTGGGCACAATTTATCCCACTTGCTACTGTGTTTTTTTTCTGGGGATTTGTTGCCGCAAGCAACGACATTCTTATTCCTGTTTTCAAAAAAGCATTTGATTTATCTCAGGTCGAGAGTCAACTGGTTTCATTAGCATTTTATATTGCATATACGGTTGGTTCTTTAATTTATTTATTGATTTCATATTTAACCAAAAAAGATTTAATTAATACTATTGGTTATAAAAATTCGTTAGCATTGGGATTATCAATATCGGCTTTAGGCACCTTATTATTTTATCCAGCGGCTAACATGGGATCTTTTCCATTAATGTTATCAGGATTATTTATAGTTGCACTTGGTTTTTCATTACAGCAGACAGTTGCAAATCCGTTAGCTATCGCGTTGGGACCAATAAACACAGGGTCTCAACGATTAACGTTGGCAGGAGGAATTAATAATTTAGGTACAACAATTGGACCGCTGATTGTTAGTTTTGCTATTTTTGGATCTGCGACTTCAGGTAATACAGATATGAGTATTGAGAGCGTAAAAATTCCTTATTTAATTCTTGGTGCAGCATTCTTGATCGTAGCTGTTTTGCTAAAATTATCATCGTTACCAGACAAACCACAATCAATTATAGAATCCGATGTTGATACTGTTAATTCTCGAAGCTCTGCGTTAAAATATCCACAATTAATTTTGGGAATGATTGCGATTTTTGTTTATGTTGGTGTGGAGGTTTCTACTGCAAGCAATTTGCCTGCGTATATGGAAAAGAACCTGGGATTTCTTACTAAAGACATCGCTCCATATGTATCTCTTTATTGGGCAAGTCTTATGATAGGTCGTTGGACGGGAGCTGTTGAAGCTTTTACTGATAATATGAGTACTCAAAAAATACTGCGTTTCATTACGCCGTATTTAGCGTTTGGTGTGTTCTTGGCCGTGAATGCAATTGCAAAACACGATTTGACGCCATTTTATGTTTATGCTTTTGTAATTTTGGTTTTAATTGGTGCCGATATTGCTAGTAAAGGAAATCCAGCAAGAATGCTATTAATATTTTCTGGTTTAGGAATTGTTGCTTTGCTTGTTGGTATGACAACATCAGGAATGACGAGCGTTTATGCATTTATAAGCGTTGGATTATTTTGTAGTACACTGTGGCCCTGTATTTTTACTTTAGCAGTTAGCGGATTAGGAAAACATACCAGCCAAGGTTCTAGTTTTTTAATTATGATGATTATGGGTGGCGGTTTTATTAGTTTGTTACAGGGTTATATTGCTGATATTTCGACAATCCAATCTAGTTATATCGTTGGAATTTTATGCTTTGCTTATCTCGTTTTTTATGCCTGGAAAGTAAGTTCGATTCTTAAGAATCAAGGTATAAATTTTGATATTAAAATTGCAGGTGGACATTAAATTAGTTGTGTATATTGATAATTTTTAAAACATAAAAAATTATGACGAAATATCTTTTATTATTAGTATTGATATTTTCAATACATTTTTCTTTTGCTCAGTCAATTATTGGAAAATGGAAAACTATTGACGACGAGACAGGTGAGCCAAAGTCGGTAGTAGAAATTTTTGAAAAATCAGGCAAAATTCATGGTAAAGTTATTGAAATATTTGATGTAAATCATAAAAATGATGTTTGTAAGGAATGTTCTGGAGACGATAAAAACAAACCTATTAAAGGTATGATTATCTTGAAGGGGTTATCTAGAGATGGCGACGAATACAGTGGTGGTAGGATAGTTGACCCAAAAAATGGAAAAATTTACAAATGTGCTATTGCACTCGAAAATAAAGACAAACTAAAAGTAAGAGGCTATATCGGTTTTGCCTTAATCGGGCGATCTCAATATTGGGTTAGGATAAAAAACTAATTCACAAGCAGCGATTATTGATTTGAAATTGAATTTTATATTCTTAAAATTAAACATAATTTGTTTTTCGTTGAAGTAATTTTACCACTTTCGTTTTCTAAAACGCTAACTTACCTCGTTTCGGAAGATGAGTATAATTACATCAAAATCGGAATGAGAGTAGCTGTACCTGTAAAAAATAAAATTTACACAGCTTTGGTGATAAATTTACACCAAAATCCACCTTCATTATACGAACCAAAAGAAATTAATCAAATTCTTGATGATGCACCAATTGTTAATCAATTGCAAATAAATCATTGGATTTGGATTGCTGACTACTATATGTGTTCGCTCGGAGAAGTATATCGTGGTGCTTTACCAAGTGCATTATTGCTTGAAAGCGAAACAGTTATTTCTCAAAAAAACGATTTATTTATTGACCAATCCAAATTGACTGATGATGAGTTTTTAGTTTATCAAGCCTTGCAAGTTCAAAGCTCACTGAAAATTCAGGAAATAATAAAAATCTTGAATAAAAAGAATGTTTTACCAACCGTCCAAAAGCTAATTGATAAAAATATTTTGTTCGTTAACGAAGAAATAAATGAAATATACAAACCAAAATTAGTTCGTTATATTAAATTAAAGGAACAATATATTAGCAACGAAGGTCTAGGCTCATTACTTGAAATCTTAAAAAAATCTGATAAACAAAAAAACGTTGTATTGAATTATTTTCAATTAACAGCATCAGAAAAAAAACCAATTTCGGTAAAATTATTAAGCGAAAAATCAGGCGTCACTTTGGCAATAATAAAAACCTTAATTGATAAAGAAATTCTCGAAGAATATTTTTTGCAAGTTGATAGGGCAGATATACAAAATCTTGAAAATACTAGAAAAATCTTATTAAGTACAGTTCAAGAAAAAGCTTATCTCGAAATAACGAAAAGTTTTGAACTTAAAAATGTAAGTTTACTTCATGGTGTAACTGCATCCGGAAAAACTGAAATTTACACCAAAGTTATAGAAGATTATTTGAATCAAGGCAAACAGATACTTTTCTTGTTACCCGAAATTGCATTAACTACTCAATTGGTAACTAGGTTGCGGACTTATTTTGGAAATAAAATAGCCGTTTTTCATTCAAAACACAACAATAACGAACGTGTAGAGGTTTGGCGGCAAGTATTCAATCATTTGCCAAAGGCGCAAATTGTAATTGGTGCGCGATCTGCTTTGTTTTTACCTTTTTCAAATCTAGGTTTAATCATTGTTGATGAAGAGCACGAGCAAAATTTTAAGCAAGTTGATCCTGCACCAAGATATCAGGCTCGAGATGCAGCAATTGTTTTGGCTAATGCTCACAAATCTAAAGTTTTATTAGGTTCTGCAACACCAAGTTTGGAAACTTACTTTAATGCAAAAAACAAAAAATTTGGATTAGTTTCAGTAACAGAAAGGTTCGGCAATGCAACGATGCCAAATATTGAATTGGTAGATTTGAAAGAAAAACATTTCAAAAAACAAATGTCAGGTCATTTTAGCGATACTTTAATAAACGAAATAACAGATGCTTTGACGCTTGGCGAACAAGTTATTTTATTTCAAAACCGACGAGGCTATTCACCAGTATTAGAATGTTTTACTTGCGGTAATATGCCACAATGCTCACAATGTGATGTGAGCTTGACTTATCATAAACATAAAAACCAACTACGTTGCCATTACTGCGGTTACTCAATTGCAAAACCAGTTAGCTGTCATGTTTGCGGTAGTGTAGAATTAACCACAAAGGGATTTGGAACTGAACAAGTACAAATAGAACTAACAGAATTGTTCCCAACAGCACGAATTGGTCGTATGGATCAAGATACAACCCGAGGTAAATTTGGAATAGAAAAATTAATAGACAATTTCAAAAATCAAAAAATTGATATTTTGGTTGGTACACAAATGTTAGCCAAAGGATTAGATTTTGAAAATGTAACTTTGGTTGGTATCATGAATGCTGATAACATGCTGTATCATCCTGATTTTAGGGCTTTTGAGCGTAGTTTCCAAATGATGACTCAAGTGGCGGGACGTTCTGGAAGGTCAGAAAAACAAGGGAAAGTTATTATTCAAACATATAATCAAGAACATAATATCATAAAACAAGTTGTTAATAATGATTATTTGTCAATGTATAAAGAACAACTTTATGAAAGAGAAATATATAAATATCCACCATATTATAGAATCATAAAAATTACATTAAAACAAAAAGAATATGAAAAACTGAAAGAAGCATCGACTTGGTTGTACGAAGTTTTAAGCCAAAATCTACAAATGCCAGTCTTAGGTCCAGAAGAACCAGCAGTTTCCAGAATTCGCAATGAGTATATAAGAAACATTATGATTAAAATTCCTCAAAATCAGTCATTAATATCAACTAAAAATACCATTCAAAAGATTTTAAATAGTTTTGGAAATATTGGGCAATACAAATCAATCAAAATAAATTTAAACGTAGATGCAGGTTAAATTGCAGACAAGGCTTTCGCCAAATCGTCTTTTTTATTGCGACTTAATGGAATTTTGTAACCACCCACTTCGGCAAATTTACTATTAAAACGTTCTATTCTATCAATATTGATAATGAATGATTTGTGAACCCTCATAAATTTTAGTTTTGGTAAATCGCTTTCAAAAGCTTTCATTGTTGATAATACTAAATGAGAATTATCATCAGTTATAACTTTTACATAATCGCCACAGGCCTCAACCCATTTAATTTTAGCAGTATGAATTTTCAGTTTTTTGAGATTACTTTTTATAAAAATAAAATCGCCCTCATCTTCAACATTGTCTTTTTTTAGTAAATGCAAATCTAAAACACGCTTAACAGCCATATTAAAACGTTCGTTTTCAATTGGTTTTTGCAAATAATCTGTAGCCTCATAATCAAAAGCTTTCAAAGCATAATCAGCTTTTGATGATATAAATACTATTTGCGGTTTTATCTTAAGACCATCTATAAACTCGAAACCGCCAATAACAGGCATTTCCACATCCAAAAAAACTAAATCTATATCATTAACAATCATACAATTTTTCGCTTCAATGGCATTGGAAAAGTCACCAACAAGGTTTAAATTGATGTTATTATTAACAAGTTTTGTAATAATAATTCTTTGAATTGAGCTATCATCGACAACCACACAATTTAGTTTCATAAAAATGATTTAAAATCAGTGTGTAAATTTAATAAAAAAAAGTAATATTCTGACTTAAAACGTATTTTTTTGACATTTATCGATAAAATTGATTTTTACTGTGTAATTCAAATAAATTGATTACTTTTGCACAAAAATTAATAATAAATATATTTTTATGAATCATTATGAAACTGTTTTCATTTTAAATCCCGTTTTATCTGACACTCAGGTAAAGGAAACAGTAAGCAAATTTGAAGATTTTCTTACAACTAGAGGAGCAAAAATGGTGTCAAAAGAGGATTGGGGTCTGAAAAAAATGGCCTATGAAATCCAAAACAAAAAAAGTGGCTTCTACCACTTATTTGAGTACAATGTATCTGGAGAAGTTTTAATCGCTTTTGAAACTGAATTTAGACGTGATGAAAGAATTATGCGTTTCTTGACTGTAAGTCTTGATAAACATGCAATATCTTGGGCGGAAAGAAGAAGAATAAAAATGAAAACAAAAGCTTAACTATGGCAACTTTAGAACAATCATCAAAAGGAAAAAAAGACGGGGATATCAGATATTTAACGCCTTTGAATATAGAAACCAACAAAACTAAAAAGTATTGTCGTTTCAAAAAGTCTGGAATCAAATATGTAGATTATAAAGATGCCGATTTTTTATTGAAATTCGTTAATGAACAAGGTAAAATTTTACCAAGACGTTTAACAGGAACTTCCTTGAAGTACCAAAGAAAAGTTTCAGTTGCAGTTAAAAGAGCAAGACACATTGCATTAATGCCATACGTGGCTGATTTAATGAAATAATAAATAAATAAATCAATTGTTGGTTTCTCTAACTAATGAGAACCTAACTTTATAACAAGGACAACAATATGGAAATTATATTAAGACAGGACGTACAAAATTTAGGTTTCAAAGATGACATAGTATCAGTAAAAGCTGGTTATGGTCGTAACTTTTTGATCCCACAAGGTCACGGACATTTGGCTACACCTTCTGCAAAGAAAGTTTTGGCCGAAAACCTAAAACAAAGAGTACACAAAGAAGCCAAAGTCGTAAACGATGCAAAAGCATTGGCAGAAACTTTGAAAGCTATGGAAATCAAAATAACAGCCAAAGCAGGTGGAGAAAAATTATTTGGTTCAATTACCAACATCGATATAGCTGAAGCAATTGCTAAAAGTGGACAAGTAATTGACAGAAAATTCATTACCTCTGGAATTGTAAAAAGAACTGGTAAATATTCAGCATCAGTGAGACTTCATAGAGAAGTTGTTGTTGATTTGCCATATGAAATTGTTGCAGAAAGAGCATAGCCTTATATTTTTATTTAAATCCCAACTCTGTTATAGAGCTTGGGATTTTTTTGATTTTAAGCAAATCTTTAATCTTAAAATCATTAATTAAATTTTTTATAAATGAAATATCAAAGATTAACTAAAGAACAATTCGGTGAGTTACACCAAGAGTTTGTGAATTTTTTGGCTACACAAACCATTGACAAAGCCGAATGGGACAAACTTAAACTCGAAAAACCTGAAGTCGTCGAGCAAGAACTTGATATTTTCTCTGATCTAATTTGGGAAGGAGTTTTGACTCGTGCAGAATTTTTAGAGAATTTTTCTAAAAATCATATATTCCTTTTTCAATGTTTTAATACCTACTTGCAATCAATAGTTTTGATTTCGCAAGTCAAAGAAATTGATTTTTTAACCAAAGATGGTTTACAATGGTTGAGTGACAATATGTTTACAGACAATATTGAAATGAAAATTGGAAAAAAACAGTTTACAAGCGAAAGAAACATGTCCATATTTGATTTGATTCAACAGGGATCTTTTTTAAGCGACGGGCAATTATTCAAGCAAATAAATTCGATTGTTGCCGCATAAATTATTTTAAAATTTATTATATTTGATGAATATTTTTAAATAGTTTATGGACGTTTTTCAACAAATTCAAAGCCTTCGCGAAGAACTTAATCTTCATAATCACGATTATTATGTTTTAGATAATCCAACGATTTCTGATTTTGATTTTGATCTAAAGTTAAAAACATTACAAGATTTAGAAATTCAAAACCCAGAACATTTTGATGAAAATTCACCAACACAAAGAGTTGGTGGAACCACAACAAAAAATTTTAAAACTGTTGCACACGATTATCGAATGTATTCGTTAGATAATTCTTATTCAAAAGACGACTTAATTGAATGGCAAAATCGTGTTCAAAAAACTTTGGGAGACGTTGATTTAGAATACGTTTGTGAATTAAAATATGACGGAGCATCGATTTCTTTAACATATGAAAATGGTAAGTTGACGCGTGCCTTGACAAGAGGAGACGGTTTTCAGGGAGATGATGTAACCAATAACATCAAAACCATAAAGTCTATTCCATTGCAATTGAAAGGTAATTTTCCAGAAAAATTTGACATTCGTGGAGAAATAGTTTTGCCATTTGCGGGCTTCAATAAAATGAATCAAGAATTGATAGAAATTGGTGAAATACCTTACTCAAATCCGAGAAATACTGCCTCTGGAAGTTTGAAACTTAAAGAAAGTGGCGAAGTTGCGAAGCGTCCACTTGAATGTTTATTGTATTTCTTGATTGGAAAAAAATTGCCGTTTAATTCGCAATTCAATGGTTTACAAGCAGCGCGAAATTATGGTTTTAAAGTTCCTCATGAATCTTCATTAGCCAAAAATTTAAATGAAGTTTTTGACTTTATTGCGATTTGGGATAAAAAACGTCATACGTTACCCTATGAAACTGACGGAGTTGTTATAAAAATAAACTCATTTGCGCATCAAGAAGAATTGGGCTATACTGCCAAATCTCCGCGTTGGGCAATGGCTTATAAATTCAAATCCGAACAAGTTTTCACAACATTAAATTCAATTTCATATCAAGTTGGTCGAACAGGTTCGATCACTCCAGTAGCAAATCTTGAAGCGGTTCAATTGGCAGGGACAATTGTAAAACGTGCCTCATTGCATAATGCAGATCAAATTGAAAAATTAGATATTCGCGTCAGCGACACAGTATTTGTTGAAAAAGGTGGCGAAATTATTCCGAAAATCATTAGTGTTGATTTTACTAAAAGGCTGATTGATGCTCCACCAACAGTTTACATTACGCACTGTCCTGAATGCAACACCGAATTGGTTAGAACCGAAGGCGAAGCTAATCATTATTGTCCAAATTTTTGTGGTTGTCCGCCGCAAATTATTGGTCGTATTCAGCATTTTATTTCCAGAAAAGCAATGGATATTGAAGGTTTAGGCGGTGAAACAATAGCACTTTTATTCAATAATGGTTTGATAAAAAGCTATGCAGATTTATATGATTTGAAGGTAGCACAAATTCTTCCACTTGAAAGAATGGCTCAAAAAAGTGCCGAAAATATTATAAATGGAGTTGAGAAGTCAAAAGAAATCACTTTTGACAAAGTTTTATATGCAATAGGGATTAGATTCGTTGGCGAAAACGGTGCCAAAAAACTGGCGAAATACTACAGAAATATAGATGCCTTGCAAACGGCAACGGTAGAGGAACTCGCTGCAGTTGAAGATTTTGGAACAAAAACCGCTCAAAGTGTTGTGGAATTTTTTCAAAATCATGAAAATATTTTGATAATTGAAAGATTAAAAAAATCAGGAATACAATTTGAATTATCAGAAAAAATAAACATTGATGCAACCAACAAACTAAATGGAAAAATATTTGTCGTTTCTGGTGTTTTTGAAAATATTTCTCGAGACGATTTAAAAAAATTAATTGAGGATAACGGCGGCAAAAATGCGAGTTCTATTTCTACAAAAACAAACTTCTTAATTGCTGGTGACAACATGGGACCATCAAAACTAGAAAAAGCAAATCAATTAAAAATAAATATAATTTCTGAAAATGATTTTATGAAATTAATAGCATAAAATAAATCTACTTATGCGTTTATATACGAGGGATAAAGTTTTTAATTATTGTACTTTAATTTACTTTTCGATTGGATTTTTAGAAATTTTTGCAGAATTTTTTGCAAATAAAACAGTTATTTTATCAACAAAAACGCCATTAATTCCGAAATTGATTGTTTTGTATTGATATAAGTTTGAAATTTTAATTTTTTTTGAAACTTTTAAATAATTAACTTTAAGAGAAAAATATTTTTACTCCTGAAAAAAAAAACACGTTTCAATCCTAAATTTATAGTCTATATATTAAAAACGAAATTATTACACTAATTGACAGAGAATCAGAATTGTTGCAATATTTTTTAGAAAACAGCAATAAAGTTTTAAAACGGGAAACAATTTTAAAGCAACTTTGGGGCGATGACGATTATTTTATGGGTCGAAGTCTTGATGTTTTTATCTCTAGATTACGTAAAATATTGATCAATGATCAAAATATTGCAATTGAAAATTTGCACGGAATAGGTTTTAAGTTTGTTATTTAGGTTGCAAAATAAAATTGATTGACATTTTTACTGTTTCTGTGATTTTGCTTTTTACTAAACTTGGAATGTCGATTTTGTAATCTTTTAATTTGATTGACAAATTGCAGCTTGTCGACATTTTTCCATCATTGGAACTGATAAAAATTTTTGTTTTTATTTTGTTAGTTACTCCATGAATAGTCAAATCGCCATCTAAATCATAGCTAGTTTTGGTTGCAGTTAATTTTGAAGCATCAAAATTGACAATTTTTCCTTTAAAATTTGCTTTAGGATATTTGCTAGATTCGATATAATTTTCGTTGAAATGCTCTTCCATCAATGGTGCTTTAAATTTAAAGGCTTTCACCAATGCCAAAGCTACAAATTCTCCAGTTGACTGGTCCAAAATACACGAAACAGTTTTGTTAACAGCAGCAATATCATCAAGTGCTCCAGGCATTGTTGCTTCGAATTTTATTTCGCCAGTTCGGGTCATCACTTTTTGTGAAAAACCAATATTTGATATTAAAAATGCTAGAATTATTGCTATTATATTTTTCATATTTTTTTTAGTTTAAATAACCTTGATCTCTCCACAATTTGACCATTTCTATGGTTTGCTGCTGCATTTTGCCTGTTTGTGGCATTACGCTTCCGCACGATTGATCGTCAATTCTACAAAAAACATTACCATTTTGGCAAGCTTCTTTTATTTGTACATAATTTTCAAGATTTGGAAACTGTGAATTGTTGTTGTGACACGAAACACATTTTGTTTCAAAAATTTGTTGTACATCTTTTGAATAAGTAATAACCGTTCCGACCGGAATTTCATAGCTAATTTCTTGAATAGTTCTTGTCGAACAACTTGTTACAATAATTGATATTATTAAAATCAATAAAATATTTATTTTTTTCATACTTAAAATTAATTAAAAACACGGTACATATTAAATCCAAAATAAATTCCTCCGCCGTTCCAATTACCATATGTGTTTGTGAAAACGGCTACATCATTCATTTGTTGGCTGTTAGAAAAAACCAATTGAAATACATGACCACCAGTTTCTATGTCCAATCCAATTGTTAATGGGTTGGAGTAAACCAATTTTGTGTATTTCGAAACCATTGTTCTAGCAGCATATTCAAGATTAACGCTTAATCTTTTGGTCAATTTATAGCGACCACCTGCAGCAATTAAAAATTGATTTTTTCTATCAATCAAACCATCATAGAGATTTTTATGAATAAATATCGGAGCAATTTCTAACGAAAATTTGTCTGAAAATTTTCTTGAAACTAATAATTGTGATGAATAGGAAAGTCGGTCATTGAAAATCAGGTTCGGGTACAATGTTTTTTTTAGTTCACTATTGATATTGACGGTATTATAACCTACAATAGTTAATGGAAAACCATCAAATTCTTGGCTTTTTAATTTGTATTTTACAGCTACTTCATAAGTTTTTTTATAAGTATGTCGTGTTCCAGCAACTGATAACCAATCATTTATACCATAAATGCCACCAATTTTTGTAAATGCATTGTCAAAACCAAAAAAATTGTCAAATCCTTGGGTCAAATCGCCAAATCGGTGTGAAACCATAAAATACCACTCTCCTTTGGCAGCGGTTTTTGTCGATTGCAAATTGCAAATTTGTAAGCCTTTGAATGCCATTTTTTCGATTTCTTTTTTTTCTGATTTAATGGTGTCTAGTTCGTCCAATAAATCTTCTTGTGCATTTGAAAACGTCAAACTACACAAAAAAATCAAAGTCGTAAAAAATATTTTTATATTCATTTATTTTAGTTATTTACAGAACATTTGTCCAATTTTAGTTCGCTCAGCAGGTCATCATAACCTACAACTCTGCCTTTCATAATAATGTTTTGATCGACTTTAATGTCATTATTAATATTTTTTAAGTTACAAATTAGTGTGTTGTCAACAATTACTTCATGATTTTTTACTGCCGTAACAATTCCAGAAACCGCTATAGCTTTATCTATATATTTTAAATTAGCTGAGTCTATGTTTGTAGTAAATTCTTCGATGATTTTTTTTGATGTTACTTCAAATAATGGTTTTTCGTCATTAAGGTCTCGTTCACCACCATGTTTTACATAATCTAAAAGTAACAATCCAATACCCAGCATAGCTATTGGCAAAAATAATATTATTTTGAATTTATTTGTCATTTATTTGTGTTAATTTTATTACAAATATCTTTATTTAATTTCAATTTTACTACAAATAAGCCATAAAATTTAAACAACTATACTTCGACCTTTTGTCGCGATACCATTGTTAGCATTTAAATAAAAATCAATTCGACCAATATTAATACCATAGCAACCCACTTGATTAACAAGAACTTCTTTGCCTTCAATATTTTTTACGATGGTTGGTTTATCTAAAAAAGTGTGCGTATGACCGCCAATAATTAAGTCAATATCTTTGGTATTAGCAGCGAGTTTTAAATCGCAAATTTTATCTGGTTCATTTTTATATTGGTATCCAATGTGTGAAAGACAAATAATAAGGTCACATTTTTTTTCATTTTTCAAGATTTTGACCATATCTTTAGAAATTTCGAGTGGATCGTTGTAAACTGTTTCAAGATAATTGCGCTTATCAACAAGTCCTGCCAATTCTATACCTAGACCAAAAACGCCAATTTTAATACCATCAATTTTAAATATTTTATATGGTTTTACCTTGCCCTCTAAGACGGTATTTTTAAAATCATAATTTGCCGAAATAAATTCAAAAGTTGCATTAGGTAATTGCGAGTAAAGTCCTGAAATTCCGTTGTCAAAATCATGATTTCCTACTGCTGAAGCATCATATTTCATCATTGACATTAGTTTTAACTCTAGCTCTCCACCATAATAATTAAAATAAGGTGTTCCTTGAAAAATATCGCCAGCATCTAATAATAGAACATTTGGGTTTTCTTTACGAATTTCACTAATCAATGCCGCACGTTTTGCCACGCCGCCCATTCCTGGATTTCGAGGATCATCTACTGGAAACGGATCTATATAACTATGCACATCATTTGTGTGAAGAATTGTTATATGTTTAGGCTCTAATGTTTTAAAACTAGAAATTGATAAACCACCAAGTGTTAAAAATGCCGAGCTTGCCGCTGTTTTTTGTATAAAATCTCTTCTTTTCATTTTTATATCGTAAGAAATTACATGTATTTTTTTATTTTAATTAATTGCTTTAATTCTTACAGATTTATCTACTTTTACAGTATCGGCATCTTTAAGATAATCTACCAAAACGTTTCTCAACTTATAATCCATGTCGTGGCTACCAACATTTTTCTTAAAAAATAACATATTGTCGCCACCATTTGACAAATAATCTGATGTTGCAACTGAATAAATTTTATCCATTTCTAATGGCTTTCCTTGAACTTGAATATTTATTATATTTAAACCAAGTTCAATTGAAAACGAAAGCCCTGAAATGGGATGCGGTTTTTTTTCTGAAACAATATGTTGGCATAATTCAAGTATTTGTAATCCTTTTAATTCGTTTATGCACAAGCTGTTTTCAAAAGGCATAATTTGATAAGCATTTCTAAGGGTTATGCCACCTTTTGGTAAAATACTTCTAATGCCACCGTGGTTCATTAGTACAATATCAATTTTTTTATTGTTTCGTTTTTGATATACTTTATTGCCATATTCCATAGTTATATCCGCCAAAAAATTTCCTATATTACTTTGCCAAGTACCAGATTTATCTAGTGTTTCTGGGTTAAAAGCCAAGACCTCACTCATGTCTTTATTTATTTTGTCTCTATATGGTTTTATGTAATTGTCAATTTCATTGTTTTGTGTTAAATCTATAGATATTGCGATTTTTTTGCCTTCAATTTTTGTGACATAATTTTTTTCAAGATTGCACGAAAACATTATAAAAAAAAATATTACCAAAAATAGGTATTTTGCTATGTAGTTATAGTTTTTTAAATTTTTCATAATAAATGCAACTTATTTTAGTAGTTTTGTATTTAAAGTAAAAGTAATATGTTTTTGAATTACATAAAAGAATTTTCATTAAAAAGAATATTAAAAAATGGTTTAAAAATTGTCATCAATAATCCAAATATAACTGCCATACAATCAGTAGGTTTGTTGGTCGATGAAAGTAATTTTACTAGAACCGAATCCTTAATAGAAGAAATTGTAGCCAACGGAATACGTAAAGATAAAATTGAAGTCATCGTTTTCAAAGATAAATTAAATCAAAATCAGGTTTTTTCGCACCCAACTTTCAATAATAAGCACATTGGTTTTGATGGAAAATTTAAAGAAAAAGTTGTTTTGCATTTTATAAATAATAAATTTGATTTATTAATTAATTACTATCAAGTTGAGAAATCTTCACTATTAATAATTTCAAATGAATCCAAAGCCAGTTTTAAAGTTGGATTTTCCATAATAGATAAACGCATTAACAATTTAACGATAAATACCACCATAGAAAACCACAAAATTTTTGTTTTCGAATTATTCAAATATTTAAAAATACTTAAAAAAATATAACATGCAAGAACTTATTGGTACTGGCGTTGCGCTGGTTACTCCTTTCAAAAAGGATTTTTCAATCGATGTTGATGCTTTAATAAAATTAGTTAATTTTCAAGTAGAAAATAATATTAATTATATTGTAATTTTAGGTACAACCGCCGAAAATGCAACACTTGACAAAGATGAAAAAGACTTAGTAATCCAGACAATAATCAAAGCCAATAGTGGCCGAATTCCGCTGGTGCTAGGTGTTGGTGGCAATGATACTCGAGCGGTGATTAATGATTTAAAAACGATTGATTTAAGTCCGTTTATAGCCGTTTTATCAGTTTCTCCCTATTATAATAAACCAACACAAGAGGGTATTTATCAGCATTTTGCAGCTATTGCAAAAGCAAGCCCTATTCCAATAATTTTATATAATGTTCCAGGCAGAACGTCGAGTAATATGTTGCCAGAAACAGTTATTAGATTGGCAAATGATTATGACAATATTGTCGCCATTAAAGAAGCATCTGGCGACATTGTCCAAGCAATGAAAATAATTGAGAAAAAACCAAAAAATTTCTTGGTTATCTCAGGTGATGATATGATAACTTTAGCCATGATTTTAGCTGGCGGAAGTGGTGTAATTTCAGTAATTGGTGAGGGTTTTCCTAAGCAATTTTCAAAAATGGTGCAACTAGGTTTAGAACGAAAAGTTGATGAAGCATATGAAATTCATTATCAATTAGCAGAAAGTATAGATTTGATTTTCGAACAAGGCAATCCGGCTGGTGTTAAAGAAATTCATCAATATTTAGGATTATCTGAAAATATAGTTCGATTGCCGCTGGTGAACGTGAATGAGAATTTAAAAAATAGAATTCATAATTTTGTTAATAAAATTGCGAAGTAGAAGATTTCAAAATCCAAAATTTTTAGTTAACCAATTTTATATTTACTTTGAATTACATTGTTTTAAATTTCAAGATATTTTGTGAACATCAAGTTATATTAGTACTGATGTCAAATGTTATATTTATTAAAAAATTATTTCACGGTAACTAATTATTAACTAAATTTGCACTCGGTTAAGAATTATCTAAATCGTAGTTCTTTTTTTAGATTTAAAAACATATAAATGAATAAGTATTTATTTTTAATTTTAATTGTTGCAAGTATTTTATCTTGTAGTCCGTTTCAAAAAGCATTAAAATCCGAAGATGCCGAAGTAAAGTTTACCGAAGCCAACAAATTATACGAGACAAAAAAATACGCAAAGGCATTAAGACTGTTCGAGCAATTGAGCCCTATATACAAAGGTCAACCGCAAGCGGAGAAAATGTTTTATATGCTTTCACAATCTTATTACAAAACGAAACAATACTATTTAGCGGGTTATCAATTTGAAAAATTTGTAGGAAGTTATCCAAAAAGTGAAAAAGCAGAAGAAGCTGCATTTTTGGTGGCAAGATGCTTTTCTAAATTATCACCAGTACACAGTCTTGATCAAGTAGATACTGAAAAAGCTGTTGAGAAAATCCAAAATTTTATTGATGCTTATCCAGAATCTAGCTATTTAATTGAAGCAAACGAAATAGTCAAATATTTGAGAGAAAAACTTGAAAAAAAATCTTATGAAATTGCTAAACAATACAATACAATATCTGATTATAAAGCAGCTTTAGTAGCTTTAGACTTATTTATTGGTGATTATCCAGGAACGCCGTACAAAGAAAAGGCATTATTCTATAGATTTGATTCAGCCTACAAATTAGCAATAAATTCAATTCCTTCAAAAATGGAAGAGCGATTAAAAGTATCCAAAACTGCATATAGTAGTTTGATTAAATTCAAACCCGATACCGAATTCAAAATACAAGCTGATGAAATGTTAGCAAGAATAGATAAAGATTTACAACAATTTTCTAAATAAAAAGTAATGGATTTAAAGAAGACCAATGCGCCAGTAAACACAATTACTTACAACAAAAGCGTAATCGAAGAACCAACCGGAAACGTTTATCAAGCGATTACGATTATGGCCAAAAGAGCCAACCAAATTAATTCTGAAATCAAAAAAGAATTGACCGAAAAGTTAGAAGAATTTGCTACTTATAACGATAGTCTAGAAGAGGTTTTCGAAAATAAAGAACAAATAGAAGTTTCTAAATTTTACGAAAAGTTGCCAAAGCCGCACGCTCTAGCTGTTCAAGAATGGTTAGACGATAAAATTTATCATAAAGATTCTAATTAATTTTAGATTTCAGATTTTAGATTTCATAATTAAGAAATCTTAATTCTAAATTGATAAATCTAAAACGTAGAAGTTATGTCAGTTTTAAAAGATAAAAAAATTTTATTAGGAATATCTGGTGGAATTGCTGCTTATAAAACTGCAACCTTAGTTCGATTATTCATTAAAGCAGGTGCACATGTCCAAGTGATAATGACACCTGCTTCTGTTGATTTTGTTACACCCTTGACATTATCAACACTGTCCAAGAATCCCGTTTATTCAAGTTTCTATAACGACGATGATTCCAATGTTTTATGGAATAATCATGTTGAATTAGGACTTTGGGCAGACCTAATGATTATTGCACCAGCAACAGCCAACACAATGTCAAAAATGGTAACAGGCAATTGCGACAATTTGCTTATTGCAACTTATTTATCGGCAAAATGTCCAATTTATTTTGCACCAGCAATGGATTTAGATATGTACAGGCATTCATCGACAATAGCGAGTTTTGAGGCTTTAAAGAAATTTGGCAATACAATTATTCCTGCCGAAGTTGGAGAATTAGCAAGCGGACTTTCAGGAGAAGGCCGTATGGCAGAACCTGAAAATATTGTTTCATTTTTGGAAAAAGATTTAACAAGCAAATTACCTTTAAAAAACAAAAAAATTCTTATTACAGCAGGACCAACCTATGAAGCTATTGATCCAGTGAGATTTATTGGCAACCATTCTTCAGGAAAAATGGGATTTGATATCGCCAATTGTGCGGCAGATCTTGGCGCCGAAGTGATTTTGATTTCTGGACCAACACATTGCAAAATTAAAAATCCATCAATAAAATTGATTTTAGTAACTTCGGCAGCAGAAATGTATGGGTTTTGTCACCAATATTTTAATGAAACCAACGTTATGATTGCAGCAGCAGCAGTTGCCGATTATAAGCCAAAACATTTTGTTGATCAAAAAATAAAAAAAACAGACGATATTTTTTTATTAGAATTAGAAAAAACCAAGGATATTTTGTTTTCTTTGGGACAAATAAAGAGAAGTCAGTTTTTAATTGGATTCGCATTAGAAACCGAAAACGAAATTGATAATGCCAAACTAAAAATACAGAAAAAAAATCTAGATTTGATAGTTCTTAATTCTCTCAATGACAAAGGAGCAGGATTTGGGACCGAAACCAATAAAGTGACGTTTATTGACAACAAATTCAATACAGAAGTATTTGATTTAAAAACGAAAGAGCAGGTAGCCAGTGATATTATAAACAAAGTAATACAATATTATGATTCGTAAAATATGTTTATTCGTAGCAATTATAATTTTTAATTTTTCGAATGCCCAAGAACTTAAATGTTTAGTTAAAGTCAATGCTCAAAAATTACCTCAAGGAAATCAAGCTCCTTTGAAAACACTTGAAACATCGATGAATGAGTTTGTAAACAAAACCTTATGGAGCAATTTGGTTTATAAATCCCATGAAAGAATCAATTGTTCAATGACCATTGATATAGATTCTTTTGAAGGAGATATGTATTCAGGCAGCATTCAGGTTCAAGCATCAAGAATAGCCTTTAATACCACGTATGCCACTCCAATTTTCAATTTTAATGATAAAATTTTTAATTTCAAATATCAAGAATTTGAACAATTGGTGTTTAATCCGAATAGTTTTGACTCTAATTTGATTTCGGTTGTGGCTTTTTATGCAAACATGATTATTGGATTGGATCAAGACAGTTTATCCCTTTTGGGCGGTACAAAAATGTTGGAACAAGCACAAAATATTTCAAATTTAGCGCAAGGAAGCGGTTACAAAGGTTGGGCACAAAACGACGGAACCAATTCAAGATTTTTTCTTATTAATGATTTATTATCAAATACATTTGTCGCTTTTCGTGAAACAATGTACGACTACAACCTGAATGGTATTGACATTATGGAAAAAGCACCAAGAATTGCCAAAGAAAAAATTATTGAAGCGTTAGGAGGTCTTAAAAAAATAAATAGTACCAGACCAAATTCATTTTTAATGCGTGTTTTTTTTGACATTAAAGGAGACGAAATTGTATCTATTTTTTCTGGAGGTCCAAATATTGCAATTACTGATTTAATTGAAACTTTGAATAGGGTTTCGCCTTTATATAGTGAAAAATGGAACTCCATTAGGAATTAATTAATTTCAAATTTTTAAAATAGTTTCAAATTGTTTAAAAGTTGTAACCATTTAGATGGTTTAATATTTTTTAGATTTTTACTACCACTTTGTGCAACTGAAATACCACAATTTAAAACCAAAAAAAAAACAACAAAATGTTAGCTTCACTTTCGATAAATAATTTTGCTTTGATAGAAAAACTTAATATTGATTTTTCTAACAAATTTTCTATTATTACTGGCGAAACAGGCGCTGGAAAATCGATTTTATTGGGTGCATTGGGTTTGGTTCTAGGTAAAAGAGCTGATTTATCTTCATTAAAAAACAAGCAAGAAAAATGTGTTATCGAGGCCAATTTTTATATTCAAAATTATAATTTATTGAATTTTTTTGATCAGAACGATTTAGAATATCAAGACCAAACCATTATTCGTAGAGAAATTTTACCAACTGGAAAATCTCGTGCTTTTATAAATGATTCACCAGTAAATTTGCAGCAATTACAAGATTTAAGTGGTTTTTTAATTGACATTCACTCGCAAAATCAAACACAAGAACTATCAGATGAGTTGTATCAATTTCAAATTATTGATGCAGTTGCCAATAATCAACAAGCAATTTTGGCTTATCAAATAAAGTTGAAAGAATATAAAAAATCTAAAGCTTTACTAAGCCAATTGTTGATAGAACAAACTAATTGTTTGAAAGAATTAGACTATAATAATTTTTTGTTAGACGAATTACTCACAGCAAAATTGGTTGCAGGAGAACAATTGTCTTTGGAAACAGAATATGAGGTATTAAATAATGTTGAGTTTATAAAAGAAAATATTGAAAAATCAAATCAAATTGCAAATGATGAGCAAATTGGGGTGAAGCAAAATTTAAAAGAAATTAAAAATTCTTTACATAAAATTGCACCTTTTGGCATTGAGTATAACCAATTTTTTGAAAGAATAAATAGCATATTGATTGAGTTTGATGATGTTTGTAATGAGATTGAACAAATTGCAGAAACAATTCAATCTGATCCTGAGCAATTAGAATTGGTCATTCAAAAGTTGCAAAACATTTATAATCTGCAAAAAAAACACAATGTTCAAACAATTGAAGAATTAATTATTATTCAAAATGATTTAGATAACAAAGTGGTAGCAGTTTCGGACTTAGAGTTTAGAATAAAAAAAGGTGAGCAAGTTATTTTAAAGTTTGAAGAGGATTTAAATACATTTGCTGAGAAGATAACAGCCAATAGAAATAAAGCTATTCCAATTTTAACCGATAAAATAATTAAAATCTTGGAATTACTAGGAATGCCAAATGCAAGATTTAAAATAGAATTGATAGATAAAAATCAATTTCTGAGCAACGGAAAAGATGAAATATCGTTTTTGTTTTCGGGTAATAAAGGAACCGATTTTGGATTGTTAAAAAAAGTAGCTTCTGGAGGAGAATTATCAAGAATTATGCTTGCTGTAAAAGCAATTTTGGCAAAATATTCAAAGTTGCCAACTATCATTTTTGACGAAATAGATACGGGAGTATCGGGAGAAATTGCCAATAAAATGGGCGAAATTATGAAATTAATGTCCAATGATATGCAAGTATTTGCTATAACGCATCTACCACAAATTGCTGCAAAAGGTGATCAACATTATAAGGTTTTTAAATATTCGCAAAACGAAAACACAATATCTGAATTGAAATTATTAACCAAAGAAGAACGAATCAAAGAAATTGCAGAAATGTTGTCTGGGAAAGATATTTCAGAATCAGCATTAAACCATGCGACTTCACTATTAAGTTAAAGATTTTAAATGGAAGACTTTTAATTTTTTTCCTTTTAAATTTTTCATATAAAAATTTGAAATGATAATTTAGACAAGTAATTTTGAACAATAAACAAAAATTTTGAATAATAAATAACGAATTTTAACATGAACATAGAACCAAGAATGCGCGGATTTATTTGTACAACTGCTCACCCAAAAGGATGCGAGCAAAATGTATTGAACCAAATAGCTTATGTAAAATCTAAAGGGAATATTAATGGAGCCAAAAAAGTTTTGGTCATTGGTGCATCGACAGGTTTTGGTTTGGCATCAAGAATAACGAGTGCTTTTGGTTGCGATGCAGCAACAATTGGTGTGTTTTTTGAAAAACCACCAACAGATGGAAAGACTGCGTCGCCAGGTTGGTACAACTCAGCTGCATTCGAAAAAGCTGCTAAAAGCCAGGGTTTGTATGCCAAAAGTATCAATGGTGATGCATTTTCTGATGCTGTAAAACAACAAACAATCGACCTCATAAAAGCTGATTTACGACAAATAGATTTGGTTATATATAGCTTGGCATCACCAGTTCGAACTGACCCAAAAACTGGAATTACGCATCGTTCAGTTTTGAAACCTATTGGCGAGACTTACACCAACAAAACCGTTGATTTTCATTCTGGTAAAGTATCAGAAATTTCGATTGCACCTTGCGACGGAGACGATATTGCCAATACTGTTACCGTTATGGGTGGAGAAGATTGGGCCATGTGGATTGATGCCTTAAAAAATGCCAATTTATTGGCCGATGGCTTCACAACAGTTTCTTACTCCTATATAGGTTCATCATTAACAGAAGCTGTTTATCGAAAAGGAACTATTGGTCGTGCCAAAGATCACATGGAAGCTACAGCATTTACAATAACCGATTCACTAAAAAATATTAATGGAAAGGCTTATGTTTCTGTAAATAAGGCATTGGTAACACAAGCCAGTTCTGCAATTCCGGTTATTCCATTATACATTTCATTATTGTACAAAATCATGAAAGCTGAAGGCACTCATGAAGGTTGCATTGAGCAAATTCAACGTTTATATGCCGATAGGCTCTATACCAATGAACCAATTTTGCTAGATTCCGAAGGCAGAATAAGAATTGACGATTTAGAAATGAATGACAATGTACAAGCACAAGTAGCCAAGTTATGGCTAACAGCTGACACCGAAACATTGCCAAAAATTGGAGATTTGGCGGGTTATCGAAATGATTTTCACAACCTTTTTGGGTTTGGTTTTGCGAGCGTGGATTATACCGCAGATACCAATGAAATGGTTATGGTTGACAGTATCAAGTAATTTCATTTACTTTAAAGTCTTTACTGACAGTAACCTATATCAAAATTTAGATTTTGATATAGGTTTTTTGTTTAATAAAATTAAAAAATTTAGTCGACAACTATGAATTTTAAAATTATATTGATTTGTCAAATTACCCTGTTTTTTTGGCTCAAATATTGCAAACTATTTAATAAAAAAGTTTGGTTTTAGTTAGATATTTATTTAAAAAGAATTCTTTTAATTGCATTATTATATAACGATTTTTAAAAATTCTATAACACAAAAAGTTAATGGTATTCGCAAATTTGTAAAAGAATTTTAAATCAATTAATAATGAAAAAAGTAATCCAATTATCTGTGATTATTGCATGTATATTTTTAGTCTCATGCAAATCTGCACAACAAAAAGAAAATGCTGCTAAACAAAACGTAACAGCAGCCAATCAAGATTTAACAGATACAAGAAAAGAAAATGTTGATGAATGGTTGCAATTTAAAGCCGATTCTAAAATAAAAATTATTGAAAATGAGGAACGAATCACAGAGCTAAAGGTTCAAATGAACAAGCCAGGCAGTACTTTTGATGGTTTGTATCGCAATAGAATAGAAAAATTAGAAGTCAAAAATGCGGAATTAAAATCTAAATTGAATACGTACGACAGCAACCAAACAGGTTGGCAAACTTTCAAAAAAGACTTTAATCGTGACATGGATGAACTTGGAAATAATATTAAAGATTTATTTAGGTAGTCATTATTTGGGGAAATAATGCGAAAAGCGAGGCTAATTACCTCGCTTTTTTTATAAAATCAAACTTTTAAAACTCAAATATATTATTTGAAAATATGTTACTTTAAAAAAATTCATTTTTTTAAATCCATAAATCATGACTACAAAAAAGAAAATAATTGTTATTGGTGGCGGTTTTGCAGGAATTCAGCTTGTTCGACAACTTGACGAAAATTTGTTTGAAATTTTACTGATTGATAAAATAAACCATCATCAGTTTCAGCCATTATTTTATCAAGTTGCTACTTCGCAACTCGAACCTTCAAGCATTTCTTTTCCGCTCAGGAATGTTTTCAAAGGCAAAAAAAACCTCCAAATTAGAATGGCTGAAGTTTTGAATATCGATGAATCTACCAACTCCATATCTACTACAATTGGACATTTTGAATATGATTTTTTGGTTTTGGCAATTGGTTGCAAAACCAACTTTTTTGGTAATCAAGAAATCGAAAAATATGCCTTTACACTCAAAACAACTTATGAAGCAATAACTATTAGAAATCATATTTTGCAGACATTCGAGAATATAATTTCTGTCGAAGACGACGTTAAAGAAAGTTTGTTGAATCTCGTTATTGTTGGTGCCGGACCAACAGGTGTTGAATTGGCTGGCTCATTTGCTGAAATTCGTAAAAATATTTTACCTAAAGATTATCCAGGAATCGATTTTTCAAAATTCAAAATTATCTTGATTGAAGGAAGCAAAAATACACTAAATTCAATGAGTGATGAATCAAAAATTGCCTCCAAAAAATATCTCGAAGAAATGGGTGTTATTATTATGACCGAAACCATTGTAGATCATTATGATGGCAAATTATTAACTTTAAAAAATGCAGATGTCATAAAAACTAAAACTGTAATTTGGGCAGCTGGAGTTACTGGAAATAAAATTTTAGGCTTGCCAGAAAATTATTTTGTCAATTCAAATAGATTGAAAGTAAATCAGTTAAGTATGATTATTGATTCCAAAAATATTTTTGCTGTTGGAGATATTGCATATATGGAAACTGATAAATATCCAAAAGGACATCCACAATTGGCAAATGTTGCCATTAACCAAGCCCAAAATTTAGCCAAGAATTTCAAGAATATAGTTCAAAATAGGCCAACTCATAATTTTGTTTACAAAGATTTAGGATCTATGGCAACAATTGGTCGTAACAAGGCAGTTGTCGATTTACCATTTTTCAAGTTTCAAGGATATTTTGCATGGATAGTTTGGATGTTTTTGCACTTGATGTTGATTGTAAGTATCCGAAATAAATTGATTATTTTCATCAATTGGGCTTGGGCATATTTTACAAAAGATACTTCACTCCGATTGATTTTGGGAAATAACATCAAAAAATAATTTATTAAAGTGATGAAATCGCTTTAAAAAAATCTAATTATGACAAAAAATGCTTTCAATATTAAAGGTTTATCTAATATAGAAGTAAATGCTTCTAGAAAAAAACATGGCGAAAATTCAGTAGTTTTCAAAGAGGAAAATCATTTTTTTAAAGCAGTATTAAAATTTTTGAAAGACCCAATGATTTTACTTTTATTAATTGCTTCAATCATCTATTTCATTAGTGGCAAAACGGCTGATGCAATATTCTTAACAACGGCAATTGTATTGGTTTCGCTAATTTCATCGTACCAAAACGCCAGAAGTCGCAATGCATTATCCAAACTAAAAGATTTCACAAAACCAAAATGCAAAGTCATTCGAAACGGAAAAACTACAGACATTAAAACTACAGAATTAGTTATTGGCGATAGTTTGTTGGTAGAAGAAGGAACCGCAATTTCAGCCGATGGAACAATTATTCATTCCAACGATTTTTCGGCCAATGAGTCTATTTTAACTGGAGAATCCATGTCGGTTGCCAAAGATAAGACATCAGAAAATAATCAAATTTTTCAAGGAACGAGTGTTGCAAGTGGTTTGGCAATTGCAACAATTACAGCTATTGGTAGTGAAACTAAATTAGGTAAAATAGGTAAAAGTTTAGAGAACATTAAGGAAGAAAAAACACCACTTGAAATTCAGATTGGTAATTTTGTTAAGAAAATGGCAATTGCTGGTGGTATCATTTTCTTAATAGTTTGGGCAATTAATTATTTTCAATCGTTTGATATAATTGATAGTTTATTGAAAGCTTTAACGCTGGCAATGAGTATTTTGCCAGAAGAAATTCCAATTGCTTTTACAACATTTATGGCACTTGGTGCATGGCGAATGATGAAAAAAGGTATTATTGTCAAGCAAATGAAAACTGTGGAAACCCTTGGTAGTGCGACCGTAATTTGTATTGATAAAACGGGAACAATTACAGAAAACACAATGAGTTTGGCAAAAATATTTACTCTTGAAGCTAATAAAATTACTGATTTAGAAAACGCATTATCCGATGTTGAAATGCAATTAATTACAACTGCAATGTGGGCGAGCGAATCAATTCCATTTGATCCAATGGAGGTGGCATTGCACGAAGTTTATATAAAAAAAACTTCTAAAGACGAACGTTCACTATACAAAATGGTTCATGAATATCCGTTATCTGGTAAACCGCCAATGATGACACATATTTTTGAAAACAAATCTGGAAACCAAATAGTTGCCGCCAAAGGTGGATCTGAGGCGATTATAGAAATTTCAAACCTTTCGGCGTTAGATAAAAAACAAATTTTAGAAGCCATAAAATCATTATCAATAGATGGTTATCGAATTCTAGCGGTTGGCGAAGCCTTTTTTGAGGGCCAAAATTATCCAAAAACGCAACAAGAATTTAAACTGAATTTCAAAGGATTATTAGCTTTTTATGATCCACCAAAAAAGAATATTAAATCGGTTTTAGAAAATTTTTACAATGCTGGAATCAAAGTTAAAATAATCACTGGAGATAATGTTCAAACCACTACATCAATAGCAAAACAAATTGGTTTTATTGGTTTTGAAAAAAGTATTTCGGGCGATGAATTGATGCAACTAACTGACAAACAACTTAAAAAGAAAGTTTTAGAAGTCAATTTGTTTACCAGAATGTTTCCCGAAGCCAAACTTAAAATCATCAATGTTCTAAAATCTAATAAAGAAATTGTTGCCATGACTGGCGATGGTGTAAACGATGGACCAGCATTAAAAGCAGCACATATAGGAATCGCAATGGGCAAAAAAGGAACTGAAATTGCCAAAGAAGCAGCGTCATTAATCATCATCAACGACGATTTAGCCAAGATGGTTTTTGCCGTTTCTATGGGGCGAAAAATTTATGCCAATCTCAAAAAAGCCGTACAATTTGTAATTTCTATTCACATTCCAATTATATTAACAGTTTTCATTCCATTGGCTTTGGGTTGGAAATTTCCTAACATTTTTTCGCCTATTCATATTATTTTTCTTGAATTGGTGATGGGACCAACCTGTTCGATTGTTTACGAAAATGAACCCATCGAAAAAAACACCATGTCGCTAAAACCAAGACCGTTTACCGACACTTTCTTTAATTGGAATGAATTATCAACAAGCATTGTACAAGGTTTGGCTATTACAATCGGAACTTTATTTACGTATCAATATGCAATTTATCAAGGTTATAACGAAGCTATTTCTAGAACAATGATTTTTATAGTTTTGGTTACCGCTAATATATTTTTAACTTTGGTAAATCGATCTTTTTACTACTCGATTTTTACCACAATATTATATAAGAATAACTTGATTCCAATCATTATTGGAATTACAATTTCGATCACTGGTTTGATTCTTTATGTGCCCTTTTTAACAAATTTCTTTTATTTTGAACATCTAGAAATTAATCAGCTACTTTTGGCAATTGCCATCGGATTTCTTTCTGTTATTTGGTATGAACTTGTAAAATTATTTAAACGAAACACCAAATAAAATTGATTATGAACAAAATTATAACGATTACATTCAGCCCTAGTATTGACAAAAGTGTTACAATTTTGCAAATAACGCCAGATATAAAAATGCATTGCTCCAATTTGATAAACGAACCTGGTGGTGGGGGTATCAATGTTGCCCGTGTTATTGATAGATTGGGTGGCGCTGTTGCTGCGGTATTTCCATCAGGTGGCTATACCGGAATGCGTTTTAAGGAACTGTTAAAAGAAGAAAATGTACATTTTGTAAATATTGAAACTAAAAACGAAACCAGAGAAAATTTAGTAGTTTTTGACAAATCAACCAATCAAGAATTTCGTTTTGGAATGCCGAGTAATACAATTTTTGAGGAAGAAATTGACGGTATTTTATCAGCAATTGAAAATCAAAATAATATTGATTTTATAATAGTTAGTGGCAGTTTACCTGCTTCAATTCCGCTTTCTATTTTTGGAAAAATAGCTGCAATAGCAAAGTCAAAAAATGCTAAACTAATTGTTGATACCTCGGGCAAAGCATTGAAACAAGCTGTTAATGAGGGTGTTTATTTGTTAAAGCCAAACCGCGAAGAATTAGGAAAACTATTAAAAAATGAAGATTTAAAAATTGAAGATATTGAAGTTGCTGCCAGAACTTTAATTCAAAAAAAGCAGTGTGAAATTATTGTTGTTTCGCTCGGGGAAAATGGGGCAATGTTGGTTTCAAAAAACGAAGTACATTTGATTAAGCCTCCTACAGTTAAAGTTAAAAATACCGTTGGAGCAGGCGATAGCATGGTCGCGGGCATCGTTTTTGGATTATCAAAAAATTTGTCATTGCATGAATGTTTGCAATACGGAATAGCATGTGGAACTGCCACAACCATGAAAATAGGTTCGTCTTTGTGTGAAAAAATTGAAGTCCAAAAATTATTAAAAATAATCAAAAAACCAAAATTATGACTATTTCATTATCATCAGTGATTAAAAAAATTGTAATCATTTTTCTTGTGATTTCAGGATTATATTTTGGTCAAGAATTTTTAATTCCTTTGGCTATAGGTGGCATTTTGGCCACGCTTTTTTTACCTTTTTGTAATTGGATCGAGAAAAAGAAAATTCCAAAAGCAATTGCTGTTTTATTGTCTCTTTTTGGTTTGTTATTCTTATTTTTTATTCTCATTTCATTGGTTGGATATCAAATTTCAGAATTGATAAATGATATTGAATTAATTAAAGAAAAAGCAATTGAAAGTGGCACTCGAATTCAAAAATACATCTTCCAAACACTCAATTTATCTATAAAAGAACAAGATGCAATTCTAAAAAATGAACAGCCATCTTATGGTAATATGTTTCAAATCATGTTTGGCTCAATGGCTAATTTTTTTTCAAGTTTTATTTTGACATTGGTTTATTTTGTATTTTTACTGTATTATCGCAGCCATATAAAAAGCTTCTTGGTTCAGTTAGCTGCCAAACCACAACAAACAGAAATGAGTGAAATTATTCAGAAAGTTGCATCCGTTTCGCAGCAATATTTAATAGGTTTGAGTAAAATGATTTTCTTACTGTGGGTCATGTATGGTATTGGTTTTAGTTTTTTGGGTGTCGAAAACGCCATTTTTTTTGCAATTTTATGCGGAATTTTAGAAATTGTTCCGTTTGTAGGCAATATAACTGGAACTATATTAACAGTTTTAATTGCAGCTATAAACGGTGCCGACACTAATGTTTTGTTCGGAATTGTAATTGTTTACTGCATAGTGCAATTTATTCAGGGTTGGGTTCTTGAACCATTAATTGTTGGTTCGCAGGTAAAAATCAACTCACTATTTACAATATTGGCTCTTGTTCTGGGCGAATTATTGTGGGGAATTCCTGGCATAATATTGGCAATTCCGCTTACGGCAATGTTTAAAATTGTCTGTGACCATATTGAACCTATGAAACCTTATGGTTTTTTGATCGGTGAAATTGCAATACCAACCAAAGAAATTGAAGTTATTGAAAAAATTAAATATATTATAAAACCTAAAAAATGAATGTATTTTTAAAAAAAATAGTTTCGAAATTCATTCGAACCAATCCTAACGCAATTGTTGACAACTCAGAATTATCGCACTATCAATTTATAAAAGCGTATAGCAAATTACGTCAAACATGGAAGCATAATGTAAAAGATTTTTTGCTAATTATTTTTGGAATTTTATCGGCTACATTCGGTTTCAAAGGATTTTTATTGACAAATCATTTTATCGATGGCGGTGCAACGGGTATTTCTTTGTTAATTTCAGCATTGACCAAAGTGCCACTTTATATTTTAATTCTTACAATTAATATTCCATTTGTGATTTTAGGTTATAAAATTTTAGGAAAAGAATTTGTATTCAAAACAATTATTGCAATTGCAGGATTGGCTCTTAGTTTGGCCTTTCTAGAAGTACCAAATATTACTAATGATAATCTTTTGGTTGCAGTTTTTGGCGGTTTTTTTCTTGGTGCAGGCATTGGTTTATCTATTCGCGGCGGTGCTGTGATTGATGGAACGGAGATTTTAGCTATTTTTTTGAGTAAAAAATTTGGAACAACAATTGGCGATATTATTACCATCATCAATATCATTATTTTTGCAGTTGCGGCTTACTTTCTATCATTAGAGATAGCATTATATTCAATGATAACTTATGTTGCAGCGTCAAAAACTTTAGATTTTATTGTCGAAGGAATAGATGAATATATCGGTGTAACTATTGTTTCGGTGCAGAGTAACAAAATTAGAGAAATGATAATTGAAGTTATGGGACGGGGCGTGACGGTTTATAAAGGTGAACGCGGTTATGGAAAAAGTGGCGAAACCCAAAATGTCGATATTATTTATACGGTTATTACTCGTTTAGAACTTAATAAATTAAAAAGAGAAATAGAAAATATTACTCCAAATGCGTTTATGGTCATGAATTCAGTGAAAGATACCAAAGGCGGCATTATTAAGCAAAGATCGCTGAAACACTAATTTCATGTCAATAAAGTTTGTAACACATACCATCATAAATATCCAAATGTTTAGAATATTTTAAAATATATTATTTACTAAATTTTAATAACAAAATAATTAAACCTTTGAGCCTTTGAGGTATCACGCAATGTTATGAAGCACAATTTCAAAAATATTTTATCGATTTTTAAATCAGCATACAAAGCATGGAATGAAAAAGATCCGTTTCGGCAAAGTGCCATTATTGCTTATTATGCTATATTTGGAATTCCTGGGTTATTAGTTTTAATTATTGCTATTGCAGGATATTTTTTTGGTGAAGCAGCCGTCAATCAAAATTTAATGTCACAAATTTCTGATACTATAGGTTCGGAAACTGCTGCGCAGATTCAAGAAATTTTATCCAAATCGACTGCAGAAAAATCGACTGCCTGGGGATCAATCGTCGGAATAAGTGTCTTATTGTTAGGTGCAACGGGTGTTTTTGTAGAACTTCAAACAACATTAAACCTAATTTGGAGTGTAAAAGTAAAACCACAAAACGGTTTTTTACGTATTTTAAAGGCAAGACTTTTTTCGTTTGGTTTAATATTGGCTATAGCATTTTTGCTAACCATTTCGTTAGTAATTTCCACAGCATTGGTTGCCGTTAGCAACTTTATTAATTTTGAAAGTTCTCATTTTGTTATGACTATTTATGGAATTTTAAATTTTATTATTTCACTTTTGGTTATTTCTGCTTTATTTGCCATGATTTTCAAAATCCTTCCTGATGCAAAAATCGAATGGAAACACGTTTGGTTGGGATCATTGGTAACCGGAATGTTGTTTACAATTGGCAAAATGGCATTGGCCTATTATTTCGGAAAAGCAGAACCAGCTTCAATTTATGGTGCTGCGGGTTCTATTATATTGATATTGCTGTGGGTATCTTATTCGTCAATGATACTTTTTTTTGGTGCTGAATTTACGGCGGCCTATGCCAAAATGTATTCTGGAAATATTGCACCAACAGACATTGCTAAAGTTGAAGTTCCATCTGCAACCGAAAAAACGATGTGATACAAGAATTAACACTCACTTAAAAAAAAAACAGGCGCAAGTTTTAGAAATAGCTATCAACAAATGGATTAATGCATTGTTTGAAAACAAAAATTTGCATTTTGTAGCTTGAATTCAGCATAATAAAAAACTAGGACTATTAAATTTGTTTAAATATTTGTTCCATTTTTGCAAAGCTTTCAATAATTTTTTTGCAATTCAGCATTATTTCTTGTTGCTCTAATATGGCTATTTTACAAGTTGTTGGCGCTAGCAACGGGCGAGACATCTAGATCGACTTTTGCTAATAATGCATTAATGTTGATAATGAAAGAGTGTTTCAAGGTCTTGCGCAAAAAAGTAAGGTTGGAGCTATTTTCAACAGCACTTTTTTGACAAGCAAAAAGTCATCAATGCCAGCATTAAGTTTTCGTGCTATTGTCTTTCTCAATTTTTTTACCCTAATTAAAATCCGGTAATCATATAAAATATATCAAAGATTATGAAATTAGCTGCGTTTGTATATGCTTAATTTTATAGTCTAAAATTTTATACAAATGGAAACCAAGAAAAAAACAGCATCAAAAAAAAACTTGCCCCACAACAAGCAAAAGTTGCCCAAGTAATGCAAGAGTTTAAAGAGGGTGACCTGCATTCTGGCAAAACTGAAACTATTGTAACCAACCCAAAACAAGCCATTGCCATAGCGCTAAGCGAAGCCGAAGGCTTGGACAAAATAATTAAAAAATAAATCATGAACACAATACACAATTACAAATTGTCTACAAAATGGACTGGTAATCAAGGCAATGGAACGTCCAATTATAAAGATTTTGAAAGAAGTTACAGCATTCAAATTAAAAATAAACCCGATATTTTTGGCTCGTCTGACCCTGAATTTCGGGGTGACAAAACGAAGCACAATCCCGAAGAACTTTTGTTGGCATCAGTATCGTTTTGTCACATGTTGTGGTATTTGCACCTCTGTGCCGAAAACAACATGGTCGTAACCGATTATGTCGATAATGCCACCGTAGTATTGGAAGAAACCGCGGACGGAAACGGAAAATTTTCGGCCATAACGCTAAATCCATCCATAACCATTACTGATCAATCAATGCTTGCAACTGCAACCGAATTGCACAAAAAAGCAAACGAATTTTGTTTTGTTGCCAATTCTTTGAATTTCAAAGTACAACACCTTCCTATATTTAATATTGCCACAACAATCGACATTAATACCGATAAATTATGATAACAAATTACACACTATCGCCTTTTCAAAAATTGCTAACCGACACATTGCCTGATTTCAAAACGGACGATTTTTATTTCACTACCACAGCAGCAATAACTTTGAACCCAATTGAAATCATTGCAACGGCTTTAAAAAAAGTGGCCAAATTGGACAGTAACATTAGCAAAATGAACGCCATCAATTAATTATTATGACCAAAAATATTTTAATTATCAATGCACACCCCGACAAAGAAAGTTTTTGTTTTGCCTTGGCAGAAAGTTACAAAATAGGTGCCTACACATCGGGTGCTCAGGTCAAGTTGGTGCATTTAATTGATTTAAAATTCAATCCAATCTTGTCTTTTGGCTATCGAAAAATATCAGAATTAGAACCTGATTTAGTGCAAATTCAACAAGATATTTTGTGGGCCAATCATTTGGTTTTTGTCTATCCGAACTGGTGGGCAACTTTTCCAGCATTACTCAAAGGTTTTATTGATAGGGTTTTTGTGCCTGGTTTTGCGTTTAAATACCGCGAAAATGCTCCATTATGGGACAAATTATTAAAAGGAAAAACAGCCAGATTAATTGTAACAATGGACACTCCAAAATGGTTTTATTGGTTAATCAATAGAAGCCCAGGTCACAACGCCATGAAAATAGGCGTATTGGAATTTTGCGGTATCAAGCCAGTAAAAATAACTGTTTTTTCGGGCATCAAAGCATCAGTTAAAAACAAACGACAACTGTGGCTAGACGAAATTGAAATATTAGGTAATGATCAAAAATAAATGTCAAAAAATAATTTATTATGGAAAACACTCAATTAATCAAAACCGAGTCAACAAATGATGCTGTTCTAACTGCAAAAGCACAAAACACCGATAAATTTATCGAAACTGCGCCCAACGTCAAGTTATATGTCAAGGATTATGGCAATGGAAATCCAGTAATTTTGATACACGGTTGGCCGCTTTCCAACGAAATGTGGGAATATCAAATAGAGAGTTTGATAGCCAATAATTACCGCGTGATAACCTATGACCGTCGTGGTTTCGGAAAATCTTGTCAACCCTGGAAGGGCTATGATTATGACACTTTGACCGACGATTTAAAAGCAATCATCGACCAATTGGAGTTGACAAAGATCACGCTCGTTGGCTTTTCAATGGGTGGGGGAGAAGTAGTTCGGTATTGCAGCAGACACGCAGGGCATAATGTTTCAAAAATAGTATTGCTGTCGTCCGTACTTCCATATTTGGCAGAAAGCGACGACAATCCAGAAGGGCGAACAGCAAAAAAAAACGAGGCTACACAACTTGCAATCGAAGAGGACAGAATTGCATTTTTAGATGATTTTGGCAAAAACTTTTTTGATGTAGGTTCTCTTAATAGTCCTATAAGTACCCCATTATTACAATATTACAGAATGTTGGCCTCATTTGCATCGCCGCACGCCACAGCAGAATGTGCTAAATCTTTTGTGTCCGCCGATTTTCGCCAAGAAGTGTTGTCCATAAAAGTACCTACATTAATCATACACGGAAATGCAGATAAAATTGTTCCCATCGGAATATCATCAGAAAAAACCGCAGCATTAATTACAAACAACACATTTATAATCTATGATGATGCGCCACATGGTTTATTTTATACAGAGAAAGACAAATTGAATAGCGATTTGATTGCATTTTTGAATTTGTAATATTTTGTTTCAAGCTGAGCACAACTGCTATTTTTTGATATTGCAAAAAAAATTACTTGTATTAAACGGATTTGGAAAATTATCTAAACGAGAATTGTTTCACCAGAGTTTTTTTTAAATAACAAGGAACATTTTTTTTTAAATTCAAACAGGTTCATTTATACGGATTGTTTTAGAAATTAAAGTCCTCTTTGAATTGGGTTTTAATGCGTTTGAATAGATTGAAAATATAATTTCCTGAAACAGAATGATTAATAGCATACATTCGCAGTTCAAAATACTACCACCATCATGAAAAATAAAATACCAGCAATAAATAAGGAACTTACTAAGTCTCCGAATCATTTTCCTGTTGTGGGCGTAGGTGCATCTGCAGGTGGGCTTGATGCTTTTAAAAAATTATTGAAAGCAATTCCCGAAGAATCAGGTATGGCTTTTGTTTTGGTGCAACACCTTGACCCCAACCACGAAAGCTTGTTGGTAGAACTGCTGCAAAAAGTCACAACCATACCTGTACTCGAAATTGCCGATGATATTAAAGTGCAACCCAACCACATATACATATTACCAAGCAATAAAATGATGATTGCGAATGATGGTGTGCTGGAATTGAGTCCGCGCCCAGCAAAAAACAAAAACGAACGCAACCTGCCAATTGATCTTTTCTTTACCTCGCTTGCCGAAGTACACCAAAGTCATGCCATTGGTGTTGTTTTATCAGGCACAGCAAGTGATGGTACCATGGGATTAAAGGCTATTAAAGAACATGGAGGCATAACTTTTGCCCAAGACGAAGCATCGGCTGCATACGAAGGCATGCCACACAGTGCGGCAGAAGCTGGTGTTGTTGATTTTATTTTGCCACCAGACAAAATACCGCAGAAACTTGTGGAAGTAATCAATATTATCAAAGGAAAAGATGTAGAAGACGTGCCGCAACAAGACGAAGATGTGTTTAAACAAATATTATCGCTTTTGCGCATTCGAAAAGGAACTGATTTTACCTATTACAAGCAATCTACCATTCGCAGAAGAATACTTCGCAGAATGGCCATTAATAAAACCGAAGAACTTTCGGTTTATTTAAAGTATTTGAGAGAGAAAAAAACCGAACAAGATTTGTTGTATCAGGATTTATTGATTCCAGTAACAGATTTTTTTAGAGATCCAAAAATTTTTGATAGCTTGTGCAAATCAGTTTTTCCAATTATTGTAAAAAATAAAAAAGAAGGTGAACCCATTCGTATTTGGGTGGCAGGTTGCAGCACTGGTGAAGAGGTTTATTCTTTCGCTATTTGTTTTAAAGAATTGCTAGGCGATAGATTTTTGGACGATGGTCATCAAAGAGTACAAATATTTGCAACTGACATCAGTGAACCTGCGATAGTAAAAGCACGAAATGGAATTTATTCTAAAAGTGATTTATTGAGATTAAGAGAAGCGCACCTGAAAGAATATTTTACGGTAAATAATGGCGACTATCAAGTAAAAAAGTCTATACGAGATTTATGTGTATTTGCAAAACACAATTTTTTGAAAGACCCTGCTTTTAGCAAAATGGATTTTATAAGTTGTCGTAATGTGCTTATTTATATGGAGCCTTATTTGCAAAAAAAAGCACTCACCACATTTCATTATGCTTTAAATCCAAAAGGGTTTTTATTGCTTGGTAAATCAGAAACAACAAGCGGTGTACCCGAACATTTTGCCGTGTGCCAATTAAATGGTACTGCTAAAACCGATAAAATATTTACCCGTAAAGATATACCAGGCAGGTTTGTGCCAACAGCAAGCCTAAGAAGTGAAAAAAACTTTGATATAAATATTGACATTAAAAGTGAAGCCAAAAGAACCGACTTTCAAAAAACGGCAGACGATATTATTCTGAGCAACTATACTCCTGCTGGAGTAGTAGTAAATGAAGCTTTAGATATTGTTCATTTTAGAGGTAGTACAGGCAATTTTTTAGAACCATCACCAGGCAAAGCAAGTCTAAATTTATTAAAAATGGCCAAAGATGGATTGGCATTTGAACTTCGTAATATATTGCACAAGGCAAAAAAAGAAAATGCAACTGTTTTAAAAGAAAACATTCCAATATTGATTAATAACGTGCAACAAAATATTTCAATTGAAGCCATGCCATTACCCAATATTATTGAGCCGCATTATTTGGTGCTTTTTCACAATCAGCCTTTTGCTCCTAATAGTGAACTTCCAACATCTATTAAAAAATCAACCGCTGCTTCCATATCAGTGATTGTAGCAAAAGATTTGCGAATACAACAATTAGAAAAAGAATTGGCACAAAATCGTGAGGACATGCGAAGCATTACCGAAGACCAAGAAGCAGCCAACGAAGAATTACAAAGCGCCAATGAAGAATTGCTGAGTGGCAGCGAAGAATTACAGAGTTTAAATGAGGAAATGGAAACCAGCAAAGAAGAATTGCAAAGTACAAATGAGGAGCTAACGGTCGTAAATCAGGAAATGATTGGGCTCAACGAACAAGTAACAGCTGCACGAGATCATGCCGAAGCCATCATATCTACTTTACACGAACCGCTGTTGGTGCTTGACAAACATTTTCGAGTAAAATCAGCTAACTATTCTTTTTATAAAACGTTTCAAGTTAGTGAAAAAGATACAGTGGGTAAATTAATTTTTGACTTAGGCAACAAACAATGGAATATTTCAGAGTTGCGAGAGCAATTACAAAACGTTTTGTTGCACAAGATAAAATTTGAAAATTTTGAAGTGGCTCACAATTTTCCAAATATTGGAGAAAGAGTTGTGTTACTAAATGCACGTGAATTAATAAATGAAACTGGAAGCGAAAAATTAATTTTATTGGCACTCGCAGACATAACGGAACAAAAAAATGCCCACAAAAAAGTGGAAGAAACTGAACAACGATACCACAACTTGGTGTACAATTCCCCTTACATGATAGCCATTTTTAAAGGCAAAGACACAATTATTGAAATAGCCAACGATGCCATTATAGAAACTTGGGGCAAAGGTAAAGATATTTTTGGTAAATCGTTGTTTGAAGTGTTACCCGAAGCCGCCGAGCAAGGTTTTGATAAAGTGATACAAAATGTTTATGAAACAGGCGAACCCTTTCATGCTTATGAAAAACCTGTTACGCTTTTAAGAAATGGAAGCGAACAACTTATGCATTATAATTTTATATACCAAGCACAGCGAAATATAGCTGGAGAGATTGAAGGTGTAGCCATCTTGGCTAATGAGGTAACGCCACAAGTTGAAGCAAAGATAAAAATAAAAGAAAGCGAAGAACAGTTGCGAAAAACCATAGAGCATTTTGAAATAGCTACCACGTCAGCAGAAGTGGGCACTTGGTCACTGGACTTGGCATCACAAACATTAGAATGGTCTATACTTCATAAAAAAATGTGGGGTTATATTGAGGAGCGAACAGATCTTGTATATGAAGACTGGTATAAAGTAATTCTTGATGAAGATAAAGAAGCCACTTTTGAAGAGCTATCTAAAGCTCTTAAAAATAAAACACATTACGATGCGTCGTACCGCATAAAATTGTCAAGCAATGGCGAAATCCGATGGATGCGTGCTTCAGGAAAATATTTATTTAATAATATGGGAGAAGCAATTACTCTTTCTGGAATAAGCACGGATATTACTGAACAGAAAAATGCAGAAATTGCTTTAATAGAAAGCGAAGAGCGTTTCCGTTCATTAGCAGACAATGTACCCTTGCACATATTTATTATTGAACCAACGGCAGAAGCAAATATCAGTTATTGGAACAAAAATTGGTTGGATTACACTGGTCAAACCGCAGAAGAAGCATTGGGCAGAGCGTGGGATGGCATTATTCATCCTGACGATGTGCAACCAGTTATGGAGGTATATATGCTTAGTTTTGAGGCAAGAAAACCTTATTATTTGCCATGTGTTCGCATCAAAAGATTCGATGGAATTTACAGATGGTTTGCAGTACAAGCCAATACTAGATATTTGCCTAACGGTGAATTTATGGGTTATATAGGCGTAGGTTTTGATGTTCATGAAAAGAAATTAGCAGAAGACGCATTACAACAAAGTGAGGCCCACTTTAGGTTAATGGCAGATTTGATGCCCGCAAAAATAAGTAATGCCAATCCTGACGGAAGTGTTACTTATTTTAATAAACATTGGTTAGATTTTAGTGGCTATAACTTTGAAGATTTAAGAGATTTTGGCTACCATCAAATAATGCACCCCGATGAGATTGATGAATTCCAAGTCCAATTAGAACATGCTGCAAACACTTTAACTGACTTGGTAATGGAAATGCGCTTCAAAAATGCGGCTGGAGATTTTATTTGGCATTTGAATATTGCATCTCCCATTAAAGATGAAAATGGAAAACTTAAAATGTGGGTTGGCTCGACTACCGAAATACAGCATCAAAAAGAACAAAGAGACGAATTGGAGAAAGCAGTAGAAGAGGGAACATTCGATTTAAAAATAGCCAATGAATCTCTAAAAGATAAAAACAAAGCGCTTCAAAATATGAATAAAGAATTGGAAGCATTTGCCTATATATCGTCTCACGATTTGCAAGAACCACTGCGAAAAATACAAATGATTGCAGGAAGGATTTTAGATGCAGAGAATCAAAATTTATCAGAAACGGGCAAAAATCACTTCGTTATTTTGCAAAAAGCAGCAGATCGAATGCGAATATTGATCGAAGACCTGTTGGCTTTCTCGCGTTTAAATGCAACGGAAATAATATTTGAAAAAACAAACCTCAAAATTATTATTGAAGAGGCAAAGAAAGAATTCGAAGATGTGATCATTGAAAAAAATGCTACTATTGAAATTATCAGTACCTGCGAGATTAGCATTATTCCTTTTCAGTTTCGCCAACTAATGAATAACTTGATAGGTAATGCATTAAAATTTTCTAATCCAAAAATTGCGCCCCATCTCGTAATAAAGTCTAAAATTTTATCGTCTAATTCATCGTATTTGCCATTAAATTTAGCAGGAAATCAAGTTTGCCACATCTCAGTTTCTGACAACGGCATTGGTTTTGAAAAAGAGTACAACGATAAAATATTTGAAGTATTTCAGCGCCTTCATAACAAAGAAATTTATTCAGGATCAGGAATAGGACTTGCTATTGTAAAAAAAATAGTGGACAACCACAATGGCATTATTACTGCCACAAGCGAATTGAATAAAGGGGCAACATTTGATATTTATATTCCCATCAGTCAAAAATGAAATTATGCGTCTAATAATTTATTTAATAATTTTCAAAAAACAATCATATTTTTAAAGATAAACGATAACAAAAAAAAACGATTCCGCAGTAAATAGCATCGAACTAAATTGGGACAGACCCAAATAAGAATGTATGTTTAGCTAATTTAGAGCCTTTGTACTGTTTTTATAATCTTAAGAATTAGAAGTTTTTTGAATGAATTGAAATACCTCAAAATGAAACACACTCTTTTTATATTGCTTACTTTTTTATTTTTTTCATGCAAAGACAAACTCGAGCATATTAGACCTACAGTTGGAGATATTACTGAAAGTGTTTATGCGTCTGGAATTATAAAATCCGAAAATCAATACACCGTTTTTTCAACAGTAAGTGGCATTCTCAAAAAAATTGATGTTGTTGCTGGGCAAACAATCATTAAGAATCAAATATTATTTGAATTAGAAAATGATAAAGCCGAATTAAATACCGAAAACGCTAGATTAACTTATCAATTAAGTCAAAATGATAGTCGATATATTCAAGATAAAATTGCCGAAATGGAAATAAAAGTCCAATCAGCTCAAGATAAACTATTGGTTGACAAATCTTTGTATGATAGAAATAATCGAATAAAAGATTATCATATTATTTCGGAAGTAGACTTTGAAAAAGTGGAATTAGCTTATAAATCGTCAAAGTTAAATTTAAAAACCTCACAAAAACAATGGTCTCAACTGAAATCTCAATTAAAATATGACCAAAATAAAAATAATATTTTATTGCAAATTGGTCAAAAAACGCAAAATGATTTTCAAATAAAAAGTGCTTTTTCAGGCGAATTATTTGATGTTTTGGTCAAAGAAGGCACTTTAATCACGCCACAAAGCCCATTGGCAATCATTGGGCAAAAAAACGCTTTTTTATTAGAACTTGAAGTCGATGAAAACGATATGGCTCGCGTCAAATTAAATCAAGCTGTTTTGATAGCATTAGACAGTTATAAAAACCAAGTTTTTGATGCCAAGGTCGATAAAATTTATCCGATTATGAATGAACAATCTCGAACTTTTAAAATTGAGGCACATTTTATAAATCCGCCGAAAAAGTTATATCCAAATCTTTCTGCCGAAGCCAATATTGTCATTCAAACAAAAAAGAATGCGATAACTATTCCAAAAAATTATTTGCTAAAAGGTGATTCTGTTCAAATCTCAAAAAAAGAAAAACGCAAAGTAAAAACAGGATTAGCCGATTATCAAAAAGTAGAAATTGTAGCAGGTTTAAAGCAAGATGAAATGATTTATAAATCCAAAGAATGAACAATAAACTGATTTTGAAAATAGCCACTCATTTGCTTCGAGCGCGACTCAAACAAACAATTATTGCTGCCGTTGGCGTAACTTTTAGTATTTCTATGTTTATCGCTTTGGTTAGTTTTATGAATGGTTTGAATGACTTGCTAGACGGATTAATGCTAAATAAAACACCACACGTTAGGTTGTATAATGAGGTAAAACCATCTCAAAATCAACCTATTTCATTGTCTGAAAAGTATAAAAATAATGCCAATTTTGTCAATTCTATAAAACCAAAAGACAGAGGAAAATCGATTTATGATAGTAAAAAAATTATTTCAGATTTAAAACTAGACAAACGTATCATTGATGTGGCAGCCAAGATAAATACACCCGTTTTTTTTAATTCTGGAACTATCGAAATTGCCGGTGTTGTCAACGGAATAGAGATCGAACATGAAGAAAAATTATTCAAAATTTCAGAAAATATCATTGACGGTAGTGTTGCAAATTTGAATCAAAACAACAGCATCATTATTGGTAAAGGATTGGCAGAAAAAATGCTTTTGATTAAAGGTGATAATATCAATATCACTTCGTCACGCGGCAATATAGTAATGCTAAAAGTGGTTGGAATTTCGCAACTTGGTATTGTAGAGTATGACAATACATTTAGCTACACATCGCTCAAAACTGCTCAAAAGCTGTTGAACGAACCAGCAAACTATATTACTGATATTCAAATAAAATTATATAATATGTTATCAGCACCTAAAGTTGCCAAAGAATTTGCAGAAAAATACGCTACAGATACCTTAGACTATCAAACTGCAAACGCACAATTTGAGACTGGAAGCTCAGTTAGAACTATTATCTCTTATGCTGTTGGTTTGGTTTTATTGCTGGTTGCTGGTTTCGGAATATATAATATTTTGAATATGATGATTTATGAAAAAATGGACACAATAGCCATTCTAAAAGCAACTGGCTTTTCTGGAAAAGATGTGAAATGGATATTTATTTCGTTATCATTAATTATTGGAATTGCTGGCGGATTATTTGGACTTCTGTTCGGCTATATTTTTTCGGCAATCATCAGCATTATTCCTTTTGAAACAGCATCATTGCCAACCGTTAAAACATATCCAATAAATTTCAGTATTATTTACTACATTATCAGTATGATTTTTGCGCTTTTTACAACCACAATTGCAGGACTGTTTCCAGCGTTGAAAGCCAGCAAAGTCGACCCGGTAGAAATTATTAGGGGGAAATAAAATGGAAAATAAAACTGAACCTACAATTCTTGAAGCCCTTAATATCTCAAAAACTTTTCACGAAACAATGGACGTAAAGGTTTTAACGGATATTAACTTTTCAATAGACAAAGGCGAATTTGCTTCAATCATTGGGAAA
>JAYVIW010000013.1:0-14512 GCA_043769905.1 Bacteroidota bacterium
GAAATATTTAAAATTACACTAATTGAATTTAAAAATAAAATCCTAACTTTGAATCAAATTTAAATCAACTTTCATCAATAACGTTATGAAACTTGACAGCTAATAATATAATTTGGTCGATTTTTACTTTGCATGAACAATTTGCCAACATAAACACCGATTATTCCCAAAACAATTAAATTTAATCCTCCAAAAAAGACAACCGTAAAAATAACTGACGACCAGCCCGAAATGGTATGTCCGAAATAAATGCTATAAAAAACATAAATCAAGTAAAAAATGGTTGCAATAATCGACACACTCAATCCTAAGAAAATGGATAAATATAATGGTCTGATACTAAACGATGTAATGCCTTTTAATGCAAATTGAAACATTTTTTTGAAAGTATATTTGCTGTATCCAGAGAATCTTTCGGCTGGTTCATAATCAATTGCATATTGCTTGAAACCTATCCAATTGACCAATCCACGGATAAAAAGTTCATTTTCAGTGAATGTGAAAAATACTTTTGCAACCTTATTGTCCATTAATCTAAAATCGGCTGTTCCAGCTTCAATATCAATTTCTGATATGTAGTTTATGAAACTATAAAAATATTTTGAAGTTATTTTTTTAAATTTCGGCAATCTTTGATCTTCATTTCTTCGAGTGTAAACCACTTCATAACCTTCTTGCCATTTGCTAATCATAGCAGGAATAAGGCTTGGCGGATGTTGCATGTCGCCATCCATTGTTATTATTGCATCGCCAGTTGCTAAATCTAATCCAGCCATCAAGGCATTTTGATGACCAAAATTTCGAGATAATGCTATAAAAAATACATTTTTATCGTTTGCTGCAATTTGCTCAAGTATTGTCAAAGTTTTGTCGCTGCTGCCATCATCAACAAAAATTAATTCATATTCAAAATTTAGATTTATAAATTCTAAATGTAAGGCATTAATCATGACTTCAATATTACCTTCTTCATTAAAAGATGGAATTACAATCGAAATTTTCTGGAGATTATTAGTCATTAACTTTTATAGGTAATTGTATTTATAAAACAAATATAAAATATTTTTAAGTTTTAATTCCTATAATTCAATAAAATCATTAATTTTCGCATTTCAAACCAATACATGAAAGTTTCAATAATTATTTCTACATACAAAGCCGAAGAATGGCTCAAGAAAGTACTTGTTGGATATAGCAATCAAACCGAGCAAGATTTTGAAATTATTATAGCAGATGATGGTTCGACTCATTTAACGAAAGAAGTTCTAGATGATTATCAGCAATATTTCAAACATCCAATTGTGCATGTTTGGCAAGAAGACAATGGTTTTCAGAAAACTATAATAATCAATAAAGCTATTATAAAATCAAGTACAGATTACTTAATTTTTACAGACGGAGATTGCATTCCTAGAAAAGATTTTGTGGCAACACACTTAAAGAGTAGGGAAGAAGGCTATTTTCTTTCTGGAGGTTACTTTAAATTGCCAATGAATATATCAAGGTTAATTACAGAAAATGATATTCTTGAAGGCAAATGTTTTAATTTATCTTGGTTAAAGTCCTACGCGTTAAAAGCAAGTTTTAAGAATTTTAAATTAACACAAAATAAATATTTAGCTTATTTTTTGAATTGGATAACGCCAACCAAACGATCGTGGAATGGACATAATTCGTCAGGATTTAAAAAGGATATTATGGCAATAAACGGTTTCAACCATGACATGCAATATGGTGGACTGGACCGAGAGTTAGGCGAAAGACTATTTAACAACGGACTTTTATCCAAGCAAATTCGATACACCGCCATTTGTATTCATTTGGATCATAAACGAGGTTACGAAACCAACAATACTTGGAAGAACAACAATCATATTAGATATTATAATAAAATAAATAAGGTTACGTTCATAAAAAATGGCTTAGATAGCTTATTTTAGTTTACAATTGCAATTTTAAAAAATCATTTTTTTAGACATATTAATTAGGAATAAAAATTATACAGCTACATCATATTCTCTCAATGCTTCATTAAGACTTGTTTTCAAATCAGTTGATTCTTTGCGAACGCCAATTATTAGGGCACAGGGTACTTGAAAATCGCCAGCGGCAAATTTTTTGGTATAACTGCCTGGAATAACTACCGAACGAGCCGGAACATAACCTTTCATTTCAACTGGTTTTTCTCCAGTAACATCAATAATTTTAGTCGATGCGGTTAAACAAACATTGGCACCAAGAACTGCTTCTTTGCCCACACGAACGCCTTCGACAACAATACATCTTGAGCCAATAAATGCGCCATCTTCAATAACAACTGGTGCTGCTTGCAAGGGTTCAAGAACACCACCAATGCCAACGCCACCACTCAAATGCACATTTTTTCCAATCTGTGCGCAGCTGCCCACTGTTGCCCAAGTGTCTACCATTGTACCCTCATCAACAAATGCACCAATGTTAACATAGCTTGGCATTAAAATTACACCTTTAGAGATATAGGCACCAAATCTAGCTACTGCGGGTGGTACAATTCTAATTCCTTTTTCTGCGTAACCTGTTTTCAATAACATCTTGTCATGGTACTCAAAAATGCCAACTTCATGCGTTTCCATTTTTTGAATTGGAAAATACAATACAACCGCTTTTTTAACCCATTCATTTACAGTCCATTGATCGTTATTAGGTTCAGCAACACGTAATTTTCCTGCATCAAGCAATCCAATAACTTTCCTTATTGCAAATTGAGTATTTTCGTCTTTTAATAATTCGCGGTCATTCCAAGCATTTTCTATAATATTCTGTAATTGAGACATCCGGTATTTCTTTTAGTTGCGTTTATTATTGGTTTTTATTTTTTTTTTAACTTTAAAGGCATTTTTTTAAATATTACAAATTTAATATTGTTGCAATCAAATAATTTTCAATTACTTAATAATTTTATTGTTGCGGTTTCAAGTTAAAAATAGCAAAATTCTTTGATTTTTTTGGATAATCTTTAAATGACAAATCACTTGGATTAACAATTGCAGTTTTGATTGTAATTTTATCTCCAATTTTGAAACTTGAATCCACCATTTTGTAATCCAATAAATATTCTCCACAAAAAAAATTTCCTTTTTCGTCTTTATCAATTAACCCTGTGAACAAACCTTTTTTCGCTAAAGTTTCCATGTTTTATAGTTCAAATTTATTTTGCAAATATAAGTAAAAAACAACTTCCTACAAAGACCTAAAGCAGTTTAACTCCGATATTGCATGTATGATTTTTGAAGTTTAATTTTAAAATATAGCGAATTTAATGTAAAATCAGTTTTAACTAAAAATTAATATGTGTTTCTTGTCTAGTCAAGTTAATATTTATTAATTTTATAGAATATGAAGAACATTGATAAAAAAGGATTTTATTTCAAACAATACACAGCTGAAGAGCAATCTCCATTTGATAAATTATTTGGAATTTTCAAAGAACTAATAACGCATACATCAGGCGATTTCGACGAAGCCATCGATTGGTTAAGAGAACTTGATGTAGAATACAAACTTACAACGCCAGAATATACAATCGACGATTTTATTGAAGATTTAAAAGCCAAAGGTTACATTCGTGAAGAATTAAAAGAAGACGGAACATCAGGCGGAATAGGCATCACTGCCAAAACCGAACGAGCAATTCGTCAAAGCGCGTTAGATCAAATTTTCGGAAATCTAAAAAAATCAGGCAACGGCAATCACAAAACCAAACATTCTGGCAATGGCGATGAACACACGGGCGAATACCGTGACTTTCAATTTGGCGACGGTTTAGAGCGTATTTCATTGACCGAAAGCCTCAGAAACGCACAAATAAACAACGGTGTCGACGATTTTATGATAACCGAAAACGATTTAATAGTCGAGGATTCTCAATTCAAAGCCCAAATGTCAACCGTTTTAATGATCGATATTTCTCACAGCATGATTCTTTACGGCGAAGACCGCATCACTCCAGCCAAAAAAGTCGCAATGGCGCTAGCAGAACTAATCACAACCAGATATCCAAAAGATACCATTGATATTTTAGTTTTTGGCAACGACGCCTGGACCATTGCCATTCGAGACTTGCCATACTTGAAAGTTGGACCTTATCATACAAACACGGTCGCTGGTTTGCAGTTAGCCATGGATTTATTGCGTAGAAAACGCAATACCAACAAGCAAATTTTTATGATTACCGACGGAAAACCAAGCTGTGTGCGCGAGAAAGATGGCACCTACTACATGAACAGCAACGGACTTGACGATTATATTGTCGATAAATGTTACAATCAAGCACAACAAGCAAGAAAATTGCACATTCCAATTACAACCTTCATGATTGCCAACGATCCCTATTTACAACGATTCGTGAACCACTTCACCGAAGCCAATCAAGGAAAAGCATTTTATACAGGCTTAAAAGGTCTTGGTGAAATGATTTTCGAAGATTACGAAACCAACAGGAAAAAGAAAATTAAATAAATTTATAATTTGGGCGTGACCCGAAGAAAAATCGGGTCAGGCTTTTCGTTCCCAATTTTTTTTGGCGAAAAAAATCGCCAAAAAAAGATTTCCACTTCAATCTTTCACGCAAAAAACTACCAATAAAATTTTACAACTTACAATATAAACTACAACAAATATAATGACAAACATCAATACACTCGGCGAATTAAAATCCTCAGGATACAAATCCATTTCAATAAAAGACGAATTACGAAACAATCTGCGTGAAAAAATAAAATCAGGAAAACCAGTTTTTGAAGGTGTTCACGGATTCGAAAATACCGTAATTCCAGAACTCGAACGAGCAATTTTATCACGTCATAACATCAATTTATTAGGATTGCGTGGTCAAGCAAAAACCAGATTGGCCCGCAAAATGATTGAATTATTGGACGAATACATGCCAATCGTTGCAGGTTCCGAAATCAACGACGATCCAATGAATCCAATTTCACGATTTGCCAAAGATTTAATTGCCGAAAAAGGCGATGCAACACCAATTTCTTGGGTGCATAGAAACGAACGTTTTTCAGAAAAACTTGCGACACCCGACGTAACCGTAGCCGATTTAATTGGCGATGTTGATCCAATAAAAGCTGCAAACCTAAAATTATCCTATGCCGATGAACGTGTCATTCACTTTGGAATGATTCCCCGTGCCAATCGCTGTATATTTGTTATCAACGAATTACCAGATTTACAAGCTAGAATTCAGGTTTCATTGTTTAACATTTTGCAAGAAGGCGATATTCAAATTCGTGGTTTTAAACTAAGAATGCCTCTCGATATGCAATTTATTTTCACAGCAAATCCTGAGGATTATACCAACCGAGGAAGTATAGTTACACCCTTAAAAGATAGAATTGGTTCACAAATTTTAACGCATTATCCAGAATCTATTGCTGTTGCAAGAACAATAACACATCAAGAAGCAAAATTAGATAAAGAGCAAACAGAAACAGTTTATGTACCAAGTTTGGCAAAAGATTTGCTAGAACAAATTAGTTTCGAGGCTCGCGATAGTGAATTTATTGACAACAAATCAGGCGTTTCTGCGCGTTTGAGTATTACAGCTTATGAAAATTTATTGAGTACTGCCGAACGTCGTGCATTAAAATCAGGTTCTGATAAAACGACTTTGCGATTATCCGATTTCATGGGAATAATTCCAGCAATAACTGGAAAAGTCGAACTCGTTTATGAAGGTGAGCAAGAAGGTTCGGCCCAAGTGGCGCAACATTTAATAGGCGATGCTATTCATACTTTTTTTCCAGCTTATTTTCCAAAAATCGAAAAATTAGAAAAATTGGACGAAAAAACTGCATTTTCTGATATAATTGAATGGTTTTTCACGTCGGGTTTCGAACTGTTAGACGATTGTTCAGACGCAGATTACAAATCAATTCTTGATGACGTTGTACCACTAGAAATTTTAATAAAAAAATACCAACCAGAAACTTTACCTGAAGACAAGTATTTTATGAAAGAATTCATTCTGTGGGGTTTGGTAGAATATGACAAATTGAGTAAAGATCGTTTTGAAAATGGCTACCAATTTAAAGATCCATTTGGAAGCTATATCAGTAATTTATAATCCAAATAAGTACTAAGTAGAAATTTAACAATAAATATGAATATTAAAAAACGGAACACTGAACACTAATTTCAAACCCAATCCGAACTCGTTCAAAAAAACTTTTTGTGTTTTTAAAGAAGCAGCGATTATTGAAATAAAAAATTTAAAACCTAATTTCGAAAGCGAAGCAGGAAGCAAATATTTTTATACCGAATCTGGTATGTACAGATTATCAGACCATTGGGGCAGATTAGCTAATTCAAAATGGAGGTTAATTGCATCTGAAATTGAAACCGATTCGAAGTTTAAATTAGGGTTTGCAGCATACGACAATTTTTTTCCTGATAATGATATTGATCAACTTTATTATTTAGAATACAATCAAGTTGACCAAACTATCAATTACAATCACAAGAATAACGCAGATTTTGATGGTAAACCAGTTTTAAGAACCACGATAGAAACCCGAAAACGCATCAAGCAAGCCAGAAATATTGTAACTTTGTCAAGTTGGGCTAAATATTTTGAATCAGATATTGATTTGCTGCGAATTCAAGTCATAAATGAATTGATTTTTACAAATAAAACGCTTGATGAAATAAAACGAAATCTAAAATGAGCAGAAATACCGATGCCAATATCAAGAAACATAACGATAAATTGCACAAAGCGCAAGACAAAGCCAAAGCGCAAGTAGTTGCTAGAAAAGAAAAATTGAAAGCAATTGCCAAAAAATTTAATGACGACAATGGAAAATAAATTTGCAAATTTAAAAGTTCAAACTCAAGAAATAATTGATTTAATAGCATCTAAAAATTATGCTGTAGCCAATTTTAAACTTACTGAAGTTAGCGAATTGCTCGACGAATTATTCGATTTTTCTGATGATGATGCCGATTTGATTGAGATTTCTCGTTATCAAGTATTATTGAATCAATTGCATCAAAAAATTAATTTTGAAAATTAATATTTTTTGATGGTGAAAAATTGCTACTGTTGTTCTGGTTTGTTTTTTAAGGATTGTTGCGAACAATTTATTCTAGGTATTCAGAAGCCTGAAAATTGTTTGCAATTAATGCGTTCAAGATTTTCAGCTTATGCAACACAAAATACCGATTATTTATTATCAACGACCCATATATCACAAATAAAGAATTATTCCAGAATAGAAATTCTAGATTGGGCAACCTCTAATTCTTGGCAAAAATTAGAAATTATTTCATTTTCAGAAACGACAGTTGAATTCAAAGCTTTTTATTTAGATTCTAAAAGAAAATTAACAGTTCATCACGAATTTTCAAATTTTAAATTAGAAAATGATTTTTGGTTTTATGTCGATGGAACATTTTTAAATTAGTTTTTAATTATTATTGATTTATCTGTTTGAAAAATGGATTCAATTATTTTGTTTATTTTTGCAACTCAAATATAATTTTAAATGTCAAATAATTTACTTCCTCCAAGTGCCAACATAATTCCCAAAAAACTCAAAAAACACAATAATATTCGAATTGATAATTACTATTGGTTGAACGATCGCGAAAACCCGCAAGTAATTGATTATTTGAACAAAGAAAACGGATATTACAACGAAATGACTTCTCATACGAAAGAATTTCAGATGCAATTATTCGAAGAAATGAAAGCCAGAATAAAGGAAGATGACCAATCGGTTCCTTATTTTTACAACGAATATTTCTATATTACACGATTCGAAAAAGGAAAGGATTATCCAATTTATTCTCGTAAAAAAATGTCTCTCACAGCAAATGAAGAAATCCTTTTTGATTGTAATCTTTTGGCTAAAGATAAACCATTTTTTCAATTGGGCGGTTTAAGTGTTTCACCAGACAATAAAATGGCGATTTTTAGTTTCGATATTATCGGTCGGAGGATTTATACCATTCAAATAAAAAATCTCGAAACCGATGAAATTCTTTCAGATTTGATAGAAAACGTTACAGGTTCGGCAGTTTGGGCAAATGACAACCAAACCATATTTTATTCTCATCAAGATGAAATAACTTTGCGTGCTGACAAAATTTTTAAGCATAAATTAGGCTCAAAACAAACTGATGATGAATTAATTTACTTTGAAAAAGACGAAACCTTTTCGGTCGAAATTGCAAAATCTAAATCTAATAAATATTTAGCAATAGAATGTGGAAGCACATTAACAACTGAATATCAAATACTTAATGCTGATACGCCAGACGAAAAATTTAAAATTTTTCAAAAAAGAGTTCGTGGTCTCGAATACAGCATTAATCATTATGCAGATTGTTTTTTTATTTTGACTAATGCCGATAATGCCCACAATTTCAAATTAATGAAAACCCACGAAAACAAAACTTCTAAAACCAATTGGCAGGAAGTTATTGCACATCGTGACGATGTTTTGCTAGAAGATATTGAAATTTTTAAGAATTATTTAGTTGTCGAAGAACGTACAAATGGATTATGCAAAATAAGAATTATGCCCAATAATGGCGAATCGGAATATTATTTGCCATTTGAATCAGAAACTTATTCGGCATATACTAGTTCAAATGTCGATTTTGAAACTAATATTCTTAGATATTCTTATCAATCATTAGCAACGCCCAACTCGGTAATTGATTTTAACATGAAAACTAAAGTCAAAGAAATCAAAAAGGAACAACAAGTTTTGGGCGGTAAATTTGATAAAAATAATTATATAGAAGAGCGAGTTTGGGCAACTGCCAATGATGGAACAAAAGTACCAATTTCGTTAATTTACAAAAAAGAATTAATAAAAAACGGATTAAATCCTTTGTTGCAGTATGCTTATGGAAGTTACGGCTATTCAATGGATTGTAGTTTTTCAACAACGCGATTGTCTTTGCTTGATCGTGGGTTTATATTTGCCATAAGCCACATTCGTGGTGGCGAAGATTTAGGTAGGAATTGGTACGAAAATGGAAAATTACTATCAAAGAAAAATACTTTTACAGATTTTATCGATTGTTCAAAATTCTTAATTCAAAATAAATATACATCATCCAAACATCTTTATGCCGAAGGCGGTTCTGCAGGCGGTTTATTGATGGGAGTTGTTGCCAATATGAATCCAGAATTGTATAACGGCATTATTGCGCAAGTTGCTTTTGTTGATGTTGTAACAACTATGCTCGACGATTCTATTCCGCTAACCACAGGCGAATACGATGAGTGGGGCAATCCAAACAAAAAAGAGTTTTATGATTATATGCTGTCCTATTCTCCTTATGATAATGTAAAATCACAAGATTATCCAAATATGTACGTTTCAACAGGTTTGCACGATTCTCAAGTACAATATTGGGAACCAGCAAAATGGGTCGCAAAATTGAGAACATTGAAAACAGACAATAATCAACTTTTTTTAGATACGAATATGGACGCAGGTCATGGCGGCGCATCAGGAAGATTTGAAGCGTTAAAAGAATTGGCCAAGGAATTTGCATTTTTATTAGATTTAGAAAAAATAATGAATTAATTGATTTTTTAGTTAATTTTGCAACGATTAAAATCAATATGAAAGAAGAGATAAAAGCATATAATAACGTATTAGAATTAATTGGAAACACGCCACTCATTAAAATTGACAAAATTACTAAAGGTTTAAATGGTAATTTTTTTGCTAAAGTAGAGGCTTTTAATCCGGGACATTCGTCAAAAGATAGAATTGCGTTATATATTATTGAAGCAGCAGAAAAAAAACGGTTATTGACAAAAGGACAAACTATTATCGAAACTACGTCTGGCAATACAGGTTTTAGTTTGGCTATGATTGCTATTATTAAGGGTTATAAATGTATTTTGGCTGTAAGTGATAAATCATCAAAAGATAAAATTGACATGCTGAAAAGTATGGGTGCCAAAGTGTACGTTTGTCCAGCATCTGTTGCTGTTGACGATGAAAAATCATATTATTCTGTAGCTAAAAAATTGCATTTTGAAAATCCAGGCTCAGTTTACATCAATCAATATTTTAATGATTTGAATATAGAAGCACATTACCAAACTACTGGCCCAGAAATTTGGGAACAAACATCTGGAAAAATTACACATTTTGTGTGTTGTTCTGGAACTGGCGGCACAATTTCTGGAGTTGGTAAATATTTGAAAGAAAAAAACCCAAATATTAGAATTCTTGGTGTTGATGCTTTTGGTTCAGTTTTGAAAAAGTATCATGAAACTGGTGAAGTTGACGTAAATGAAATTTATCCATACAAAATTGAAGGTTTAGGTAAAAACATGATTCCATCCGCAACCAATTTCAATGTTATTGACAAATTTGTAAAAGTAACAGATAAAGATGCAGCAATAGCATCAAGAGCGTTGACTAAAATTGAAGGAATGTTCTTGGGTTATACTTCAGGTGCTGTTATTCAAGCAATTAAACAATATTCCGAATTAGGCGAATTTGATAATGATTGCAATGTTGTAGCACTTTTTCCCGACCACGGGTCTCGATACATGAGCAAAATTTATTGCGATGATTGGATGAAAGAGCAACATTTTTTGGAAAATGATAATGAGACTAGTTTAAAAATTGAATATATTTACTAGATTTTTATTTATTTAAAATGCGGTATTTTCTAAATAGATTTCTTTTGACACTAAATGTTCTAGGTTGTAATTTTTTCTAAAGTATAAGCAATCAACTCGTCAACTGCTTTGAAAGGATCTTGGCTAAAAGTTCCCGATGCACGGTTTGCAATAATGGCATTTAAGGAAAGTGCATTATGTCCCAAAAGTGCCGAAAGTCCGTATATTGCTGCAGTTTCCATTTCAAGATTGGTTATTCGATTATCCTGAAAAATGAATCTATCCATTTTATCATTCTGACTTTCATCTTGAATATTCAATCTTAAAACTCGACCTTGTGGTCCAAAAAACCCGCCTGAAGTAGCCGTTATTCCTTTGTGCATTTTCTCGCTTTCAATTAATTTTTCGAGTTTTTCGGAACAAGCAATTGCATAGGGTTTTCCTTTTTTAGGATCCCAATTTATATGTTTTATAAACGCATCTTCCATTTCAGAATTTGAAATACTATCTATTAAATAGGAGCGAAGCATGTTGTCCAATCCCAATCCGAATTTTGACATTACAAAACTATCAACTGGAATATTGGCTTGTAATGCACCCGAAGTGCCTATTCTAATAATGTTTAATGATGTTAATTTATCTTTTACCGTTCTGGTTTTCAAGTCAATATTTACCAAAGCATCGAGTTCGTTCATTACAATATCAATATTGTCAGGTCCAATTCCGGTTGACATGACTGTCAATCGTTTGCCGTTTAAGGTTCCGGTTTGGGTTTTGAATTCTCTTTTTTGAGCAGAAAATTCAATCGAATCAAATGATTGTGTGATTTTTTCTACCCGATTTTGATCACCAACAAAAATTATGTCATGTGCAATATTTTCTGGAAGCAAGTTCAAGTGATAAACACTTCCGTCTGGATTGAGTATTAATTCTGATGATTGTATCATTTTAGCCCCCTAACCCCCGAAGGGGAAATTCCTACTGGGGTAAATAGGTTTTTTAAATTTATATTTATGAATAATTTTTATTTGTAAATATTGGAGTTCCCCTTTTTGGATAATGAGGCTAGCCGCCAACTCGTTTCGTTTTAAAACCTTTTTCTTTCAAGATTATCATTATTTTGTCTCGATAGTCACCTTGAATAATTATTGAATTCTCTTTAAAAGTACCACCTACACTCAGTTTTGTTTTAATTGCTTTGGCCAAAATTTTAAAATCTTCGTCCGCGCCTTCATAACCCTCAATAATAGTTGTTGCTTTGCCCTTTCTTTTTTCGAATTTGCAAATTACGGGTTCTTTTTGAATAAATAATTGATGCGCTGTTTCCTGAATTGGTTCATCATTTGAGGGTTCATGGTCAGGAAAAAGGTTTTTTAATTGGTCTTGCAAGTCCATTATTGTTTATTTTCGTTAATTATTAGTTCCGAAACAACTCGACCAGATTTCATTGCTGCATTTATGGAGCCGTTCAACAAATGGTCTCCACAAATATATAGATTTTCATTAATTTTAATTTCATTTTGGTTCAATTCATTTTTTACTGAATCTTGATTTGGTAATGCATATTTTATGCTATAAGTCTTAATCATTTTCCATTCTAAAACTTGATTGCCATACCATTTTTTTAGTTCATTTTTCATGTTTTCTGCCAACAGCTCATCTTCAATATTTGGAATTCCATTATAAGAAACTGAAATTAAAATTTTATTATTTGCTGCATATTTAGAAGAAATATTGGTCATTACTGTCAAATTGTTGACCCATTTTTTGTTTGTAGCAGCATTTAAAACAACAACAGCTTTTTGGGTTGGGGCAATTTTAGCTTCAAAATAGAAATTGGTAACTGAATTATAATTCTTTTTACTTTCTGGAATATAATCTTTAGCAAATGCTGTTGCTTCGGTAGCAATTATTATTTTGTCTGTTTCAAAAACTTGTCCGTTTTCGCAAATAATTTTGTGAGTATCAATTTCAGCAACTTTTGTGTTATAATGAATGGAATTAATGGGTAGCATAGCAACCAATTGTTTCGGAATTTCTTCCATGCCCAATTCTGGAATGGCAGCATCGCCTTCTGAAAACATTTTCATAACAAAATCGAACATATTACTTGAAGTTTTCAAATCATTTTCAAGAAAAATTCCCGAGAAAAATGGTTTATAAAACCTAGCAATCATTTTGTTACTAAAACCGTAATTTTTTAATTGAGAAATTGTATCTGTTTCGGCTTGCTTAAAAATATCAGGAATTGAGATTTTAACTAATTTATTTTTCAATAAAAAAGTATTTATTTTATCTTTAATTGAGCCAACCGGAGCAAAAATTGTTGCCAAAATTGCCGATGGTCGCCTAAATGGATCAGCAATTTCGAACTGTCCATCATCAAAAAGCACAGTTGCTCCTGGCAAAAATCGTTTAAGATTTAGTTTATCGTAATCAAGTAATGCTTTGGTTTCCGGATAATTGGTCAACAAAACTTGAAACCCTCTGTCTAATCGAAAACCATCAATTACATCGGTTTTTATTCTACCGCCGGCTCTTTCGCTGGCTTCAAGAATTTGAATGTTGAGTCCATTGCGGTGCAAATAAACGGCAGCTGTTAAACCTGAAATTCCTGCCCCGATTATAGTTATTGTTGGTTTCATATTACTTAAACAAATCTTCCATTCCAGGAATCATTGGCATATCGACTTTGGCGACTGCATCAAGTTCAGCTTGGTTCACGTTGGCAGCTTTTAAAAGCGCTTTGTTCATGACCAAAATCAAATAGTCTTCAAGTTGTTCTTTGTCTTCCAAAAGTGCATCATCAATTGAAATGCTTTTTACAGCCGAATTGGCTGTTAATGTTACTTTTAGCAACCCGTCAGCACTTTGCTCATCTATTAAAACTGAGTCTAATCTAAGTTTTGTAGCTTCTATTTTGCGCTGGGTTTCTTGCATTTTACCCATCATTCCCATTAAATCCATTTTTTATTTTTTTATGTTTTTTATTTCTGTTTTATTTTTCAATGTAATATGTAGATTATTTTATTTAAAAGAGTTTAGTAATCTAAATCTAAACTATAAATGTACATAAAATTTTAATTATTGTGCTAATATTATTTTTCGTTGATTGATTAAATTTTTATAATTTGTTTTTATTGCGTTCATTTAAGAACGATATTTCAATTAATTGTAGTGCTTTTGGTAACCATTTTTCTTAGTTTTCTAAAAAATGCAAAAGTTTTCTGTGTATTTTGATGGTTGGTTGATATTGATTTGTAAATTACCGTAACGCCGTAAACAATAAACTAATTGTTATTAAAAGTAAATAAAACATCTAAATAATCAAAGCAATTTATTTTTCTTGCTTTATTTAATTAATTGATTTAAAATCAGGTTTTGCTCATTTTCTTTGTGACAGTTATTTTTAAAATTTTAAAAATAGTCACAACGTTGTGACCAAATTTTAAAAATTTATTTTTTTTGGTTATATGCTTTCTAAAACCCTAAATTTAACGGCTTTGAGGACGAGCAGTGATTTTAACTATTAACAATTCTACATTTCAACCCGATCCTCAAAATATCTGATAATAACCCAATTTTAATACAAATTAACCCCAACCATTCGTTTCATAGTATCTAAAAATGCCTGATTAAATGCTTCATCTTTAGCATACAAGCGATACAAATCCAATTCTGTTTTTCGTTGTTTAGACATTACTTCATCTAATATTTTTCTGAAAGCTAAATCTTTATTGGCTGCATCGTTATTATCCGCAACTATGCTGCTCCCTAAAATTCAGACAGTAGTTTAAGATAGGATTAAAAACCCTAAATTAGCAAAATTATGTCAAGAACAAGAAGAGTTTTCTCGAAGGA
>JAYVIW010000014.1:0-52452 GCA_043769905.1 Bacteroidota bacterium
AAAAAGTTATCTCCGATTTTAGCCAAGAAACCTAAAAAAATAATTTAAATCCTATCTTAATTTATAAGATATTTGTCCAAAGAATAGGTCGCAGCATACGTCAGGAGTATCAATTGAATAAAATTCACGATAAATCAGGTAACGGAAAAATTTATAAAACGGTTGTAGATAATTTTGAAGTAGTACTTGATATTATCGGTTATCCAAAAGATGAAGAGTTTAAGGAAATCTGCCGAGACTATTTATATCAATTTTTTTCTGAAATTGAAGTAGTAAATATAAAAGATGAAAATAGTAGTAAATTAAGTGTACATCATTTTTTATTTTGGGTTTGTAAAGAAGTAAAGAAAATTTGTATTGAAAATAATTTACAAATTAACACTTATTTAAGTTCTTTACTAATTGAATTTGAAACAATTAGTAATAATTAAATCTTATTAGAGTTTGAAAGAAACAAAACAAAAACAACTAATTATGAATGGAATAAATAGATTATTACGGGATTGTCTAATTGAGAATGCAAAAAATCACAGAATATTAACATATACTCAACTATATGAAGAATCTGGTTGCAGTTTAAGTACTGATTTTAGTGATAAATATGTATTCTATGACCTAATACAAAGATTAACCGAAATTCTGAAATATGAGTTTTATAATGATAGACCATGTTTGACTATAATAATTAAAAGAGAACATGAAAAAATGCCTATGAAAGAATTTTTTAAATTAACTAAAATTTTGGGGGCTCAAGCAAAAGGAATTCAAAATAAAATTTTTTATAATAATGAATTAAATCAAGTGTTTGCTTGTTGGGAGCACAAAATTTTTCACAGAACATTTAAAAATGCTTAATTGATAAATTTTTGAATATCCGACTTCAAAAACAAAAATCTGTTTTTTAAACAAACGTAATTTACTTTATTTTCCGTTATTTTTCTTCTTAAAATAGTTTCCGAAATCTCAAAATAGATAACGGCTTCTTTAACGGATAAATAATGTTTATTCTCTAAATGCTCTTTTGTGATAACTACTTTTACTTTTGGAACTACAACAGTATTTTGTTTTTGAAGTCTTCTATAATTTCGTTTAAAACATAAAGACGAACAGTAGATACCTTTACTACTTTTTGCTGTAAATTCTTTGGTACAAACTATACAATTTGTTTTAATCGTTAAATGACTCATTTACATATTTTATTAAGTTACTACATTGAAAACCATTGAATTATCGATTGATGAAATTAGAAAGTAACTTCTCTATATTAATAAGGGTTTACAGACTACGGTAGCATAAACTTCCCTAAAATTCTTTAATTTACAAAATTAGTATCACAATTAGTAACATAAATATAGTATATAAGGGTAAACAAAGTCATCTATGAATTCATTGTAAACACTGTGGTAATCACACATTTTAAGTAGAAATATGGTGTTTAGAAAGTGTTAGTTATTTTCCAATACAAAAATTAGCAAAAATGTTCCCCAACAATTCATCATTCGTAACTTCGCCAGTAATCATTCCGAAATGGTACAATGCTTCTTTAATATCAATGGCCATCAAATCGCTTGATAAATTGGTTTCGAGTCCAAATTTTACTTTTTGAATTTCGTCTAATGCTTTTAGTAAAGAGTCGTAATGTCTTGTATTTGTGACTATTGTTTCATTATTTCGCAATGCTCCGGTATTTATAAATGACAATAATATTTCTTTTAATTCATCAATTCCTTCATTGTTTTTGGCAGAAATAGTGACGAGTTTTGAGTTGTGTGTTTGTAGTTTTTGCTTGATAATTTCAACTTCTGACAGCGATATTTTATCAATTTTGTTGGCAATTACAATAATTGGTTTCAACGGAAATTGATTTTTTACTTTTTCAATTTCAACTTTTAGTTTGTCTAAGCTAACAACAGATAATTCATAACTATCAATTAAATATAAAATTACTTGCGCTTGCTCAATTTTCTCAAATGTTTTTTTGATTCCCAAATTTTCAATAACATCTTTTGTGTCTCGAATTCCTGCGGTATCTATAAACCTAAAGCCTATGCCGCCAATTGTCAATTCGTCTTCTATGGTGTCACGTGTTGTGCCTGCAATTTCTGAAACAATGGCTCGTTCTTCATTCAATAAAGCATTCAAAAGTGTTGATTTGCCTACATTTGGTTCACCAACAATGGCTACTGGAATTCCTTGTTTTAGCACATTTCCTATTGCGAATGAGTCTATTAATCGTTTTAGAACAAACTCAATCCTAACTATTAATTCTTTAAATTGTGTTCTATCGGCAAATGCTACATCTTCTTCGGCAAAATCCAATTCGAGTTCTATTAACGAGGCAAAATTCAATAATTCTTGCCTCAATTGTGCCAATTCGTTACTAAAACCGCCACGCATTTGCTGCATTGCTATTTGGTGGCTTGCTTCATTATCAGATGAGATTAAATCTGCGACTGCTTCGGCTTGGGACAAATCCATTTTTCCGTTCAAAAAAGAACGCAATGTAAATTCTCCTGCATTTGCCATTCGGCAACCTTTTCTGAGTAATAACTGGATAATTTGTTGCTGAATGTAAGTAGAGCCGTGACATGAAATTTCAATTGTATCTTCGCCAGTATATGAGTTTGGTCCTTTGAAAATTGAAACCAACACTTCGTCAAGTGTTTTATTATTGTCAATAATATGTCCTAAATGCAAAGTGTGCGTTTTTTGTTTCAATAAATCTTTTCCTTTAATGGATTGAAATATCGACGCACCGATTGCTATGGCATTATTTCCAGAAATTCTTATGATTGCAATAGCTCCAGCACCTGAAGGTGTTGCTAGTGCAACAATATTATCGTTATAAATCATTTTACAAATTTAATACATATTTTGCTTCAGACGTACTGATTCAATTTTTTTTACTGATTTTAAAAAATAAAAAAATCCAATTTTACTTAAAAAATTGGATTTATATTTTATCAAAAAATTCTTGAATATAGTGTCTATTCATCTAGCATTTAAAAATTAATTATTGATCATAACTGGCATAACCAACATGGTTACATTTTCGCCATCTTCTAATCCATCGACAGGAGTTAAAATACCTGCTCTGTTTGGCAAAGACATTTCTAACATGATCATATCTGATTGTAAATTGTTAAGCATTTCTAATAAAAATCTCGAATTAAAACCAATCTGTAAATCATCACCTTGATAATCACAAGTCAATCTTTCTTCCGCTTTGTTAGAATAATCAATATCTTCAGCCGAAACATTTAATTCAGCTCCAGCAATTTTCAATCGAATTTGGTGCGTAGTTTTGTTTGAGAAAATGGCCACACGACGCACAGAACTCAAAAATTGAGAACGATCAATCATCAATTTATTTGGATTTTCTTTTGGAATAACAGCTTCGTAGTTTGGATATTTTCCATCAATAAGTCTACACATTAATAAGTAATTGTCAAATGTAAATGTTGCGTTAGAGTTGTTGTATTCAATTTTGATTTCAGAATCTGAGTTTCCAAGAATACTTTTCAAAATATTTAATGGTTTCTTAGGCATAATAAAATCTGCAACTTCTGTAGCTTTGACATCAGATCTTGAATATTTTACCAACTTGTGCGCATCAGTTGCCACAAATGTTAATCCTTCTGGAGAAAACTGAAAGAAAACACCTGACATTACTGGTCGCAAATCATCATTTCCTGCTGCAAAAATTGTCTTGCTAATTGCAGTTGCTAAAACATCTGCAGGCACCAATGTTGTTGATGGTTCATCGAGGTTTACAGATTTTGGAAATTCTTCGGCAGCAGCATATGCAACAGCATATTTTCCTGAATTGGAACTTATTTCGATTGTATTATTTTCTTCAACTGTAAATGTTAGCGGTTGTTCTGGGAATGTTTTTAAAATTTCAAGCAACAATTTCGCAGGTACAGCAACGGCTCCTTTGCTTGAAGATTCAATTTCTAAAGTTGCAGACATGGTAGTTTCAAGATCTGAAGCAGAAACCGTTAGTGTTTTTTTATTCAAATCGAACAAAAAATTATCTAAAATTGGCAAAGTATTACTGCTATTTATAACACTTCCTAGCACTTGCAATTGCTTCAATAAGTACGAACTTGATACAATAAATTTCATAATGTTGTTTTGTTAATTGGTAAATATTTTTTAAATATTACGGAATGCAAATATATATTAAACTTGGTTAAACCCAAAATTTTATATAGCATATTTTTTCTTTCTCAAATAGGTGAATAGTAGTCCGAAAATTGCCAAAACCAACAGTGGTACCACCAAAGCTATAAACTGATTTTTAGTATAATTATCAAATACTTTTTCTTTGTCAAGTAACGGAATGTTTACATCTTTGCTTCTTATATTGATTAATCCATTGTCGTCTAACAAATAATTGACACTATTCATTACAAATTCTTTGTTTCCATAAACATTTTTGGTCCATTTATCAAAACCTAATTCTAGTGGACTTCCATCTTTGTCTAATTGATTTTTAATGACATCACCATCAGATATTATAATCATTTTATTTGGAACACTACTTGTTTTAATAAAATTTTTATCATCAAATGGTAAAATTCGATTTTCGAACATCGAGTTAAATTTACCTTCTAATAAAACAGCTACAGGATAGTTTCCTTTGTTAAAATATTCTGAAGGATTTGATTTTTCTTCAACCAAACTCAAATTTATTTGTGCTGGTGTCCCAACAGTCCTTGAATTTAATGACGATTGTAAAAGAACGGTTTTATTGATTTTGTTTTTTAATAATTCAATTGGGTTGCAAAATTCAAATTTAATTCCGTCTAAATTTTTTACAATCGGGTGGTTACTTTCAGGATAAATAAAAGGTGACATTTTCCAAGGATATTGCTGGTATTCAGTTTTGCTTCCTGGTTCTCCAGTGGCTAGTTGAATAGGTGTACATTGCTGATCGTTAATCAATTCTGGTAAAATTCTAATACCATATTTAAAAAACATTTCGTTTAGATCTAAATCATTTGCAAATGCCATTGTGCTTCCAGTTTCGTTCAAATCGTCCATTTCGGTATTGACCATGTCAAGAAACCAAAGTGTTTTTCCACCATTTATTATATACTGGTCTAAGACTTGATTTTCCTCTGCCGAGAATTTTTCTTGTGGTTTGGCAACAATTACCAAATCATATTTTTTTAGAGCGTTTAGACTTTCAATTGGTTTTTTGGCAACTGAATCTAGTGTAAATATGCCAATGAAATAGTTATTGCGAATTTCTTTGATAAAATCGGCCATAAAAATATCGGGTAATTCATCGTTTCCTTTAAGAACTGCTATCTTTTTTTGTTTGGCATTTGAAACAGTATTTATTGCATTTGAAAAAGCATATTCTAAATGCTGAACCGAGCTTACAACCTTATCGGCTGTTGATGCACCCATCATATTTTTGAGCAATTGAATCTTGACTTCTGCTTGATTGTATCTAGCAATTGCCCACGGAAAAACCATCGATTGCTCTTGTTTTCCTTGATTATCAACGGTTATCGAAACAGGAGTTAAGCCTTTGCCTACCAATTCTTTGGCTTTTCCTAAATTTTTATCATCACCATCTAAGGGATTTATAAATTGAAAAATAATATTAGAATTTTGAGTCTTGAATTCTTGTAATAATTGTTGGGTTTCTGTTTGTAGTTTTTGAAATTCTCCTGGAAAATTTCCCTCTAAATAAACGTCAATATACAACGGCTCTTCAACTTTAGCAACAATATTTAAACTGGTTTCTGACAAAGTATAACGGTGATCATTTGTCAAATCAAACCTATAAAAAAACTGATTACCGACTAAATTGGCAATTAATACAATACTGATTATGAGTAATAATTTTTGAATTTTATTGGATTTATTCATTATAATTTGTCGGCTTTTAATTTATAAACAGTAAATAATAAAAACAAATATGTGATGCTTGAAAAATATAAAACATCTCGTGTGTCAATTACACCTCGTCCCATCGATTTAAAGTGATAATCCATTCCGATTGCGGCTACAAAATTATTGATAGTGGGTAAATAATTTGATATTCCTTGAAATCCAAAATAAAAAATAAAGCACAAAAAAACGGATACTATAAATGCAACTATTTGGTTATCTGATAATGTAGAAGTAAAAACTCCGATAGCTGAATAACTGGCAATCAAGAAAAATAGCCCAAAATAAGAACCAAGAGTCGAACCCAAATCAATATTTCCTTCAGGGTTTCCGAGGCTTGAAATTATAAAAACATATATAATTGTTGGAATTATAGCAATAAAAATAAGCAACATGGCTCCCAAAAATTTTCCATTCACTATTTGCCAAATGCTAAGGGGTTTGGTCAATAAAAGTTCAAGTGTTCCTAGTTTACGTTCGTCCGAAAAACTTTTCATAGTGACTGCTGGAATCAAAAAAATCAAGATCCAAGGTGAGATCGTGAAAAACGGCGTCATATCGGCAAAGCCAGAATTCATAATATTATATTGACCATCAAAAACCCATAAAAATAAGCCATTGATAATCAGAAATATGGCTATTACTAAATAACCAATTGGCGAACCAAAAAACGATTTTATTTCTCGAAGAAGTATTGCTTTCATATTTTTTTGTTTAAAAATTCCAATTTTTTTGTTTCAAGTTGGGCAACATAAAACTAAAAAAACTTTAGGTCAAACTAACTAATTTATCAACCGACCATGCTTGTGGCGGTGCATTAAACAATGGCTTGGTAAATTTCCAAACTTTTCCAAAAAGTTCAGATTTTTTGTAATTATTCAAATCATCCTCGGAATCCCAATAACTATAGGTAAAAAAAAGACATTTATTATTTTTGTCTTGATACAATTCTAACAACCGGTTTCCTTGGCAATTTCGAATGTACTCTTTATTATTTTCAAAATTATCCAAAAAAGCAGGAATATTTTCTTGGTGAAAACTCATTTTTACAATTCTTACTAACATATTTTTAATCATTAAATTCAATCGTAACAACGTCACCGTAAATAAATCCGAACATTGTTTTGGCCGATCCAGCGGTTGGACTACTTTTGTACATAGCAATTTCTAAAAAATTAGCTTCATTGAAAACTGCCATTTTTTGCCCATCATAATAGGTTTGTGGCTGATCTTTGAGTAAAAGTATATCCGAATATTTTGCAAAGATGGTTTTTAAGTTTATATTTTTAAAATTTATTTCAAAAGTTCTACCATTTGCGACTTCAAGAAAAATTTCTTTTGTTATATTTGTAACTGCATTTCCATAATTATCAATGTAAATTATAATCCCTTTCAAGATTTTATTATTCTCGGAGACAGTAGTTTTAAATTGTGTAACTTGTTTTAATTCAGATATTTCTTTTCCAATATCGGTTAATAACCCTCCTTTTGCAATATGGCATGCCACTTGAACAAAAAGATCAATATCTGAAAAATCGTTACTAGCATAATTATCTGAATTTATTTCATATATTTTTTGTGGTTTTATTTTTTCGGTCAACATTGACAAAATTCCGTTATTGGCACAAATGAAAAACTGATTCTGCCAGAGCATTATTACGTGTTTTATTGCTCTATCTTGGATGATATCTACACCAATTATGTGAATGGTTCCGTTGGGAAAACTGCTATATGCAGCTCCAATAATATAACTTGTTTCTGCTAAGTTAAAAGGGAAAATATTGTGAGAAATATCTACAATTTTTGCATCAATAAGTAACGAAAATATTTTGCCCTTGACAGCACCAACAAAGTGATCTTTAATTCCATAATCTGTCGTGAGGGTAATTATTGACATAAAATTGTTTATAAATTTTGCTAAAACTAAAGATTTAATTCAGTAAATTTGAAAAGTACAAAGTTAGATTATTTTATAATTACATAAAGATTTTTAAAACCAAAAAACAAAATGACAAAGAAAATTTTATTATTATTCGTTTTATTCATTAATTTACAATTATTAGCACAAAAGTTGACGACAACATCTTATGGATCTGTGCTTGATGAAAATAAATCTATTTTAAAACCCGAACAAGTAAAAACCATATTGTACAATTATCCTGAACAATTAAAAGATTATTCCGACGGAAATAAAAAGAAAAAACTTGGAAATATTTTCATTATCGCAGGTGCAGGATTAATTTTTACCGATTTGGTAATTAGTCTTACAAAAGATAAATCCTTTCCAAAAATGCTATCAGCCATTGGTATTGGTTCTATTGCGGTCGGAGTTCCAATTAAATTGGGTTATTCAAAAAAAATAAAAAATGCTATTGATGGTTATAACAATAATAAAAAAATAGGCTATCACGAAAAATTAGAAATAACTGCAAATAATGCTGGTTTAGGATTAAAATTATCATTTAACTAATAAATAAAATTCATTTGAACGAAAGAACTATCGAGTTAACAGACATCGCACCAAAAGATTTTTGGGGTGCTCAAGACATGCATCTTGAAACAATTAAAAAGTATTACCCAAAGTTAAAGATTGTAGCTCGAGGCACCACCCTTAAAGTTTTTGGTGAAAAAGAGGAACTAAATGAATTTGAAACTCGCTTTCAAAGACTGATGCTACATTTTTCTCGATACAACAATATTGACAACAACGTAATTGAAAGAGTTATTTTGACTGATTTTCGCGAAGTTCAGAAAATGGCAGACCACGACCGAATATTGGTGCATGGTGTTGGTGGAAAAATCATCAAAGCAATGACGCCAAATCAGCAACTGTTGGTTGATACAATCAATAAATGTGATATGGTTTTTGCAGTCGGACCGGCAGGAACAGGCAAAACTTACACGGGTGTTGCCATGGCGGTTAAAGCATTGAAAGAAAAAACAATAAAAAAAATAATTCTTACAAGACCAGCCGTTGAAGCCGGGGAAAATCTGGGTTTTTTACCTGGAGATATGAAAGAAAAACTCGACCCATACATGCAACCGCTTTATGATGCTTTGAGAGACATGTTACCCAATGAAAAACTCGAAGATTATATTCTAAAAGGCATTATTCAAATTGCACCGCTTGCATTTATGCGTGGTCGTACACTAGATAATGCATTTGTAATTCTAGACGAAGCACAAAACACAACGCACTCGCAAATGAAAATGTTTTTAACACGAATGGGAAAAAGTGCCAAATTTATGATTACGGGCGACCCTGGACAAGTTGATTTGCCAAGACGAACAATTTCGGGACTCAAAGAAGCACTTTTAGTATTAAAAGATATTGAGGGAATTGGCATTATATATCTAGACGACAAGGACATTGTGAGACACAGGTTAGTCAAAAAAGTAATTGATGCCTACAAGCAAATTGAGAACAATGATTAATCATCGATCTTAGCAACAATATTTCTAAAAATTAAATTCAACTAAATTATTAACTGTTTTCGGCTAGTAAAACACTAAACAACGAGTTATAATGTCGAGAATTTTAGCAATAGATTACGGTCAAAAACGAACAGGAATAGCAGTTACAGATGATTTTCAGATTATTGCATCGGGATTAACGACTATTGCATCATCTGAAGCAATTACATTTCTTCAAGATTATTTTTCTAAAGAAAATGTCGAAGCAGTTATCATTGGCGAACCTAAGCAAATGAATGGAAACCCATCAGAAAGTGCAGCAATGATTAAAGGTTTTGTAACCCATTTTACAAACCATTTTCCTGAAATGAAGATTGTTAGAGTTGATGAAAGATTTACATCCAAAATGGCCTTTCAATCAATGATTTATAGCGGAATGAAAAAAAAACAACGCAAGAACAAAGCCTTAATTGATGAAATTGCAGCAACAATTATGCTTCAAGATTATATAAGAACCGTAAAATAGATTTGAAAAAACTTAAAAAAGCATTAATATTAACTTCACTTATTAATTGTTGTTAATTTTATTTACTTTTGCAAAAAATAATAAATAAGATTTTGTGTACTTATTGTTGTCATTATTGATAATAAATGCAAAATCTAGAATACAATTAACAAAATGATTTTACCAATAATCGGTTACGGTGATCCAGTATTGAGAAAAATAGGTGAGGAGCTGACCAGAGACTATCCAAATCTAAAAGAATTAATTGGCAATATGTACGACACCATGTACAACGCATGCGGAATAGGTTTGGCAGCACCACAAATTGGCTTGGCAATTAGACTTTTTATTGTTGATACAGAGCCATTTAGTGAAAGCGAAAATCTGTCTGACGATGAAAAAGTATTGCTTAAATCATTCAAAAAAACTTTCATTAATGCCAAAATGATTGTCGAAGAAGGCGAAGAATGGGGTTTTAATGAAGGATGTTTGAGTATTCCAGATGTAAGGGAAGATGTTTACCGACATGAAAAAATTACAATAGAATATTATGATGAACAATTTAACAAGCATATCGACGTGTATGATGGTTTGATAGCGAGAGTTATTCAGCATGAATACGACCATATTGAAGGAATTTTATTTACAGATTTGATTTCATCATTAAAAAAACAACTAGTAAAAAAGAAGTTGGCCAATATTATGGACGGAAAAGCAAGACCAGATTATAGAATGAAGTTTTGCAACAAAAAAGCGAGGTAAAATAGTTTTTCACAACAAAATTCAATTGTGTTAACTTAAAAAAAAAATAACTATAAAACATATAAATTTAAAAAATGAATTTAGAAAAAATTTTAGCAATTTCAGGAAAACCAGGATTATATGCATTGAAAGTTCAAACACGTACAGGTTTTGTAGCTGAATCTTTTCTTGACGGAAAAAGAATTACCGTTGGTATGAAAAGCAACGTAAGTTTATTATCGGAAATCTCGGTTTATACATACGATGCCGAAAAACCATTATTGGATGTAATGCTTGCGATCGCTAAAAAACAAAATAGCGAACCAACAATTTCAGATAAAGAAAGTAACGATGTTCTTGAAGATTATTTTAAAGAAATATTACCTGATTATGATCAAGAAAGAGTTTATGCATCAGATATTAAAAAAATTCTAAAATGGTACAATATGTTACAAGCAAAAGGTTTAGTAACAATAGAGGAATCAGTTAATGAAAATGCAGAGGCAATTAAAGAAGCTGTAGTTGAAGAATTGAAGGCACTAACAAAGAAAGCCAAAGCCACAAAAGTATAATATTACTAGTAAAATATTTTAAGTCCTATTGCGTTTTCGTAATAGGATTTCTTATTTTTGATATATAAGTGAAAAAATCCCCATCGTAAAATGAAAAATAGACCATTACAATTACAATCTTTCGACAGACTACTTACAATCATGGACGAATTGCGCGAAAAATGCCCTTGGGACATGAAACAAACAATACAGTCGTTAAGACATTTGACAATAGAAGAAACATATGAATTAGGCGATGCCATTTTGGATAATAATCTTGAAGAAGTAAAAAAAGAATTAGGTGATTTAATGCTGCACATTGTTTTTTATGCCAAAATAGGTAGTGAAACCAACGATTTTGATATCGCTGATGTTTGCAACGAAATTTGCGATAAATTAATTCATCGACACCCACATATTTATAGTAATGTTGTTGTGAAAGACGAAGAAGAAGTAAAACAAAACTGGGAAAAATTAAAACTTAAAGAAGGCAAAAAATCAGTTTTAGAAGGCGTTCCTGCTAGTTTGCCAGCATTAGTAAAAGCTAGTCGCATTCAAGAAAAAGCCAAAGGAGTTGGTTTTGATTGGGACGAACCAAGTCAGGTTTGGGATAAAGTTCAAGAAGAAATACAAGAATTGAAATTAGAAATTGAAGCGGGACATCAAGAAAATATTGAAGCTGAATTTGGAGATGTTCTATTTTCGATGATAAATTATGCAAGATTTTTGAATATTGATCCCGAAAGCGCATTAGAACGAACCAACAAAAAATTTATAAAACGTTTTCAGTATCTAGAATCAAAAGCTAATGAAATTGGTAAACCATTGATGGATATGACATTAACTGAAATGGACGTGTTTTGGAATGAAGCAAAAAAACTGTCGTACTGATTATTTATAAAAGAATTCCGGTAAACTGCTGGATTTTTTTATGAATTTTGAATAAAAATAAATATAATTCTCCAAAAGTAATTTTATAATTTATGCATATTTCCTGTTAAATTTTCAAGAAATTTATTAATTGGACCTTTTATCATCATAGCCATCATAGCATTAAAATCACCTTCAAAAAGCAATTGAACTGCTGATTTGTTTGCAGACACCATTTCTATATTTGCTATCAAAGTAAAAGGTAATTTTTCACTTGCTGCACCCAAAACGACTTGGTTATTTGCATTTTTTTCTTTCATTTTTAATTTTATTTCTGGCATTCCAGATAATCCAAAAATAAAAGAATCTTCACTTGTAACTTCGAATTTGGCAATATTTTCGGGCATTAATTTTTCGTAATTTTTAACATCACATAATGCTTCAAACATATATTGAGCCGATTTTTCTAAACTTACTTTTGGGCTTTCTAGGTTCATATTTTATTATTTCTTGATATATGCTGTATTTTTATTTTTAGCCTTTAATACTTTAAATACTCCATTCAGATGGATTTTCTCTCCATTTTGACAATGTCTCTTTTTCTTTATCTGTAATAAACATTTTTTCAACTGCCAATTTCAATAAATTATTATAATCAGATAATGTAAATAGATCAACATTTGCATTTTTAAAATTTTTATCAGCAATATCAAAACCATAACTAAATATTGCAGCCATCCCTTTAATGTTTGCTCCTTCATTTCGCAAAGCTTCAACAGCCATTAAACTGCTATTTCCTGTGCTGATCAAATCTTCTACAACAACAACATTTTGACCACTTTGCAATAAACCTTCGACTTGGTTTTGACGACCGTGTTTTTTGGCTTCAGGTCGCACATATACAAATGGTAAACCTAAACTTTCGGCAACCAAAACACCAATACCGATTGCTCCGGTCGCAACTCCAGCAATAACATCTGGTTTTCCAAATTTTTTTTCGATATTTTTGGAAAATTCATCACGAACGTAATTTCTAATTACTGGAAATGAGAGTGTTAGACGATTGTCGCAATAAATAGGAGATTTCCAACCGCTTGCCCATAAAAAAGGTGTTGATGGATTCAATTTAATTGCATTTATTTGCAAAAGCAATTCGGCTGTTTTTTCGGCTGTGTCTTTATTAAATATCATACTGCAAATGTATAAAGTTTTTGTCAATGATAAGCCTCTTTTTTTAACTAATGAAATCAGTAAAGAAACCGATTTTCAGTTGTTTTTGCTTGAAAGTGTTGATATCGAGAATCTTATTAATAAAATATATCAAAATAAAATTCAAAAAGCTTACCTTTATTATCCTGATGAAGCCGAGATTTTGCGAGTTTTGAAGTCTAAAATACCAGTTTCCAAGGCTGGTGGAGGTTTGGTTTATAACTCCAAAGGTCAAGTTTTGTTTATTTTAAGAGACGGAAAATGGGATTTACCAAAAGGGGGTAACGAAAAAGGCGAAGAAATTGAAGCTACTGCAATGCGTGAAGTTGAGGAAGAAACTGGAGTGGGAGAACTTACTATTACTAAAAAACTTCAAAAAACCTATCATGTTTTTAAACGAAACGGTATTTTTAAACTAAAAATTACGAATTGGTTCGAAATGCATTCTACTTTTGATGGCATACCGAAAGGGCAAATTGAGGAAGGAATCGAGAAAGCAGTTTGGCTTGATCCTGAAGAGGTTCAACAAGCATTGCATAATTCTTATGAAAATATAAAGCTATTATTTGAATAAATATTTATTGATAATTTTAATTCTTTCTATGCAAACTAATTTTTTAATTACATTTGCAAAATGAATACTAATAGTACAAATTCCAACAACATTTTAGGCAATTTAGGCATTGAAAACCTCAATGAAATGCAAATTGCTGCACAAGAAACTATTCTGAACGATAGTAATGTATTATTGCTTTCGCCAACAGGCTCTGGAAAAACTTTGGCTTTTTTATTGCCAATTTTAGAAATGTTGCAACCTGAAATATTATCTGTGCAAACATTAATTTTGGTTCCCTCAAGAGAATTAGGTTTACAAATCGAACAAGTTTGGAAAAAAATGGGAACTGATTACAAAGTAAATGTTTGTTATGGTGGACATTCCATCGATACAGAAATTAAAAATTTAAGTAATCCGCCAGCCGTATTGATAGGAACTCCTGGCAGAATTGCTGATCATATTGATCGTGGCACTTTTCGAATTGACAAAATTCAAACATTAATTCTAGATGAGTTCGACAAATCGTTGCAACTGGGTTTTCATGAACAAATGTCGTTTATTATTGGAAAATTAACCATATTAAATAAACGAGTTTTGGTTTCGGCAACATCGGATATTGAAATTCCAAAATATACTCGAGTTATCAATCCAACGGTTTTGGATTATATACCTAATGAAATAGGGCAATCAAATCTTTCAACAAAATTGATTATTTCAAAAGAAAAAGACAAAATAGGAAGTTTGTTTCACCTAATTTGTTCGTTGAAATCAGAATCAGCAATTGTTTTTTGTAACCATCGCAATGCCGCCGAAAGAATTAGTGACGCACTTAGCGAAAAAGGAATTTATAGCACTTATTACCATGGTGGAATGGATCAAGATGAACGAGAACGCGCTTTGATTCAATTCAGAAACGGAAGTGTTTCTTATTTAATCACAACCGATTTGGCTGCTCGTGGACTGGATATTCCAGAAATGAAACATGTTATTCACTATCATTTGCCTTCTAAAGAAGATGAATTTACGCATCGTAATGGTCGAACAGCTAGAATGTTGTCATCTGGAATGGCATACATTATTTACAATGAAACCGAAAAAAAATTAGATTATATTGATTATGGAATGAAGATTCTTACAATCGAAAATGCGACAAATTTGCCAAAACCACCTCAATTTCAGACGGTTTATATTTCTGGAGGTAAAAAAAACAAATTGAATAAAATTGATATTGTGGGTTTCTTTTCTCAAAAAGGAAAACTTGAAAAATCCGATTTGGGATTAATAGAAGTCAAAGACTTTATTTCATTTGCAGCGGTGAAATTCAATAAAGTTCAGGATTTATTAAAAAATATTCGTGAAGAAAAAATGAAAGGTAAAAAGTTTAAAATCGAAATTGCAAGAAAAGTAGTGAAGAAAGTAGAAGAGTAACTTTCAGTTTTTAGTTTATAAAAAAAAGTCTCAATAAATTGAAACTTTTTTAATTGGCAACTGAAGTCTTAAATTTTTTTAAGAACTATTTCCTAATTTCACTCAAAACCCAGTCCATTTCAGGATCTTTTCCATCTATTCGATCTTGCAAAGTCGGAATAATTTCTTTATCAGGAAAAATGCCTCGACCTTCTTTTTCAGTTTTATGAAAAGGAATACAACTTATTAAACCTAGTCTCAATTTTAAATTTGAATTTTTTATTTTTTCTAAAGGCATCATACCCGCAACTGTTCCGTTAAAGGCGCCACCTGTTTCTTCTCCAACAAAATAAGCACGTTTTGAACCATTTAAGTTTGATGAGATAATACTTGCTGCCGAAAAACTACCTCCATTTATCAAAACATAAATTTTACCTTTAAAAGCGGTTTCTTCAACTTCATCTGGCTTTTTGCTTGATTTTATATAATAATTTCCATCTTCTTTTTTTGAAGAAACTAAATACATTATAGAATAAGAAATGGGTGCTGCAACAATTTTAAACGGCAACCAATACCAACTTCCTTTTAGATAATCCATTTTCATAAGACTGGTTTTGCTGGCTAGTTGTGCATCGTCAACAAAATGAAATTCTTTTTCTGATAAATAACGGTACAAATTATTAATTTCTGATAATCGTCCACCACCGTTATTTCTTAAATCGATAATTAACGTTTTTGATTTATAGTCTTGAATTTTTTTAAAACTTTGTTTATAAAATTTCTTGTAACTTCCAATAGAAAAACCTCTTATTTTTATAATTGCAACTGAACTATCTTTTTCAATGAACTTTAAATTTCTGCGGTATTCCTTGGTTTCTTTATCAAAACCCTCTACATTTTTTTTAATTTTTAATGCTTTGGCTTTTTCTTTATTGACTCGTTTTTGCAAATCTGTCAAAATTTTCTTTTTTTGTTTTTCCGTACCAACTGTATCCACAATTTTTCTAAAAATTGTAACTCTTTTTATAGAATCATTTTGTTTAAAAGCATATTTAACACTGTCTATAACACCGTTTTCATAAGCAAAAAATCTTCCAAAATTTTTAGGTAATTTATTGGTTTTAAATGTAGTATTATAACCGTCTGATGCAAGCAACGGATTGTAATCTTTTAAATATTCATCTGTTTTCTTACCGTTTATTTCAACTACTTCTGAACCAACTTTAATAGATTTGTCATAAGATTTATTTTTTACGACATACATTTTATTGTCAAAAAGCTCAAATTCAAATTGAGAAATTGGACCAACACCTTTTTTAATTAAAGCTTTGGTTTCTTTTTTAGTCATTTTTTTTGTCATTGGATACAAAAAAACATGACCTTCGCGAACTTCACCAATAACTGGTGCTAACTTTTTGTAAAATTCAAAACTGGTAAGCGGTTTTGTAATAGTACTTTTTAAACTATCAAATTTATAGGTCAATTTTTCTTGAGAAATGTACCAATATAATTTTGGGTGCAAATCTTTTAGTTTTTGATATGCCAAGTCAACATCCGATTTTAAGTCTTCGACAGCAATCAAATTATTTAATTTATTATTGTGACTTTTAACAGAAACACAGCTAGAAAGTATTAATACAGAAAGCAAAAAAAATGATTTTTTCATAAAAAAATATTTGGGGATAATTTGTTCAAATATAACTATTTAATGAAATTATGACAATTATAACTAAACTAAAAAACCAATAATTAATCTTAAATTTTATTAAATTTTATTTCTTGAATAAATAATATCTGGCTCCAACCAAAACAGGATTCTTATTTTCGATAAAATCTAGTACAAATTCATTTTTTGCTACAATAATCGATAATTGTTGTTGCTTTTTATGGAGTTGTTCATAAGTCATAAAATCAATTTCGTGACTATTGTCAATTGTTTCAAAAAGGTTTATTTTTTCTAAAACTACCAGCCCCAAAAACGGATTCTAAAAGCGTGATTACAGGAGAACCAATTGGTTTAGAGCGATCAACAGAAGATTCAGTTCCAACGTATATTCTAGTAATTTCTTTTGGATTAAGATTTTCTTGATTTATAAGTTTCAAAACCGCATTAGCTGCCAATGTTACTGCATCTTGATGCACGTCTAAAAAATTCATTTTGGTCAAACTAAGACCGTTTGTTAACTTTTTTGGTTCAATATTTCGGTTTTTCGCCAAGGTTTTTATTGGCAAATGTATTTTTGGTACGACAAAAGATCTACTGTCTATTCCTACTTTCACTTTTAATTTTTATACGAAACTAAAAACAAATTGTTAAATATTATAATAAAAATTTATAATAAAAGTTAAAAATATAATTTTTACGAATTGAATAAAAAATGAAATTGTTTTTTGAATAATTAATAATTTTTCAGTATTTGAATTTAAATTGTGAAATTATCTATTTTTAAAATTTTTCTCAATAGCAGCAATCATTTCTCCTGCAATGTCCTTGTTAGTTGCTCCTTCAATACCTTCTAATCCTGGTGAAGAGTTAACTTCTAATAAAAGTGGCCCTTTGGTTGAACGAATAATATCTACACCAGCTACTTTCAAATCCATTGCTTTGGTAGCTTTTATTGCAATTTTCTTTTCTTCGGCAGTAGGTTTTATAACAGATGCTGTTCCGCCTAAATGAATATTTGCTCTAAATTCTCCTGGTAATGCTTCGCGTTGAATTGTTGCAACAACTTTGCCATCAATGACAAATAATCTTAAATCTTTCCCGTTGGCTTCTTTAATAAATTCTTGAACTAAAATATTAACATTCAAGCTTTTGAAAGCGTTTATTACCGATTCAGCTGCTTTTTTGGTTTCTGCTAGAACAACACCTTTTCCCTGCGTGCCTTCCAATAATTTTACAATTAATGGAGATCCACCAACCATTTTTATTAAATCGTCAGTGTCTAATGGCGAATTTGCAAAACCCGTTGTTGGAATTTCGACACCATGATTCAATAACAATTGCAACGAAAATAATTTATCTCTCGATTGTGTGATTGCAGCTGCTGAATTCAAACAAAAAACTTTTAAAGCTTCGAATTGTCTTGTTAAAGCACAACCATAGAAAGTGATACTTGGTCGAATTCTTGGAATAATTGCATCAAAATTATCAAGAACTCTACCACCACGATAATGAATTTCTGGAGTAGTAGCATCAAGTTTCATGTAACATTCTTTGATATTCAGAAAGTGCATTTCATGTCCACGAATAGCTCCCGCTTCCATAATTCGTTTGTTACTATATAATTCTGGATTGCTTGCCAAAAGACCAATTCGCAAACCTTTTTTAGTTTCTTCGGCATTTTGATAAAATGTTTTTAGATTTTCTGTCGTGGGTTCGCCCAACAAATATTTTTGTTCTGGATCGACTAAAACCCGGCCCGACATTGCTTCTCGACCCAAAAGCATTCTAAAACCCATTGAATCGCGGTTGGTCAATGTCATTTCGATTGTCCAAGAATCGTTACCAATTTTTAAATTTGAACTAATTACATAACGTTGTTCTCTAAAACCAGATGAACTTTTTACAATGCGTTTGTCTACCAAAGGTGCTTCGCAATGGATGACTGTTTTGAGGTTATTTTGAATTGGATTAATATCAAATTTGACCCAATTTTGGTCATTTTTTATAAATGGAGCTATATTTATGGCATGCAACGCTGATGTTTTTGCGCCAGAATCTACACGAGCTTTTATAGTTGGAATACTTAATTCTGGAAAAGAACACCACTCTTCAGAGCCAAGAATTACTTTATTTTGCAACATATTATGTATTGTTTAATAATAAACCAAATGTAAATAATTGTTTTGGTAAATTTTTACATTTTTATAAAAAAAATAACCCCGTTAGGTTAAGAAAACGTAACGGGGTTGTAAATAATATTTTATTAATTTTAATTTGTTGGTTCTTCCATTTTTTTCTGAATAGTAACTAACAATTCTAATGCGTTTTCTTCATAATCCATAAAGATTTCATCTCCAATCGTGATTTTGGATTTAATTATTTCTTCTGCCAAAGCATCCTCAACATATTTTTGAATTGCACGTTTTAATGGTCTAGCGCCAAATTGTTTGTCGAATCCCTTTTCGGCTACAAATGCTTTTGCTTTGTCAGATAAACTTAACGAATAACCCAATTCCTTTACACGTTTGAACAATTTAAATAATTCAATTTCAATTATTTTGTTAATATCTTCTTTTTCAAGCGCATCAAACACAATTACATCGTCAATTCTATTCAAAAATTCTGGTGCAAAAGTTTTCTTTAAAGCATTTTCAATAATACTTTTTGAATTTTCAGCAGCGTTATCCACTCTCGTAGCTGTACCAAAACCTACACCTTGTCCAAAATCTTTTAATTGTCGGGCGCCTATGTTTGAAGTCATTATAATGATAGTATTCTTGAAATCGATTTTTCGTCCCAAACTATCGGTCATAAAGCCATCGTCAAGTACTTGCAACATCATATTGAAAACATCAGGATGTGCTTTTTCGATTTCGTCCAGAAGTACCACACAATAAGGTTTTCGTCGTACTTTTTCAGTAAGTTGTCCACCTTCTTCATAACCAACATAACCCGGAGGTGCACCAACTAATCGCGAAATAGAGAATTTCTCCATATATTCACTCATGTCAATACGAATTAAAGCATCTTCAGAATCGAATAATTCTTTTGCGAGCACTTTTGCTAATTGGGTTTTTCCAACACCAGTTTGACCTAAGAAAATAAAGGATCCTATTGGTCGGTTTGGATCTTTCAAACCAGCTCGGTTTCTTTGAATTGATTTTGCAATTTTCATTACAGCATCATTTTGTCCAATCACCTTACCTTGAATTAGTTCGGGTAGTTTAGCTAACTTGTTACTTTCTGTTTGTGCGATACGATTTACTGGAATACCAGTCATCATCGATACTACATCAGCAACATTGTCTTCAGTAACTAAAACTCTATTATTTTTTGCATCTTCTTCCCATTGTTCTTGTGCTATTGCAAGGTCTTTTTCTAAACGTTTTTCATCGTCACGAAGTCTTGCTGCTTCTTCATATTTTTGTTTTTTGACAACAGAATTTTTGTTTTCGCGAACCTCTTCAAGTAAACGTTCCAATTCTAAAATTTGTTTCGGAACATCAATGTTGGTAATATGGACTCTAGAACCTGCTTCGTCCAAAGCATCGATTGCTTTGTCTGGTAAGAATCTGTCTGACATGTACCTGTCAGTCAATTTCACACAAGCTTCAATTGCTTCTTCGCTATACGTAACGTTGTGGTGGTCTTCATATTTGTCCTTTATGTTATTCAAAATTGTTATTGTTTCTTCAACTGATGTTGGCTCAACAATTACTTTTTGGAAGCGTCGTTCAAGTGCACCATCTTTTTCTATATACTGTCTGTATTCATCAAGTGTTGTCGCACCAATACATTGAATTTCGCCACGAGCTAGTGCAGGTTTAAACATATTTGATGCATCAAGTGAACCAGTTGCACCTCCAGCTCCAACAATAGTGTGAATTTCGTCAATGAAAAGTATAATATCCGTGTTTTTTTCAAGCTCATTCATAACAGCTTTCATGCGCTCTTCAAATTGTCCACGGTATTTTGTTCCAGCTACCAAGCTTGCCAAATCTAAAGTAACAACACGTTTGTTGAACAATATTCTAGATACTTTCTTTTGAATAATTCTTAGTGCCAAACCTTCAGCAATTGCAGATTTTCCTACACCAGGTTCTCCAATCAATAATGGATTATTTTTTTTACGACGACTTAAAATTTGTGAAACTCTTTCGATTTCTTTTTCACGACCAACAACAGGATCTAATTTTCCTTCTTCAGCCATTTCTGTTAAATCTCTTCCAAAGTTATCAAGCACGGGAGTTTTTGATTTTTTATTAGTCTTATTGGCAGGATTATTAAAATTATCGCCTCGAAGACTGTCATCTTGTCTTGAATCGTCGTCAAAGGCTTCATTTTTTGGTGTGTTTTCTGTAAATTTTTCTTCGGCTGGGGTCATATTTATATATTGTTGTTTGGCTATTTCGTAATCGATTTTCATCTTGTTTAATAGCTTGGTTGTAGGATCGTTTTCGTTTCTGAGAATACACAAAAGCAAATGAGCTGTGCTTATGGAGGTACTTTTAAAAACTTTGGCTTCTAAAAAAGTTGTTTTCAATGCACGTTCCGCCTGACGGGTTAAATGTAGGTTTCTTTTTTCTATAATTACCAGCGGATTGGCATTGGCAGGGCTCAAAACTTCTACTTTTCTTCGCAAATAATCCAAATCAATGTCTAATTGATTTAAAATACCAATTGCTTTACCATCTCCGTCTTTTAAAATACCTAGCATTAGGTGTTCGGTACCAATAAAATCGTGCCCCAAACGCATTGCTTCATCCTTACTAAATGCTATTACCTCCTTGACTCTTGGTGAAAAATTATCGTCCATATATATTATGTATAGTTTATATTGTAAAAATAATAAATTTATTTAATTAAAACAAAAATCGTTCCTAGTAAATAATTGTCAGCTAATAGACGACATTATTTAGAGAAAAAAAAGTTAAAAATCTGTAAAATTTAGAATCTAAAAAACTTTGATTAGTGTTAATAAATCATTCAAAATTTACAATAAATTTACTTTGAAATGTTCGTTGAAAATATTATATTAGCAAGATTTTTTAATTCAAAATAAACATTAATTTTAAATACATATTATGTCTGACGGAGAAAAGTTAATTCCTATTAACATTGAAGACGAAATGAAAACAGCTTACATCGATTATTCGATGTCGGTTATTGTCTCAAGAGCACTACCAGATGTGCGCGATGGCTTGAAACCAGTGCACCGACGAGTATTATACGGAATGTATGACTTAGGCGTTTTTTCTAATAAGGCGCATAAAAAATCTGCCAGAATTGTTGGAGAAGTACTAGGAAAGTATCATCCGCACGGCGATACATCAGTTTATGATGCAATGGTTCGTATGGCACAAGAATGGTCAATGCGTTATCTTTTGATAGATGGTCAAGGTAATTTTGGTTCTGTCGATGGTGATAGTCCTGCAGCAATGCGATATACTGAAGCTAGAATGCGCAAAATATCAGAAGATATTATGGCAGATATCGAAAAAGAAACAGTTGATTTTAAATTAAATTTTGATGACACGCTATATGAACCGACTGTAATGCCAACCCGGGTTCCAACTTTGTTAATTAATGGAGCAACCGGAATCGCAGTAGGAATGGCAACCAATATGCCTCCGCACAATATTACCGAGGTTATCAACGGAACATTAGCCTATCTTGACAATAATGATATCGAGATTGAGGAGTTAATGACACATATTAAAGCGCCAGACTTTCCAACTGGAGGAACTATTTATGGTTACGAAGGCGTTCGCGAAGCTTTTAAAACAGGTCGTGGTCGAATAGTGATGCGTGCTAAAGTTGGTTTTGAAGAGGTCGATGGCCGAGAATCAATTATCGTAACTGAAATTCCATATCAGGTCAATAAAGCCGATATGATAAAGCGAACTGCCGACTTGGTTAATGATAAAAAAATAGAAGGAATTGCCAATATACGGGACGAATCTGACAGAAACGGAATGAGAATTGTTTATATCTTGAAGCGTGATGCTACCCCAAATGTTGTTCTTAACACTTTATTCAAATTTACACAACTTCAATCATCATTTTCTGTAAACAATATTGCATTAGTAAAAGGTCGTCCGCAAATGTTGAATCTCAAAGATATGATTCACTATTTTATCGAACACCGCCACGATGTTGTAACGCGTAGAACGCAATTCGAATTAAGAAAAGCCGAAGAAAGAGCCCATATTCTTGAGGGTTTAATCATTGCATCTGATAATATAGATGAAGTTATTGCGTTAATCAGATCTTCGTCAAATACTGAACAAGCTCGAGAAAAATTAATAGAACGTTTCAAATTATCTGATATTCAGGCTCGTGCAATAGTAGAAATGCGTTTGAGGCAATTAACTGGTCTTGAGCAGGACAAGTTAAGAGCTGAATATGAAGAAATTATGAAGTTAATTGAACATTTAAAAGCTTTACTTGCTGATGTCAATTTAAGAACTAATTTAATTAAAGAAGAGTTAGTAGAAATTAGAGATAAATATGGTGATACACGTCGTTCTTTGATTGAACTGAATGGTGGAGACGTAAGTATTGAGGATTTAATTGCAGATGAAAATGTAGTCATTACAATTTCCCATGCAGGTTATATTAAGCGTACTAATTTAACAGAATACAAAACCCAAAACCGTGGTGGAGTAGGTCAAAAATCAGCTGGAACACGTGACGCAGATTTCTTAGAACATATGTTTGTAGCTACGAATCATCAATATATGATGTTTTTTACTCAAAAAGGAAAATGTTTTTGGATGAGGGTTTATGAAATTCCGGAAGGGTCAAAAACTGCTAAAGGAAGAGCTTTACAAAATCTTATCAATATCGAATCTGACGATAAAGTAAAAGCATTTATTTGTACACAAGATTTGAAAGATAAAGAATATACAATGAGTCATAACTTGATTATGGTCACCAAACAAGGGCAAGTTAAAAAAACCTCATTAGATAAATATTCAAAACCAAGAATTAATGGAGTTGCTGCGATAACTATCAAAGAAGGTGACGAACTGCTTGGAGCAGAGTTAACTGATGGAAATTCTCAAATAGTTATTGCTGTTAAATCAGGAAAATTATTACGATTTGAAGAAACCAAAACCCGACCAATGGGAAGAACAGCATCTGGAGTGCGTGGAATTCGATTGAAAGATGAGAACGATGAAGTTATTGGATTAGTTGCCGTTAACGATATGAACAGTGAAATTTTGGTAGTTGCCGAAAAAGGGTATGGAAAACGCTCATCTCTTGATGAATACAGAATCACAAACCGTGGTGGAAAAGGTGTGAAAACATTAAATATTACCGAAAAAACAGGTCAATTGATATCTATAAATTCTGTTACCGATAATGATGATTTAATGATTATAAACAAATCAGGTCTTACAATTCGTATGGCAGTTGAGGATTTAAGAGTAATGGGGCGTGCAACTCAGGGTGTTAAATTAATTAACCTTAAAGGAAACGATTCTATTGCGGCTGTAACAAAAGTAATGAAAGATGATGTTGAAGAAATTTTAATTGATGAAGACGGAAATATTCTTGAACCTGTAATCGAAAGAGTAAAACCAGTTCTTGAAGTACTTGAAGATGATGGAACAGCTGACGACGACGACGATGACGACGATGACGAAATGGAAGATGAAGAAGTTGAAGAATCTGAAGAGGATGCAGACGACGAAGCATAACCATTAAAAGCAGAATATGGATTTCAAGATTTGGCACAAAAATTGAAATCCGTAATGTTAACAAAAAATAAATAAACTTTAAATAATAAATCAATGAAAACTAATATTGCAGTTTTAGCAAGTGCGTTATTTTTAACAATAGCGACATTTGCACAAAAAGATGAATTAAAATCTTTAAAAAAAATTCACGAAAGAACAGAAATTTCTGATAAAGACATTACCGAATTCAAATCAGTTTTAACTAAAACAGATGCATTGATAAGTGCATCAGATTCAGAAAAGGGTTATTTTCAATATTATAAATCAGTTACACCTTATTTAGAATATTTAGTAGCCATGTCAAAATCTGTTAATAAAGACAATCCCGCCTTGGTATCACAATTCCTAAATGCCAAAAATATCAATGATTTAGTTACTGGAAGAAACACCATTTTGACCCAAGAAAAAAAAGATGGAGCAAGTGTTGTAACAAAAACATTGACCGATAATGCAGCAGCATTAAAAGCAGTTTTGGTTAATTACGCAGTAGCATTAAATGAAAAAGAACAATACAAAGATGCATCATTGATTCTAAAATCAGTTTATGAACTTGATCCAAAAGATGCCGAAAAATTATACTATGCTGCTAACTTTGCATTAAATGCCAAAGATTATGATTTGGCTTTGAGCGAATATAAAGAGTTAAAACGTATTAATTTTACTGGAGAAGCAACACAATATTTTGCTTTTAATAAAGAAACCAAAAAAGAAGATTTTTTTAATTCTAAATCTGAAAGAGATTTATATGTTAAAGCAACATCGCACGAGAAACCACGAGAAGAAAAAATTCCATCAAAAAGAGGTGAAATTGTAAAAAATATTGCACTAATATTAATACAATCTGGTAAAAAAGAAGAGGCAATTTCTGCAATTCAAGATGCAAGAGCTTCAAGTCCAGAGGACATGTCGCTAATGATGACAGAAGCCAATTTGTATTATGAATTAAAAGACATTAAAAATTATGAAAGGGTTATAAAAGAAGCTATTGAGAAAAACCCAGCAGATGCCGAACTTTATTTCAATCTTGGCGTTACAAGCAGCAATTCTAAAAATACAGCTGATGCTGAAAAATATTTCAAAAAAGCTATTGAATTAAAACCAGATTATGCGGATGCATATATTAATATGTCAGAATTAAAATTACGAGACGATGAAAAGTTTGTAAACGACATGTCAAAATTAGGCACCTCGGCCGCTGATCAAAAAAAATATGATATAATTAAAGCCAGTCGTTCAAAAATGTTCAGTGAAGCAATGCCCTTCTTAGAAAAAGCTTATGAACTTGACCCTAAAAACGAAGCGGTTGCAAAAACTTTATTAAGCGTTTATAGAGCAATGGAAATGAATGAAAAAGCAAAAGCTTTGAAAGCAAAAATGTAGTTTATTTATTACCGAGGTTATGCGTTTAAAAAAAATCCAATTTCTTGTGAAATTGGATTTTTTTTAAAGAGAAACGCAGAACTATTATTCATTCATGGTATGATAAACGTTCATTACATCATCATCATCTTCCATTTTTTCAATAAGTTTTTCAACATCAGCAACTTGCGCTTCGGTTAACTCTTTTGTTATTTGTGGAATGCGTTCGAAACCTGATGAAAGTATTTCTAAACTTCTATTTTCTAATTCTTTTTGAATAGTTCCAAAACTTCCAAATGGCGCATATATCAAGATGCCGTCTTCATCTTCAAAAACTTCTTCGGCTCCAAAATCAATCAATTCTAATTCTAATTCTTCTGGATCAAGATCACCTTTTGGAATTCTAAAATTGCAAGTATGGTCAAACATAAACTCTACTGAGCCTTGTGTTCCCATTGTTCCGTTACATTTATTGAAATAACTGCGAATATTAGCCACAGTTCTATTGTTATTATCAGAAGCTGTTTCTATTAAAATTGCAATTCCATGTGGAGCATATCCTTCAAATAAAATTTCCTTATAGTTGGCTGTATCTTTATTACTTGCATTTTTTATAGCACGCTCAACATTATCTTTTGGCATGTTGGCAGCTTTTGCGTTTTGAATTACAGCTCTTAATCTTGAGTTTGCTTCAGGATTTGGACCACCTTCTTTTACAGCCATAACAATGTCCTTACCTATTCTGGTAAATGTCTTTGCCATTGCCGACCAACGTTTCATTTTTCTGCCTTTTCTAAACTCAAAAGCTCTTCCCATTTCTGATCTATTAATTAATGCAAATTTAAAATTTTAAAATCTTTTTTACAAGCATAAATTTTTTAGTTTAAAATTTATTTTTTGGAAACATGCGTTGTAATAAATAATTACCCAAAATTGCGCCAGTCTTTGGTTAATGATTCTCGTTCTGAATTATAAAAATCGTTTTTTCGGATATAATTTTTAAAACTCATATTTTTTTCTTTAGCGACTTTATTAAATATTTAAACTACTCTTTCCGATAATTGCGATTAATCAATGTCAAATAATCAAGTAATTGATTTCTGTATTCAATATCGCCCTTGCAACCATCTTTAAATTCTTAATTTTTTCTGCTACAACTTTTGAATCTTTTAATAATTGATTTTTCTTTAGGTTTAGGTGCTCAATGTTTTTCGTGTGCACAATTGCTGCTGTATATTCCCAAATTTATTGCGTCAAATTATTGGTTTTATAACCAATAAATTTTAAATATTCTTTGCGGAATTAAATTGTTGTGCGTTTGATAGAGTTACATTAATTAATAAAAATAGTAGTAGTAGTTTTTTCAATATTAATTATTTTTTATAAAATGGCGGTTTTACAATTTTGGCCGAAACATCATTTTTTCTTATTCTAATAAAAATCTCGTTATCTATTTTGCTGTGTTCAATCGATACATAACCAAGGCCAATACCAATATTCATGCTAGGTGACATGGTTCCAGAGGTTACAAATCCAATAATATTTCCTAATTTATCAACGATTTCATAGTCATGTCTTGGAACAGCTCTTTCTTGCATTTCAAACGCTATTAGTTTTCTAGAAACGCCATTTTCCTTTTGCAATTTCAAATTTTTAGAATTAGTAAAATCTTTATTAAATTTAGTAGTCCAACCCAAACCGGCTTCAAGTGGTGAAGTCGAATCATTAATATCATTGCCATACAAACAAAAACCCATTTCAAGTCTCAATGTATCTCTAGCTGCAAGACCAATAGGTTTTATTCCAAAATCATTTCCTGCTTCAAAAACCTTGTTCCAAATAGTTACGACATCTTTATTTTTGCAATAAATTTCAAAACCACCCGAACCTGTGTAACCAGTTGCCGAAATTATTACATCATCAAATCCTGCAAAATCTGCAACTTTAAAATGATAATAATCAATTTCAGACAAATCTATCGAAGTCAATGATTGCATAGCTTCAACCGCTTTTGGACCTTGAATTGCCAATAGCGAATAATCATCTGAAAGGTTTTGCATTGTTACGCCCAAATTGTTTTGGCTCGCAATCCAATTCCAATCTTTATCAATATTTGAAGCATTTACAACAAGCAAATACTCATTTTCATTCATCATATATACAATTAAATCGTCAACAATGCCACCTTCAAAATTAGGCATGCAGCTATATTGTGCTTTACCTTTGGTCAACAAAGCGGCATCATTTGAACATACCTTTTGAATCAAAGCCAATGCATTATCGCCTGTTAACAAAAATTCGCCCATATGCGAAACATCAAAAACACCAACTGAAGTCCTTACAGTTTCGTGTTCTGCATTTACGCCTTCATATAAAATGGGCATTTTATATCCAGCAAAAGGCAACATTTTAGCTCCTAGTTTTTCGTGTATTTCTGTAAGTGCAGTATTTTTCATCTTTAAGTTTTATGATTTAAAAAACGCTAAATTATAAAAATTAATTATAATATTTTTTTTTTTAAGCTATTCCTGCCATCATCCCAAATCTTTTTTTACAGCGAGCAAAAATCGCTTTAAAAAAGGATTTTCCGTTCTGTCAGGGCTAGTTCAATTTCGTTCGATGCATATTTTATGTTTAAAACTCTAAAACTTTAATCTCTAAATACATATGGAAAATGATAAACTCAAAATTTTAAAAAAAAAACAAAAAAATATTTAAAATTAATACAATCTCCGTCAAAAAATAATACTTTTACAATCAAAAATTATGAAAAAATGAATTTCGACAGACAAAACCTATCCAACCTTAAATTATTAGATTTATATAAACGATTGCTCAAACCAAGGTTAATTGAAGAAAAAATGCTCATTCTTATCCGGCAAGGAAAAGTATCCAAGTGGTTTTCAGGAATTGGGCAAGAAGCCATTTCAGTTGGGATAACAGCAGCACTTGACAAAGACGAATATATTCTGCCAATGCATAGAAACCTTGGGGTTTTTACAGGTCGAGACATTCCGTTGCACCGATTATTTTCGCAATGGCAGGGCAAAGCGAATGGTTTTACAAAAGGTAGAGACCGAAGTTTTCATTTTGGAACTCAAGAATATAATATAATTGGTATGATTTCGCATCTTGGGCCTCAATTAGGTATTGCTGACGGAATTGCGCTAGCCAATAAACTCAAAAAAAATAATAAAATAACAGCAGTTTTTACTGGTGAAGGAGCCACGTCTGAAGGCGATTTTCATGAAGCATTGAATATAGCTGCAGTATGGGATTTGCCAGTATTATTTGTAATTGAAAACAACGGCTACGGACTTTCAACACCAACCAACGAGCAATATCGATGTGAAAATTTAGCAGATAAAGGTAAAGGTTATGGTATGGAGTCTCATATTGTTGATGGCAACAATATTCTTGAGGTTTACAATTTAATTTGCGAATTAAAAGCCTCTCTGACAATAAATCCAAGACCAATTTTATTAGAATTTCAAACATTTAGAATGCGCGGGCACGAGGAAGCTAGCGGAACCAAATATGTACCACAAGAATTGATGGACATGTGGGCAGCGAAAGATCCTGTTGAAAATTTTAAAAAATATATCCTTGATATTGGTGTATTATCAGAAGAATTAGACCAAGAGTTCAAAGCGAAATTAAAACTCGAAATCGAAACCGATTGGGCAAAAGTGCAACAAGAACCCGAAATTATTGCCAATCTTCAAGAAGAGTTAAATGATATTTACAAACCCTATGAATTTGAAGCAATACATCCATCAACTGATTTAGAAAATATTCGACTCATTGATGCCATATCCAATAGTTTGCGTGAATCAATGGAACGACACCCAAACCTTGTAATCATGGGTCAAGATATTGCTGAATATGGAGGTGCATTTAAAATTACGGACGGATTTGTTGAAAAATTTGGCAAAGATAGAGTCAGAAATACACCCATTTGCGAAAGTGCAATTGTTTCAGCAGCAATGGGTTTATCAATAAATGGATATAAAGCAATTGTTGAAATGCAATTTGCCGATTTCGTTTCTACGGGTTTTAATCCGATTGTTAATTTGTTAGCAAAATCACATTATCGTTGGCTTGAAAACGCAGATGTTGTTGTAAGAATGCCTTGCGGTGGAGGCACCCAAGCCGGTCCTTTTCATTCGCAAACCAATGAAGCGTGGTTTACTAAAACTCCGGGATTGAAGGTGGTTTATCCTGCATTTCCAGCTGATGCAAAGGGTCTACTGAATACTGCTATTAATGATCCAAATCCTGTAATGTTTTTTGAACATAAACAACTATACCGTTCTGTTTATCAAGACGTTCCAAAAGATTATTACACTATTCCTTTCGGAAAAGCATCTTTAATCACACAAGGCAGCCAAGTAACTATCATTTCTTTTGGTGCAGGTGTGCATTGGGCTTTAGAAACATTGAAAAAAAATCCACAAATTGATGCTGATTTGATAGATTTGCGGACTTTGCAACCATTAGATTCTGACGCTATATTTGAGTCGATAAAGAAAACTGGTCGCTGTATTATTCTTCAAGAGGATTCAATGTTTGGCGGCATTGCAAGTGATATTTCGGCATTGATTATGGAAAATTGTTTTAATTATCTTGATGCTCCCGTAAAAAGGGTTGCGAGTTTAGAAACACCAATTCCATTTGTAAAAGCACTTGAAGATCAATATTTGCCTAAGGTTCGTTTTGAAAATGAATTATTAGAATTGTTGAAATTTTAATTCAAAGTTTCAGATTCTACTTTTTAAATATAATATCTGAAATTTTAATATGACCCCGTTAAACGAGAAATTATTAATCAAAGAGGCCACAATTCATAAGTATTTGTATGACAATGAATGGTTTTTTTATCTCGATGACATGAAATTTTTTTTAAGAGAAGATTTATCTGAAGTTGAGTTTATTTATTTACCAATGATTATTAATGGTGAACAAGAATTTGTAAAATGTGTTACTTTCGAAGATATTATTCGAGGTCGTAAAGAATTATAAGCCTAATATTGTTTTAAATAAAGTTGAAAATTAATATTAATTTGTAAACTATAAAATTTTAATTCAATTATATTTTTTACTTTATTACAGCATTCACTAAGAAGCAATTTTCTAAAAATTCAATTATTTTTGAATAGACTTGTACTTAAATAATAAAAATAAAAGCAAAAATGAGTTATTACAAAATCGAAAATTTAGAACAATATTTCAAGCATTATAACAAATCGATTCGAGAACCTCGCAAGTTTTGGGCTAAAATAGCCGAAGAAAATTTTACTTGGTATCAAACTTGGGACAAAGTTTTCGAATTTAATATGGTTGAAGCGGAAGTAAAATGGTTTACAGAAGCCAAAGTAAATATTGTTAAAAATTGCATTGATAGGCATTTAGCACGACGTGGCGATAAAACTGCAATAATTTTTGAACCCAATAACCCTGAAGAAAAAGCACAATACATAACTTATAACGAGCTTCACCAAAAAGTTTGTAAAATGGCAAATGTTTTGCGAGAACAAGGTATAAAAAAGGGAGATAGAGTTTGTGTTTATTTACCTATGATTCCCGAATTATCAGTAGCCGTTTTAGCTTGCGCACGAATAGGTGCTATACACTCAGTAGTTTTTGCTGGATTTTCTGCTACAGCAGTAGCATCAAGAATAAATGATTCTGATTCTAAAATGGTTATTACATCTGATGGTGGTTATAGAGGTGAAAAAACAATTGAACTAAAAGCTATTATTGATGAATCTTTGAAAAATTGTCCTTCTGTAGAAAAAGTATTGGTTGTTAAACGAACGCATACAGAGGTTGTTATGAATGATAATCGAGACCAATGGTTACAACCTCTTTTAGATGCGGCATCAGACAGTAATGCAGCAGAAATTATGGATTCTGAAGATCCGCTTTTTATACTTTATACATCAGGATCAACAGGTAAACCGAAAGGGATGGTGCACACTACCGCTGGATATATGGTATATACAGCCTATACTTTCAAAAATGTTTTTAACCATCAAGAAAATGATATTTTTTGGTGTACTGCAGATATTGGCTGGATTACTGGACACTCTTACATTCTTTATGGACCGCTTTTAAACGGCGCAACTACCGTAATGTTTGAAGGAATTCCGTCATATCCAGATTTTTCTCGTTATTGGGAAGTTATTGAGAAACATCAAATAACACATTTATATACAGCTCCAACAGCAATCCGAGCTTTGGCTAAAGAAAGTATTGATTTTGTGCAACGTTTTCCGTTAAAATCACTTAGAGTTATTGGTTCTGTTGGAGAGCCCATAAATGAAGAAGCCTGGCATTGGTACAACAATCATGTTGGAGACAAGCGTTGCCCAGTTGTTGATACTTGGTGGCAAACTGAAACTGGTGGTATTTTAATTTCGCCAATAGCATTTGTAACACCAACAAAACCTACGTATGCGACGTTACCTTTACCAGGAATTCAACCAGTTTTGATGGATGATAAACTTAATGAAATTGAAGGAAATCAAAAGGAAGGAAATCTCTGTATTAAGTTTCCGTGGCCGGCAATTGCAAGAACTATTTGGGGCGATCATCAACGTTATAAAGATACTTATTTTTCAACTTTTCCAGGTAAATATTTTACTGGCGATGGTGCTTTAAGAGACGAGGTCGGTTATTATAGAATAACGGGCAGGGTAGATGACATTGTTATCGTTTCAGGACATAATCTTGGAACAGCACCAATCGAAGATGCTATAAATGAACATCCAGCAGTATCTGAAAGTGCAATCGTTGGTTTTCCGCATAGTGTTAAAGGAAATGCACTTTATGGTTATGTAATATTGAAAGAGTCTGGCGAAACAAGAGACAAACAAAATTTAGTAAAGGAAATAAATCAACATATAGCAGATCACATTGGACCTATCGCTAAACTTGACAAAATTCAGTTTGTAAGTGGTTTACCTAAAACGCGTTCTGGCAAAATAATGAGAAGAATCTTAAGGAAAATTGCTGAAGGAAATTTCTCTAATTTTGGTGATATTTCTACTTTGTTGAATCCCGAAATTGTTGAAGAAATTCGTAGTGGAAAAGTTTAAGTTTATGTCATTTATTTTATAAAGACTAAACTTTATTTAATATTTTTTTAAAATTTAATAAATTAATTTTATAACTTTTTAACAAAATTCTATAACAAATTATAAAAACATATTGCTATTTTTGATGCAAATGCAATATAAAAATATAACAATTATTGGTGGTGGATTGGCTGGATTGACAGCAGCAATTCATTTGTCAAAAAAAGGGTTTGATGTTGTTATAATCGAAAAAAACAAATACCCAAAACATAAAGTTTGTGGTGAATATATTTCAAATGAAGTAATACCTTATTTTGAAAATCTTGGTATTGATATTGAAAAAATGCTACCTGAGAATATCGAAAATTTAGAATTTTCAAGTACCAAAGGCACAATTATAAAGACCAAATTGCCTCTAGGTGGATTTGGAGTAAGCCGTTATGATCTAGATTACTATTTGTATCAAAAAGCAATATCAAATGGTTGCAAATTTATTTTTGATACGACAGAAAATATAAGTTTTCAGAAAGGTATTTTCACAATTAAAACTTTAAATAATATTCAAATAGTTTCAAAAATTGTTCTTGGTGCATTTGGAAAAAGATCCAATATTGATGTCAATTTAAATAGAAGTTTTATTTCTAAAAAATCAAATTGGTTAGGAGTTAAAGGGCATTATAAAGGATTTTTCGAGAATGGTTTAGTTGGTTTACACAATTTTGAGGGTGGATATTGTGGTGTTTCAAAAGTTTCGAACGATATAATAAATATATGTTATTTAACAAATTATAAATCTTTCAAAAAGTTTAAAAATCCAATTGATTTTCAAAATCAGGTTTTAAGTAAAAATCCGAATCTGAAAAATATTTTTGAAAATGCAACCTTAATTTTCGATAAACCACTAACAATTAGTCAAATTTCATTTAGTAAAAAAAATCCAGTTGAGAATAATGTTTTAATGATTGGCGACACTGCTGGTTTAATTCATCCGCTTTGTGGGAACGGTATGGCAATGGCCATTCACAGTGCCAAAATTGCTAGCGAATTGGTTATTGATTTTCTAAACGGAAAAATTGAAACCCAAACCAAATTAGAATATTTATACACAAAACAATGGAATGCAAATTTCAAAAAAAGATTACAAACAGGCAGATTACTTGGAAAATTATTACAAAAACCAAAACTTGCTAACATAATCATGCGTATATTTGTAAAAACACCTTTTTTGATGCCAATAATAATTAAAAAAACCCACGGAAAACCTTTCTAATTCATAAAACCATTAAAGTGTAAATTTTTAAAACAATAAATGCCAATATCAACAGTTTTTAGAACCGAATTGCCCGAAATAATGGATGATTTCGAAATGGAAGGAACAGAGTTGCAAGAAGCGCTAGACAAAATTGCTTCTATCAATCAGTTTTTAGGAGGCAATTCAATAACCATTGATGGAATTAAAAAATTATTAGCTGGAAAAGATAAATTACAAACATATACAATAATAGATATTGGCTGTGGCAACGGAGATATGCTTAGAAAATTAGCGGATTTTGGATTTCAAAATGATTTCAAATTGCAGTTAATAGGCATTGATGCCAATCAATTTACAATCAATTATGCAAAACAATTATCAGATGTATATCCAAATATTTTATTTAAATGTGTAAATATTTTTGATAAACAATTTGATGAATTAAAGTACGATATTGCACTTTTAACATTGACGTTACATCATTTTACTGAAAAAGAAATTTTGTGTTTATTAGAAAAAATACATACAAATTCAAAATTAGGATTGGTTATAAACGATTTGCAACGAAGTAAACTTGCCTATAGACTATTTCAGGTTTTGGCTTTTGTTTGCCAATTAAACAAAATGTCTAAAGATGATGGATTAGTTTCAATATTAAGAGGTTTCAAGAAAAGTGATTTTATTAAATATGCAAATAAATTAAAGTTTAATAATTATAAAGTTCAATGGAAATGGGCATTTCGATACCAATGGATTATAAAGTAAATCTTTTTTAAAAACATTTTTTACCGATAATAGACTTAAGTTTAAGTCGATATTGGCAATAAAATGTTCGAGTAAAATTATTAAAAATGCTTTTAGAACTTTGTTCTAATATTATAAATGTCGATTATTTCCTAGTCTAATTTCCATAAGTTTCAAATATTAAAAATGAGTGTAAAAATTATATCAGTTTCAAAACAATTACCGCAATACTCAAGAAAAACCCAAGAAATTATCCCATTTCTTGATACTTGGTTAATCGGTCAAGACGAACGATTTATTCGCAAAGTCAAAAAGATTTTTGAGGGAGCAGCTGTAGATAAACGTTATTCTATTATGGATCCAATTGAAGTTTTTGCTAAAACTTCATTTGCCGAACGAAATGATATTTATGTTCGGGAAGTCATTGCATTAGGAGAGAAAGTACTTCAAAAAGCATTAATCAAAAACAATTGGAAACCTGAAACAATTGATTATATAATTACTGTTAGTTGCACCGGAATAATGATTCCTTCGCTTGATGCATATTTAATAAATTCTTTGAAATTGCGTCAAGATGTTGTAAGATTGCCAGTTACCGAAATGGGTTGTGCCGCAGGAATATCAGGAATTATTTATGCAAAAAAATTCTTGAAGGCCAATCCTAACAAAAGAGCAGTTGTCATTGCTATCGAAAGTCCAACGGCTACATTTCAATTAGATGATTTTTCAATGGCAAATATCGTAAGTGCAGCAATTTTTGGCGATGGTGCTGCTTGCGTTTTACTTTCGTCCTATGAAGATGATTTGGGGCCAGAAATTATTGCAGAAGAAATGTATCATTTTTATGATAACATTGATATGATGGGTTTTAAACTCACAAATTCTGGACTGCAAATGGTTCTGGATATTGAAGTTCCGGAAACAATTGCTAATCATTTTCCAGAAATTGTTCATCCATTTTTGGCAAAAAATGAATTAAAAATAAATGATATTGACCATTTGATTTTTCATCCAGGTGGCAAAAAAATTATCACAACAGTCGAAAATTTATTTTCCGACTTAGGAAAAAATATTGATGTTACTAAAGAAATTCTTAGATTATATGGCAATATGTCAAGTGCTACAGTTCTTTATGTTTTAGAAGAGATTCTTGAAAATAAACCAAAAAAAGGTGAAAAAGGATTAATGTTAAGTTTTGGTCCAGGTTTTTCGGCACAAAGGGTTTTACTGCAGTTTTAAAATATTTATAGCAAATTAAATAATTTTTTATAAAATTTAAGTCGATGTAAAGCATATAATTAGCAATAAAAAGACAATGACAAATAAAGAGATAATATCAAAATTACCATATTCAAAACCATTTTTGTTTGTTGATGAAATTATTAATATCAATGAAAATGGTGTTGAGGGAAAATTTTATTTTGATCAAAATTTAGATTTTTACAAGGGTCATTTTAAAAAATATCCAATAACTCCAGGTGTAATTCTAATTGAAACTATGGCGCAAATTGGTTTGGTTTGTTTAGGAATTTATTTATTAAAAAACGAAAATTTTGAATCAGAAATTGCATTAACATCAACTGAAATTGAATTTTTAAAACCTGTTTTTCCAAATGAAAAAGTAACTGTTTTTTCAGAAAAAGTTTATTTTAGATTCGGAAAACTAAAATGTAAAGTAAAAATGTTAAATGCTGAAAATAATGAAGTTTGTTCAGGATTCATATCAGGCATTATAATACCTAAAATTGTCAATCTTCATTCTAAATTCTAATGAAAAGAGTCGTAATTACTGGTCTTGGCGTTGTAGCTCCAAATGGTGTTGGGCTTGATGCGTTTTTATTTGCAATAAAAAACGGAATCTCGGGTATAAAGCACGACGCTGAACTGGAAAAATTACAATTTTCTTGTCAAATTTCTGGAAAACCTGCAATTTCTCATGAATTATCATTGCAATATTTTTCTGAATTAGAATTAAGAAATTTCAATTCAACGGGCATTTTATATGGTGTTATCGCAGGACTAGATGCATGGAAAGATGCAGGACTGTCAATGGAAACGCAAGAAAACCCCGATTGGGATTCTGGAACAGTTTTTGGAACAGGAACATCAGGAATTGAAAAATTTCGAGAAAGCATATATAAAATAGATGATTTTCAAACTCGAAGATTAGGCAGCACAGCAGTTGCTCAAACTATGAATTCTGGAGTAAGTGCTTATTTGGGCGGAAAATTAGGTTTAGGAAATCAAGTTACAACCAATTCATCAGCTTGCACAACAGGAACTGAAAGTATTTTATTGGCTTATGAACGTATCAAATCTGGACAAGCGAAACGCATTTTAGCTGGAAGTACTTCTGATTCTGGTCCATACATTTGGGGCGGATTCGATGCTATGAAAGTTTGTACATTCAAACACAATTCCGAACCCGAAAAAGGTTCTAGACCAATGTCTGCAACCGCCTCAGGCTTTGTACCTAGTAGTGGAGCAGGAGCTTATGTCGTAGAAGATTTAGAATCAGCTTTAACCCGCGGCGCAAAAGTTTACTGCGAAATTTTAGGTGGAAACCTTAATTCTGGTGGTCAACGAGGATTGGGAACCATGACAGCTCCAAACCCAATTGCGGTGCAAAAATGTATAAAAGATGCGCTGATAAACGCTCAAATTGAGGCAAATCAAATCGATGTTATCAACGGACACTTGACTGCAACTTCAAAAGATGCTTTGGAAATTGAAAATTGGACTAAAGCTTTAAGCAGGAGTGGAGACGACTTTCCTTATATAAATTCAATAAAATCGATGATTGGTCATTGTTTGTCTGCAGCCGGAAGCATTGAAATTGTAGCCTCTATATTGCAAATTCAACAAAATTTTATTTTTCCAAATATTAATTGCGAAAACTTGAATCCAGATATTTTAAACTTAATTTCTGGATCAAAAATTCCTCAAAAATTAATAAAAAATGATGTAAATGTCCTAGTAAAAGCCAGTTTTGGATTTGGTGATGTCAATGGTTGTTTGGTTTTAAAAAAATTTGTAACTTAGCAACATGCCAAAAAGAAATTCTCCAAATGATATAAAAGATATTGATGATTTAAATCGGTTGGACGATATTGTTCACGACAAACGAAATGCCAAACGTGCCGACGATAGAAAAACAAGACGTGACAGACATTATGAAAAACAATTCATAAAAAATACTATTAAAAATCATTTAGATTTACAATAAAATATGACAAATCAAGAAATAATTGAAAAATTAAAATTAATTGTACAACCTTATATTAAAAACCAAGATGCATTTGATAGCCTCACAGAATCGACGGATTTTATTAATGATTTACAAATAAATTCTGCCAATTTAGTCGATGTGATTCTTGATATTGAAGAAGTATTTAAAATCGAAATAGATAATGATTCGATGGAGAAAATGCTCGATGTAAAATCTGCACTAACAATAATACAAACTAAATTATCATTAAAAGAATGATTGGAAACGATGTTGTAGATTTGGAATTGGCTCGAAATGAAAGTAACTGGAAACGAAATGGATTTTTAGATAAAATTTTTACTAATAACGAACAAAAATTAATTCAAAAATCAATAAATCAAGAGAATACAATTTGGAATTTGTGGAGTAGGAAAGAAGCGGTCTACAAAATTTGGAATCGAGATAGCAACATTAGAATTTATAATCCAATTGCTTTTGAATGTTTAGACGTTGATTACGAAATTGGTTTAGTTAAATTCAAAAATAATATTTATTATACAAAAACAGAAATAACCAAAGATTTTATTTATACAATTGCAGTTTCGAATTTGAATGATTTTAAAAAAATTTCAGTCCTAAACAGCGACCAGATAATTGTCAAAAATAATAATATTCCGTTCTATTATTCAATAAATCAAGAAATTAAACCAATTTCAAAAACCCATCATGGTCGTTTTGAATTTGTAATTGGTTTATAAAATTTTTAACCTAGATTTCAGTTTTAAAAACAATATAGCAATCGAAAAAGCATTTTCAGATACTGAATATCGCTCACTTTTTTCGATTTTGAATTTCGTTATCAGCTCGTCAAGCGAAAATTGCTTATCGATGATGTCTTCTAGTTTTTTATACATTACTTCAATATCCAAAGCTTCATTTTTTAGCCTGCCGCACTTTAATTTTTCTAAATATTCATTAAGAATATTTACTTCAAACGCGGTTCGGTGCCCTACCAAAACAGCATTTCCTATATAAACAATAAACGATTCAATAGATTGCAGATTAAGTGCTTCCGATATTTTTTCTTCATGCTCAGTTTCTTTAGGATGATCAAAATTGATACTATTTTCTTTTGCAAATGAAATTTCAAAACTATCAGCAACAATAATACTATTATTCACAACTGCAATTGCTCCAATGCTCAAAATTTTATCTTTTTCTTTATCTAAGCCAGAAGTTTCGATATTTAATACCACAAATCTGTTTGATTTTTTATCAAATTTAGATAAATAGTCTTTCCAAAAATCAGGATAATTTCCACCAATATTTTTTATCCAATCAAGCATAAATTAAGAAAATTGAGTTAATTGAAATTTGCTTTTTATTAAATCTTCTAATTCTTTCATTGGTTCTAATGCATTTTTTAATTTTTCTTTATCAGATTTTGACATTTCTTCAACATTTATGTAATGTCCCGAATTGTCATTTTTTAAACCTGCGATTGTTTTAAATTTTGATAATTCCAAAAAAGCTTCAGCACAATCTTTATAAACAGTTGCATTTTTGGCATCTTCTATTGCTAATTGTTTGAATCGTAAGTAAGTATTATTAAAACCTTTGATATTTTGACCTAAAATTAATAAACGTCCTGCATCTACAAGTGGTTGAATTGCTCGATTTTTTATATCAAACAATCCTTTGTTTTCTTCATCTTCTTCGAGATTAAATTTCTTAAAAAAGTTTAATGGAGTAGGCTTTTTTAATGCATCATTACCTAAAAAATCAAATAATAATGCGTTACTATTTCTTTGTTTAAAAACAACATTATTCAATTCATTTTCGAATTGAATATCTCCGTAAACTAAATCATAATCAAAGAAAATACTACTAATTTCTTCGGTATTTTCACCCGGTATATTTGTCCAGCTACTGTATTGTTTATTCCAATCGGTCATTGATTTACACCAAAGCATATTACTTGCTAAATGACCATTTGGGCAGCAGGCGTAACCAACTTTTTCTAGAATAGTGGTTGTTTTTTTAGCTAACTTTAAGTAATAGTCTCGTACATCTCGATACTTGTTAGCTTCAACATCTTCAAAAATCAAAATACTGTCTTGATCCGTCAACAAAACTTGCTCTTTACGACCTTGACTGCCAATACTTAACCAAGCGAATTTGGTAGGAGGAGAGCCTAAATCAAGAATAGTTAATTCAATTGCTCGTTTAATAATTGCAAAAATTATTTCGCCCGCAATCATACAAATATGCTGATAAGGAATATTTTTTATTATTGAACTTTGTACTAATTCTGATAATCTTTCTCTAACAATTTTTAAATCTTTTGCCGATTGAGAACGTTTTATTTCTTTTACCAAGATACCGGGATTGTTGGACTGTGCTACCACCAAATCATGCTCAGTAATGACACCTTTTACTATTGATTTGTTTGAACCATCAAGTGTTACACACAAATGGCTAACATTATTTTTGAGCATTAACAATTGAGCTTCTGCCAACGAAAGATTTTCGGTTGTAGTAATTACAGGTGAAGACATAATTTTATCAATTGCAGATAAAACAGGAAATCTTCCTGTTGCAATTTTTGATTTAAAATCACAATTAGTAACGATTCCAATAGGCAAATTATTTTCGGTGATGATGGCGCAACTATGTAAATTATCAGTCATTTGCAATGCAACCTCCTTAATAGAAGAAGTAGCAGTTACAGTTATTGGATTTTTTGAATAATTAAGTGTTTGAAAAAATTGATTTTCTTGTTGGTTGTCATTATATGGCACATTTTCAATAAATTGACCCTTACCTTTATCTTTAAATGACGGAGCAGTTGAAGCAAAACTTTCTAATAAAAAATCTAATATTGCGGTATTTTTTGCTAATAAAGGTTTGAAACTTGCAATCGGAATTGCATAGACAATACTTTCTTCACGAGCTGTTGCAGACATCATATAATTATTCTTTGCAAAAAAAGGTCTCAAACCAAAAGCATCACCTTGTTTGCATTTGTTTAATAAAACCTCTTCAGCATCTGCAATTAATGTTAAATTTATTGTTCCAGATGCCACAACATAAAAAGTATCGTGCAAAATATCATTTATTTTAAATAGGGACTGATTTTTTTCAAGAGGCAATATGCGAATATGAGTTGCAATATCAATCAATTCGTCAAAAGTCAAATTTTCAAATGGTTGGTATTGTTTTAAGAAATCGGTAATTTTATTTACAATTGTATTCATTAACATTTTTTATATATGTAAAAATAATATTTTATTTCTATAAAAATTAATTATCTAATTATTTATTTTTAATATAGCAAAGATGGTGGCTGTATTTTAAGAATTATATTTCCTATGCAAGGAAGAATTTAAAACTCTATTTTACATAATGTAAATTATAGTTCAATAAAAAGAAAAATATTTTCTACACAAAAATTTATTAATTTAATATTTGATGTCTATATAATATCAATTTACTTTTAATATAAATTAAAATTGACTAGCAATTAACTTCTCAATTAATTCATCTTTAGTTAAATGATGAAAAACAGTTTTGATTTTATCTTTGATATCTAACGAAATTTGCTGATTTGGTTTTGTTTTAAATATTTTTTTTGACCACAGCAATAAATTATTTTCTTCAATACTAGCTTGATTTGGTTTAAGGAATTTCTTGAATTTTATTCCTAATTCTTTTTCAAATAATGCAATTTCCGAAACTTCTTCTCGTTGTAAAACTGTCAAAGACAAACCATTGGCTCCTGCTCTAGCGGTTCGTCCACTTCTATGAACATAAGTTTCATATGCATCTGGCAAATGATAATTGATTACATAAGAAATTTCTTTTACATCAATCCCTCTTGAAGCTAAATCTGTGGCTACCAATATGTTAATGTGTCCGTTTCTAAATTGTTCCATGATTCTATCCCTGATTCCTTGAGATAAACTACCATGCAGCGCACCTGATGAAAATTTATTTATAGCTAGATTTTTTGCTAGTTTATTGACAGCTGCTTTGGTTTTACAAAAAATTATTCCTCGCTGTCCATCTTTAGAATTCAAAAAATGAGTTAAAACCTCTAATTTTTCTTCTGGACTCACCACTACATATTGATGATCGATTTCATTGTTGCCAATGGTTTCCATATTGGCTACAACTTCTATTACATTTTTATGTAAGTAATTTTGAATCAACTGTTTTATGGTTGCTGGCATTGTCGCAGAAAATAAATAAGTGCGGTGGTTTTTTGGTAATTCAACAATAATTGCGTCAAGACTTTCGCTAAGAATAGCGACCATTTCGTCGGCTTCATCAAGAATCAAAAAATTAGTTTCTTTGATATTTATTGCTTTTCGATTTATCAAATCAATTAATCTACCTGGAGTTGCTACAACTATGTGTGTTGGGTTTGTCAATCTTTCGATTTGAGGTTTTATTGGAATTCCTCCACAAACTGATGCTATTGATATTTGAGGCAAATATTTGGCGAAACTTTCTAAATTTTTAAAAATTTGATGTCCTAATTCTCTTGTTGGCGATAATATTACAACCTGAATATCATTACTATTTACGTCAATTAATTGCAATAATGGCAATCCAAAGGCTGCTGTTTTTCCGGTTCCTGTTTTGGCAAGTCCAACAACATCATTTTTATTTTCTAATATTAATGGAATAATTTTTGATTGAATTTCAGTAGGTTTTTCAATATTCAAATCAGAAATTGCTTTTAGAATTGATTCTTGAATTCCTAATTTTGAGAATTGATTTTGCATATTATGATTATGTTATAATAATTTGTCATCTTAAAATTTTAATTTAAAAATGATGATTAATCAGCTTCATTCATTATTTTTTCTCGGTATTTTTTACCAATCAATAGTGTTAGTTTTTGATTATAATCTTCCATTAACCATTCTCGATAGTTTTTGCTGCATTGGCTCAAACAATTTGAAAATCTTTTTACGCGACTTTCAATATCAGGCTGTAATTCTTTAGCAAGTCCTTTGGCTTCTTGTAATGTTTCTGTATTGTCCACACACATTGCAGCGTGTTGTTCAATTGATTTATCAAGCACAATTTTAGAACGTTCGTTCATTTTTATTGCTAATTTATGAGCTTCATCTACGTCAAAAGTTACAACTTCGGTTTTGGCAAATTTTTCACGCAATTCGATTGGCATTACATACTTGAAATGGGTTTCGATTTCGGCATCGTCTCTTAAATTTTCTAAATAAAATTCAGGAGATTTAAAAATATGTTGCCAGTTAATTGGTTCGTTCCAAAGTCCAAATCTTGCTGCATTATTACCCAAATCTATAACCGAAAAATTATCTTTATTATCTAATTTTCGTGAACCTCGACCAATCATTTGAAAATATAAAGTCAAAGATTTCGTTGCTCGATTCAGAATTATTGTCTCAACTGTTGGCTCATCAAAGCCAGTTGTAAGAATCCCTACAGAAGTCAAAATTGCATCAGGTGTTTTTTTGAACCAACTTAGTATTTCTTTTCGTTCTTCAGCATTATTGGTATTGTCAAGGTGTTTTATAGGAAAACCTGCTTCACGAAAAGTTTCAAAAACATATAGTGATGTATTGATTCCGTTATTGAAAATTAAAGTTTTTTTTCCTAGTGATTTTTCTGTGTAGGCATGCAATAATTTTTCTTGCATCGCCATATTGGTATATAAATCGTCTGATGATTTTACGGTATAATCTCCATTGATCCCAACTTTTAACGAGGTTAAACCTACGTCGTAGCTATATGTTGTTGCTTTTGCAAGAAAACCTTTGTCTATAAGCGATTGAATAGTGTCTCCAACAATTAATTCTGAATAATTTTCATGCATTGGCAATGTAATGTTAGAACTCAATGGGGTTGCCGTTACACCCAAAATAAAAGCATTTTTGAACGAACTTAATAATTTTCTAAAAGAATTGTAGTGTGCTTCGTCAATAATTACAAGTCCTACATTATCAATTTGTAACAATTCGTCGTTCAATCTGTTTTTTAAAGTTTCCACCATTGCTACAAAGCAAGAATATTCATCTTGATCTGGCAATTCTTTAATTTTGCTGTTAATGATTTTGTTTTTTACATCAAAACCTTTCAACATTTTTGAAGTTTGCTTACACAACTCTATTCGGTGCGTCAAAACAACAACTTTTTTGTTATGTTGTGACAAATAACGGCGGACTATTTCTGAAAAAATTACAGTTTTTCCGCCACCTGTGGGTAATTGATATAACAAATGATGGCTTGGTGGAGCGTTATCAATTCTTTCAAATATAGCATCAATATCTATTTGCTGATAGCTATAAAGTTGTTTTTTGTCTTCGGTCTCGATTTCAAATTCTGGTGTTGACATCTTATTTTTTATAATTTGCAAAAATACAACTAAAAAACACTAATAAACATGTTATTTTATTTAATATTGATGCTTTATTTTTAATAAAAATGTTGTAAATAGCAAACTACTTTTGTGGGCCAAGGAGTGCAGTTTTTATTTTATTTTTACCTTCTAATAATCTAATCTTTCTAAAATTTGTTCAAAGTTTGATCCATTGTTCCAATGCTGTTTTAAAGTTTCATTTTTAATTGCCTCTACCCTATTTTGAAATTCGTATAAAATTGCTTTTTCAATCATAAAACTAATGGATTGTTGAAAAGATGCCAACATACTTTTATAGAAAGTTTCATTATTTATGGTTTTCTCTGCTGATAGTGTTTGGGCAATTTCAATATTATAAAGCATTAAATCCGCAATTAGGAAGGGGTCAACACCAAGAGATATGAAGTGTTTTAGGTATTTTTGAGCAACTGATCTTCTCATTTTTGGACGCTTACCAAGAATCGGATAATATTCATTTGAAATTTTCAACTTAGCGTCTTTTATTATATTATTTTCATTAGGCTTGAAAACAAAATCATAATAAACCTTAACATCTTTGAATTTGTCATACATTTCTAAAAATAGATTCTCTATTTGAGATTTATCGATTTCTGACAAATATTTTTTTAAATCTCTTTTGCTCATATTTTATAAATTATTCACAAAAGTAGGTTACTTAATGGTATTAAAATCAATCAATATTCATAAATTTGCAAAAAACAAAAATCATTTCAAATGCTTAAATTATTCAAATTAGTTGCTGTTTTAGAAGGAATTTCATCAATTTTACTTTTTTTTGTTGCCATGCCGATGAAATATATTTTTGATTATAAACAATTAATTAAACCTTTTGGAATGTTTCATGGTGTGTTTTTTACAATTTTTGTTGCATTTGCATTATATTTTGCATTTAAAGAGAAATGGCAAATTAATAAAATATTAGTTGTATTGGTTTGTTCAATAATTCCATGTGGTACTTTTTATGTTGATAAAAAATATTTGAATCATGCGTAAATATGAAGAAATGATATTTGGTTGGTGTTATCCATTATTTAAAAAATGGATATCAAATGATACTTTTGCTGCTTATGCAAGTTTGATTATTAATATTTTATTACTTTATTTAATTTCAGCACTAATATATATTTTCTTTAGATTTTTATTAATCACTTTAATTGCTATTGTTGCCAAAAAAACCAAAACAAAATTTGATGATCTGTTAATAACAAATGATACTACCAAGTACATTGCCTATTTAATTCCCTTACTTTTTGTTTATAAATCAGTACCAGTTATTCTTGAAAATTATATCTATTGGGAGTCAGTTTTTGGCAAATTAATTGGGGTCTACATAATAGGACTTGTTCTATGGATTATTAGAACAATTTTTAATGCACTTCGCGATTATCTAAAGAGTATTCCTGAATATAGCGACAAGCCGATTGATAGCTACATTCAAGTTATTATGATATTTTTATGGTTAGTTGGACTATCTGCAATAATATCTAAATTATTCGAAATAAATGTTGGTGATATGTTTGCAACACTTGGAGCAATCTCTGCAATTATCTTGTTGATTTTTAGAGATACAATTCTAGGGTTTGTTGCAAGTATTCAAGTCTCTGTAAATGATATGGTTCGAATTGGCGATTGGATTACAATGGAAAAATTTGGTGCCGATGGCGATGTTATCGAAATAAATTTGGCAACAGTCAAAGTAAGGAACTTTGATTTTACAACAACAACAATCCCAACTTATAGTCTAATTTCTGATTCATTTAAAAATTGGCGCGGAATGCAAAATGCTGATGGTCGCAGAATAAAAAGACACATTTTAATTAAATCTAGAAGCATTAGATTCATTAATGATCAAGAATTAACAGAATTCAAAAAAATTCAATTATTATCAGATTATATTGATAGAAAAACAATAGAATTAAATAAATATAATAAAGATAATAAAATTGACAGACAGTTATCTTTAAATGGAAGAAATTTAACTAACATTGGTTTATTTAGAAAATACATAACTAAATATCTTGAAAATCATCCTGCTTTAAATAAAGAAATGTTGCTGGTGTGCAGACAATTGCAATCGACAGCACAAGGCATTCCTCTAGAAATTTATGTTTTTTCAAATGATAAAAAATGGATTAACTACGAATTTATTATTGCTGATATTTTTGATCATATAATAGCATCAGTACCATATTTTAATTTAGAAATATTTGAGCTACCATCAGAAGGAACTGATATCATTAACGAAAATTTATAAAAATTAAAACACAATACAACTAATTGCATTAAATCGATTAAAATTGTTCTTTTAACGATTATAAATAACTTGAGTACAATTTTGATATGATTGCTAGATTGTATTATATATATTTGCGATAAATATACCAAAATTAATATGAAAAAATTTTTACCGTTATTAGCAACTATCGTCTTAATTGTTTGTGCGCAAGCACAAAATAAGAGTGTGGACAATAATAAGATTACTATTTTTAAACGATTACCGAACGACACAATAAATAGATGGTCATTAGACTTTAGTGTTGGTCAAAGCAAAGGTGTAAACCCTTATACTGCAGGTTATTTTTCAAGCAATCCAAAACAATATTTTGGTTCAGGTGCATTTGGTCATTTTGGGCTTGCGGGTCGTTATATGTTTAGTCCTAAAATGGGAATCAAACTTGGAGCTGATTATGATATATTGAGAAATAATTTAGCATCAGGTAGTAAAGAATTTAGAATGGATATCTGGAGTTTCAAAATTGAAGGAGTTATAAATGTAGCAAGATTACTTGACGTTCAAGATAGTTTTGGTCGTTTAGGATTGTTATTCCACGGTGGTTTGCAATCATCTGCACAAACCCCTAAATTTAATAGTGGTATACCTGCACAAAACTTTAATGTAACAGAGTACAATGGAGGAATAACTGTTGGTGTGACACCGCAATACAGAATTACGGATAGAATCGCTTTATTTGGAGACGTAAGTATCTTAAATAATTATAGACAACATTTAGCTTGGGACGGTTTTTACTCAACAGATTACAACAACCTTGCAGGAAAAATGATTACTTATTCTGGTGGTTTATCAATTGCTTTGGGCAAAGGAGAAATGCACGCAGATTGGGCAAAAATTCCAAACGTAAAAACAGAAAGAGAAGAGGCTTTACAGAAAAGAGTTATCGAAGTAGAAGCTTTAATGAATGATACAGACAGAGATGGTGTACCAGATTATTTAGATCAAGAAAATAATTCGACGGCAGGTGTAGCAGTGGACACTAGAGGTAAAATGGTCGATTTGAATAGAAATGGTGTTTCAGATGAAATGGAAAAATATTTAAATAATAATTTTGCTCGTGTAAACGCCAGTAATGATATGATGACCAAGTACATCAATGATGGATATGCTGCTGCTTATTTTGATTTTAACGATGTACTTCCAACAAATGTTTCCACAAATGGAATAAATTTCATCTGGACTTATTTAAAAAATAATCCGTCAAAAACAATCAATATTATAGGTTATGCTGATGAAATTGGTAAGTCAGATTCAAATGACTCGCTTTCTATGAAAAGAGCAGAAAATGTAAAAGCAATTCTTGTCAAAGCTGGTGTAAATCCTGAAAGATTATTTATAAAACCTAAAGGAGAAGATGCTTCTGTAGATCAAGAATCAGAGGGTGCAAGAAAATTAGTTAGAAAAGTAATATTTAGCGTTAACCGATAGCACATAGTAAAATAAATTGAATAAAACCTCCGAAAATTTCGGAGGTTTTTTATTGAAAATTAACAAAATGAAAACAAGAGAAATAGTTTTAAAAGAATTAAAAAATGAAACTTTAGGAAATATTGACAAATATACATCGATTGAAGAATTATTTCAAAATTTAACAATTAGACCTATATTAAAAATTCAAAATGATTTAATAATTAATGTTTTTATTGATTATTGTATTAAGCAAAAAAATATTTTTTTTAATTTACCAATAAATAACAAATTAGAATATATTGAAAAAAGCATTCAAAGAGACATGAAGTTTAGAGAATTCTTATTAGGTATAACCATTGGTTTTTTGACAATAGAAGAGTGTAATATTTTTTTTTAACTTTTTAAGTAGCTATTACAATAACAAAGAATAAACATTATTTAACATTGCAAGATAATTTAAACAACCAGCTTGCTTAAAAAGTAGATTTTATATTAAAATTTACAAGATATAATTAATTTGATTTATTGTTTGTAATTATAATTTAATTGTTAAAATTTCTAAAAAATATTTATAGCTTATATAATGACTACAACATTCCATTAAATTTCCTTAAAAACCATTCGCAAGCAAGAGTAATTGCTATTAAAATCAGTAACCAATACCAATTAATTAATGGTGTTTTTTTAACGATTTCTTTTTGAATGGCTCTATAACTATCGTTGTTTAATAAAGTTTTTATTAACTCATCGGCCTGATCTGGAAAATAAACTTTTCCTTTAGTCAAATTTGCCAGTTGCGATAATTTTTGAAAATCTGGGTTAACGAATTGTTTTTCGATATCGAAATCCAAAATCTCAAAATAACCATTGTATGTTGAACCCGAATTTAATTCTTGCACCAAAAATTTATATTGTCCGGCAGATAAGCCGTCAAGATTTACTTTAAAAGAGTTATTCGTCCGCAATAAATCATATTTTTTATTTTGCTGAGTATTTTTGTTGGTAACAGAAATTGTTAATCTTGCTTTTTCATCAAATTCATAGTTTTTGTTAAAAAATTGAGCTGAGATTTCTAATTCGTCGCCAGAATTATAAAAGCTTTCATGGTTGACAACTAGTGCTTTTTTTGTATTATTAGAAGCCAAAAACTGCACTGTTTTATCTATAAATACATCAAATTTCTCAAATGATTTGTTTGCTAAATTAGTTTGAAAACGCCATTTCCAAATATTTTCACCTAATAAAAAAGCGAAACGTTTGCCTTTATTTTCTGCAAATGCTAATAATGGTGAGTCGGTACCGATATTTCGAATTTTAGAATTCAATAAAACTGAAACATTGCCATTGATTGTAACTATTCCAAACGCATTCTGTAAAGGTGGAAACTGGTCAAAACCAATATTATCTAGTGCAAAAAGATTAAACTGCGTATTGAAGTCAGCAATAAAATCTTCACGTTGATTACTCATTTTGAAGACTAAACTAGACTGATTTTGATTCAAAAAATTGAAATCAGTATTGGTTCCAGTTATAATAAATGAATTGATTTCAGCCGATTTAATATTGTCAAAAACTTGTTTGAATTCTTGAGTTGGTTGATAAATTATAAGAACATTATAATCTTGAAATGATGTAATATCTTGAGGTTTGAAAATTGTGACCTTACGCTGAATATTGGTCTCAATTGATCGTTTTAATGCACCAATATCAGGATGATTTAATGATGTAATTATGGCTATATTAGTTTTTTGATCTATTACTTCTACCGCAAAATTTTTACTGTTGTTGTATTTGTTTTTCTCGTTTTCATCCGTTGAGATAGAAGCCTTAAATATTTGTAATCCAACATTATTAGCAGGTAAAAAAACATTAACTATCGCTGATTTTTTTGTTGGTGAAAACGAAACTATTTGAGAAGCTAAAACCGATTTTCCTTGTGAAATATTGAAATTAGCATTTATAGATTTGTTTCCAGAATATTGCAAAAATACTTCAACAGGAAATTTATTTTTTTGAAAGGCATATTTATTGACATTTAATTGATTGATTTTTAAATCCAAAAAAGTAGTTGTATCTCCTACAATTATCGGAAAAACTTTATTGTTTGAATCAAAACTATAAACGTAATCGTTGCCAGATGTTTGGTTTCCATCGGTTATTAAAACAGTTGGAAAAATTTTGTTTTTGTTAATACTTTTTACATTCTTTGCAACCCTATCAAGATTGGTTTGTTTTCCTTTAAAATTGATTTCCTCTAATTCAGAAATCGACTGAAATTCAGAATCAAACATATACGTTTGGATATCATATTTTTCGAACAAATTGCTGTTTGACATTAATTTTTTATAAATTTCTACTGCTTTCTCGTTGACTTTAAAATCTAAAATCGAACTTGAATTGTCAATAACAATTGGCAAAGGCGTTTTAACTGTTTCGAATATTTTTCTAGAAAATATTGGATTTATCAATAATAATAAAATTCCAAAAACGGACAAAAATCTCAAAATTGACAATAGCCAAATTAATTTAGTCGTTTTTTGGTATTTATAAAAATATTGAAAAAAGGATAGTCCAATTGCAATAAATACTGAAAGAATTATTAAAAGTACGTTTGACATTTATTTATTTTTAACACTAACCCTAACAGGGTTTAGGAGTGAAATTCTAAGTTAACATTCCACCATCAACATTCAAAACCTGTCCAGTTACATAAGCGCTCATTTCTGAGGCTAAGAAAACACAAACATTTGCAACATCTTGGCAGGTACCGCCTCTTTTTAAAGGAATTCCGTCCCGCCAGCCTTGAACAATATCATCGTTTAGTTTTGCGGTCATTTCGGTTTCTATGAATCCTGGTGCAATAGCATTGCACCGTATATTGCGAGAACCGAGCTCAAGGGCTACGGATTTGGTGAAACCAATTACACCAGCTTTTGAAGCAGCATAGTTGGTTTGTCCGGCGTTTCCTTTTACGCCAACAACTGAACTCATATTGATTATTGAACCAGATCGTTGTTTTAAAAATGTTTTTTGGATTGCTTTGGTCATATTGAAAACCGATTTTAGATTCACGTTTATAACTTTGTCAAAATCTTCTTCAGACATTCTCATTAATAAATTATCCTTGGTAATTCCTGCGTTGTTGATCAAAATATCTACGGTTCCAAATTCTGCTAAAACAGCATCTACAAATGTTTGTGCTTCATTAAAATCGGCTGCATTAGACTGGTAACCTTTGGCTTTAATACCAAGAGCGTTTAATTCTGTTTCGAGCTGATTGGCTGATTCAACTGATGAACTGTAAGTGAATGCTACATTTGCACCGTGTTTTGCAAAAACTTCGGCAATTCCTTTACCTATTCCTCGGCTTGCACCGGTAATTATTGCTGTTTTTCCTTCTAGTAATTTCATTTTTTGTTTAAGAATTTTAATTTGTCAAATATATGATTTTGATTTAATAATTCTAAAAAATTATTTGTTGTTTTTGCTAACATTTATTACTAAAGTTAACTAATAAATATATAAGAAAATAATAGATATGTTGCAAAAAACTATAAAAATCAAAACTACTTTACTGTTATTTTGTTCTTGAATTTGATATGGACAGATTGTGTACACTCCGATCGCAAATTTTAGAACAAAATTATTATAAAGTAACACTAAAGATAGTATATCACAATATATTATAAGTCATTTTATTAAATTAATATTAGTAACAATATTAAAATATAAATAAGTGAAGCCTATAAGGTTTAAATACGCGATTTGTCTCAATAGTAAATTAATTTTCTGATAGGAATAGCTTTTTCGGTGAACATATAATTTGTAAATTACTTAATATAAATAAGATAGCCATTTTCAAAGTGACAGCATTTCTAAACTGATTTCTGCAGCAACCTTACTAAATTTGATTGTTTATTAAAGCAATATTTAAACGAACTTCTATTTACCACTTGATGATGCCAATAATGATGGTTATTTTGCTTTTAAAATTATAACTACATCTATGCTGCTCCCTAAAATTCAGACAGTAGTTTAAGATAGGATTAAAAACCCTAAATTAGCAAAATTATGTCAAGAACAAGAAGAGTTTTCTCGAAGGA
>JAYVIW010000015.1:0-22319 GCA_043769905.1 Bacteroidota bacterium
TCCTTCGAGAAAACTCTTCTTGTTCTTGACATAATTTTGCTAATTTAGGGTTTTTAATCCTATCTTAAACTACTGTCTGAATTTTAGGGAGCAGCATAATAAAGTGCTTTTAATTGAATGTTATCAAGATTTTTTAAAAAATGAATTGCTTGCATATACAAATGGTATTTTTTCGTTTATAAATAACAAACTTTGGATTCCAAAAGCAAGAATAGCGCGAGGTGGTTTAAACAAATTAGATGTGTTAATTGGAGCTAAAGTGTTTTATGCAAATAATCATAAAAAAAAGGAATGCCATTATCTTTTGCATTTTTCATATGCTATTTAACAATCAATTTGGGCTGTTAAGTCAAAAAACGATTCCCCAAACGGTCTAAAAAAGTCAAAATACTCTTTGCTGTTCCAAGTTTCGAGATTGAGTTTATGTCTCATTTTTTAAACAAATAACAAATGTAATTTCATTTTAAGGTATATCATTGTGAAGTAATATTAGGAACTATTTGTTTATAATAGACAATATTTCGGTAATATTTTTAAACTCAAAAAAGTTTTCGTGTTCAACTTTATGGTCAATTTTTTCATGTGCCCAAGTGGTGTGAAACGGAATATGAACTGCAAATCCGCCCATTGCCAAAACGGGCAAAACATCTGATTTAAGGGAATTCCCTATCATTAAAAAATCTTTTGGTTCGATTTCTAGTCGTTTTAAAAGTTTTTGGTAATTTATTTCTTGCTTGTCGGCCATGACTTCTATATGATGAAAATAATGTCCCAAACCAGAACGGTGCAGCTTGCTTTGTTGGTCTTTTAAGTCGCCTTTTGTGGCTACAACTAATTTGTATTTGCCTTGCAAAGCTTTTAAAGTTGCTTCGACACCATCGAGCAATTCGATTGGTTTTTCGAGCAATTCTTTTCCGTGTTCAATTATTTTGGCAATGACTTCTAAGGAAATTGTATTGTTAGAAATTTTCATTGCAGCTTCAATCATTGACAAAATATACCCTTTTATTCCGTATCCATATAAAGGCAAATTGGCAATTTCGGTTTTGAACAATTCTTGCGACAATCCTTGATGCGACAAATAATCTTGCATTAAGTAACAAAATTTATGTTCTACTTCTTGAAAATATGGCTCATTGACGAAAAGTGTGTCATCGGCATCGAATGCTATTATTTTAAGGTTCATTTAATCTTGAAATTTTCTGGAAAAATATTTTTTATCTACTTCGTAAAAGTAACCAATATAAAATGAATTATCGATTAATATTTAAAATGATTAAAACAGTATAAAATTTACTCAACTGTTAACTTCTTCGCATATTTTATGAAACAAACTCAAATTATTAATTAAGATATTCTTTTGCTATTATTATTGACACAATTTTATTAATTTGTAAAAAACATTAACCAAGCTTTACAATTAAGGTCATTATTTATGAAGCATAATTAAAGTTTGATTTAGATTTTAAAATAAAAATTATTGTTTAATAAAAAAAGCCCCAAATTTCTTTGAGGCATTTCTATATAAATCTTAAAAAAATTCTATTTCAATTTTTTCTTGATAGCAACTTCGTGGAACGATTCTATTATGTCTCGTTCTTCTATTTCGTTGAACCCTTTTATTTGAATACCGCAGTCATAACCTTTGGCAACATCTTTAACATCGTCTTTGAAACGTTTCAATGCAACTAAATCTCCAGTATGAATAACTACACCATCTCTTATTAATCGCATTTTAGCATTTCTGACAATTTTTCCGTCCATAACCATCGATCCTGCAATAGAACCGACTTTGGATATTTTGAAAATTTCGCGAATTTCTGCTGTACCAAGAACCTCTTCTTTCATTTCTGGTGCCAACATGCCTTCCATCGCATCTTTCAAGTCATCGATTGCTGCGTATATAATTGAATAATAACGAATATCTATTTCTTCTTTATCTGCCAATTGTCTGGCATTTCCAGCAGGACGAACATTAAACCCGATTATAATCGCATCAGATGCTGATGCCAACATGACATCAGTTTCTGTAATAGCTCCAACCCCTTTATGGATGATATTAACTTGAATTTCAGGTGTAGATAATTTAGAGAACGAATCTGATAGTGCTTCAACCGAACCATCAACATCTCCTTTAAGGATTATGTTCAATTCTTTAAATTGACCCAATGCAATACGACGACCAATTTCGTCCAACGTGATGTGACGTTGTACTCGAACTGATTGTTCACGCATTAATTGTGTTCGCTTTGCAGCAATTTGTTTAGCTTCCTTTTCCTCCGAAAAAACCGTGAATTTGTCTCCCGCAGTTGCCGATCCGTCCAATCCTAAGACTGAAACTGGTGTCGATGGCCCTGCTTCTTTAACTATATTACCACGCTCATCTTGCATGGCTTTTATTTTACCGTGGTGTTTACCCGCAAGCATATAATCTCCTACTTTCAAAGTTCCGTTTTGAACCAAGATTGTTGATATATATCCTTTTCCTTTATCCAAGAAAGCCTCAACAACTGTTCCTGTTGCTACACGATTTGGATTGGCTTTTAGGTCAAGAATTTCTGCCTCGAGTAATACTTTTTCAAGTAATTCTTTCACTCCGGTTCCTACTTTTGCAGATATATCATGTGATTGAATTTTTCCACCCCAATCTTCTACTAGCAAATTCATTCCTGCTAATTTTTCTTTTATTTTTTCAACATTTGCATTTGGCTTATCGATTTTGTTTATTGCAAATATAATTGGCACATTCGCTGCCTGGGCATGAGAAATAGCTTCTTTTGTTTGTGGCATGATGTCATCATCGGCAGCAATTACAATAATTGCAATATCTGTAACTTGTGCTCCACGTGCACGCATTGCTGTAAACGCTTCGTGTCCTGGTGTATCAAGAAATGCGATTTTTTGACCATTTTCTAGCGTAACACCATAAGCTCCGATGTGTTGTGTAATACCTCCCGATTCTCCCGCTATAACATTTTCTTGACGAATATAATCCAGTAAAGATGTTTTTCCGTGATCGACGTGACCCATAACCGTTACTATTGGTGCTCTAAACAACAAATCTTCTTCAGCATCTGGAATTACGTTAACCGCATCTTCTAGTTCAGTTGAGATAAACTCTACTTCAAATCCAAATTCATCGGCAACAATTGTCAATGTTTCTGCATCAAGACGTTGGTTCATGGTTACCATTATTCCAAGCATCATGCAAGTTCCGATTACTTTGGTAATTGGCACATCCATCATGGTTGCAACTTCCCCAACGGTAACAAACTCAGTAACTTTTATGGTTTTACTGCCCTCATCAATAGCACGTTGCTCATCATCAGATTTCTGACGGTGTGTATCTCTTTTGTCTCTTCGGTATTTAGCAGCTTTAGATTTGCTTCCTTTTCCTTGAAGTTTTTCTAAAGTTTCACGAATTTGATTTTTAACGTCTTCTTCGGTAGGTTCTACTTTTGCAGTAATTGCTGGACGATTGCCTCTAACAAATCCAGGTCTTGCAGCTCCACCAGTAGCATTTGCTCCTGTATTTCTGTTTATGAAAACGCCACCGGTTGCATTTCCTGGCGTACGAGGTGCACCTGGTGCTCCGGGTTTGGTTGGAATTCTTTTTCGTTTATTTTTATTTGCTCCTGCTGCTCCGGCTGCTCCTGGAGCTCCAGGCTTGTTAGGAACAATTTTTGGTGGAGTTGTTTTTTTAGGTTTGTTGAACTGAGACAAATCAATTGTTTGACCTGTCAAAGTTGCACCCGAAAGTTTGGTATATTGCGTATTATATTCGTCTGGAACAACTGGTTCTGGCACTACAACTTCTTTCTTTTTAACAACTGGCGCAACAAAAACTTCTTTTTTAACAAATACTGGTTTAGCATCAGACTTTGGAGCAGGAACCTGCATTTTGTCTTTCTTGATATTTGGTGCATCAAGCTTTACTCTGTTGTCAATTTTTTCTGGTTCAACAACTTGAACTTGTTTTTTCACCTCAACTGACTTTGCAACTTCCACTGGTGCTTGCGCTTGTTTTGGAGCTGGTTTTGGGTTCAAATCGATAATTCCTACTTGTTTTGGGCCTGTAACTAGTGCCTTAGCTTTAATAACTTCAAGACGCATTTTTTCTTCGTCAGCAATACGCTTATCGTCGATTTCTTTTTCGCGTTCTGCTCGTAATGCTTCTTTTTCTTTGCGCTTCTCTTCACCAACTTCAGCAGAAGCAGCTTTGTTGCCTTTATCTCCTGCAAATTCTTTACACAAAACATTATAAGCATCGTCTGAAATTTTTACATTCGGATTTGCATCAATAACTACACCTTTCGATTTTAGACAGTCAAACGCTGTACTAAACGAAATGTTTAATTCTGATAAAACTTTGCTTATTCTAATAATCTTTTCGTCCGACATATAACCTTGTTAATTTACTTATGTTATTTTTTATCAGATAATACTATGATTTATAGTATTTTATTTCTGATTGATCCAATTTTTTTACTTGAAATTTTCATTTGAAATAAAAAAACGCATTTTTTGTTTTAATCATTTTGAAAATAAGATTCATTAAGTCTCAAATTCATTTTGTTCATATATAATATTGAATCAATACTATCACCAACATTTATTATTTATATCATTATGATATTAAGTTTTATTTAACAAAAAATCAATGTGATTTAGTTTAATATCAAAAATTATTCCATTTATATTCTAAAAGACTAATTATCAAACTCTTCTTTCAAAATACGCATTACATCTTCGATAGTTTCTTCTTCAAGATCGGTTCTTCGTGCTAAATCGGTAACGTCTTGTTTCAAAATACTTTTTGCCGTATCTAGACCAATTTTTGCAAATTCTTCAATAACCCAAGCTTCAATTTCGTCAGAAAATTCCGTTAATTCAACATCGTCATCATCGGCGGTTGTGCCAGGAGTATCACCTTCTCGAATAACATCAAGCTCATAACCCGTTAATTGACCCGCCAAACGAATGTTGTGTCCACCACGACCTATTGCTTTGGAAACTTCTTCTAGTTTCAAATAAACTTCTGCACGTTTAGTTTCTTCATTTATTTTTATAGATGATACTTTTGCGGGACTCAATGCACGTGTAATATACAATTGAATGTTACTTGTGTAATTGATTACGTCGATATTCTCATTACCTAATTCTCGAACAATTCCGTGTATTCTTGATCCTTTCATACCAACACAAGCGCCAACGGGATCGATTCTATCATCGTAAGAATCAACGGCTACTTTTGCTTTTTCGCCAGGAATTCTTACTACATTTTTTACTAATATTAATCCGTCGAAAACTTCTGGAATTTCTTGTTCAAATAATTTTTCTAAAAACTTTTCTGAAGTTCTTGACATAATTATCGAAGGCTTATTTCCTTTCAATTCAACTGATTCTATGATTCCTCGAACGTTATCACCTTTACGGAAAAAGTCTGATGGAATTTGTTTTTCTTTTGGTAGTACAATTTCATTACCATCATCATCCATTAATATAACAACTCTAGGTCGAACATGATGTACTTCTGCAGTGTAAATATCGCCGATTAAATCTTTAAATTGTTTGTAAAGATTGGTATTGTCGTGTTCGTGAATTTTAGAAATAAGATTCTGACGCAATGCCAGGATTGCTCTTCGTCCTAAATCTATTAATTTTACTTCTTCTGATACTTCTTCTCCAATTTCAAAATCGGGCTCGATTTTTCTTGCTTCAGTTAATGTTATTTCTAAGTGATCCAAATCTAAATCATCATCGGCAACGATAACTCTTCTTTGCCAAATTTCCATATCTCCTTTATCTGGATTAATAATAATATCAAAATTATCATCCGAACCAAATTTCTTTTTCAATGCATTTCTAAATACATCTTCCAAAATCGCCATAAGCGTTACGCGATCTATAAGTTTATCGTCTTTAAACTCTGAAAACGAATCGATTAATGCTAAATTTTCCATGCCTTATTCTATTATTAAAATGTTACTGTAACGACTGCTTGTTTGATATTTTTGTAAGGAATTTCTTGTGTTTTGTTAACAGTTTCTTTTCCTTTTCCTATTTTTTTTGGTTCTCTTGCTATCCATGAAAGTGTAATAAAATCTTCATTTGCGGCTGTTAATTTTGCTTCGATTGTTTCGTTTTCAATATCAACTATTACTGTTCTACCAATATTATTGATGTATTGACGCACTAATTTTAATGGCGAACCTACACCAAATGATGCTACTTCCAATGAATAATCTTGTTCTTCACGGTCGAGATTATTCTCAATTGCGCGGCTAATATCTATACAATCTTGCAAAACAACACCACCATCTCCATCGAGTGTTACTATAACTTTCATAGCATCGGTAACTGTAAGATCAACTAAAAAAAGATAATCTCTTTCTTGAAGTCCTTCATTAAGCAATTTTAAAACTTGGTCTTTAAACGTCATATTTTATAAAAAGAGGGAAGCATTGCTTCCCTCATTATCTTGTATTTTTTGTAAACAACGGTGCAAATATAGTTATTTTATTTAGAAAACAAAAATCTAACTTTAAATATTAATTGATTACCTTTATCTAAAGTTTACTAATTCATTGGTTTTTAATATTTAATGCGAGATTAATGAAATCGTAACGTGAAATTTTAATTAGCAATGCAAAAAAAATTAACTATTAACTAATAAATTCAATTCATATGAAACGTATTTTAATTCCTACAGATTTTTCTGAACATGCCGAATATGCTTTGCGTGTTGCGGCACAGATTGCTAAACGAAATAACGCCGAAATAATTTTGCTGCACATGCTTGAGTTTCCTGGTCAAGTTGGTGATATTGTTGGTGGCGGACACAATATTCCTGAGTTGATGTTTTTTAAAAACAAAGCTATCGAAAAACTTGAAGCGTTGATGTATGCTGATTATCTTGATGGCCTTGAGGTTTCAGAAATAGTTCAATTCGAGAAAATAGCTGATGGTGTAGTAAACATTTCCAAGAAAAACGATATCGATTTGATTGTTATGGGTTCACATGGATCAAGTGGTTTTCAGGAGCTCTTTATTGGTACTAATACCGAAAAAGTAGTACGCATTTCTGATGTTCCTGTTTTGGTAGTTAAGAAAGAAACCAATGATTTTAATGTAAATAAGTTTGTATTTGCATCTGATTTTTGTGAAGAAATCAAAAAACCATTTGAGAAAGTTATTGAATTTGCTAATAAATTTGATGCTGAATTGCATTTAGTCATGATTAACACTCCTAATAATTTTAGAACATCTGTTCAATCAAACAAAATTTTGAATGATTTTGTAGCCAATTTTCAAATTAATAGGTTCACTACCAACATTTACAGCGATATGACTAGAGAAAAAGGAATTTTGAATTTTTCTGATGAAATTAACGCTGATTTAATTGGCATTAGTACTCATGGGCGTAAAGGGGTTTCTCAATTTTTTAACGGAAGTATTAGCGAAGATGTTGTCAATCATGCAAAGCGACCTGTTATTACTTTTAAAATTTAAAATAATTGCTGCTATTAAAAAACATCTTTAAATAACCATTAATTAAAACTAATTAAAGCCCTTCAAAAAATGTTTGGGCTTTTTTTTTAAATGGATTATCTAAAAAATGATAGTAGATAAAGAATCTAAATTTATTTTTATTCGTAGAAAATAGTTCAACAAAAAACAAATTCATTAAATTTGCTATCTTATTTAAAATAAAAGTATGTTACAAATAGCATTTATTCGTGAAAATCAAGAAAAAGTAGTTAAAGCATTGGCAAAACGACACATTGATGCCAATCAAACCGTTTGCGAAGTTGTTGCCATTGACGAAAATCGTCGTTCAACCCAACTTGAAATGGACAATATTTTGTCGGAAACCAATAAATTATCTAAAGATATTGGCGAATTAATGAAATCAGGCGAAAAGGCAAAAGCCGAAATCCTGAAACTAAAAGTACATTCATTGAAAGAAAAAAGTAAGGAACTATCTGAAAAAACCGATGCTTTGGCAAAAGAACTACTTGATAAATTATATTCTTTGCCAAATTTGCCTGCCGATAAAGTTCCAGAAGGCAAAACGCCAGATGAAAATTTGAATATTTTTGAAGAAGGCGAAATTCCAAAACTTCACGATGATGCATTACCTCATTGGGATTTAATAAAAAAATATGACATTGTCGATTTCGAATTAGGCACCAAAATCACTGCTCCGGGTTTCCCAGTTTATAAAGGTAAAGGCGCAAAATTGCAACGGGCGTTAATAGCTTATTTTTTAGATAAAAATACAGATGCTGGTTATCTAGAATACCAAGTACCTTATTTGGTTAATGAAGCATCCGCCTATGGCACAGGACAATTGCCTGACAAAGAAGGACAAATGTACCACGATGCCAAAGACGATTTATACTTAATTCCAACGGCTGAAGTACCCGTTACCAATATTTTTAGAGATGTAATCTTGCAAGAATCCGATTTACCCGTTTTAGCAACAGGCTATACACCTTGTTTTCGTCGTGAAGCTGGTTCTTGGGGAGCACATGTTCGCGGATTGAACCGATTGCATCAATTTGATAAAGTCGAAATCGTGAGAATCGAACATCCTGATAAATCTTACGAAGCATTGGAAGGAATGGTCGAACATGTAAAAAGTATTTTGCAAGAATTAAAATTGCCTTACAGAATTTTGCGACTTTGTGGTGGTGATATGGGTTTTGCTTCAGCAATGACTTATGATTTTGAAGTTTTTTCGACAGCACAAGATCGTTGGTTAGAAATAAGTTCGGTTTCTAACTTCGAGACTTTTCAATCAAACCGATTGAAATTGAGGTTCAAAGACAAAGATGGAAAAAACCAATTGGCACACACATTAAACGGAAGTTCATTAGCTTTGCCTAGAGTTTTAGCTGGAATTTTAGAGAATTATCAAACTCCCGCCGGAATTGTTATTCCCGAAGTTCTTCGTCGTTATTGCGGATTTGATATTATTGATTAAATTAAAAAATATCAAGTCAAATAGAATAAATTTCAGTTAAATTAACTTTTGAAATGACATAAATTCATTAAATTCGTGTCAAGTATATTTATGACACCATTTAAAATGAAAAAAATTACCCTACTCATATCGTTTATAATTACATCAATTGCTTTTTCACAAGACCAATTGGCGCAAAATTATTTTGAGAAAGGCGATTTTGAGAAGGCAATAATATCTTATGATGAATTGCTGAAAAACCAACCCTCAAATGCTAATTATTTTCAGAAATCAATAGAATGTTTACAACAACTCAAACAACTTGACAAAGCAGAAATTATAATAAAAGATAGGCTAGACAAATACAAACAAAGCAATTTGTTTGTCGAATTGGGCTATAATTTTCGTTTAAAAAAAGACGAATTCAACGCCAAAAAATATTTCGACCAAGCCATTGACAAAATCAAAAAAAACCCTTCTGAAGTTTATGGAATAGCAAATGCTTTTGAAAAAAAGATAATTATTGATTATGCACTTTTGACCTATCAAACAGCAAGCCTAATTGATGCTAAGTTGAATTTTAATTATCAAATAGCACTTCTTCATGGTCAAATAGGCAATACTGATTTGATGATAGAAACCTTCTTGAACGAATCTTTCACAAATCCGAGCATGTTATTATCGGTTCAAAATCAATTATCTCGATTCATTTCGGAAGATACCGATGAAAGTTTTCGAGACAAATTAAAAAAATCATTATTATTAAGAAGTCAACAAAGTCAAGATGTTTTTTGGAACCAATATTTGAGTTGGTACTTCGTGCAGCAAAAAGAATTTGGAAAAGCATTCATTCAAGAAAAATCAATCTACAAACGAAATCCTGAATCTTTTTTTAATATTGTAAATTTAGCTCAATTAGCAATAGATGAAAACCAGTCAGATACCGCCAACGAAATTTATGGATTTATCCTTGAAAACACATTAGACCAAGAACTTAAAATAAAAGCGCATTATTACATTCAAAAACTAAAAATCGACAAATCAACAGCAATTGATTATCCAATAATAACTTTAGAATTAGATAATCTAATCAAACATTTTGGCATTTCACCTTATTCATTGTCGCTACAAAAATTGCAAGCACATTTTACAGCTTTCCAATTAAAAAATCCAGAAACTGGAAAAAACATTTTGAAGACAGCGCTTAATTTGCCTTTAAATTATTATCAAATTGCAGAAATAAAAATGGAAATGGCTGATATTTTGTTATTTCAAGAACGATTCAATCAAGCTACGATTCTTTACACTCAAATTGAAGACGATTCAAAAAACGATGCAATTGGCCACGAAGCAAGTCTTAAAATTGCTAAAACAAGTTTTTTTCAGACCGATTTTGTTTGGGCAACTAAGCAATTAAAAGTCTTGAAATCATCATCAACCCAATTAATTGCCAATGATGCAATTGATTTGTTTTTATTAATAAATGACAATACAGTAGCAGATTCAACGCAAACGGCTTTAAAAAAATTCGCGCATGCCGATTTTTTATTATATCAAAACAAACCAAAAGATGCTCTTTTAGAATATCAAAAAATATTAAAAGACCACAAAGGTCAAGAAATTGAACCAATTACATTATTTCGAATAGGAAAAATATTCGAAAATCAAGGCGAATATGCAATGGCATTATCGAATTATCAAATGATTATCGATGATTTTAAAGAATGCATCTATTTGGACGAAGCCAATTATTTTTCGGCCGAAATATATAATAATCAATTAAAAGATATTGAAAAATCAAAAAAATATTATGAAGAAATAATTTTCAAACACGATGACAGTATATATTTTACTGATTCAAGACGAAAATATAGGGCAATTCGTGGCGATAAAGCCATGTAATATGAATTAGAAAATTAGATTTTTTGACAAATTGAATTTTTTTTATTATTATTTAAAAACACACAACCCCGGACATACAACTTTAGCTATGATTATCTACAATGTCACTACAAACATCCACGAAAGTGTTCACAACCAATGGCTTAATTGGATGCAAACAAAACATATTCCAGAAATTTTGGCAACCAAAAAATTTACATCGGCTAGAATTGTCAAAGTTTTGATTGAAGAAGAAATGGGCGGAGCAACCTATTCCGTTCAATATACAACCGATAGTAAAGCTACTTTGAATAAATATTATGAAGATGATGCACCAGCTTTTAGAGCAGAAGGTCAGAAGCTTTTTGGAGATAAAATGTTGGCTTTTAGAACTGAATTAGAATTGATTTCTGAACACAAGTAGCTTTTCATTAAGAATTACAATTCTCCTTTTTCGGCTAATTTTCGTTCTAATTCTTTTGTAAACTCTTCCATTACAGGTTTCATGGTACTTTCAGGAATGTCGGAAATTCTAATATACATTAAACCATCGGTAGCATTATTAAAAAGTGGATCAACATTAAACGCAACTAATCTTGCATTCTGCTTGATATATTTTTTAATCAATACAGGAAGTCTTAAATTTCCTGGTTCAAGTTCGTCAATAATTTTATCCAACTTATTTAAATCAGATTCTGCTTCGTCAAATATAAAATCTTTATCGGCGTCTTTTAATTTTACTTTAAATTCTTTTTTAGGATGAATGTATTGTGCAATATAAGGGTCATAATAATTAGATTTCATGAATTCAATCATCAATGATTTTGAAAAATCTGAAAATTGATTGCTTATGCTGACACCACCTAGTAAGAATTTATGTTCTGGATAACGCAAAGTTGTATGAATAATACCTCTCCAAAGCAAAAATAAAGGCATTGGTTTTTGTTGGTATTCTTTGATTATAAATGCTCGTCCCATTTCGATAGAGTGGTGCATCATGTCGTGTAATTCTGGCTCAAATCTAAATAGTTCATTGAGATAATAGCCTTCCATACCATATTTTGGATAAATTTCTGAACCCAAACCCATTCTGTAAGCGCCAGCTATACAATTGTGGTCTGTATCCCACAAAAACATATGGTGGTAATGTCGGTCAAACTTATCAATATCTGTTGATTCATTGGTACCTTCGCCAACAGCTCTAAAAGTTATTTCTCTTAGTCGACCTATTTCGTGCAACACGTTTGGAATGTCATTTGCTGCAGCAAAAAACACTTCATAATTTTTACTGACCAACAATCTACAATCATTTTGACGAAGTGCACTGACCTCGACAATCATTTTTTCTTGGTTTGCTCCCGTTACAATTTCTTTAGGAGTTCGGGTCATTTTTAGGTTTTGAGGATTGAGATTGTCTAACAAATTTTTATCCTTCTCAAACGGATTAGCAAGCATATAGGTTTTTTTTCGCAAAAAATCACCATATTCAGCAACGGTTTTATACTCATTTTGTTCGGCAATCGAAATTGGTTTTCCAATGCGAACTCTTATAACCCGATTTTTTTGAGACAATAATTCTGATGGTAATTTAGCTGTTCTAAGTGTATCACCTATTTTAGATAAAATATAAAAAAGCCAGCTATTTTTAGCATGAAAATAAATTGGAACGACTGGCACATGTGCTTTTCTGATTACCTTTATTGCACCTTCCTCCCAAGGTTTATCTACCATTAATTTGCCGTCTTTATAAGTTGAAACTTCGCCAGCTGGAAACATTCCTAGCGGTTTGCCATCACTTAAATGACGCAGTGTCTCCTTGATTCCGACAACGCTGGACTTGGCATCTTTATGGTTTTCAAAAGGATTTACTGGCATAATGTATTTTTTCATTGGCTCAATTCTGTGCAATAAAAAATTAGCAATTATTTTGAAATCTGGTTCTTTTTCAAGCATTAATTTTAATAAAAGTATGCCGTCTATGCCTCCTAGAGGATGATTGGAAATGGTTATATAGGCACCTTCTTTTGGCAAACGCTTGAAGTCTTCTTCTGGAATTTCGAATTTAATCTGGAATTCATCTAAAATAGCGTTCAAAAAAACAGTTTCTTCAAGGTGTTTGTTACGGTCATAAATCTTGTTTAATTCAGAAATTCGCAACACTTTCATTAACAACCATCCCAAAAAAGTACCGAAAATCCCGTACTTATCTGTTTTTATTGCTTTTGAAACTTCTTTGGCGGTAACTAATCCCATGTTGATTCTTAATTTTAGCGAAAAACAAAGATAGATAATTATACCAAAAATCATAACTAATTTATCCGTATTTCAAATTTATAGATTGCATTTGAAATGAATTTTATTATATTTGAAATTCAAAATAATTTATATGAAAATAATATCTTATAACGTAAACGGCATTCGAGCAGCAATTACCAAAGGCCTTATTGATTGGTTGCAAGCCGCCGACCCCGATGTTGTTTGTCTTCAAGAAATAAAAGCCAATGAAGACCAAATTCCTACAGACGAATTTACAAATGCGGGATTTCCTTATCAATATTATTTTTCGGCACAAAAAAAAGGATATAGTGGTGTGGCAATATTATCAAAAATGGAACCTAAGAATATAGTGTTCGGAACTGGCATTGAGCATATGGATTTTGAGGGTCGCAACATAAGAGTAGATTTTGACACAGTTTCGATAATGAGTCTATATTTACCATCAGGAACCAATATTGAACGTTTGGGACACAAATTTTTGTTTATGGACGATTTTCAAAATTATATAAATAACCTCAAAACTGCAATTCCAAATTTAATCATTTGCGGTGATTATAATATTTGTCATGAAGAAATTGACATTCACAATCCAGTTGGAAACAAAAATGTTTCGGGGTTTTTGCCTCAAGAGCGCGCCTGGATTGGTGGTTTTATGACATCGGGTTTTATTGATACTTTTAGATATTTTAATCAAGAACCTCACAATTATACTTGGTGGAGCTATCGAGCAGGATCACGCGCTAACAACAAAGGCTGGCGTTTGGATTATGCTTTAGCAACTAACAGTTTAAAAGACCGCTTGAAAAGAGCCGTTATTTTGTCAGATGCGGTTCATTCTGACCATTGCCCTATTTTGCTAGAAATAGAGTAATGTTTTTAAAAACATTAGATAAATTAATTTAATTAAAAACACGAACAATATTACCAATAACCTCAGTTCTATATGCTTTCATTGGATATTGCTGACCTGTTGCAAGCCCAGTATAAAGTAGGTACTTAACGTTGTCGCAGTTGCATTTTGCGTTTATACCATCCAAAACCATCGTAGAACATGCAGATAAAGCCTTGTTTGGACAAGCAGCATCAAAAGCAACAAAACCAGAACCAGTATTAAAAACAAAAACACCACGAATGCCAGCACCCTGTTGCGTAACTAAAAAACCATTGCCAGGAAATGCAATATTCGTACTATATTCTGGTAAAGTAAGATCAATATCAAAAGAAAAAGTATAATTAGGCAAATAAGGATTGTTATTATTCGTTTGGTTATCAGAGCAACAAATTGTAGTTAAAATAAATAAGCAAATAAAAATTATTTTTTTCATGAAAATAAATATTGAAAATATTAGCAAAAACAAATTTAATTTATTTAACTTTGAATTATATATGATTAACATATAATTAAACAAAATAAAATTAATAACAATATCTTTGCATAAACAAATCCCGAAAATATTGGGATTTTTTCTATTTTATACAAATTACCAACTATGAGTGCAGTATCTTATTACACAGCAGAAGGATTAAAAAAATTACGTGATGAACTTGATTATTTAAAAGGTGTTATGCGACCAAAAGCATCAGCAGATATTGCCGAAGCAAGAGACAAAGGCGATTTGTCGGAAAATGCCGAATATGATGCCGCTAAAGAAGCGCAGGGAATGCTTGAAATGAGAATTGCCAAATTAGAAGAAGTGCATTCAAACGCCAGATTGATTGACGAATCGACACTAGATTTTTCAAAAGCACTTGTTTTATCGAACGTAAAAATCAAGAACCAAGCCAACGGTATAGAAATGAAGTATTTGCTTGTCGCTGAAAGTGAAGCCGATTTAAAAACAGGAAAAATATCAGTAACATCACCAATTGGTAGAGGCTTATTAGGCAAAAAAGTTGGCGAAATTGCTCAAATTACAGTTCCAAATGGAATTTTGAATTTTGAGATTTTAGAAATTTGGAGAGATTAAATACAAATAATATAATTAAGAGTCAATATTTTATGTTGATTTGAATTATTCCGTTTTCTATTTCAATTTTTAACGATTAATAAAATAACTCGCAACCATAAAATTTTTAACTCAAAAAAAAATGACAATTTTTTCAAAGATAATAAACGGCAACATTCCTAGTTATACCATTACCGAAACCAATGATTTTATTGCTTTTTTAGATGTAAATCCAAATGCAATAGGGCATACTTTGTGTGTGCCTAAACAAGAAATCGACAAAATTTTCGATATTGATGATGATTTGTATTTGGGATTAATGTCTTTTTCGAAAAAAATTGCTGTTGCTCTTGAAAAGACAATTCCTTGCAAACGAATAGGCATGGCTGTAATTGGGCTCGAGGTTCCTCATGCTCATGTACATTTAATTCCGCTAAACGAAATGGACGAAATGCGTTTTCAAAATAAAGTTACATTAACTGCAATTGAATTTGAAGATTTGGTTAGTAAAATAAAAGCTAATTTATAAACATAATCAACAACAATTATCAAAATGAAAATCAAATATTTGTGGTTTTTGATTGTGCTTTTTGTAAATTTTACTCACTCGCAAACCAACAATGATTTTTTGGAAATTGACAGTAAAATATCAAAAATTCCAGATAGTTTGACTTATTCCACTCAAAAAACAGCTTCGTTTATTGAAAATAATTTTAAAAATGATACCGAAAAAATAAGAGCTGTTTTTATTTTTGTTGCATCAAAAATAAATTATGATGTTATTCGTTTCAAGACTTTTTTGGACGATACCAACAACGCAAACATTTTGCAATTCAGGCAAACTGTAAAAACCACTTTACTTACCAGACAAGGCGTCTGCCAAGATTATGCAATACTTTTTCAAGAAATTGCCAGTTTACTAAAAATAAAAACGATTGTCATTAATGGGTTGACCAAGCACAACGGACAACTATCGCGTTTTGCACATGCTTGGTGCGCTTCTAAAATAGACAATAATTGGTACATTTTTGAGCCTACTTGGGGCTCTGGATATGTAAATAATTTGGTTTTTACCAAAAAATTAAATTTTGACCATTTTCAAATTGAACCTAAAAATGCAATTAAAGATCATATGCCTTTTGACTATTTGATGCAATTTTTAAATTTTCCAATTAGCAGTTTGGCTTTTGCCGATAAAAAATTAGATGAAAATAAACCAACTGAATTTTTTGATTTTGAAACCGAGTTAACCTTACAAGAGCAACAAAACGATGCTAAAAAAAACACACAATTAATATTAAGAATCGAAAAAAATGGTGCATACACAAAACTTGAAAAAGAATATTTATCTGTTTTGAAAAAAAACGAAAATACTTACATTGCCTTAAACAATTTTGAGAAAATAAATCAAATAAACAAAATTTTAAAAACTGCTGTACTCGACCTTAATAGTTTTATAAGTTTCAAAAATAAACAGTTCAAGCCCAATATATCAGATGAAAATTTAATGTTAATGCTACAAAAACTTCAAAAAAAAATAATCGAAAGCGGTAAATCATTACAACTTATTGATGCCGAAGATGTAGCAAATGCTAACAATATAAAAATGTTAAATAAATCTTTAATCTCTTTGTCTGAAAGAATAGAAACCGAAATGTGTTTTGTAAATATTTATTTAAAAAAAAACACAATAGACAGAATTCAAATGTTCAAAAAAAAGCGACAACTCAAGTGATTTTATAACTCAAAACCATTGTTGTTCCTTTTCCGATTTCTGAATTCAAAACTTTGATTTTGCCTTTGTGGTATTCTTCGACAATTCGTTTTGTTAATGACAATCCCAAACCCCAACCTCTTTTTTTGGTAGTAAATCCTGGTTCAAAAACACGCTTGTAATGACTTTTCATAATTCCTTTGCCAGAGTCTGAAATGTAAATTTTCAATAAATTAGTTTCGTTTTCAATTATGATATCTAATTTCCCTTTGCCTTTCATAGCATCAATAGCATTTTTTACAAGATTTTCGATTGTCCAACTGTGCAAAGCAGGATTCAACATGACCATAATTTTGTTTTTGGGTGCATCAAATGAAAACACAACTTGTTTAGAAAATCGAGACTGCAAATATTCGCAAGTGTCTTTGGTTTCCTGAACAATATCTAGGCTTTCGAGAACAGGTTCTGAGCCAATTTTCGAAAATCTATCGGTTATAGTTTGCAACCTATTAATGTCTTTTTCGATTTCGGTAATGGTTGTTTCGTCAACATTATCGGCTTTCATGATTTCTAGCCAACCTATTAAAGAGGAGAGCGGTGTGCCGATTTGGTGTGCAGTTTCCTTGGCCATTCCTGCCCAAAGTTTGTTTTGAGTTGCCATTTTGGTACTACGATAAAAATTATAAACCACTGCGCCAAAAAGCACAATGATAAGCAACAACGCTATTGGATAATATTTTAATTTATTCAATAAACTTGAATCACCGTAATATAATTTTTGAAATTTTCCAGGCACATATTCTATTACAATTGGATCGTTTTGACTTTTTAAATTTTTTAATAATTTAAATGATTCAAGTTTATTTTTAATAATCTTTTCATCAATGTTTAATGTGTTAATGATGGCATCTTTCTCGGTAAGAATAATAGGAATATTGGCATTTTGAATAATTTTTAGTGCCAATTCAATATCCGTATTTTCATCAGCATTCAACAATGATTTTTCGGCATTGGCCCAATGCTCCATTTTGATGCGCTCTTCATTTTTAAAAATCTGAAAAAAGGTGTAGGTATTCCAAAGAATTAATGAGATTATTACAAAGGAAGCGACAATAATCGCCCAACGCCAAGTGATTTTATGATCAGAAAACTGCATAAATGTTGTTTAAAGGTATAAAAGTAATGAAATTTTATAAACAACACTTTTTTAGCTGATTTTAAAAAATATTTTTTCAAATGAAATAACTTGCCCTAGCCCTGATGGAAGTGAAAATCCTTTTTTCTACTCTGTCAAGGTTTCAAACCTTGATGGAGTAAAAAAAGATTTGGAATGACAGCAGGAAATAGCTCCAAATAAAAAATCTATTGCTTATTTTTGCATCTCATTTATTAAGATTATGATTCAGAATCCCAAAAGATATACAATTACTGCAGCGTTGCCTTATACTAATGGACCAATTCACATTGGACATTTAGCGGGTGTTTATGTGCCGTCGGACATTTATTCACGTTATTTACGATTACAAGGAAGAGATGTTGCGTTTATTTGCGGCAGTGATGAACATGGCGTTGCCATTTCTATGAAAGCTAAAAAAGAAGGTATTACGCCACAAGAAGTTATTGATAAATATGACGGAATTATTAGGAAATCGTTTTTAGATTTTGGGATTTCATTTGATAATTATTCGCGAACATCGTCTCAAATTCATCATGAAACGGCTGCTGCTTTTTTTAGAAAATTATATGATAATGGAGATTTTATTGAAGAAACAACCGAACAATTGTATGATGCCAAAGCCGATCAATTTCTAGCAGATAGATTTGTCGTTGGAACTTGCCCAAAATGTGGCCATGAAGAAGCTTATGGCGACCAATGCGAAAAATGTGGTTCGACATTAAATGCTACCGATTTAATTAATCCGAGGTCGACAATTACAGGCGAAATTCCAGTGATGAAGTCAACCAAACATTGGTTTTTACCGTTAAACAAATATTCAGATTTTTTGAAAGAGTGGATTTTGGTAGGGCATGAAAAAGATTGGAAAAACAACGTTTTAGGTCAAGTAAAATCGTGGATTGACGGCGGTCTTGAGCCAAGAGCTGTAACCCGAGATTTAGATTGGGGAATCGATGTGCCGGTTGAAGGTGCCGAAGGCAAAAAATTGTATGTTTGGTTTGATGCTCCAATTGGTTACATTTCATCAACAAAAGAATGGGCTGCACGCGAAGGCAAAAACTGGGAAGATTATTGGAAAAAAGATACAACAGACGGAGGAACAAGCACAAAATTGGTTCATTTTATTGGTAAAGACAATATCGTTTTTCATTGTGTGATTTTTCCAGCAATGCTAAAAGCTGAAGGAAGTTATATTTTGCCTGAGAATGTTCCAGCCAATGAATTTTTGAATTTAGAAGGCAATAAACTTTCGACTTCAAAAAATTGGGCGGTTTGGCTGCACGAATATTTACAAGATTTTCCTAATCAGCAAGATGTTTTGCGATATGTTTTGACAGCAAATGCTCCAGAAACAAAGGACAATGATTTTACTTGGAAAGATTTTCAGACAAGAAATAACAGTGAACTGGCATCTATTTTTGGAAATTTTGTGAATCGTGTGATTGTTTTAACTAATAAATATTACGAAGGAATTGTACCAACACCAAACGAATTTATACACGCAGACTTGCAAGTTTTGGCGGACTTAAAAACGTATCCAGCAATAATTTCAAACTCAATTGAACGCTACAGATTTAGAGAAGCGCAAGCCGAAATGATGAATGTCGCGCGATTAGGAAATAAATATTTAACCGAGCAAGAACCATGGATAACGATAAAAAACAGTCCAGAACGTGTACAAACACAAATGTACGTTGCGTTGCAAATAACAACTGCTTTGGCAATTTTGTGTGAACCATTTTTGCCTTTTACATCTGATAAAATTAGAAAATTATTAAATTTTGAAAACAATTTTGGTTGGAACGATATTACTACAATTTCAGAATTAATTAAACCAAATAATCAAATTCAAACCGAAAAAGCTGAAATTTTGTTTACACAAATTGAGGAAATTCAAATTCAGAAACAAATAGACAAACTCGAAGCAACAAAAACTGCCAACAAAACAGAAAACAAAGTTGTTGCACCTCAAAAAGATGCCATTCAATTTGATGATTTTGCAAAAATGGATATTCGAATAGGGACAATTCTAGAAGCTGAAAAAATGCCAAAAGCCAACAAACTTTTGGTCCTTAAAGTTGATACTGGAAATGATACTCGAACGATAGTTTCTGGCATTGCTGAAAGTTTTTCGCCAGAAGAAGTTATTGGTAAAAAAGTAACAGTTTTGGTCAATCTAGCACCTAGAAATTTGCGAGGCGTTGAAAGTCAAGGCATGATTTTGATGACCAATTTGCCAGATGGGAAATTAGCGTTTTTGAACCCAGATGTTGAAGGTATAGATAATGGAGAAGTTGTTTCGTGATTTTTATTTGAAATAGATAGCCTAAAAAGTAAAAGAATTATCATTTATCGGCTTTCAAGTTCTTTTACTTTTTCGAAAACCATATTGCTTTCAAAACCTTTTCGGAGCAAATAATCCGTGAATTTTTTGCGTTTTTTTGGCACCGTTTTTTCTTGAATATTGTCCCACATTCTTTCGGCTAATTTTTCGAAAGTTTCAAAATATTCATCGTCAGAAAATTCTTTAAGAGCTGTTTTGATATTAAACGCAGATATATGTTTAAATTTCAATTCGTTGGTAATTCGAATTCGACCCCAATGACTTATTCGGTGTTTGCCCCGAGCAAAACTGCAAGCAAATCGGGTTTCATTAAGAAAATCGTTTTCTATTAAATACACAATCACTTCATTGCGTTCGTTTTCAAATAATTTATAAGTGAACAGTTTAGAGTTGACTTCGTCGTGACATCGGTCTTGATAATTGCAAAAATATTCCATTTTTTGCTTGACTTGAGTGACCGTTAACGGTATTGCTTGCTGTTTGTCCAATTTAGTAGCATTTAAAGTGCTAATAATCAACATTAATTGTCAAATATTATGGTAAATAATTTATTACAGAATTTAAATATTATATTAGATTTTGTTAGTCAAATATATGAAAATTAAATTACTACTAACAGCTATGTTTTTGTTATAATTTTATTGAAATAACAACATTGCATTTGACTTGAATGTGCTGGAATTGAATAAAAAACAAGTTGGAAATCAAATATCAATTCTAATTCATCTTGCAACATTAAAACTGAATGTATACAAAACTAGAAAAATTGAAAAATGTAAATAAATATTAGGAAGATTTTTAGAAACCATAAATTTAAAAACTATTAATCAAACATAAATAGCGCTTTTTGAATTTTATAATGATTGTTAAATAATTTTAATTTGTTTAAAATTCTAAAATCAATACATAGATGTTAAATTAAAAAATCTCAACAAAATAATTGCTGAGATTTTACATAAATCTAAAAATCGATTTTCACTATTTTGCAATAATCTACCCTTTCAAAGCTTCTGCGCCGCCAACTATTTCCAAAATTTCATTTGTAATTGCTGCTTGACGTGCTTTATTATAGGTTAGTTTCAATTGATTTCTTAATTCAGTTGCATTGTCGGTTGCCTTGTGCATTGCCGTCATACGCGCGCCGTGCTCAGATGCAAATGAATCTCTAATACCTTTATAAAGTTGTGTTTTCAATGATTTCGGAATCAATGTCAACACAATTTCTTCTTTTGATGGTTCAAAAATATAATCGCCAGTCATTACAGGCTTATCAGATTTTAACGCTGCCAATGGCAAAAATTGCTCTGTCTGAACGATTTGTGTTGCAGCATTCTTGAATTGATTATAAATTACTTCAACTCTATCGTACTCGCCAGTAGTGAATTTATCTGTTAAAGTTTGGGCAATTTTAGCAACATTATCAAAAGTCAAATTATCAAAAACGGAACTTTCATTATTAACAACCGATAAGGTTTTACTCAAAACATCGTTTCCTTTTTTGCCAATTGCAAATACATCAACTTGTTTTCCTGCATAAAACGTTGCACGGTTTTTTACTTCCTTAATTACATTTGTATTAAAAGCACCACATAAACCTCTGTTTGAAGTTATGGCAACGATCAATACTTTTTTAATTTCACGTTGTGTTGTAAATTCACCCCCAACATCACCATCAAGTGTCGACGAAAGGTTTTGCAATAATTCGGTTAATTTTTCGGCATAAGGGCGCATTGCTGTAATTGCATCTTGTGCTTTTTTCAGTTTTGCAGCTGAAACCATTTTCATAGCCGATGTGATTTGCATCGTCGATGAAACGGACGTAATTCTGTTACGGATTTCTTTAAGGTTTGCCATTTTTTTAAGTTTGAAGTTAGAAGATTGAAGTTAGAAGTAGGAAAACTAAATTTCAAACTTCCAACTTCTAGATTCTAACTTAAATATATTTAGCCGAAAGTTCTTTAGCAACAGCTTCGATAACATCGGTAATTTTGTCGTCTAGCTTTCCAGCTTTC
>JAYVIW010000016.1:0-14717 GCA_043769905.1 Bacteroidota bacterium
GTTGTTTGTTTACGTTGATCTTTTGTTTTAAATTAATTTCAAAAATAGTTTATTTTTTGGTTTTAGCAATATTCAGTTTTTATTATTTCTAATTTTCCATGATTTTCATTTCCGAACAATTTGGTAAACACGAAACTCAGTAATTTCTGTTGTAAAATACAAATTATTATTCAACTTTCTGTTTATAATTTTCTACGATTTTCTTTTACCAATAATTTGACAAACACAAAACTCAACATTTTCTTTAGCAAAACAAAAACAATTCTACGATTTTCATTTCCGCACCAATTATAAACACAAAACTCAACATTTTCTAATGTAAAACACAAATATTTCTACAATTTTATTTTCCGAACAATTCTTATACTTAACACTCAATTATTTCTTATGTAAAGTTCAAATTTAGTATTTTTAATTCTTGTTTATTTCTAAATAATAGGAGTGAAGCCAACTCGATGTGATGTTATTTCAGTATTTTTCAACCAACAAAATCAATTAATTGCCTGCATAAATTCCCCTGGGAATTTTGGTGCTCGCAACTAGCCACTAACTTCAAATATACGACAAAAGCAAAATTTTAAACTAATTTTTTTTATTTTGAACCATGAAGTATAAATAATTCTGTACGTAAATCCTTCAACAAATTTTAAATTATATAGAATGACGCAAGTCAACAATCTATCGAAAATTTGTAACAATATCACATTTTTAAAAATCCATAATTTAAAAATAATCAGAAATTTAATTTTTGTCCTTATTAGCAAATTCCATGCTGTTCGAATAACTTTTTAGTTTATATTCAAATTTGATTCATTCACAACTAGACAAATTATCGACGATAATAATCAAGTAAATACTTCTAAAAAAATGAAATTTTTCCAATTTCATTCATGGACGTAATTATTCTAATTACTTCGTTAATACCCAAAGGGTATTTTTAAATATCGTTTAAACTAAATAGTTACATTTATTCGTATTTTGCTTTAAATTATATTAATAATGAAAACTAAAATATTATTACTTTTTTTAATTTTTAGTTCGATAAGTTTTTCACAAAAATCTATAAATAAGGTTTTAAAAAGCCTTAATAAAAATTCGGTGCCTTACATTTCAGTTCAGGAATTAAGCCAACTGCATAACCCATTAATTCTTGATGCACGCAAAAAAAACGAGTTTGAAGTTATTCATATAAAAAAATGCTCAGTTTGTAGGTTTTGATAATTTTGACATTAATAAAACAACAATAAACTTAAAAAACAAAAAATAGTTGTTTATTGTTCGCTAGGCGTTCGAAGCAAAAGAATTGGAGAAAAACTTTTAAAACAAAGTTATACCAATGTTTATAACCTTTATGGCGGTATTTTTGATTGGAAAAACAAAGATTTTTCGGTGTTAGATAATGCTTGATAACGAAACCCAAAATGTCCACGCTTAGTCCAAAATATGGAGTAAATATTGATAAAAATGTTAAAATAAAGTACTTAGAATACAATTGGAATTTGAATAAATAAGAGAATTTAAACAGTTTTCAGGCTTTCTTTCCAAGATTTTATTTCTATTCCAAAAGTTTCAATAATTTTCGACTTGTCTAAAACGCTGTACTTTGGTCGCTCAGCTGGAGTAGGATAATTCGCTGTTAAAATTGGTTTTAAATCAATATTAATGTTGTTAATTTCGAATATTTTCTTTGCAAAATCGTGCCAAGAGCATTGACCTTGATTTGAGAAATTGTAGATTCCAAAAAGTCCAAAAACTTCTGAATAGGGCACTGAATCAAAAAATAAAATAATTTTTGCAATAGCCTCGGCCAAGTCAACAGCATTGGTTGGTGAGCCAATTTGATCATTAACAACAGATAAACTATCTTTTTCTCGGCCCAACCTCAACATGGTTTTCATGAAGTTATTTCCAAACTGCGAATAAACCCATGAAGTTCTGATGATGATATGTTGCTCTAAAATTGTCTGAATTGTGTTTTCGCCATCAAGCTTTGTTTGACCGTAAACCGATTTCGGATTAGTCAAATCTAATTCTAAATAAGGTTTTGAGGCTGTTCCATCAAAAACAAAATCGGTCGAAATGTGAATTAATGTTGTTTTAAAAATTTCACAAACTTCAGCAAGATTTTTAGATCCTGTAACATTTACGGCATAAGCTTTCTCTAGTTCAGATTCGGCTTTATCTACGGCTGTGTAAGCAGCGGTATTGATGCAAAAATCAGGTTTTAAAACTTCAAAAACTTGCTTTACATTGTCGAAATTAGTAATGTTTAATGCTGTAGCGTCACAAAATTTAAAATCAATTTTCTTGTACTTATTAGCAATAAACTGTAAGCTCTGACCTAATTGTCCGTTGGCTCCTGTCACTAAAACTACCATACTTTACGGGCATTTTCAAGATTAGGTTGCATCAAATCTTTTTCAGAAATCAATAAATCTGTTATCGGAAATTGCCAATCTATTTTTATTGTTTCATCATTATACATTAACCCGCCTTCAGATTCTTTATTGTAAAAATTATCGCATTTGTAAAAAAAAGTTGCCGTTTCGGATAGCACTAAAAATCCATGAGCAAAACCTCTTGGCACAAAAAATTGCGTTTGATTTTCTCCAGTTAATTTAACAGCTTCATACTGCCCAAAAGTTTTAGAATTCGGGCGAATATCGACTGCAACGTCTAAAACTTCACCTTGCAAAACGCGAACTAATTTAGCTTGTGCGTGTTCGTCCACTTGATAATGCAAACCTCGCAAAACACCTTTGGTCGAAAAAGATTGGTTGTCTTGCACAAAATGAACCCGCTGATTAATGCCGTTTTGAAAAGTTTTTTCATTAAAACTTTCCATAAAATAACCTCGATTATCCTTAATTATTTTTGGCTCGATTATAAAACAGCCTTCAAGTTTTGTTGGTATAAAATTCATAAACTTCCTGGTCCCAAAAAAGGTACTTTATATTATAAAAATTGTCTCTATTCATTAGCAACCTCAAGCAATTGAGTGCCATAACCACTTTTTAGTAACGGTTCTGCTAATGCTTTTAATTGTGCTTTATCTATAAAACCCATTCTAAACGCTGCCTCTTCAATCGAGCCAATTTTTAAACCTTGGCGTTCTTCAATAACCTGCACAAATTGCGAAGCTTGCATTAATGAATTGAATGTTCCTGTATCAAACCAAGCGGTTCCTCTATCAAGAATACTTACTTTTAGTTTACCTCTTTTCAAATATTCTTTGTTGACATCTGTAATTTCGATTTCGCCACGATGACTTGGTTTAATGTTGGCTGCAATTTCCACAACGTGATTATCATAAAAATAAATCCCTGGAACTGCAAAATTTGATTTCGGAACAGCAGGTTTTTCTTCTATTGACAATACTTTTCCTTCTTTGTCAAAATCTACAACGCCATATCGTTCTGGATCATGCACATGATAAGCATAAATTATTCCGCCGTCTGGGTCATTATTGGCCTGTAACAAATCAGCTAGACCAGTTCCATAAAAAATATTATCACCAAGCACAAGTGCCACTTTATCGTTGCCAATAAATTCTTTACCAATTATAAATGCTTCGGCCAATCCGTTTGGATGTTCTTGAACTTCATATTCAAATCGGCAACCATATTTTTTTCCATCACCAAGCAATGTTCTAAAAAGTGGTAAATCGTGTGGTGTTGAAATAATTAAGATTTCTCGAATTCCTGACCAAATCAATGTTGACAACGGATAATAAATCATCGGTTTGTCGTAAATTGGCATTAATTGTTTGCTTACAGCAATTGTCAATGGGTGCAATCTGGTTCCTGAACCGCCTGCAAGAATTATTCCTTTCATAACAACTATTTGTTAATGAGCTTTTGCGCTTGATTTTTATAGAATTTTTTAAAAAAACTGAACATTAAAAACAAAAATATAAATAAAAGTGGTAAAATTAATTTCAATTTGTTGTTGACACCTTTGGTGTTTTTGATATTAGCAGTTTGGCTTATGTCTTTAATTATTTTACTTAAATTTATAAGTTCTATTTTTTGATATCCTATTTCGTTTATTAGCGTGTTTTTTGTTTGAATGACATCGTTAAGTTGCGTGTTTTCGTTATAATAAACCAATTTATCACTTTTTTGATTGTTGGTTGTTGAAGCCGAAAAACCGTTCAATAATCCGTCAATTTGGCTAATTATTACAGTGTTTTGTTTTATTTTGGTATTCATGTTGCTGAGAATAACCTTTTGAATATTCATAAAAAATTCACTTTGATTCAAAAATTTCAAGATTGGTTCAATAGTTTCTTTTGAAATGATATAACCGTCTGTTTTAATTAAAATCGAATGACGTGCATAATTTTTACTTGTCAATTTATCTTTTATTACTTTCTTTATGTCTCCATCTTCTGATAATAATTTTACCAATTCAAAATTTTGAGAATTCTGTTCATTTGTAGATTTCGTACTATTGTTTAAAAATGTATAAATATCGACTATTGGCTCTACCTCTATCGAAATTAATTTTTTTGGGTTTTTAATTCCTATTGATTTCAAATATATTGTGTCATTGTTCTTTATTTTTGATGATAATAAATCAATTTTAGAATACAAATAATCTACACTTCCAAAATTTGGTGATACAACAACTTGGTGGTCATAAATAACAGTTGTTTTATCTAAAAAATAACCTAAAATACCGCCAATAACAAACAATGAAATAAAAACAACTATATTTTTTTTAACGAATTGTATTCCTTTAAAAATTGAAGTGACAATTCCTTCAAAAAAGCTACTTATCTTTCTGGATAGTAATGATAAGTCAATTTCTTGATCATCTTGGTTTTGTTTTTGTATATCGCTCATTTTTTTATTTAGTATTGGTATTAAAAATTTGTTCTAGTATTTTTATAGTTATTAAATAAGTTGGTTTTACACCTGTTGTTCCTAAACCTCCAGAAGCTAAGGTGCTGCCTGTTTCCAAAGGATTATCTGAAGCATAATACGCATAGCGAACCTTAACATCTGGGTTGATACTTTTTCGTATTTTCGATGCTGATTGTATGGCTTTTTGATAATAACTACCTTCCATTTCAAGACCAATTGCTTTCCAAGTTGATTCATGAAAAAATTTCAATAAATCTCTATTTTGCAAAGATGTCCCCAAAACCGTTACCATTGTTCCTGCAAGAACAGGAATGTCGTTTCCTTCAAACATTTCGGCAGTTAGCTCATTTTTAAATGAATAATTGTCAGCTGTTCCTTCGTTGATGTGTGCAGTCGGAATCATAATGTCTCCTTTGCCACCTTCAAGAATTCCTGCTTTTCCCATTATCGACACTGATTCTACGTTCAACAATACATCTTTTTTATAAGGTTTCAATAATTCGTCAATTGTTTCATAGGCTTGCTCGCCAAAAGCATAATCCATAACAATTATTACTGGTGATTTTCCGTTAATTTTAGCATTGCAAAATGATGATTTTTTCCAATCAATCTTGTTTGTGTCAAAAATTTGAACATCGATATTGGTTCCCGAATTGTCTGGAAGCGAAATCATTCCATGCAATTTAGCAAAATCTTCTACTTTGTTTCTTATATCGTGTGCACCTTGTCGAGACAGTTCTCCATAAATAAAAAAATCTGATTGATCTTTGAACTTGGTCTTCAAAACGTGGGTAGCAAAAATCGAATTCATAACCGAATGCATATTGGCCGAAATTATATGAATTGGTCTGTCTAACAAACTGTTTTCTTCAAGTGTTTTCTTGATGTTGGTTGCCCAAATTTCGCCATGAATGTGGTGTCCTAGTCGTTCTCTAAGAATAGGAGAAAACGTAATAGTTCGTTTATTATTGTCAACTACTTCCTCCATTGCCAGTTTTCCTAACCAATATATAATATGTAAAAATCGATCTGGCTTTTCTTTGTGACCGAAACCGTCATAAATTTCCAAAACCTCTGCGAAAGTTCTACCTAATATATATGATGCATGCGAAATAGCTTTCTCTTTATCAACTAGTGGTAATTTTTTGTCTTGTAATACAATTTGCTCTAATTTTTGCCAATCTCTAGTTACTTCATTGTTGTTTTCATCTAATAAAACACGGTTTTTTATTTTGTGTGATTCTATGAAAATAAATGTTAAATGCGTCAAAACATCATAAATATCAGATCGTCCTCGAGTGATTTCAATATTCATTTGTTCATCGTCAATTCGATAACAATTCCTGCGGCGTTTTGGCGGCACAATTGCAGTAAAATGTGATTTAGAATAACCTTCGTCTGATGTTAGATTAATAAATCTACATTCTTCAATTCCAACAGGCAATCTTTCTATAACGTATAGCAAACCAGACAGTTCTACTTTTTCTTCAGCGATGCTTCCATAAATTTCTGGTCTTAACGACAACAATGCTTCTCGCAAAGTTTCGCCCGACACGCCCATTGGTTTATAAAAACCACGATTAAAGAGGTGTCGCATCGTGATGTACAATTTTTCTATTGCAGCTGACGATTCTTGTGCTCGTGACCGAGAAATGTTTTTAGTTTCTATCATTTATTTATTTGTAACAGCTCGCAAATATATAATTTTTATTTTTTAGTTAGACAAAACTAAGTGAATTGCTGGTTCATAAAGCATTATTTTATTTGGCGCTTCTCTTGATTGTTTGCTCCATTTACCACCCGAAAAAGTAAAAAGAAAATCTCTTTCTACATAATTGTACAAAACCCAAGGAAAATATATTTTTTGAATTTTAACTTCATCTGTATTCTTGCTAATAATATTCCTCTCGAGCTTGTTTTTTTCGATAATTAGTTTTTCAAATGCTACAAATATTCCATTTTGTGGCATCTTTAAATTATAATCTGTAAGGTTAAAAAGCGTTTTCTTAATACCTGAATTCACGGTTACTATAAAGTTTTTTAGTAACAATTCATTGCCCGGAAAACCATTCACATCAACACCATAAAAATGAATTTTGAAACTTGCATTTTCTATTTTGCTATCGGTCTGAATGGCGACTTGTTTGATGAATGGTGTTTTTTTATATTTATATAAATAAGGAAAATATTTGGCATCAATCTTTGGACCGTTGTCAAATGCTGACGAAGAACGGTTGTCGGTTTTGCCAATTTCTATAGTTTTTGTTCCATATTTTTTTACAATCACAACTTCGTTTAATTGAAACAAACTTGGCGTTAGTACAACATTTTGCGCGGCGTTGGCTGCAATAATTTTTTTTTCAAATCCTAATGCTGAAAATACTAAGTTTTTATTTTTGCCTGATGTATTAATGATGAAATCACCGTTTTCTTCAGATGTTGCACCAATATTTTCGTTCTCGACAGCAATGCTCACAAACGAAATTGGTTGGTTGTTTGTATCAACAATCTTTCCTTTTATTTGAGAAAAAATAAAAGTATTAATGAATAAAAAAATAATTAAATATATTTTCATCATCTATGTTTCATTGAACTAATTTCTTTAAGTCTACCAACTAAATGTTTATTTAAAACAAAAAAATCCTACTGAAAATAGGATTTGAACTAAAGATTTTTGCTAGAAATTTAATTTTTTAATTGATTTTCTAGAACCGTAATCAATTGGTTTTTTTCATCAATAGTTTGTTTCAATTCGGCTATTCTTTCTTTCATTTGAATAATTAATTCTTGAGAATCGTTATTGTTTACGATACCATTTATAACACTTGAGTCGCTAAGACTGTTGTTGTGCACATTAACTTTGTCATCAGAAATTAAATCTAATAAATCGATTTTATATTCTTCAGCAATTTTTTTAAGTGTGTCTATCGATATTGATGATTTATCATTTTCCATATTAGAATACGTTTTTTGTGAAACATCTAAAACTTCTGCTAAATATTCTTGTTAGTAACCGTTCTGCATTCTTAGTTTTCTTAATTTAATACCAATTTTTATGCCACTTTGTTTGTTTTCCATAATTGCGGGACTTTATGTTGAGCAAATATACTAAAAAATTTGCGTCATGTAAAAATTTACTAAACTTGTGTAATTTTTTACTAAATGTAGTAACTTTTTACTAACAAATATGTTAACAAAGTGGCAATATTTGTAAAAACAAAAAAATACTCGAGAAAAAATTTGTTACAAAAAATTATTATTAATCAATTAAATTATTATTTTTATTAAAAAATTATTATTTGGCTTAATTGCCACGGTTATGATTACAACGGTTAGTGTTGCAAGTAGTTCTTTATCAACAACAGAAAGCTATCTGTCAAAATTAATTGAAATTGGAAAAAAGTATCTCATAAAAGCTGTTGTACATTTAGGCATCTTGGGTACTTACGGTTTTGAATTTGAATTAGATTGGCCTAGACCAGTTGAAAGTCCATTTACAGCTATCAAGGCTACAATCAGTAAAGACCAAACAAAAATGACTACAGTATTTGACAAAAATTTTCCTGTTGATGTTTTAATGGTTGAAAAACCAACAATCGGAAAAAGACTTGATGTAAAATCTGACAAAACGATAACAGTTATGCCTGGAAGGTATATAGTAACAAATGGAAACACTGTTACTTTTGATGTGAGAATGTAAATTTATTAATGCCTACTTTTTATTTACCAAGTAGGCATTATTTTAATCATAAACTAATGAAAATTATAAAAAAAATTGTGTTATTTATTCTAAAAATTTTACTTGTTTTAATTTGTTATTATGCAACACAGTTACTTGTGCTAGGTACAAAAGGTTTAATTTCAAAAGACTATAAAACATTTCGTATTTTGTTTCAATTGTTGATATTTCCAATTTGCTATTTATGGGTAAATTATTTATCAAGAAAATGGAAAGAAAATTTGCCGTTTGTTAATAACAAAAAGTCGGTCATTTTAAAAATATTAATTTCAATTTTGATAATTATACTTTTTTACGCATGTTACCTCGCTTACTTAAATATTTTTTATAGCGCTAATTTTATTTTTGTTACATATAATAACTATCCTTTTTACAATTTATTTTTAACAATATTAACACTTTTTGCGCTTGCTGCTGCGGAAGAGATTTTATTTAGAAAATTAATTTTAAACTTAACTTTAACCGTAACAAAAAACGTTTATTTGGTAGCAAGTTTAAACGGAATTATTTTTTTATTATCTCATTTTTATTCTTTTTTAAGTGGCGAGTTCGAATATTTATGGGCAATTGGGGTTTTTAGTATCGCAATTTTTTTATCAATTTATGTATTGATTTACAAAGATTTGGTTTTTCCTGTATTTTTTCATTCGTTATTTAATTTAAGCACTTCATTAACAATTGAGTACGATAAATATAAAATTATTACTTTTAAAGATTATGAAAAACACGAATACATTATAAACGAAAGTTCTATGTATATTTTAGCTATCTTTTTAATGATTTTAACTTTTCTAATGATTTATAAAAATCGAAAATCAATAGTACTGCAATAATATTTTCTGTAAAACTCTTGTTATTTAGAAACAAATATTTCTGTTGGTTTTTTAATTGGTTTCAATCACAAAACATTTAATTGTGACTACAAACTCTTTTTTTTAAGATGTTTTATAATCAAGTATAATTCAAAAAGATTTCAGTTTATTGCTTTAGCACCTGCAAAATAATAACCACATCAATTTAAAAATTTGTAAATGAAAATTTCATTATTCCTTGCAATATTATTGTTTCCAATAATCTCCTCTGCCCAATCCGACTTAGAAAACTTTCTTAAAGCAGGACAAGTTTTGTTAAGCGGTTTTACGATTTTAAAAACTACCAACGCAGACTCAAAAAAAGACAGTAAAATCATTTCTAGTGTTTGCATCAAAAACCAATTGCTTGAAAAAATCACAATCATAATTACCGGAAAAGATTTAGAAGGTGAAAATATTATCAAAGAAATGGTGGTTCAAAACGACGGTAAAGAATGTGTTTTTAATATTCCAAAAGGCATTTATGCTTATGAGATTTTGTTAGCCAACAAAGAAATTTATAAAAAAGGCGAATACAATTTTGATGATGATGTGGTTATAACGGTCAAAAAAGAAAACTAAAAGTTGAAGCTGTCAAAAATGTGGCAGCTTTTTTTATTATACAAAAATTATAAATTATCCGCACAAATTGAAATTCTGTAAGATAAATCTTTTAAAGCGTTACGCAATTGCTCATTTTCTTGAACAGAAAAATCTGTTGATTTTCCATTTCCGTCAATTAGTCTAAATAATGATAGAGCCAAGACCGAGATTTTTTAAAATATTTCATCGACAATTTTGAAATTGAAATGTCTAATAATATGTCAGACAATTTTTGTTTTACTGATATATTTGCTGTTTTTCTTTTATTGAAATTTCCATATTTTTTATTTTAAAGAGAATAAATATTCTGTTTTTTAGTTTCTATCGAGCAATTTCTGAACTTGTTTTTCTACCAACCATTCAATATCATTTTGACCATTAGGAAATGCTTCATGAAATAATCTAATCAATCTTATTAATTCTTTTTCGTTTTCAATAAGTGGTGTTATTTTCTGGATTTGTAGCATTTTAACTAGTTTGCTTTGATATATAAATATAGTACGCATTGCGTATTAACAAAATTAATTTATTAAAAATGTGTTGTTATTTTGTATATTTAGTTATTATTAATAATCTGTAACAAATCAACAATCGTCCTATCATTTGAAAGTCTCGGAACTTTGTTTTGACCACCCAATTTGCCGACAGATTTCATATAATCTTGAAAACCGTTTTTTGCCACTTTTGTAATAACTAAATTTTGCAAAACTTTGCCAACAATTAAGTCGTCATAATAAATGTTTTGTTTGCGCATTTCGTTATTTATTGCCAAAGCAAAATCTTGAATATCAGTTGGTTCGATTTCAAATTCTATAAACCATTCATGATATGGTAAACCTATTTTTGGTGTAATTTGTGGTGCAACAGTAAACTCATTTATCGAAATATTGGTGCCAACCATAGCTTCTTTTACAGCGCATTCAACTTCTTTTCCAATAACATGTTCGCCAAAAGCCGAAATATAATGTTTAATACGACCCGAAACGATTACTCGATAAGGTTTTAATGATGTAAATTGAACCGTATCGCCAATATTATATGCCCAAAGTCCAGCATTTGTTGAGATTATTAAAACATAATTTACTTCGATTTCGACTTCTCCGATGGTGTATCTTTTCGGATTTTCAGTGAAAAATTCATCAGACTTGATGAATTCATAAAAAATTCCTGAATTTAATAGCAGTAACATTCCTTTTTCTTTTTGGCTGTCTTGATAAGCAAAAAACCCCTCAGAAGCTGGAAAAAGCTCTATAGAATCGACTTTTCTGCCAATAATATTTTCAAATTTTGCTCGGTAAGGTTCAAAATTTACGCCACCATAAATAAACAAATTAAAGTTTTTAAACAATTCGCCAACGGGCTTTTGAGTTTTAGCTTGCAGTTTTTCAAAATACATTTGCACCCAACTAGGAATACCTGAAATTACAGTCATGTTTTGGTCAAACGTTTCTTCGACTACAGCATTTACTTTGGTTTCCCAATCTTCAATGCAATTGGTCTTCCAACTTGGCATTCGGTTTTTTTGCAAATATTTTGGAATAAAATGAGCCACAATCCCTGACAATCGACCAATTTTGATTCCGTTTTTTTCTTCGAGAATTGGACTTCCTTGCAAGAAAATCATTTTTCCGTCCACAAAATCGGATTTTTTGGTTTCATGAATGTATAGTAAAATTGCTGATCGTGCTGCTTCGATATGCGTTGGCATTGATGCCTTTGTTAGCGGAATATATTTGGCACCAGATGTTGTGCCCGACGTTTTGGCAAAATAAATTGGTTTTCCGGGCCATAGGATATCTTTTTCGCCTGCCACTGCTCTTTCGACATAAGGTCGTAAAACTTCGTAATCGCGAACTGGAACTTGTTTTTGAAAATCTTGAAAACTTGCTATTTCAGAAAAATTATGATCTTTTCCAAACTGAGTCGCAGTAGCTTGACGGATTAAATTATCGAAAACTTTTTGCTGAGATACAACTGGATTGTTTGCCCATTTCTGGGTTTGATGAAAAACGCGTTTGGCATAAATTTTAGATAAAAAAGTTTTTAAAGACATTTTTAAGATTTAATAAATTATAATTTAGAATACTAACTTTCTAGAAATTCTTTTTTCAATTTATTTTCAGTAGTGTAATATAAAAATACGACTGCAAAAACTGCTGAAACAATTCCAACCCAAAAATGTAAATCAACAGAAATTTGGAAAAATATTCCTAAAAAAGAACAACAAATCAAGAATATTCCAATTTTAGATATTAACATTGAAGAATATCTTTGCGAGAAATTCCATTTCTCTATGCTGCTCATTGAATTTTTGGTACGATAACCATACATTTCGTTAATGGTTTTTAGCGGATATTTTAGAGTTAATATTCCCGTAATCAAAAAAAAAAAAATTCCAAAAATTAATTGTAATTCGAAAATTTTATAAATCCAATTCATAATTATTTAGATTTTTTAACTTTTTGGGAGTTTTTTAAATCTTCTTTTTCTTCTGTTGCAATCAATTCTCTTAATTCTTGGTCAGCATCACTTTTTTTTACATCATCTATATTCAAAACTTCAGCTGATTTGGCAAGAATAGAGTCTTCATTGACTTTGGCATATTCTAAATCACCATTCAAAACTTTGACGATTGACTGTAAATAAGCTTCATTTTTCTTTAAAGCATTTGACAATGAATCAGATTTTATGGCTAATTGAATGGCATTTTGTCTTAATTCTGACGATGCATATCCCGGAATATATTCACGAAGTGGCGTAAAAGCTATCAAGAAAGTTGTAAAAGTAATTATAATTAATGCCCCTAAAGAAGCAAACACAAAAACATTCATAAGAGTTAATGGCAATGAAAAAATTTCTTCAAAAGTATCTTCATTCAATATAATTAGGCGACTTTTAGCATAAAGTTTCTTTTTTAAAACCTGTCTTTTGAGCAATTTATTGGGCATTTTTTTTATTTAAAATACAAATATATAAATTTATAACAGTTTTATGAATTTTATATCTTTTAAATTATTATATTTGCATTATTAAATTCTATAAAAATGATAGCAAATACAATATTTTTAGGTGCATTTGGTCCGACAGAATACATACTTATTATTGCCGTAGTTTTACTTTTGTTTGGCGGTAAAAAAATTCCTGAATTGATGAAAGGTCTTGGCGGAGGATTAAAAGAATTTAAAAATGCAGCCAAAGAAACATCCGAAACAAAAAAAGAAGAAGAAACAAAGTAAATTTTAATTCTCTTTAAATAATAAACCCATAAATCTTAAATTGAGATTTTTGGGTTTTTTTATTGATTGTTTTAACAAAAAATATTTCTAAATTTGCTCTTGTTGAGTTAGTGTTTTTTTAACACTTAAGTATAAAATTTCGTTAAAAACTAATTATGCCAAAAATTAACTTATCAATTGCAATATTATTTTTATCGTTTTCCGCATTTTCTCAAAAAGCAAACCTTTCTGGCATTGTGATTAATAATGATAAATCTTCGGTTTATAATTCGGTTGTTGCTTTGCTAACACAAAAAGATTCTATTTTATATAAATTTACTCGATCTGATAAATCAGGAAAATTCGATTTCAAAAACATTAAACCCGGAAAATTTGTTTTAATGACTTCGCACAGCCAATATGCAGATTATGTCGATGAAATTATTATCAATGAAAACGAAAATAATACAGGAACAATTGAACTAATCAGCAAAAGTAAGTTGTTGCAAGAAGTAATCATTAAAACTGGGTCGGTAAGAACTAAAGGCGATACCACAAGCTATTGGGCAAGCGATTTTAAAGTTGGTGCTAATGCAAATGTTGAAGAATTGCTAAAAAAATTGCCTGGTATTCAAGTTGATAAAAATGGTGTAATTAAAGCTATGGGCGAAACCGTAAAAAAAGTTCTGGTCGATGGCGAAGAATTTTTTGGCGACGATCCAGGAATGGCTGTAAAAAACCTCCGAGCCGATGCTGTGAAAAAAGTTCAGGTTTTTGACAAAAAAAGTGATCAAGCCGAATTTACAGGCATTGATGATGGAAACAGTCAAAAAACAATAAATTTGAAACTGAAAGACAACATGAACAAAGGTTATTTTGACAAAATAGATGCTGCAAACGGACCTTTAACCGAAATCGATTCGAGATACAACAACAATTTGCTGTTTAGTTCTTTTCAAGGAAAAAGAAAACTATCAGCATTTTTATTGCATGGAAATACGGGTCAAGACGGACTTGATTGGCAAGATAATGACAAATTTGGTGTCGGAAATGACAACGTTTCAATGGATATGGACGATCATGGAAACGTAAATTATGAATGGCTTGGTGGCGATGATGATGGTGAACCAAGTATAAACACACAAAATGGATTTATCAAAAACACCAATGCTGGATTGCAATTCAACAACAAATGGAACGACAAACAGACACTAAACCTAACACCTAAATTCAACAACCAAATTTATACAAACTACAACAGTCGTTTCAATAAAACACAAGTTGGTCAAACACAATTGAACCAAAATTCAAAAACCTTAACAGACTTAAAAAGAAGTAATTTTAAAGGTTATGTTTTAGAATATTGTTGATTTAATAAAATTTCATAACAATTCTCTACTTCATTGTAAATAAATTTTGCCTTTTTGTTTCTTAAAATGAT
>JAYVIW010000017.1:0-64069 GCA_043769905.1 Bacteroidota bacterium
GGCATAATTTTGATGTGTTTTTGTAGTAAGGCGACTTGAATTGAATCGAAAGTACTTAATGGCCCACTTCAAGGTTATTTAAAATAATTTTAACCTAAAAATTTTCTAAATAATAATTGTCTAACTACTTACTTCGTTAGACTAACTAATTTTTAGATAATTCTTAATTGTTGTTTGATACTTTTCATATCTGTTTTGTGAACTAACGCCGAATGTGTCAATGCTAATTTACGTTTTTTCGATTTCTTGGTCAAAATATGACTTTTGAAAGCGTGCTTTCTTCTAATTTTTCCAGAACCAGTAACTTTGAATCGTTTCTTGGCGCTAGATTTGGTTTTCATTTTAGGCATTTTTCCTAGTATTTTAATTTATTCTTACTTACAATTTTTTAAAAATACGATGCGTTAAACTTCGCATATTTTTTATTCTTTTGTCTCAATGTCTTGTTTGGACGACGCTTCCACATTTTTTGCAGCAGGTCTTGGCTGACTTTCTTTTGGCTTAGGAGCTGGTTGTGAAGTTTTGCCTTTTTTTGGTGCAATAAACATAATCATTCTTTTTCCTTCAAGAACAGGCATTGCTTCTACTTTTCCATGTTCTTCTAGATCTGTTGCTAATTTTAACAACAAAATTTGACCTTGATCTTTATAAATTATAGAACGACCTTTAAAAAAAACAAAAGCTTTTAATTTTGACCCTTCTTTTAAGAATTTTTCGGCATTTTTGCGTTTAAATTCATAATCGTGTTCGTCTGTTTGAGGACCAAAACGAATTTCTTTGACAACAATTTGTGTAGATTTTGCTTTAAGTTCTTTTTCACGCTTTTTTTGCATGTAAACGAACTTCTTATAATCCATGATCTTACAAACCGGCGGTTCAGCATTTGGCGATATTTCAACCAAATCCAATTCAAATTGGTCTGCAAGTTTCATTGCTTCAGATGTTTTGTAAACACCTGGCTCAACATTATCTCCTACAAGACGTACCTCCGGAACACGAATAAAATTATTAATTTTGTGTTCGTCTTTTTTTTCTACTCGAGGCTGATATCCTCTGCTGTTTCTTATTGCTATGACTTTTATATTTAGACGTGCCTTTCGACAAATTATTATTCTACTTTAAAAACTTTTAATGTTTTGGCAATTTCCTCGTTGACTATTCTTACAAATTCGTCAATTGAAACTATGACATTACCTTTTCCTTCTTGCCCATGACGGCGAATAGATATAGTATTGCTTTTCTCTTCTTCCTCGCCTAAAATCAACATAAACGGGGTTTTTTGCATTTCTGCATCACGGATTTTTCTTCCTATTGATTCGTTTCTATTATCAATTTGGGTGCGAATATCGTGATTTTCTAGCAGATTTAAAACTTTTTTTGCATAATTTTCATATTTATCGCTTAAACATAAAATTGAAGCTTGCTTAGGTATCAACCAAAGTGGGAAATTTCCTGCTGTATGTTCTATCAAAATAGCAATAAATCTTTCCATGCTTCCAAATGGTGCTCGGTGAATCATTACTGGTGTATGTAACTCATTATCAGATCCCTTATAAGTCAATTCAAAGCGTTCTGGCAAATTGTAATCTACTTGAATAGTACCTAATTGCCATTGTCTGCCAAGTGCATCTTTGACCATAAAGTCCAATTTAGGTCCATAAAAAGCTGCTTCTCCATAGGCAACAACAGTTTTTAGTCCTTTATCGGCTGCAGCATTGATAATTGCATTTTCGGCTTTCTCCCAATTTTCATCGCTACCTATATATTTTTCTCTATCAACTTGGTCTCTCAAAGATATTTGAGCTGTAAAGTTTTCGAAACCTAGAGAGCCAAAAACATATAAAACCAAATCAATAACATTTTTAAACTCTTGATCTAATTGGTCTGGTGTACAAAAAATATGTGCATCGTCTTGCGTAAAACCGCGCACGCGAGTCAAACCATGTAATTCTCCGCTTTGTTCATACCTATATACTGTGCCAAATTCGGCATAACGCTTTGGCAAATCTTTATATGACCAAGGTTTTGTATTATATATCTCGCAGTGATGCGGGCAGTTCATTGGTTTTAACAAAAACTCTTCGCCTTCAGCAGGTGTATTTATTGGCTGAAAACTATCAGCACCATATTTCGCATAATGCCCTGAAGTCACATACAATTCTTTTTGACCAATGTGTGGCGTAACTACTTGCTCATAACCTGCTTTTTTCTGTGCTTTTTTCAAAAATTGTTCTAATCTATCACGTAAAGCTGCGCCTTTTGGCAACCATAATGGTAAACCTTGTCCAACTTTTTGCGAAAATGCGAATAAATCCAATTCTTTTCCTAATTTTCTATGATCCCGACGTTTTGCTTCTTCAAGCAGTTCTAGATATTCGGTTAAATCTTTTTGTTTTGGAAACGAAGTTCCATAAACACGAGTTAACTGTTTGTTTTTCTCATTTCCTCGCCAATAAGCACCCGCAATACTCATTATTTTTACGGCTTTGATAATTCCAGTATTTGGAATATGTCCGCCACGACACAAATCGGTAAAAGTTGCGTGATCACAAAACGTGATTGTTCCGTCTTCAAGATTTGTGATTAATTCGGTTTTAAATTCGTTGTCTTTATACATTTCCAAAGCAGCTGCTTTCGAAACAGGACGCAACTTGAATTCATATTTTTCGCGAGAAATTTCTAGAATTCTATCTTCAATTTTCTTGAAATCGGCTTCTGCAATTTTATTTTCCCCAAAATCAACATCATAGTAAAACCCATGGTCAATTGCTGGCCCAAGTGTCAACTTCAAACCTGGGTACATTTCTTCCAAAACTTGCGCCATAACATGCGAAGTAGAGTGCCAAAATGCTTTTTTACCATCTTTATCGTTCCAAGTATATAAAATGAGTGAACCATCCGTCGTCAACTCGGTAGCAGTTTCTATTGTTGTACCATTAAAGCTAGCCGAAATAACGTTTCTAGCCAAACCTTCACTAATACTTTTAGCAACATCCATAGCGGTTACGCCGCTATCGAACTCTTTTATTGACCCATCGGGTAAGGTAATATTAATCATTTTTTTTATTTTGGATTGCAAAGATAAAATTTTATATATCAAATATCAAATATCTAAAATTTTAATTTGGGCGAGTCACCATTTTTAAAAAAGGGCTACTCAATTAATTGCCCAGTTCGCCCTTTTTTAAAAATGCTGTCAGGCTTTCACGAGCGCACGGCGCCTTGCTCTATCCTTCTCGCAGTGTATGCAAATAATACGTAAAATATTACTCAACAACATATTTATCAATAATATATTTAGAGATTGGTTTAAGTGTTTTGCCAGTTTCTGGGTGCAAACCACAACTTGTAAAAAACTCATATTTGCCAGAAAACGATTTTCCGTACCAAACACAAGGTTGACCGTTTTTAAAAAAAACAGTCAATTTAGTAACATTTATTTTCTTGAAATTTTCTAAATCGTTTGGATCTAAAGCAATTGGATTATTTTGAATTATTCCTTGTTTCAAATTATCACAATCTATTGAAATATAATGATTTGAATTCCAAATCATACATTTTTTTTCTGATAAATTTCTGTAAATTATAAATCCCAAAACCATTGTAATAAATATAAAAAACACAATTGTTCTAAAATAAAAATTGACCAAAAATGGTTGGGTTTTGTCTTCTAAATTAATGCTTTTTTCTGGTTTTGACTTTGTAATTTTTTCTAAAATTGTAAAATTACTTCCTTTTTTTGAAACTTCAATATCTAAATTATTCATTCTGAATTTAGCAAACGGCCTTGGTTTAAAATCTATCAAAACAGCAATTAAATTGAGACTTTCTAGCTGAGAAATTTCTGTATTCTTGGTCAAAAAATTCTGAAACGGTCGAAATTTATCAATATCAAAAGATTTTATTTTCTGGTATTTATCTTCAATTTCATTCCAATTAAAAAATTTTTTAAAAATTTCTTCATCCACCAAATCTAATTTTGATTCAAAAACCAAACAACACCATTTCTTGAAATTTGCTGGAGATGGATTAAGACAAAAATCCGCGTTTGAACCTAATTTTTCATTTTCAAACTTGACTTTTATTGCTTTTTTATAATCATCAATTGTATCGTTTTTACTCATTTATCGGAATTTATCGGAATAATTTAGAATTGTCGGAACTGTCGGAAAAGCTTGTATATGCTAGGCTGAACATCAATTTAATTTGCTTTTGAATTTAGTGTTTGTCATTATTCGTAACAGAACAAACATTGCAACTATTTTCAAAAAAAATGCAATTCATCAAGTAAGAAATTTCTTTGGAAGTGAGATTTATTTATTTGAAGAAAAGCTTAAAACTTCCTAAAAAAGCATGATTTATGTAATTTTTTGGTTGCTCTGTATCTGATTCAAAATAGAAATCGGACAGCCAAAATTAGTTTTAATTTTTAACAAATAAAAGCAATGAAAAAAGTAATTTTAATAGCAGCAATAATTTTTACAAATTTAGTAATGACATCATGCACAACAGATGAAACTCTAAATAACGAAAACAATAGACATGAAAACAGTGACATAAACAATGTGGATTATGGAGGTAACGGCAACACAACTCCGCCGAAAACAAAACCATAATTTATTTTTTTAGATTGCACATTAATTTAAAATATGTATTTTCGGGAAATGAAAGCTAAACTTTTTTGTTTCCCGATTTTATGTATTTTTTTTATTATATCATGTAAAAAAAACAAAAACACCTTAGAAGTTGATAATAAAAAATATTACGATGCACTAACAGCCGCCGAAAATTGTCAAAAAAATGACCAATTAGATAGTGCTTTTTATTTTTATAATCTTTCAAAAAACGTTGTAATCAATGACAGCAGCAACAATAAACTAATTTATTCATTGTCATATATGTCAATCATTCAACAAACACAGAGTGATTTTGTCGGTTCAGAAAACACGGCTACTGAGGCACTGAGCTATTTTAACAAATATTCTAATCTTGAGTATCTCTCGGGGCTTTATAACACATTGGGCTTGAATTACAATAATATTTTTGATTTTGATTCGGCCGAAAAGAATTATAATCTCGCCATTGAAAACACAAAAATAAAAGACGACTTACTTTCGTTTAAAAACAATATTGCAGTTTTGGCAATTGATGATTTGAAATATGAAAAAGCACAAAAATTATTCAATAAACTATTAATAGACAACAAAATAGATTATAATAATATTGAAAACAATAAAAACATCCATGCAAGAATTTTAGACAACATGGGTTATTGTTTATTCAAAAACAATCAATCAAATTCTTTGGATTATTTTCAAAAGGCATTAGCAATAAAACTGAAGATTAATGATGGTTATGGGTTGATAAGCTCATACATGCATTTGAGTGAATATTTTCAAAAAACAAATAAAAATCTAGAAATTGAATATGCAAAAAAAGCCTTGGCACAATCCGAAAAATTGAATTGCCCCGATGAAAAGCTCAAAGCAATGGAAATTTTGATTGCCAATAACATAGGGAATTATCAGATAAAATACTTCAATTTGAATGATAGTTTGAAAAAAGCAAGACAACAATCTAAAAATCAGTTTGCCAAAATCAGGTTTGATTCCAAAAAAACAATAGCCGAAAACCAAATATTACGTTCTCAAAAAACTGAAAACGATTTAAAAATTGCTACCCAAAGAAACAAAATACTTGTACTTTCGATTTTGGGAATAATTGGTGTTTTTGGATCCTTATTTATTTATCAAAGAATGAATTTTCGAAATAAATCAGAAAAAATTAAAATAAGTTACAATACAGAAACTCGAATTTCGAAAAAAGTGCACGATGAGTTGGCCAACGATGTTTTTAATGTCATGACATTTGCCATAACACAAAACCTTGAAGACGAGGCAAAAAAAGAAAAACTAATCAACTCGCTTGACGATGTTTACACTCGAACTCGAGATATTTCTAGAGAAAATAATATCATTGAAACTGGCGAAAATTTCACTATTAATCTCAAGGAAATGTTATCGCAATACAACAACACAGATTTAAACATCATTATTAGTGGTTTGGATTTTGTAAAATGGAATAACATTAATTCTAATAAAAAAATAACAATTTATAGGGTTTTGCAAGAATTGGTTATTAATTTAAAAAAACACAGTAAAGCAAGCGTTTGTGTAGCCAATTTTAAACAATTTGGAAAAAAAGTGCAAATAAATTTCTCAGACAATGGAGTGGGAATGCGACTTGACAAAAAAAATTCAAGAAATGGATTGCAAAATATGGAAAACCGCATTCTAGCAATAAATGGAACTATTACTTTTGACTCCGAACCCAAAAAAGGATTCAAAGTCATGATTCAATTTCCAGAATAATTTTTAAATATGTTTAAAAAAATATTGGTTGCCGAAGATTTAGATGCTATAAGCCAGTCAATTGTTGCGTCTTTACAAAAATTACAAATTCAAGAAATTATTCAAGTAAAATATTGTGATGAAGCGTTTTTGAAAATTCAAAAATCTGTTCTTGACAACAATCCATTTGAATTAATGATTACCGATTTGTCTTTCAAGGCCGACCACCGTAACACGAAACTAAAATCGGGTCGAGAACTGATTGATGCTGTCAAAAAAATATGCCCAAGAATCAAGGTCATCGCCTACTCTATTGAAGATAAATCATATTTAATCAAATCACTTTTTAAAGATTTGGATATAAATGCTTATGTTTTGAAAGGTCGCAACAGCATTGTTGAATTGCAAAATGCCGTGGAAAATGTTTATTTGAATGATAATAAAATAATGTCAAACGATTTAGAATATTCAATAAATAACAAAGCGATTCTTGAAATAGAACCATTTGATATACAAATACTTCAACAATTATCAAAAGGAAATACGGTTGACGAAATTAGCGAAAAATTCAAGCAAGAAGGTATTACTCCAAGCGGCATTAGCAGTCTAGAGAAACGCATTGGCAAACTCAAAATTTATTTCAAAGCCAATAACAATGTGCATTTGATTTCAATTTCTAAAGATTTGGGGTTGATATAATACCACAAAACCCACCTAATCATTAAGTTGAAAATTAGTGAAAATGATTAAAAGAAATTCAATCAATGTTAACTAAAAATTAAATTTTAAGTTTTTTTTAAGAAATATTTTACCATTTTACGGTTTCCCGTAAGGAATTGATTTTTAAGGGTTGTAGGTTTGTTGGATTAATAATTTTAACAAATAAAACAGAAATTATGAAGTATTATGTAAACAACAGAGCACAATCAAATGGAGATCACGAAGTACACACAGAAAATTGTATATTTCAACCATCAGACAAAAAGTATCTTGGTGAATTTTCAAATTGTGCTCATGCAGTAAAAGAAGCAAAAAAAACGCATACTCAATCTAATGGTTGTAAAACTTGTTCTATACTTGTCATTCAAGATAAAAGCAATTATAATTAGACTATGTTTTCACACTATCTTACATATCTATTTGAAAAATTACGATTTTTAAAAGTAGTAATAGCTCGGTTTCTTATTATTCTTTTTAGAAGAAAAAAAGAAATTGAGTTGTTGCGACTTGAATATGATAGAAAGCATTTGTTCGACAACAGTTTTATTATTATCAATTACAGATTTAGAAATGCAATTTATTATCAATTTGGAAATCACAAAACTTTAGAAAAGGAAATCAAAATATTCAATCTAAAGAATTTTGAAAATGAATTTGAATTAACAGTATATGGATTCTTTATAAAGAAAACATATAAACTAAAATTTGAACCAAAACTTACTTTAGAAACCTCCAATTTCAAAACAAATTTTTCAAATCTAAAAAATGATATTGAATTCCAAACTATTCCAAATTTATCAACTCCAAACTTTAAGATTGAATTAGTAAAAATTGAAATAAAACCAAGTAAACTAAAAATAACACCCAATAAACTAGTACTAAAACACAATCCATTTAACCAAAACGATTTTATATGAAACGAGAATATTACGAATTACCGACACCAAGTGGCATAATGAAATTTCTTTGGAATTGTGCTGGTGGCGACCGATATTTATTAGAACGTTCTACCTACTCTGACCAAATAAAATACATGTGTTTGGGCGGAATTGTATTTGCAACTGGCGCAATGGCTGGTTTGGCTGGTGGTTATGCTTTTTATACAATTTTTTCTCCTAAAACGGCAAATGTTTTAAATAAAACAAAATTTGTTGTTGAAAATTCCGAAAATATACCAACAGATATTCCAACTGTTTTAATGTCAATTGTTTTTGGGTGTATTTGGGGATTAATAATTTTTAATATTGATAGATTTATAGTTACGAGTACTGGAAAAGGTGATGGAACTGAGAAAATAACAATGGATGAGTTCAAAACTGCAATTCCTAGGATTATAATGGGAATTATAATTGCCATAACAATTTCGAAACCTATTGAAATTAGAATGTTTCAATCAGAAATAGCTTTTGGTGTTAAACAACATCAAGATAGTGTAAAAGGTGTAAGATTGATAAAAATTCAAGATAATTTCGAGAAAACTGTATTTGAATTAAAGAAAGGATTAGGCAAATTACAATTAGATATTGACACAAAAGAAAAAGAGATTTCAGATTCAAATAAAAAATTACAAGAAGAAATTACGGGAAACAGACCTGGATATGGTGAAAGAGCAAAAAATTTAGAAAGATTAATGAATGCTACTCAAAATAGAGTTAATGATTTAAAGAAAAACCCTTCTTTTATTAAATTACAAGATGACATTAAAATTGCGGAAACTGAAAAACAAAATAAAATTAAATCGGTTGATAAAGAAATTGCAACTCTAGACGGATTATTATTAAGAATAATATTATCACACAAACTTGCTGGATTCTGGATTTCGTTATTCATAACCTTACTTTTTATGGCAATTGAATTAACGCCTATTTTCTTTAAATTGATGTTGACCAAAACAACTTATGATTTTTTAAGCGAAAATCGTGACGAACTCATAAAAGCCGATTATGGAATTGAAGTGAAATATGATTATTATGAAGCCAAAAACAAAGACGGAAAAATTCGAGAAGGAATAGAGCGTCATTTGGTAATTAATCACGATGCCGAAAGAAAAATTTTCGAAAAAATAAAAGTAACTGAAATTCAAAAAGAGTTAACCGAATATGCTGTCGCAAAATACAAAGAGCGTGAAATGAAAAAAATCGATGCCAATCTTGATGATTTTATCAATAAAATAAATCCTAATGACGAACCAAACTCGGAAGTATAATCGGTTTTTGGTTGCTTGCTCGGGCGAAGATGAATTTATTATAAAAAAATGTTCCAACGTCATTCAAAAACGATTTGAATTAATTGGTTTTTGTGTGGCACTGATTTTTTCGATATGCTTTTTGAGCGCAACTTCGTTTACCTATTCTTTATTTCAAGATTCTCATTGGGTTAGTTTACCAATGGGGCTCATTTGGGGTGCGGTTGTAGCTAATATTTATTTGCTCTTATTGTACACCATTTCGCCAGCGTTATTGCCAATTGCGAGCAAAAAAGGAAAACTAAAAATGGTTTTTGGCAAAATCCTAGAATCAAAATTCTGGAGTCTTTCTATGTTTTTAAGATTATGGTTTATGTTGCTTTTGGCATTCATCATTGCGCAACCTTGTAATGTTTGTTTTCTTTCTTCTAGAATTGAAAAAAGTTTAGAAAATCATAAAATCATCGAAAAGACCAAGATGTTTGCAACGTCCAACAATCTTTTAATTAGAGATGAAATGATTGCTTTAAAAGATTTTAATCTAAAAATTACAAATCGATTAAATTCCGAAGATTCATTGCAAGTCCGAACAAAATTGAGTTTAATTGAAAGTAAAATAGAAAATGATAATTTGTTTTTAAAACAAGTATCATTATTAATTTCAAAATATAAAAAATTAGACAACACAAATTTTATAAATGATAAAAACAAAATAACCAGAGATAGTTTGGTGAATGTCATAGACGATCTACTCAATTATGAATTAATTACAGATGCTAATTTTTTGTCTAAAATCTCAAATATTTCGATTTCAAATGAAACTTTGAAAGATGATTTTGAAAATTATAAAATCAATTTAATTTCATTAATCACCAAAAAGACAAATAATTATAATGCGTTAAACAATTTATTGAACAAAAGCAATTTTTATGTTAAATCGATTAAACTACTATTGTCAGAAACAAAAATTGCTTGGCTTTGGACAACAATAATTTGCTTAAGTTTTTTGTTGCCAATTTATTTAAAATTCAAAGTCAGAACCTTGTCAAGTAGTTTTTTTGATAAAGATTTTAAAGATAATTCTGAAATGAAAAGAATTAGAAGCGAGATTGTCAGCAATGATGATTTTATCTGGTTAGAAAATAAAATAAAAAACTTGAATCTTAACAATGTTAAAACTTCGGACTATTATTTTCAGAGAATGCTTTTAGAACATCGCATAATATTAGAAGATTATGAAAAAGCTAAAAATATTTATTCAAAAATATTATCTAAACATATCAAACGATTCAATGAAAACTCTCAAAATAATATCAAACCACTTTTAAATAAATTAAAAAAAATCAATCTTGAAAAGTATAATGAACTTAAAATAGAAATTGATGACGAGTTGCAAGATGAAATTCTAACAAAATATGAATTTTGGATAGATGCTCCATTTAGAACTATCAGAAAGAATAAAAACAACACTATTTCTAATCAAGAAACCTATTTGTTGAAATTGGTTTATGATGAAGAAATAGTTAATGATTGTGAAAATTGATGGCAAAAGAAAATCACATCGAAAAAATAATTAGCGAAGAAACTTTTTGGGACGAAAATGGAAACGAATTCAGCAAAGTTACCAAAGAAATTTCCATTCCCAGAAAAACGTATTTAAAGGGAACAATTTCGGGTAAATACAGAGGTGATAAATTATTAAATTTAGAAGATGAAAACGAAGTATTATTCGATTTTGAAATTTATGAAGCCGAAGTAATTTGCAAATCAAAAGAAGATTTTAGAAAAAACGAACCTTATAAATTTCCAAAAGATTTTTTTGTTTCTATAAATTCAGAAATAATAAAACGAGCTGAATTTCCAAAAAACAAATTACCCGAAACTTTACAAGTAACTTTATTAATAGACCAAAAATCGTTTGGAATAAATATCATTGAACCCAAACTTTATGATTTCAAAACCATTCGCAGATTGCATCAAACCGAAGGTGATGAAGTTTTTGGAACATTCAATGCCTATATTTCGGGTTACGTTTTTGATTATGAGAAAAAAAATGTTGTAGAAAATATTCCAATTAATATAAATCCTTATGAAGAAGATTTTATAGAGCTACCATGTGAATCAAATGGAAATAAAACAGGAAATGAAAGAAAAAATGGAATCATTATTCAAAAAGAATATCATTGCAAACATCACGATGATACAGTTTGGATTAATGATAAAACAAAAATAACTCCACCAATAATTACTGAAACTGGCGGTTGTTTATCAGGTATTTTTAGTTTCATTGGGGTAATAATTGGACTGATTTTTTTGTTGCTTATGTTGCCTCAATTATTATATTTTCTTCCGTTTTTTATATTAATATTAGTCATTAATTTATTTGAAAAATATTTTAAATGGATTTTTAGAGTGTTTGCGTTTTTATTGCTTTTAGGTTTTATTTCAGCAGTATTTCATTCCTTATCTAATAGAAATCATCATTATATTCCAAATCCAATAATTGTTGATAATGCAAGAGAAAAAGTCAATATTGAGCCAACAAAAGATACAATTGTACAAAATGTAAAAGACACAATTATTACCAGATACAGAATTTGGAAAGATTATGATGGTGTTGAATACGAAGGTAAATATCAATTGAGTTTAAATGATTACAAAGATTCAAATTACTTTAAAACTCATTTGAATGTTTCACAAAATAATATAAAAAGTTATGACGAAATTATTTCGAATTTAAAAAATCGTGACCAAAATAAATTGAACGGTTTGTACAAATTATTTGATAGTATTAATCACAAAAATAAACTTTCTAAAGTTAAATTTGCAGAAATGATCGTTAGTTTTGTTCAAGACATCGAATATTCAATTGTTCTTGAAGAAGGTTGTAATGCCGACTTGTATAACGATCGATTTACAAAAAACTATCTATTAACTTACCCAAACAAATGTGATGGTTTTCAACGATTTGGAATTAATACACCAATTGAATTTTTAATGAATCTTAAAGGAGATTGCGACACACGAACTCTTTTATTGTATTCTATTTTTACACATTATAAATATGATATAGCAGTGTTAAGTAGTGAATTTTACGGCCATTCTATAATTGGTATAAATCTACCAATCAACGGTTTAACCTATAATTATTATAATCAAAACTATTTACTATGGGAAACAACCGCACCAAACTGCAAACCTGGAGTAATTCCTTACGAAATATCAAACTTATATAACTGGAGAATATCCTTAAAATCAAAATAACATGAACAAACAAAGTATTTTTTTTACAATTCTCACGGCTTTTATTGCAATTGCATTAATGTTAATTATTATTCAATTCATTTCTAAAAAGCAAAAAATAAATTCACTATTAGAATCTCAAATTAATACATCTTATTCGATTTGGGTGAGTTCAATTATGATTTCATTTGTAACTTATTTGAAAGTTGCACTAGATTTAATCGAAAATGCTATCGAAACCATAATTTTCTCCAAAACAATTAATTATACTTTTATTGCAATAATGGAAAAGATATCAATATTCATTGGGTTTACTTTTCTTTTTACATTTTTTTCATATTACTTGATAAATCTTATAATTAAAATATTTTTAGGAAAGAGAGAACTTAATATGGAGATAGGAAATAACAATATTGGCTTTTTTATGGTTAATGGCATAAGTTTAATTCTTTTCACTTGTTCAATCATAAACCTCTTTGAGCATTTTTTAAGGTGGTTTTCTCCAATATTCGAAACGCCTTTTTATCATCGATAAAATTCAATACTTTTTTTGTAAGCGTAACTGCCGCCACCAACCCAGAGCAAACCGCATCAAACAGTCAATTATTGACCTCTTTGAATTTGTTTGAAGGATTGCGTTATGAGCATTTCAAGTTTGGATATTCTTATGATATCAATACTACCAATATTGGTCGAACTGGCGGCATTCACGAATTGTCACTAACCTATCAGCTTGATCTAGAGGCTCGTTGTTTTAGTTGTCCAAATTACACCAAAAATTACTAAATTTTTTTCTTCGTTTTACGGTTTCCCGTACAGATGTTGTTTTTTAGGTTGCTAGATTTGCTGAAAATAATCCAGCAAAAAAATTTTTATGATAACATTCTTCATCAATACGCAACCTAAATATGTTAATGCACCCGAAATTCATCAATATGGTTGTCGGTATTTGCAAAAATTCAAAAGTGAGAAACTATTGGGCAAATTTGCGACTTTGAAAGATGCTGTTTTAGTGGCTGAAAAAGACTACAAAATTATCGAAAAATGTGATACTTGTTGCTTATCATTGGAAGAAAAAAAAAAGAAATAACTAACAAAAACCCAACTAAAAAAATGGCATTTTATTACGTAAACAAACAAAAACAAACCAACGGTGACCATGAAGTACACACCTCAACTTGTGGTTATATACCAAATTTGATTAATCGATTGTATTTAGGCGAATTTAGCAATTGTGCCGATGCAGTTATTGAAGCTAAAAAAACTTATTCAAAATCTAATGGTTGTTATTATTGTTCTAAAGTTTGTAATTTGGGGTAAACAAACAGCAATATTTATACATGATTTTATTAAAATTCTATTGATTTTAAAAAAACTTAAAAAGCATTTCAATTTTAATTAATTAAAAAAACTAATTTAGCTTTTTAAGAAATTGTTGATGAAGTAAAATAAAGAAGAAAAAACATAACTAAAAACTAAAAAAGAATTACTGACAAAGTAAAAGTTTTTTATATACAAACTTGAACTAAAAGTTATATTGAACCCAGTGCAAAAAAAAACAAAAAAATTGATATCCGTTTTCTTGATAAAGTGCCCTTTAGATAAACTTTTAATTGAAAATTCTCGAACAAAAACTAAAAATTGTAATAACTCATAAAAAAAGTCAGCTAGAATATGAACTAAAAACTGTAAGTGATATTTCTAATATTTATTATTATAGATATTTTTTAGGTTATATAAATTCTTCTCAAAATAGATTATTAAAGATTTTTACAAAATATTAAATAGCTATAAAAAAAAAGATTTTAACTAAGGTTAATTAAAATTGGCTTAATTTATTTTGTCAAAAAATAATTTGAGACGATAGTTTAACATTGTAAACTTTTCATGTAAATCAATAACATATTCAGAATGGATTGAATTAAACCTAAGTTTACTAAGACGAAGAGTTTTTTTTAAATAAAACAAATCACCATATAGTGTTTTATAAGAGCGAAATGATTTTTTTTCAAAACATAAATAACCAATTTTATAGCTCAAAAGGTTGATTAATTTCCGCTAACACATTTATTAAAATAGTCAAAATGATTTCAAACAAAGAAGGATGGATGTACATATTAATTTGTTCAAATGGAGCTTATTACACAGGTAGTACCAATAATCTAGAATTACGTATTAAACAACATCAAAGTGGGAATGGTGCAAATTTTACAAAAAAATATTTGCCCGTAAAGTTAATATATTTTGAAAAATTTGAAAAAGTACACCAAGCCTTTTATCGAGAAAAACAAATTCAGGGTTGGAGCAGGAATAAAAAAAAAGCTTTAATAAATGGCTTTACAGAAAAATTACATGAATTGGCAGAATGTAAAAACGAATCCCATTTCAAAAATGCTTCCTTCGAATACGCGCAGGGAACAACAAGCTTCGCTCAGGGTACAACAAGCTATGATCTGGGAACAACAAGCTTACGATCTGGGAATAACAAATAGTTCGTTGAGCGATGTTGAAACGAATGAATAAATGAAAACTAAAAATTCCCTTCGGCTGCGCTCAGGGTACAACAAGCTACGATCTGGAAACAACAAATAGTACGTTGAGCGATGTCAAAACGAATGAAAAAATTAATTTAAAACATAGATATTTAAAATTCAGATAATTATTTATATTTATTGAGTTAAAGTCTTGGGCTGTAAAAATAAATACCAAAATTTTAAAAAAAATGTATTTTTTAAAAGAAATATGATTTAAACTGATGAATTTTTAATTGTCTTATTGAACTTATAATAATAAAAAACTAGACATATTTTGAAAAAATTTATAATTTTCTTACTTTTTTTCACATTAATATCCTTTGCCCAACTAAAAATAGTCTCTTGGAACCTACAAAATTTCGGAAAATCAAAATCCGATGATGAGATAAATTACATAGCAGTTAAACTAAAGAGTTATGACGTTATTGCCATTCAAGAAGTAGTGGCTGGTCATGGTGGTGCGCAAGCAGTTGCCCGATTATCACAAGAATTGAACCGAAAAGGCAATAATTGGGATTATGCCATTTCGGATTCAACAACCTCATCGGCCTATAAAACAGAGCGTTACGCTTTTATTTGGAATACCAGTAAAGTAAAAAAAAATGGAGTGGCTTGGTTAGAACAAAAATATAGTCTCGAAATTGACAGAGAGCCGTTTTATTGCACATTCGAAGTCAACAAAAAACAATTTACTTTGGTTAATTTTCATGCAATAACAAAATCAAAACAACCTGAAACTGAAATTAAATATTTCAAGTTTTTGCCATCACAATACCCAGATTTGAATTTAATTTTTTTAGGAGATTTCAATTGTCCGCAATCACACACCGTTTTTTTTCCACTTAGAAAAATGGGATACGAATCGATTCTTCACAATCAAAAAACATCGTTGAAACAAGAATGCTCCGAAAATAATTGTTTGGCATCAGAATTTGATAATATGTTTTTTGATGCCAAAAAATGTAGGGTTCAAGATGTAATGGTAATCAAATTTTATGAGGATTTTGAATCTTTGCATGATGCGCGAAAAATTTCCGATCACGTGCCTATTGCGGCCACTTTTACTTTTTAAATTTCAAGACAGTTTGTTTGAATAAAGTTTAGAACAATAAAAATTTTTATAGCTATCATTTATTTGATTAAGCGATAAAAAAATTAGGGACTTTGTGACAGACAAATCATTTAACCAAATACTGTCATTATTACGCCATCAAAACTAGCGTAAACCATACTTGGGTGAGAATCTTGGTAGTAGATATTGCCTTGATAATCAATAGCAATAGCTCCTGCAAAACCATCATAAGGCAATAATTCAGAAAAAGTTTTGTCAAAAGCGTCTTTTAATGAAAATCCATCTGTAACCCTTGTTACAATTTTAGTTGCTGTTGCATTGCTTACAATGTCCTCACCTACTCCAGTAAGACTAACTCCACAAAAACTATTGGCATAATTACCCGCAACGGTCGCCGAGTCAGATATTCTTCCAACCAATTCAAATCCTTTGCCTCCTGTTGATGTCGCTACGGCAATTTTACCTTCTTGATCAATAGCTACACAACCTACGGTTCCTGTTCCAATCGATTTAATTTTGGCATTATATTCCGCTTTTCTTTGTGGAATTTCGGTCGAAAAAAACTCGAAACCATTTTTTATGGCGAAGTTCGTTGCACCAACACCACCTAAAACTCTATCGTCTTCTTGCATTAAAATTCGTGCAACTTGAATCGGATTCTTGATGTCTTCAATATTAATAACACCCGAAAATTTTTGGGTATAACCATCCATAATTGCAGCCGACATTCTAATTTTTCCATCACTTTGAATTTGTGAACCTATTCCAGCATTGAACAATTCATCATCTTCTAGCTGCGAAACGGCAAAAACAACAGTTTCAAGGGCGGAACTGGTTTTCAAAAAATCAAATGATTTTCGCACAATTCGCTCCAATGCAACTTGTTTGGCAATTTTGGTTTCAAGATTAGTTGAAGATTCTGAGAAAAATCCGCCGTGAATGATTATTTTCATTATAAGTAAGTAACAGTTTTTAAAGTAAAGATGTCAATTCAAAAAACTAAATATTAATGTTTAACCTTTAAGAACTATACATATTGCGAACTCGGAATTGTCATTTTAAAAGTGTGTAAATCAAAAGTATCATGTTTGCTCATAACGTGTGTTACCAAATGCGCAATCGATATAGGCTGCCCCAACTCGATTTGGGTTAGGTTGGTATCTTTAATTTCTCGACCATCAACCAAAATTACCAATCCAGATCCAATTGCTTCCATTTGGTAGCCATTGTTGATTAATAATCCTGTGTCTTCTCCTAGGCCAATGCCTAGCACTTTTGGATTACCAACAACGGCCTGAAACAATCGACCAATTCGTCCACGTTGCACGAAATGTGTGTCAATTGTTACACCATCAATCAGTCCTAATCCGCTAGTGGTTTTTACTTCTCCTTTTAATAGAGCTTCCGAACTACTGCCCTGATAAATCATACTGTTAGATGCCGCTGCTGCTCCAGCCGAAGTTCCTGCGTATATAAAATCTTCATTTTGATATTTGTGCAACAACAAATCGTGAAAAGGTGTTCCGCCCAATATAGACGTCAACCGCAGTTGATCACCACCAGTAAACATCACAACATCGGCAACTCGCAAACGATCAACAACTTCTTCGCTCACAGCTTGCTCACGACGTTCAATATTTAGAACATCGACATTAATGGCATTTAGGTAGTTAAAAGCTTTCACATATTCGGCACCAATTTCTCTTGGAATTTTTGATGCTGTTGTTATGACTTCTATTCTTGAATTTTCTTTATTTTTAGACTCATTTATTATTCTTTTCAAAATACCTGTTTCAAAAAAATTAAGGTTCTTGGTAGCACTTTTATCTAAATCAGTTTCGGTAAAACTGCCTTTGTCAACGGCACCACCTATTATGATTAATTTTCCTTTAATATCCATTTTGTAAAAATAGAAAAATCTTCAAATAATCCAAATAAATTATAAACATTATATTTTTTTATTTGAAGCAGGAATTTTTCTTTCCAATCAACACAATTCCCGTTTTCCGTTATATCTTTTTGTCCCGATAAAAAAATCGAGACAAAAAAGGATGTCACTGCACCCGGGGCTATTTTTCTTCTTTTTATTTTCTTAGATTGTTTTATTCAAACCAAAAAAAGCCTCTCAATTTCTTGAGAGGCTTTCCTATTATTGTGTATTAAAAAATTATTTCTTAATAACTCTAAATGCTTTAATATTATCAGCTTGATTGATAATAACATTGTAAACTCCAGATGGATATTCACTACCAAGTTTAATATTGCTTGATGCAGATAATGCAACATTGCGAGATTCAATTAATTTTCCAATCATGTCATATACTTTTATAGCTACTTTTTCATCAGTATTTGATGTAAAATTCACAGCAAAATCACTTGTAAATGGATTTGGATAAACTGATGTTTTGAATGTCTCATTAGAAACATTATCAATTCTTGTACTTACATCATTATTGCTGTTTTTACTACCTGTAATAATACTTCGTGACGAAATAGTGCAAGCTTCTGAATATGGCGAGAAAACCATTGTTCCCGTTGTTGGACTTGTCGAATAGGCTACTTGAACAGAAAATTGAGTATTTAGTGCATATATTGATGTTAACATACCAAAGTTAAACCAAGTGAATGTTCTATCTAGAATTTGTTCGGCGTTAGTTGTCAAGTTTACAACTTTGAATCTATAAGTAGTTGCCGCGGTTTTAGCGTCTGTATTAAAAGACATCCATTTGGTCGTTGTACTTAATCCGCATGTTGCCCCATTAAGACTCGTTGCATTTGGTGTATTGATGATACAAACTGGACCAAAATCACCAAAATTTCCAGTTGTCTTTACAGCAATTCTAACCGAATATGGTGTGCCGTATACCGCTTGAGAGCCAAACATTGAAAGATTAAACGAAGACAAAGTTCTGTCTATTGTTCCTAAAAGTAATCCTGTATTTAGGTTTGTTACTTCATATCTGTAACCTGTAGCTCCAGATACACTGTTTGCATTTATAACTTCATGAAGTGTTTGTAAAATTTTACCACAATTGGCGTTGTTCAAAGTTGCTACTCCAATTGGAGTTGTAGCATTGAATCCTGGAGAATTGATTATACAAGGTAAACCATAATAACCCAACCAAGTGCCATTTACTTGAAGTTCTACATCTACTTCATAAGAAGTAGCATAATCATAACTTGATAAAGTATTGAATTGAAACCAGTGGTGCGTTGTTGCTCCGTTTTTTATCAAAAACTGAACAGCGTTGGTAGTCAAATTTTTAACTCTATATCTTGCTGCTGTTGCTCCGGGTGTATGAATTGAATAAACCGATGAGTGCATAAATGGCAATGTTGAGCCACACAATGCTGCAGGTATTTTCGTCGTTAATAATGGGAAACCTTCATCAAGATTACCGTCACAATTGTCGTCAATCCCGTTGTAAGCAACTTCTGCTTTTCCTGGGTTAACGTTGGCGTTGGCATCATTGCAATCAACTCCCAAGGAAGTTAATTTGAATCCTGCAGGAGCAGTTGCTCCATAACAAACCACTTGAGTTCCGTTAGCATATCCGTCATTATCAGCATCTATAAATAAGGTTCCTGATTGATAAATATTAACATTAGTATCATTACAATCTGTTGAATTTGATACAAATCCTATTGGTTGTGTACAGGCTATTTGTGTTACTGCCAAGTTACCAAAAGTATCATTATCAACATCAGCATACCAAGTTAACAATGGATTTACAGTTATTATTGCAGTACCCGTATTTCCTGTTCCATTTAATGAGTTAGCATCAGTTACAGAAACTATAGTATAAGTAGTATTTATAATTGGCGAAACCGCAATATTTGTACCAGAAACATATCCTGTAACTGTTTCATTGGTAGTTCCATTAAAATATACCAAAGTAAATGGTGAAGTTCCACCTGCTATCGCAACATTAATATTAGTAGAATTTCCTTGACATATACTCGCTGTTCCTGAAATAACTGATGCAGTTGGCGGAGTTGCTAATGTAAAATTAACTGAATTTAAAGTTACAACACCCGCTCCAGAACCCGTAGTCCAATTTGCAGAATTATTTACTTCTGCTCTATATTCTGACATTGAAACTTTACTGGTTCTAGAGCCAGTATATTGACTGCGTGAAGCATTTGAAGCCAAAACGATATTTCCGTTCGCAACGTTCAACTGTGTTGGTAAGTACGAATTGTTTGAAGTTGAAATTCCAGTTGACAACCAGTTTGTTACTGAACTTGAACCTTGAGCATATAATCCAAACAACAACGTCCCATTGAAAGTTGTTGGGTTTGCATTAGACGAATAATCTGGCGTAACTCCTGTCAACGCTGCTCCTTGATAGGCAAAAATATTGTCTCCACTTGAAGATAATCCATTAAGATTTCCTGAAACAATTGAACCATTGTTAGTTCCTGCACTTGTAGTATTGTCTTGAATAGTTATTACGGTTCCTGCCGGTAAAAGTGTAGCACCATTTTTCCAGATTACAAAATTTTCCCCGCCTCTAACGTTGTTTGAAGCATTAGCAGAAGTTGCAGCTAAAAATCCATTATCTGTAAATTTTATTATTGTATTTGGCAATAAATCTACCCACGTTACAAATGCAAAATTATCAGGAGCATTAGTATTAAAACCAATTATTGATAGATCACCAACTTGTAACACTGTCGGACCAGCAATAATATTAGCTGACAAACCCGTTGGCTGTGGGTTAATTTGATAATTTACTGCATCAGTACCAGACAAGGTCGCGGTTGATGTTACTGCAATTCCATTGGCGACTGCGCTTGAAGCAAATGTTCCTGAACCTACGAGCGTAACAACATTTGGCGCTATCACTCCTACTAAAGTTCCAGTTATTAATGCAACATTTGTTCCATCAAATTCTTTATTTTGTGCAGCTACACCAGAAATTGTTATATCTTTTTTGGTAATATTTGCAGTTAATCCTGTTGGTTGGGCTGTTAAATTATAATTATCAGCTTGAGGACCAGCAAGAGTATAGCCCGAAACAGTAATTGGTTTAGCAGTTCCAACAGTTTTATTATTAAAATCAGCAACAATAGTTCCTGATACTGAAACAACATCTGCACCAATTAATCCATTAATTACTGCTGTTCCTGAAATTGTTGCTGTAGTTAAGTTGTCATAAACTTTGTCAGTACCAGTCAAACCTGAGATTGTTACGTTGGCTTTGTTTATGTTAGCTGTCAATGTTGTTGGTTGGGTCAAAGAGTAGTTAACCGCATTGGCACCACTAAGAACTAATGCACTTGTTACAGCGATTGCTGTTCCAACATTTGCATTTACAAAATTTCCGTTTCCAGAAACTGTTACTACATCAGGATTTATAACACCTACTAAACTTGCACCAGAAATTGTTGCTGCTGTTGCACCATCATATACTTTGTTGGCTGCTGTTGCACCAGAAACTGTAACTGGTTTTGGAGTAATATTGGCAGAAATTCCTGTTGGGTCAGTCAAATAATAATTAGTAGCATCAACTCCAGTAAGAGAAGAAACTGAAGTTACGTTGATGCCATTTGCAACGTTAAATGAATCAAAAAATCCTGTTCCAACAAGTGAAACAACATCTGTACCAACAATACCGGTTAATGTTCCAGAAATAGTAGCAATATCAGTTCCATCATAAATTTTATTAATAGCAATTGGAGTTGTAACTGTTAATTCTTTTGCTAATACTTCTGATAATAAAACAACAGGTGTTGCAGCATCATAGGTTGCATCGCCAGATTGTGTTGCAGTTATAGAAAAAGCACCAACTTTTTTGATTGTTAATAAATTTCCAGCAACGGAAGCAATTGTTGTGTCTGATGATGCAAAAGAAACTGTTAAACCAGAATCTGAAGTGGCAAATAATGTGTAAGTTGGATTACCATAAATAAAATTTACTGGTAATGTTGTAAAAGTAATATTTTGAGTCACAAGTGGTGCCGATGTAATATTTGCAGTCAAACCGTTGGGTTGTGTCAATGAATAATTAGTAATATCGCCAGAAATTGTGCTTGTAGATGTTACTGCAATTCCTGTTCCAACTGCAGAAGATGCAAATGTACCAGTACCCAATAAATTAACATTGTCTGGAGCAATAACGCCCGTCAATGTACCTGTAATAACTGCGTTTGTATTGCCATCAAAAACTTTGTTTCCGGCAACTGCACTTGCAATTGTTAACTCTTTTGGAATAATATTTGCAACCAAAGTTGTTGGTTGCACCAAGTTATAATTTGGACTATCAACACCACTTAATGTTGAAGTTGATGTTACTGGAATTGTTATAGAAACTGTCGCAGAATCAAATTGTCCACTAAGAATTAACGATACATCTTCGGTACCCACAACGCCAGATAATGTACCACTAAGAACAACGCTTGTGTTACCATCATAAATTTTGTTATTTGCAGCTGCTGCTGAAATTGTTACATTTTTTTTGTCAATATTTGCAGTTAAACCTGTTGGTTGCGTTACATAATAGCTAGAAACATTTGTGCCTGTAACAGAAAAATTTGTTGTAACTGGTTTTGCAGTTCCAATATTTTTATCATTAAAAGAACCAGCATTGGTCAATGTAATTACATCGCCGTTAACAGTACCCGCTAAAGTTGCTCCTGAAAAAGTAACAGCAGTTGTTCCATCATATACTTTATTAATAGCAGAAGCACCTGTAACTGTTAATGCTTTTTTGTCAACTGTACTTGATGCAGTTGCAGTATTGACAGAAGTTGCACCCGCTGATGATGACACAATATTTCCAGAATAAGTTCCGAATAATGTTGTTGCAGCCAATCTAACATATATAGTAGTCGATGCAACTGAACCGCTTGATTGTGCTAATGTTTGCGTAGCAGCATAACCCGTTGTTGAAGAAGTTTGAGAAATTTCAAAACCAGTTGGTGGTGTTACTAAAATGTCAGCGGTTAACCCAGAACCTGAAACTGAATAACTTGTTGTAGCGGAAGCCGTTCCGTAAACGGTATTCAAAGCTGTTAAAGTTCCCGAATTAGTTATCGATGTTGTTCCAGCACAAGCTGTTAAAACAGCATCAGCAGTTGCAATCACTTTGGCAGTTGTTGTACTATTAGCAGAAACTGTTGTGTTGATAGATCCAGTTGGCCAGGTTCCATCGCTATCATTTGCGCAACCTAAAAGTGTGTTTGAAATGTTTCTGTTTTCGATTCTTCTAATACCGTTTGTAATTGCATTAGGAATAATTACGTTCCATGTACCTGCGGTAGTCGCATAAGTTGATGGAACTGATGCAATTGTTGAACCTATACTCTCTATCAAACCAATTGCAATTGGTCTTCCTGTCCCTGAAACATTGTCATACAGCACCGAGAAATTTTTTGCATTAGTTGTGCTTGAAGTGCTTTGTAATAATGAACCGTTTGTAGCTCCAGCGGTTACAGAAAAAGCTAAAACAGTAATTCCTAAATCTAAAGCTCTTCTGAATTGAACCACTGTTCCCGTTGCAATACCAAATGTTATGGTTGGATATACGATATTACCTGCTGTAAATCTTGCATTTCCTGTATTTATAAAACCAAACCAACCTGTATAATTTCCAGACGCATCTGTTGTAAAAGTTTCGCAAGTTGATCCTGAAGTGACTAAACTAGGTGAAGATGGACTGGTAAAAGCCGTCCCTGCAGCATTTATTAATATAGGGTTACCTGCACCAGAGTTAGTCGAACCAATGTCTACTGTTCCACCGCCAGTTGTTGCATTTGTTGCACCTTGACAGTAATATTTATAGGCTGTATTGGCTGTTAAACCTGTTACGGTACCTCTAAAAATTACTGGCATTCTTGATGACGTTCCAGACGCCATAAATTGTGGCACAGTAACTCCAGTAAATCCTGCTTGCGTCAAAGTTTGAGCAAATGCAGTACTTGTCGTGACCAATAAAATTATTGGAAAAACAAAACTTTTAATTTTAGAAAGCAGTCTAAAATTTCGAAATAGTAAATTTAATTTCATTTGTTTAAAGAATTAATTAATAAGTGTGTAAAATATTGTGTTTATTGTTTTATTCGTAATTTTTAAGTTTAAGAATATGTTACTAAAAATCTATAAAGCATTTTGTCAATCAAAAATGCTTTTAATCGATGATTTATTAAAAAACTATTTTCTTTGTGATTGTCAATCCACTTTGTATTGTGGTTTTTATCAAAATCATTTGGTTTGCGATTAGCCAATTATTAATGATATATTTGTCATTGTCAATGTTTTGTTTTTCAAGTAATAATCTTCCATTCAAATCAAAAACTGATATAGAAGCTATTTTTTCATTTGATGATTGAACCAAAATATCGTTGTTTTGTTTGAAAACTTGAATGCCATTTTGATTGATACTATTTTGATTACTCGATAAATTATTATTAGTGAACCTCAACAAAAACCGGTCATTGAATGTACCAACTGTTGTGTGAAAATTATAACTAGATTGTCGCAAATCGTGTGTTAGATGCAAAAAATTATCTTGCAAATAAATACTCTGATAATCAAAAATTCCGTCAAATTGTGCTAGTTTTATCTCAAAATCACTTTCAATATTTGAAATAAATCCCAATTGGTTGGTTTTGTTTTCTTCAAATGGCAATGCATCAGCTTTTATAGTCATTTTTTCATTATTCAAAATAGAATAAAGACTAATTGTAGTCGATTCATCAAACAAATTGCTGTCGTAGCCATCGTCTTTGTTATTGGTTGCACCTGTTACATAACCAAAAAGCATCTGCGAGAAAGCACCGCCAATATTGGACATTTCTAACCAAAGTCTGTTTTTCTCGATGTTGTTATTACTCCTAAAAAACTGCACATTGCTATTGGTTCTTCGCATTGCATTATTAAAAATAACATCATTGCTGCTTTTTCCATTTACAAAAAAGGCTTGTCCTGCGGAGATAAAACCTGTTGGTGTGTTGTTATTTAAACCTGAGTTTGATGTTGGATTTGTGCCAACCAAACCAGTCAAATCATAGGTCGCATAATCGTTGTTATTGTAAATCAATTGTGAGGCACTAACTGTTGTGTTGTGCGTCCATAAATAAATGGTTTTGTAAATCACAGCATCATTCGTATTCAAAAAATCATCAACACTCAAAGTACTTGGGTACGGATTGCCTATTAAATTCAAACTGTTTAGACCACCATTAGAAACCTGAATAGCTTTTGTAACAAGACCATTGTTAGGAGTTCCTGAAAAAATTCCAGGAAAATAGGTTGGTGCTTCTCCGGGAATTAAAGGTGACCGAACCACATAACCAGTAGCTGGTTGCATCGTTGTGGTAGTGCTATTGAGAATTTGCCAGTTGTAAACACCAGCATTAGCATTCCAAATATAATATTTATCAAACAAAGTGTTGGGCGAAAAAGCATTCAAATTTTGATTGGCAACTGGCGAAGACCAATAAGTAAAATCATAAACATTCATGGTTGTCGAGTGGCGTTTGTAAGTAATATTTCCCGAATTTGGGTTGGCAATATCATTTATTTGGTACAAATTAGCATTGTTCTCGAAAGTCAAAGTTCCTGCTGATACATCGATTTCGTTTTGAACAGTTAAAGTGTGGGTGGGATTAAAAACTACATTCTTACCAGGTTTTATAATTACGTTACAAGCTGAAATATTTGTGGTTGACGAAAAATCATCCCAAAAAATGGCGGTTGTGGTGGCATCAGGTGTTATGTTCCAACCTGCTGTTGTATAATTGGCAGTTTTGACCGTTATTTCAATTGGTGCCGTTGCGACATCGCAAGTTCCGTTAGAAACCAATGTTCTGAAATAAGTTGTTTTAATTAAGTTTCCAGTTGCCAATGTTGCAGTTGTATTGGCAATATCAACAACATTGGTGGTAAACGCGGCATCGTCTGCTTTTTGCCATTTGGTTACTGTACCCGTACCAGAAATTGTTAAATTATTGGGAGCATAACCAGAACATATGGTTTGGGGCGTTGAAATTGTTCGCGTGGTAGTTTTATCTACAACAACATAGGTGCCAAATGCTGTACTTTTAACAGCAGGTGAGCACCCGCCACTAACTTGAACGTAATACCATTTAGTGCCAACTGTTGTTGATGGTGGTGTGTATGAAGCAGCATTAGTAGTTTGTATTAATGTTCCTCCGGTCGTTGAATTGGTCGTGTTGACATACCAACTATAAACCATAGAAGTACCTGTCGCCACTACAAATAAAGCAGGAAAAACATCACCTTGACAAACGGTTTGGGTTGCGTTTGAGGGTTGCGTTGTAATTACAGGAGAGGAAGTCCTTGTAAAAGTAACAATTTTGGTTGTGGGACATCCGCTCCGTGTGTAAGTATATCTTATGGTTACTGTTGGTCCAGTATAAGCTGTAAAAGATGATATAGGAATATTTGTAGCATCATTTATGTAAGTAGAAGACCCACCTGCTGGACTTTGAGAAGTAAATAAGTTTGTTAAATTAAAACTTCCTGCACAAGCCGAACCATTTGTAGCATTAAAAGTTGGTTTAGCATTAAAAGTAATAGTTGGTGCCCCAGCATTACCAAAACCAAAATTACTTGTTCCTATAACTGCAGGAGCATTTTGAACAGATACAATACTATAAGTCCCTGTAAGTGTTGGTGTTATAGGAATGTTGGCACCACTAATGTAGTTTGAAACTGTAAATAATGTTGTGCCGCCATCATTAGTATAAATCAAATTAAAAGGTTCTTTGCCTCCAGTTATTGCAACGCTCAAATTGGCACTGTCTCCGCCACAAACTGCGGTTGTCGAAGCAGTAATAACAGCTCCAGTAGCTCCAGCAAACAAACTTCCTGCAAAAGCAACATTATCAAAACGCCATGTTCCAGTATTGGTCGCAGTTAAACTATTGTCAGTTGTTTGTCTAAAATCACTAGTTGATTGAAAATGAGACGCTAACAACCTTACTCCAAAATTAGGATTGTTATTAGCTCCTGCAATAGCAGAAAAATTAACAGTAAATCGTCTGAAAGAATCTCCGGGATTAGCTGCTTCATATGTACCTGTGGCGTTCAATGCACCAAAACAATAAGTGCTGTTCGAATTGGTCATCGTGAAATCTTGCCAAGTGGTGCCGTCAAGCGTATATTTTATTCTTAAAGTATTTGGCGCAGTATTGGACCACCGTTGGTCCCATTTGAAAAAAATGTTTTCATAACCAACTGTACTTGATTTAAACTCTAAACCATTTGATTCATTAAAAGTTCCAGAGTCAAAAAGTGAAATTTGCCAAGCAGCTCCAGTTAGAACCGTACCACAACCAATTGGTGCAGTTACATTTCCATTTCCACCTGCCGTACCCAAAGCATTAAATGCTGTTAAAGGATTTATTGCACTTTGGTTGATTACTGATGCAGTTCCAGCTCCAAAAGATGTTGCTGGATTAACATAACCCGAAGGAAAGGCATCAAAATCCCAAACTGCAATGTTGGTCTGGGCAACAGCATTATAAAAAAACAGCACTGTCACAACATAGAAAAATATTTTAAGTTTTGTGAAAAAAGTATTTTTATACATATTTAAGGATTAAAAAACCACGTGGCAAAATTACAGGCAAAATCGTAATCAATAATTATGTAAATATTATTATAATGTAAATTATTGATAAATTGGTCATTATGTGATAATTCGGTCAATTGCGAAACAATAAATGACTGCTATTTTCTAACTATTCAATATTAATTATTCTTTTAAAAAATCGTTTATTTGCAATATGAACTGGCAACCGTATATTAAATCTTTTCAATCATATTTAAAAATCGAACGTGGATTGTCTAAAAACACAATCGATAATTATAGTTTTGATTTAGAACGATTGTGTCTTTTTTTGAATGAACACAATATTGACATCTCACCGATAAAAATCACAGAAGATAACATTCAACAATTTATTTATGCTATTGCGAGCGAGGTAAATACCAAATCACAAGCCAGAATAATATCAGGATTGAAAAGTTTTTTTAGTTACTTGATATTCGAAGATTACCGCAACGACAATCCATTAGAATTAATTGAAACACCAAGAACTGGCAGAAAATTGCCAGATACATTGGCAATAGAAGAAATAGATAATTTGATAAATGCAATTGATTTGTCAAGCAATGAGGGCGAACGAAATCGTGCAATTCTCGAAACACTTTACGGTTGCGGGTTGCGGGTAACGGAGTTAGTCGAACTAAAAATTTCCGACTTGTTTTTTGAAGAAGGTTTTGTAAAAATAACTGGCAAAGGCAATAAACAGCGATTTGTGCCTATTGGGGAATTGACACAAAAATTTATTGAATTTTACAAAAACCATAGCCGAATATTGATAACAATTCAAAAAGGATTCGAAGATACTTTGTTTCTAAATCGTCGTGGTCGCAGCTTGACCCGTTCTATGATTTTTACGATTATAAAAGATTTGGCTTTGAAAGTTGATTTGAACAAATCGATTTCGCCACACACTTTTAGACATTCGTTTGCTACACATTTACTTGAAAACGGTGCCGATTTGCGCTCAATTCAACTCATGCTGGGTCACGAATCTATTACGACAACTGAAATTTATGTCCATTTAGACCGCAGTCATTTGTCGAAAGTAATGAACGAATTTCATCCTCGTAAATAAAGTGCCGATTTTTTTGTCAATTATTAAAATTATTAGAATGCATCTAACAACTACGACGCAGTTTTTCTCTAGTGAAAATTTCCTAAAAAATTTTAAATCAAATAATTATCAAAAAAAAATCCCACTCAGCATTTCGAAGTGGGATATTATTACAATTTGTTTCCAAAAAAATGAAATAATTTTTTTTATTTGGCAATATTAACAGCTCTAGTTTCTCGAATAACTGTAACTTTTACTTGACCTGGATAAGTCATTTCTGTTTGAATTTTCTGAGAAATTTCAAATGAAAGTGTTCCTGCATTTTCATCAGAAACCTTTTCTGATTCAACAATAACTCTTAATTCACGGCCGGCTTGAATTGCATAAGCACTTTTTACACCTTTGAAACCATAAGCAACTTCTTCTAAATCTTTCAAACGTTGAATATATGAGTCCAAAACCTGTCGTCTTGCGCCTGGTCTCGCTCCAGAGATTGCATCACAAACCTGAATAATTGGCGATAACAACGATTTCATTTCGATTTCGTCGTGGTGCGCACCGATAGCATTGCAAACTTCCTCTTTTTCTCCATATTTTTCGGCCCATTGCATACCTAACAGTGCGTGTGGTAAGTCGCTTTCTGCATCAGGAACTTTTCCTATGTCGTGCAACAAACCAGCTCTTTTAGCAAGTTTTACGTTCAATCCTAATTCGGCTGCCATAATGCCACAAAGCTTGGAAACTTCGCGAGAGTGTTGCAACAAATTTTGTCCATAAGACGATCTATATTTCATTCTACCAATTACCTTTATTAACTCTGGATGCAAACCATGAATGCCCAAATCGACAACTGTTCGTTTTCCTACATCAATAATTTCGTCGTCTATTTGTTTGGTAGTTTTGGCTACAACTTCCTCAATTCTTGCCGGGTGAATTCTACCATCAGTAACTAGTTTGTGTAAAGATAAACGAGCAATTTCACGACGAACTGGGTCAAAACAAGACAAAATTATCGCCTCTGGCGTGTCATCAACAATAATTTCAACGCCGGTTGCTGCTTCAAGGGCGCGAATATTTCTGCCCTCACGACCAATAATTCGTCCTTTTACATCATCAGATTCTATATTGAAAACAGATACGCAATTTTCTACTGCTTCTTCAGTTCCAACTCTTTGAATAGTACTAATTATAACTTTTTTGGCTTCTTGGTGCGCTGTCAATTTTGCTTCTTCAATTGTTTCTTGAATATGTGCCATTGCTTGGGTTTTGGCTTCACCTTTTAGGCTTTCAATCAATTGATTTTTGGCATCATCTGCTGATAGTCCAGAAATAACTTCTAATTGATTGACTTGGCTTTTATGCATTTTGTCAACTTCAACTTGCTTTTTTTCTAAGTTTTCAAGTTTTGAAGAAAATTCAGCAGTTTTTGTTTCAAAATCATCATTTACTTTTTTTGCTTTGTTTAATTCTGTGGAAACTTGCGATTCTTTCACCAACAGTCTTTTTTCAATTTCAACAATTTTACGCTCTCTCGCTAGAATTAGTTCTTCGTGTTGCGATTTTAGTTCAATAAATTTTTCTTTGGCTTGAAGAATTTTATCTTTTTTGGTATTTTCGCCTTCAATATTTGCATCTCGAAGTATTGTTGCAGCCTCTTTTTTGGCGTTTTGAATCATATTAGAAACATTGTTTTTTTCTAACATTTTTGCAATTATAAAACCACCGACAATGCCGACAATGATTGAAATAATTATTAATAGTGTACTGTCCATTTTGTTTGTTTGATTTTTAGGTATAAAAAAACCTACATTAATTGAATTGTATAAACTCGGAATATCAAGTTTTGAACTAACTCGTTGTTCTAACTTCCAAACTTAATTGGCTTGTTATATAAACGAAGATTTGCTCATTCTAAATTGTTAGTGTTGAGTTTATCAAATTAAAACTAATGCAGGCAGTATTTTTAGTTTTTTGTCAAGAACGTTTATTTTCTTAGGCTCATTCTACTTCGCTTCAGGTTTCGATATATTTCGATAATAAATCATTTAGATGGATCAATTTCTCAATTGTTTGAGTGCTATCAGTTTCTTTAACAATCTGTTTTTGTTCTAGTTGTGATGCAAATTGCAATGCACACATAGCCAACACATCTTGTTTGTCTCTAACTGCATAATTCTCTTCGAATTGCTTAATCATGGCATCAATTTTTTTTGAAGCAATTCTCATCCCCTCTTCTTGCGACCTATTAACCGTCATCGGATAAATTCTGTCTGCAATTGATAATTTAATTTTTAGCTTTTCGTCCATATTCTTTAATCAGATAATTGTGCAATACAATAATCTATTTCTCGAATCAATGAATTTATTTTGAGTTTTGTATCTCTTTTATTTTCGTCACTGCCAATTATTGAATTTGCAATCTTTAGAGCGCTGTATTTTTTGTTCAAATCATCAATTTCTTGAGATTTATTGTTTACAACATTGATAGAATTAATTAATTCTGTCTTTAATTCTAGAACTTCCTTCTCAAGATTACTTGTTTTGGAAAATAAAAACTGTAGTTTTTTTTCTAGTGTATCAATTAAATTTACAACTTCGCTCATTTAAAAATTACTTTTCAAAATCAATTTACAAAGTTATAATTACTATTGAATAATTTCAAGTTTTTTTAATAAAATTTTAATCAAAATAAATATTCCGTAAATTTTAACATTTAATTTTTAGACAAATATTATTAACTATTCACAAATCTGATTCATTAAAAAATAAAACAACAATTTATTTTAACATTAAAATTACTTTTTTATATTAGCCAAAATTTAATATTTTATGAATAAATTTATTTTTTTACTATTTATACATTCGATTTCAAGCTGTTCACAAAATAAGCTTCCAAAAGATAATATTCCAAAAGATAATATTCCAAAAGATTATTTTAGGCCTCCACTAGATATTCCGATGGAATTATCTGGTTGTTTTGGCGAGTTGCGTCCAAACCATTTTCATTCAGGGTTTGATATCAAGACCAATAAAAAAGAAGGCTTGAAAGTCTACGCAGTTGCTGATGGTTATATTTCCAGAATAAAAATTTCGAGTTTTGGATACGGAAAGGCAATTTATGTAACACATCCTAATGGTTATACAACACTATACGGTCATTTGAGCAGCGGTTTTGGGAAAATTGAGGCTTTTATAAAAACCAATCAATACAATCTGCAGGCTTATGAAATTGAATTATTTCTAAAACCTCAAGATTTGCCTGTTTCAAAGGGAGATGTTATTGCACTTTCTGGAAATACCGGTGGTTCAGGTGGACCGCATTTGCATTTTGAATTTCGTGATTCAAAGACAGAAAATATTATAAATCCAATGCTTTTTGGCTATAACAAATATGTGAAAGATACAACAAAACCTACAATCACAAGTTTGTTTGTTTATCCAATAAATGAAAAATCTGTCGTCAATCAATCCAACAAACCGGTCGCTATCAATTTGATTATGCAACAAGACGGCAATTATTTGGCACAAAAAATAAAAGCGAGTGGCAAAATTGGTTTCGGAATCGGTACTTTCGACTCGTTTGACAATTCCTACAACAAGTACGGAGTTTATGAAGTTGGTGTTTTTAATAATGGTAAATCTATATTTGATTATAAATTTGACACTTTTTCATTTGAAGCGTTTCGATACATCAATGCACTTTTAGATTATACTAAGTTGAAACTAACCAATCAAAAAATTCAACGTTTGTTTATGAAAAATCCTTATCCGTTAACAGTTATTAGTACTAATGAAACAAATGGTGTTTTGAATATTGGAACCGAAAATATGTCGCAAGTCTATAAAATTCAGGTTGCGGATTTTAACCATAATATACGTCAAGTATTAATTCCAATTGATTATTCTGAAGATATTGCCAATAATATTATTGAAGTGAAAAAATCAAAATATTTAGTCAAATGCAATAACGAAAATATTTTTTCTTTGTCAAATGCAGAAGTTGTTTTTCCAGAAAAAATATTTTATGAAGATTTTTATATGGATTTTAATGTAATAAATGATACTGTTTATTTGCATAATGATACGGTTCCTGTTCACAATAATTTCACTTTATCAATTGAAAGCACCAAATATTCTGAGCAAGAAATGCAGAAAATGTTTATCGGAAAATATGAAAACAAACAGACAACATATATTCCTACAACCCGAAAAGGGAATTTGTTTAGCATCAAAAACAAAGAATTAGGTGTTTTTTGTTTAGCAAAAGATGTTATTGCTCCAAAAATTTCGATTTCTAAACCAATTGAAGGTCTCAATTTATCTAAAAGCAAAAACATACAATTAAAAATTTCTGATGACTTTTCGGGAATCAAAAGTTATAATGGTTATTTGAATGGCAAATGGGTTTTAATGGAATATGAACACAAACTGAAAAAACTGATTTACAATTTTGAAGATAAAATGACAATTCAAGGCAAAAATATTTTTAAACTTGAAGTCATCGATAATGTTGGAAATTCTGCTACCTTTGAAACGTGGTTTGATTTTTATACAAACTAATACACTTTAGATATTGAGATCTTAAATATTTAGATGTTAGACCTAACAATTAAATATTTCTAAACTTTGGTCTCAAAAAAAATAATAAATTAATTTAACAACATTCATTGAAAACAAGAATTTCAATTTTAATAATTTTCTACCTTTTAAATAATGCCAGTTTCTCGCAAACTGCCCGTTTAAAAGGTATTGTCTTTGACGAAAACAACAAACCGGTAGAAAAAGTCAATATTACCGACGGAAAATCAAAAACCATTACCAACGAAAACGGTTTTTATTCGTTGAACATAGATGCTAACAAAAAAGTATCGATTGTTTTTACACACATTTCATTAAAAAAAATAGTGTCGGTTCTTGAATTAAAAACCAATGAAGATTTTGAGCTAAACCCAGTGATGAATAATCGTGCAGAAGAAATGGGAGAATTAGTTTTAATGAATAATAAAAAACGTTTTCAAGGTATTACAACGATTGACCCAATAATTATCAGAAAAATTCCAGGAGCTAATGCGGGAATAGAAAATATTTTGAAAACACTTCCTGGAGTATATTCCAATAACGAATTGAGTACTCAATATGCAGTTCGAGGTGGAAATTATGACGAAAACTTGGTTTACGTAAACGAAATTGAAGTTTATAGACCATTTTTGGTTCGGTCAGGTCAACAAGAAGGTTTAAGTTTTACAAACACTGATCTGGTTCAAAACGTTGATTTTTCTGCAGGAGGATTTCAAGCAAAATATGGCGATAAATTATCATCTGTTTTAGACATTACTTACCGAACACCAACTAAATTTGCGGCAAATGCCGAAGCGAGTTTTTTGGGTGCCAGTCTGTCTGTTGATAATGTTTCAAAAAACCAAAAATGGAATGCTATAACTGGTTTGCGTTATCGAAACAATCAATTATTGGTCAATAGTCAAGAAACCGAAAGCAACTTTAAACCTTCGTTTGCTGATATTCAAACAAATGTGAATTTTAATTATTCAAGCAAATTGCAGTTTAGTTTTTTAGGAAATATTTCTCAAAACACTTATGATTATGAGCCACTAACCCGTCAGACAAATTTTGGAACTATTGATGAACCATTAGCATTGTTAGTGTTTTATCAAGGTCAAGAAAAAGATAAATACAGTACTTATTTTGGTGCTTTGAAAACATCATACAGACCCAACGAAAAAAACACTTATAAGTTGATTACATCATTGTTTAACACGCGTGAACAAGAATATTATGACATCAACGCAGCCTATGCTTTAGGCGAAGTTGACAGCAATTTGGGATCAGAAACTTTTGGTGAAGTGAAATATAGTAGAGCTATTGGTTCGCAATTGAACCATGCTAGAAACGACCTCGATGCGCTGATTTTTAACTCCGAATTGAAAGGTTTTCATGAACGCAAAAAAAATCAATTCGAATGGGGCATAAAATTTACTCATGAAGACATCAAAGACCGAATAAGAGAGTATGAAATTATCGATTCGGCTGGTTTTTCGTTAAATCCGCCCTTGACAAATTTACCAAGAAATGACCAACCATACAATCCATATGTCGGGCCCTTAGTTGCATATCAGAATATTCGAAATATAAATTTGGCAATTATCAACAGGCTTTCTGGTTATTTGCAATGGAACAGAAAAGATAAAATTGGTTCGGCACAAGTTTGGTACAATGCAGGAATTCGGGTGCACCAATGGAAAGTTTCAGGCAGAAATATTGATGGAAATTCACAAATTATTTTCAGTCCAAGAGCACAATTTGCAATAAAACCAGCTTGGAACCAAGATATGATTTTTAGAATTTCAAGTGGAATGTATGCCCAACCACCTTTTTATAGAGAGTTGAGAGACGCCACTGGAACTGTTCAACCCAATGTCAAAGCCCAACAATCTGTGCATTTTGTTTTGAGCAACGACTACAGTTTCAAACTCTGGAACAGGCCTTTCAAGCTTGTGTCAGAAGCTTATTATAAATCAATTACAGATGTAAATCCTTACACACTTGACAATGTTCGCATAAGATATGCCGCAAAAAACAATGCTACGGCCTATGCACAAGGATTGGATTTCAGGTTAAACGGCGATTTCGTTGCAGGAATAGAATCATGGTTCAGTTTTGGATATTTGAAAACCGAAGAAAATATCGACAACAAAGGTTTTATTTCAAGACCAACAGACCAAAGATTGAAATTTGGAATTCTTTTTCAAGATTACATGCCAAAAATTCCAAGTTTAAAATTGTACCTTAATTTAGTTTATAACACTGGACTACCGGGCGGTTCACCAAGTTATGCCAACCCTTATGATTATCAATTAAGATTGAGAGATTACCGCAGAGCGGATATTGGTTTTAGCTATGTATTTACTGACAAAAATTACAAAAGAAGAGAAGATCATTGGTTGAAAAAATTCAAAGATTTATCAGCCGGTTTTGAAATTTTTAATATGTTTAATAACCAAAACGCAATAACAAATACTTGGGTTCGTGATGTTGACAGTAAAGTACAATATGGAATACCTAATTATTTAACAACAAGAATGTTCAGTTTAAAATTAACAGCAAGATTGTAATTTATTTGACAAATAAAACTCAAAATATCATGAAAATATTATTTAAAATAACAGCTATTTTATTATTGTTTATTTTGTTTAATTGTAAAGAAGAAGTTGAAAAACCAAAACTTACTTACACCAAAAATGAGCCAAAGGTTGCAGAACAAAAGCAAGATACAACCAAAATTTCGGTCGCAGGATTGCCAATTCAGTTTGAATTGACCAACTATTTAATACATCCAATTGGCAATATTAATTATATTAGCAATACAACGAGTAAAACCTATGATTCAAGTTCGGATGAAAACATCAGTTTTAATATTGCCAATAATCTAGATCACGAAATTACTGGGTTTTTACAAAACCTAAAATTTCAAAAAATTAATTCAGATTCATTGATTTCATTGACAACTAAACCTATGTTAATTCAATCCGTGAATTATTTGACAACAATTGCATTAAAAACCAAACAACAAACTTTGGCTTATTTATTGGCCGATGCAGACACCAATAATGATGGGAAATTAGATACCAGCGATATAAAATCGTTATATTTATCTGATATTTCTGGAACAAAATTTACAAAAATTTCGACTGATGTTCAAGAAGTTTTGGACTGGAAAATATTAGATTCTAAAAATAGACTTTATTTTAGAGCAGTAGAAGATACCAACAAAAATGGAAAGTTTGATAAAAATGACAAAATTCATTACAATTATGTCAATTTGTTGGAAAAGGAATGGAAAGCGATTGAGTTTATGCCGATTTAATCTAAATCAAAATATCACTTTCTAAGTCAGATTTTTCGATTTCAAAACCAAACCCAAGTTTAGAAACCAATGCAATGACCAAATTTTTGTACCAATTCTCTGATTTAGGGTGAATGTATATTTTCTCGATTAATTGCGATAAGTCAATATCAATTTTCAATCCATCGTTAATTTTGATATTGTCTGGCGACGTATCGGAAATTATTCTAACTTCTCGTTCATATTGAAAACTTTTTCGTTTGAATAAAAACGGAAAAAACAAATCATCAAACGGAATATATTCTTTCTTATAATCAATGTAATTGACTTCGCCAATATATTGATTGTGTTTTTTTTCGGGGAATAATGATTTTTGCAATCGACCAATTGTTGATTGAATGGCCAATCCTTCACTATTTTGAGTAAAAATTTGCCACATTGCAAAACTCTCATATTCGTTGATGTGCCAACTGCTGACAACAACTTTTTCACGATGATTTTTGTAATATTCTAAAAACTCAGGATTGTCTTTGGATAATTTTTTGATTTCTTCAAATGTTGGTTCACTAAAAGTACCTTCGTATTGGTCTTCAAACTTATCAGATCGAGACATAAAAAGTTTTTGAGAAAGAAGCAAATCCAAAAATTTAGACAAATCTAAATATTTCCAAACGATTGTGTTTGCATCATTAGGGAGTTTGATGTTTGGATGGTATTGGTACATTTTATTTCAAAATTCAATAGTTGAAATTCGTTAATCAAATTTTTAAAATTCTGTATTTTTTTTATTCAAAACTTTGCATTGTAACCAAATTATCGTAAGTGCCTTTCAAGGCAACCAACTCGTCATGCTTTCCTTGTTCAACAATTCTTCCCTTTTTCATAACGACAATCAAATCGGCTTTTTGAATGGTCGATAATCTGTGTGCAATGACAATTGAAGTTCGATTTTGCATCATGTTTTCTAAAGCAATCTGAACAAATTTTTCGCTTTCGGTATCCAATGCTGAAGTCGCTTCATCGAGAATCATAATTGGAGGATTCTTAAGAACAGCTCTTGCAATGTTCAATCTTTGTTTCTGTCCACCAGACAATTTGTTTCCAGCATCCCCAATATTGGTTTCAATCCCGAAAGGCAAATCTTTTACAAATTCGTAGGCATTGGCAACTTTCAACGCTTCGATAACTTCATTATCTGTTGCATTTTCATTACCTATAAGAATATTGTTTTTTATAGAATCATTAAAAAGAATAGAATCTTGGGTTACTAATCCAAGCAGATCTCTCAACGAATTGAGGTTCATATCTTTGATTTCAATACCGTCAATTGCAATTGAACCTTCATTGACATCATAAAAACGAGTCAATAAATTGGCAATTGTACTTTTGCCAGAACCAGATTGACCAACAAGTGCTACGGTTTGGCCTTTTTTGACTTTTAATGAAAAATCTTTTAGTACATTTTCATCTTCATATCTAAAATTGATGTTTTTAATTTCCAAAACATCATCAAAAGTTGACTTTACAACCGCATTCTCTTTTGATGTAATTTCGTTATCAACTTCAAGAATTTCAAAAACTCTTTCTGCTGCAGCCACACCACTTTTAACAGAATAAGTAGCTTTTGAAATTGCTTTTGCGGGAGTCAAAATATTATATGCCAATCCCATATATGCCAAAAAAACTGCTCCGTCAAGTGTTCTATCTATTAAAACCATGCTGCCACCGTACCACAATAAAACAGCAATTGTAATAATTCCCATGAACTCGCTGAGTGGCGATGCAAGATTATTTTTGCTTCCAATACTGTTGGACAATTTTAACAATCTTGATGTCGAACCTTCGAATCTTTTCTTAAAACTATTTTCGGCATTATAACTTTTTACGACTTTCAAACCCGATAAACTTTCTTCGACTATTGAGATTAAATAGCCACCTTCTCCTTGTGCTTCAAGCGACTGTGCTTTTAAGTTTTTTCCTATTCTAGAAATAACTAATCCTGCAATCGGTATAAAAATAAAAACAAACAATGTCAACTTAAAACTAATTAAAAACATGCCAACAATTGAGAAAATTATTGTCATTGGTTCTTTGACGATTAACTCTAAAATAGCAAAAAATGAATTTTGAACTTCGCCAATATCGCCTAGCATTCTTGCCATAACATCGCCTTTTCTTTTCTCTGAATAAAATGAAATTGGCAATTCTATAATTTTATCATACATGGTTTTTCTCAAATCCTTGAGTACTCCATTTCGCAAATGCATGATGTGAAAAGATGCAAAATAATTGGCAACATTTTTTAATAAAAAAGTCAAAATTACAAGGCTTACCACCAGCAATAATGCCATTTGCGAATCGTTGGCTTTCGTCAATAGCGTAATCTTGTAATACAACAAATCTTGAAAATAATTAACCGAATGAAAAACATCTGTCCAAACTGGTTTGGCATCAATTTTTTTGGCTTTATCGAACAAAACATTCATCATTGGAATTAATGTAATGAATGATAATGTGCTAAAAAGTGCATATAGAATGTTGAAAAATATATTCCAAATCACATGGGATTTAAATGGAATTATATAAGGAAATATTTTTCGGATAATTTTTTTCATTATTTTTTATAATTATTTTTAGTAGCAAAAATTTTAAATGATCTTTAAATCTTCAAGTATATTTTTTATGTTTTTATCTAAAAAAGTTTCCGTTTCATCAAATTCAGAAATTGAATTTAACTTCGATTTCACACTCACATAAAACTTAATTTTCGGCTCGGTGCCACTTGGTCTTGCTGCAATTTTTGAACCATCTTCGGTATAATAAATTAACACATCAGCCTTTGGAATATCCATTATTTCGACCTCATTTGTAAAAAGATTCAATGCTGTCGATGCTTTATAATCTTCCATCATTACGACTCTTTTGCCATTAATTTCTTTTAAGGGACTGGTACGCATATCGACCATCATTTGGTTGATTTCTGCCAATCCATCGATTCCTTTTTTTGTTAATGATACCAAATGTTCTTTATAAAAACCGTATGTTATATAGAGATTTTGTAATTCTCTATAAACCGAACTTCCGTTTGCTTTGGCTTGAGCAGCAACTTCGCAAATCAATAAAGTGGCTGCAACGGCATCTTTATCACGAACGGCATCACCAACAATAAAACCAAAACTCTCTTCGCCTCCACCAATAAATTGTTGATTTGGAAAATCTTTTATAAACTTAGCAATCCATTTGAAACCTGTCAAACCTACCTTGCACTCAACGTTGTATGCTGTTGCTAATTCCATCATCATTGGTGTCGAAACTATGGTCGAACCAATGAATTGTTTACCGTCAATTTTATCTAATTTTTTCCATTGTTCTAATAAAAAAGCAGTCATCAAAACCATAGTTTGGTTTCCGTTTAGCAACATCATTTTTCCATTATTATCTCTAACGGCAACACCCAATCGGTCGCAATCTGGATCAGTTCCAACAACAATATCAGCATTTATTTTATCTGCTAATGCCAACGCCATTGTCAAGGCTTCAGGTTCTTCGGGGTTTGGAGAAACAACAGTTGGGAAATCGCCATTTGGTTCGGCTTGTTCAGCAACAATATTTACGTTTTTGTATCCCGCATTTGCCAAAACATCAGGAATAGATTTTATTGATGTTCCGTGTAAAGATGTGAAAACAATATTCAAGTTGTCTTTCGCAACTTGTGGTGTGTTAAAACTTGCATTTTCAATTGAAGATTTTATAAAAGCTTCATCAATTTTAGCATCAATATAATGAATCAAATTTTCATTTGGTGAAAATTTAATTTCATCGTATTTCAAATTTTCAATTACCTGAATAATAGCCTTATCTTCTGGTGGTACTAGTTGTCCACCATCTTCCCAATAAACCTTATAACCGTTATATTCTGGTGGATTATGCGATGCTGTCAAAACAATACCCGCTTGACATTTCAAATATTTCAAGGCAAAACTCAACTCAGGAGTTGGTCGCATATCCGAAAACAAATAAACCTGAATACCATTTGCAGAAAAAACATCAGCAACCGTTTTGGCCAAAGTATCGCTATTATGGCGACAATCATAAGCAATTACGACTTTCAAATCATGTTTCGGAAAAACTTCGTACATATAATTGGCAATGCCTTGAGTGTTTTTTCCAAGCGTGTATTTGTTGATTCTATTGGTGCCAACGCCCATTATTCCTCTCATTCCGCCAGTCCCGAATTCAAGGTTTTTATAAAAACTTTCTTTTAAATTTTCAGGCGACGAAGTCATTAATTTTTTAACTTCTTCTTGAGTTTCTTGGTCGAATGTTGGTGTTAACCATTCGTTTACTGTAACTAAAATGTTTGGTGGTATGTTCATATTTATTTTTTTTAGAGCTTTTTCCTGCTTTTCACTTCAATCTTTTTATCTCGTAAAAAAACGAGACAAAAAGGATTTCCGTTGCAATCAGGGCTAGGGCATTTGACTTCTATTTGATGTTTTTCTTAAATTTTAATCTTTAATTTTTATAACCAATTTTCGTTCTTTCATCATTTGCAACAGCAACATTATCTTTTTCGATTAAATAATTCAAAGTGTTATAAATTTCTGGGAATTGAGATTCAATTTCCTCAATTTTTGTTTTTAGTTCATTGTAAGTCAAAGTAAATTGTCTGAAAGTTACAAATGCACGAATGATTGAGATATTAATTTCAATTGCTTTTTCTGAATTTAATACACTCGAAAGCATTGCAATTCCTTGTTCTGTGAATGCGAAAGGCATATATCTTAAACCTCCACGGTTTGAGGTCACAATTTGTGACCTCAAACTTTTGAATTCTAATTCAGATAGTTCAAACATAAAATCAGGAGGAAATCTGTTGATATTTCGTCTAACAGATTGTTTGAACACTTTTGTTACTACATTATATAACAATGCTAAATCAAAATCAAGCATTACTTTGCAACCTCGAATCTCGTATATTTTATTTTGAATAACTTCTATTTCCAAAGTGTTTTATTGTTTGAGGTCGCAAATTGCGAGCTCGAGTTTGAATATATTTTCTTTAAGGGCTAAAATTGAGTCCTTGAACATTTCTTTTAATTTTGAGGTAACAATTTATGACCTTAAGATTAATTTTCTTTAAAGTCTCAGCTTGTGACCATAGAAACTTTATACCGTTCCTCATTATTCTTGGTTCGTAAAATTATTTCACCAAGAAAACCTGCCAAAAACATTTGAGTTCCGATAATCATTGTGGTCAATGCTATGTAAAACCATGGATTTTCGGTAACCAGAATAGTTTCATGATGCAAAACAAATAGTTTTATCAATTTTGAAATTCCAATATAACCAGCAGAAATAAAACCAATTACAAACATTATGGTGCCAACTGCTCCAAACAAATGCATGGGTCGTTTGCCAAATCTTGATAGAAACCAAATGGTAATTAAATCAAGAAATCCATTAATGAAACGGTTCATTCCAAATTTGGTTTCGCCATATTTTCGGGCTTGATGAATGACAACTTTTTCGCTAATTTTAGAAAAACCAGCATTTTTAGCCAAAACTGGAATGTATCGGTGCATTTCGCCCGAAACTTCTATGTTCTTGACTACTATATTTTTATAAGCTTTTAAGCCGCAATTAAAATCATTCAATTCTACTCCAGATGTTTTTCTAGCCGCCCAATTGAACAATTTGGAAGGTAAGTTTTTTGTAACAACCGAATCGTAACGTTTCTTTTTCCAACCTGATACCAAGTCAAAATTATCGTTAACAATCATGTTATACAAACCTGGTATTTCATCTGGAGAATCCTGTAAATCGGCATCCATTGTAATGATGACATCGCCTTGAGCCTTAGCAAAACCTGCATGCAAAGCTTGAGATTTGCCAAAATTTCTCAAAAAACGCAATCCTTTTACAGATTGATTTTCTTGTGACAATTGATCGATTATTTGCCAAGATTTGTCTGTACTGCCATCATCAATAAAAATTACTTCATACGAATAATGATTTTCATTCATGACCTTTACAATCCATGAGTGCAATTCGGGCAACGATTCTTGTTCGTTTAATAATGGAATGATGATTGAAATTTGCATTAAATTTCTTGTCTATTAGGCGTTTTGAAAAATGCAGCAAGGATTAATCCGAAAATCGAACTAAAAACCAATGTTCCAAACATCCCTTTTATTTGAGATACAACACCAAACTGGTCTTGTTTACCAATTTCAGTAACTGCTTTTTTAATTTCTGACTTTGGTGCACCAAATTTTTCCATCATTTCCATTGAAGATTTTATAGTTAGTTCTTTCAAAGTGACTTTTACATCTGGGTCAATAATGTTGAACAAAATAATATTAAAACCCACCGAAATCAAAACTGATACTAAAGACATCAGAAAATAAACAGTAAATGCTTCTTTGAAAGTCAAAATTCCATTCAACTCTTTTTTAGATTTATTCAACAATACAATTGCTAGCGTCAATGAAATGGTAATAATTATAAGTAACAACCAAAAAGATGTAAACAATTTTAAATCAACAATATAAACCAAACTAGTTATAATTACTGATATTAGTCCCGATAAAACCCCAAAATTAAATCCATTTTTCTTGATAATTTCATTCATCTGAATATATTTTAAAATAATCAACAAATATAACAATTCTTAAATTTTTAAACTAAATTTTATTAAATAAAAAAAACAAACAAAATACTTTATAATCAAAAAATAATTGTAAATTTGCATTCTCAAAAATAATAAATAAAAAGTTATAATGAGTTGATACCTTTTTGAAAAACAAAAGCATCAAAACAAATTATAATTATCACAGAAAAATAAAATATACAATGAAAAAAGGAATTCACCCAGAAAATTACAGATTAGTAGCATTTAAAGACATGTCGAATGAAGACGTTTTTATTACTAAATCTACAGCAGAAACAAGAGAAACAATTACACACGAAGGTGTTGAATATCCAGTTGTAAAAATGGAGATTTCTAGGACTTCTCATCCTTTTTACACAGGTAAATCTAAACTTATTGATACTGCAGGACGTATTGACAAGTTCAAAACAAAATATGCTAAGCACGCTAAGTAATATTTATTGTGTTCAAATTTTTATAAAAACCTTTCAACTTTTTGAAAGGTTTTTTTATTTCATAAAACTTCGTACTTTTGAAAAAAAAACTTTGGATTGACAGTTTATTAAGTATTTGAAAACCTACAACCTAAGACCCACAACCTATAACCTATAACTTCAAATGAACTACATACTTTTTGATGGAACCGTTCGCAATGCCTTATTGCCCTTTACTTTCACACGACCCGTTGCTGATATTCGCATCGGAATATTGACCATTCGTGAAAAATGGGAAAAACATCTAGGATCAACAACCACAACATTGACTGAAGAATATTTACAGGAAAAATTTCCGATGGTCGAAATGGAAGAAAACGTAATGATCAATGCATCGTTTTTGCCTAATGCTAGTTTGTTAGAAATGATTTCAAATCTCGAAAACAATCAAGCAATTTTTAAAGGCGATGATGTAATTGCATTTTATACGACCGAAAATCAAGAAGAAGTCGATTTTGATACTTATGAAATTATAGATTATAATGAAGAATGCCTGACAATAGATAATACTTGGGATATTTTTGCTAAAAATGATGCGGCTATTCGAGCAGATTTTGATTTATTAACTGATGACAGAAAATCGCAACCAATTCCTAAATCAGTAAATGTAATTGGTCACGAAAATATTTTTATAGAAGAAGGCGCAAAACTAGAATATGTTACTCTAAATGCATCGACTGGACCTATTTACATTGGAGCAAATTCTGAAATTATGGAAGGCTCTGTAATTCGTGGACCATTTGCTTTATGCGAATATGGACGTGTGAAACTAGCCAGCAAAGTTTATGGAGCAACAACGGTTGGTCCTCATTCTGTTATTGGTGGCGAGGTTAATAATTCGGTTTTATTTGGTTATTCTAACAAAGGACACGATGGCTTTCTAGGCAATGCAGTTCTTGGAGAATGGTGCAATATTGGTGCAGACAGCAACAATTCAAATCTAAAAAACAATTATGAAGAAGTGAAATTGTGGAGTTATGAAACCGAAAATTTTGCCAAAACTGGACTTCAATTTTGTGGATTAATGATGGGTGACCACAGCAAATGCGGTATTAATACAATGTTTAACACCGGAACAGTTGTTGGCGTGTCGACCAATATTTTTGGGTCGGGATTTCCTAGAAATTTTGTACCAAGTTTCTCTTGGGGCGGTGCATCGGGTTTTACAACATATATTACAAAAAAAGCTTTTGAAACTGCACGAATTGTGATGGCAAGACGAAATGTTGAGTTTGATGAAATCGAAGCTAGAATACTAGAACATGTTTTTGAATTAACTAAAAAATGGAGGAAAGAATAGTTACTATATCTTTATTATTGCTTTATTGATCTTTATCTTGTTTCCTTTTTTAGGAGGGCTAAAAGAAAAAAAAGAATAAATGGTTTTATACAATTGGTTTTATATTTTCATTTTTTTTGTTTGTTCAATTGACTTGGTTAAACTAATGTTCTTTTTTGAAAATAATCCAAATTCAAATATAGAAGGTGTATTTGGTATTTTTTTATCTTTATTTAAAATTAAAAATTTTTCAAAAATTTAAACAAACTTGGCGAAAATAATATAATATTTTAATAAATGACTTTGATAATATTGGCAGCTATAGTTGATTTTTTAATCAATATTAACGGTCGTTTTGAACAAGTCTGCATTGGCAATCAAGAATTTGTAGATGATCGAAATCAAAGAAATTTGACTACCAACTAAACTATTTTCACGAGAATTTATTAAAAAAATAGAACTCTCACCAAACGAAAACAAACGTTCTTCGGATTGCAACATAGTATTGTAATTTTTGACTAAATCATCAATAATTTTTTGTTGCTTTTCGAGCGAATTTATCTCAAACTGTTGCGATTTTATTTTGTTTGTGATTTGCAATTTCTCAGATTCTAACTGGAATTGTGTGTCTTGAATTTTAAATTCGGCCAATTTAACTCCAGCTCTTTCTTTTCTTAAAAACAACGGAAATGAAAAATTCAAACCTAACTTATAATCATTGAAATTAGAATTTTGAATCAAACCTGAATCTGATAATTGATAATAACTTAAATCAACTCTAGGCAAGAGCATATTTGATTTTAATTTTCGGTCAATTGTCAACATATCAATTTTATTTTCTAAAGCATTTATTTTTGGATGGTTTACAATTGAGACCTTTTCTATCAATAAATTTTGCGTTTTAAAAATATCCTTGATAGATTTGTATATAGTATTTTCAGGGACAATATTATCCTGTAATTCAAACGGTATGTTATTGTCTAACCACAAATAATTAGACAATTCAAGCTTTGCTTTATTGAGTTTTAATTTTGCATCTTCTACACTTAATTGTCTGTTTTTTACAATTATTTCTGCTTCGACCGAATCAATAGCTGGCTTATCGCCGTTAGCTATAAGTATCTCAATTCCTGAAAACCTAATTTGTGCATTTTTTAAATAATTTTCATACAACGTCATTTCATCAAAGCTTTTCTTCCAGTTAAAATAAGCTATAGAAGCATCATATAAAACATCAATTGACTCAATTCTTTGTATTGATTTACTCAATTGCAATTGAATTTTAGCTTTTCGAATATCCGCCATTCTTTGATTAATAAATAACCCCTGCCCTATTGGAATATTCAATCCCAGTGAAGCCAAACCATTTAACGGAAGTTGGTTTTCGGGATTTATAAAAACTCCTTCACTATTTTCAAAACCGGCTTTTATCTCAATTCCATACCAGGTTGGTATTTTGAAACTACTATTTAAAATAGAATAATATTCTTTATCCTTAAATTGTTTTTTATCAAAATCAACTTCAATTTTTGGGTCAAATGCTCCCCGTGCTAACATCAAATTGGCCTGAGATTCACTAATTTCAAGATTGGCAATTTTCACCAAAGGATGAAATTTTTTAACAAATCCTAAATATTCATTAAAGCTCAATTCGTTTAATGGAACTTGTGCAAAAACAGCATTTGTGAATAAAATTAAAAACAATATTTGTTTAAATTTCATAATTAAATTCTAAATTATTTTGTTTCCTTTTTCTCGGCAGTTTTGTAATAATTTGGAGGAAAACCATTCAAAGTTCTCCAAATTTCAAACCAAACTGGCACATTGTCAAGCAGTGCAATTGTCTGTGCTCCAGCACCGATGCTTAATTGTTTTGGCCACGGGGTTTCATCTTGATCGGGTGCAATCAATACTCTAAATTTTCCATTGTCGCTAATAAATGTTTCAACAGCAACAATTTTTCCTCCAAAAGTACCATAACTCATTCCGGGCCATCCCGAAAAAACGATTGTTGGCCAACCATCGAACCAAACTCTAACTTTTCTTCCTTTTGCAATCAATGGCAAATCAATAGGCTTGACAAAAGTTTCGACAGCAATATCGTATTTAGCGGGCATAATGCTAACTATCGAGGTGCCCTCTTTCATGGTTTCGCCGATTCCTGATTGTAAAGCTCTGTTTACATAACCACTTTGTGGTGCTTTTATGAAATATAATCCATTTCTAATTTGATAGTTAGCATATTGATTTTCAAGTTTAGAAACTTGTGCTTCTGTATCAAACTTGTTACTCATTGCTGTAAACTGGTCGCTTCTCGCTTTAGAATCTTTTTCAGAATATTCTGCATCAATTCTATTAATTTCAACTCTTGCATTTAGATATTCATTTTTGCCTGCCAAAAATTTATTTTCTTGAGTAATTAACTTGGCTTCTGTTTCTTGCAATTTTAATCTTTTTTCTTCAACATCGGTCAATGGTTTTAAACCTTCTTTGTTCAATGTTGTGGCTCGATTGAATTGTATTGTGGCGATTCGAACTTGAGTTTTAACAGCTTCCAAATCTATAGAATCTGATTTAATTTTTAGAACAGCCTGTTTAATTTTGTTATTGGCTTGTTGCTTCTTTAGACTTTTTTCATTTTCTATAGCCTGAATTTGTACTGATAATGAGGCAATTTTTCCACCATAAGAAATCTGAGTTTGCTTTTTGGCATCGACCTGGTTTTTAGTGTTTTGAACCAAATTAGGGTCTAAATAATCTTCTTTTATTTCTGATATAAACAAAATAGTATCGCCTTTTTTGACATAATCACCTTCTTGAACGTACCACTTTTCTATTCTGCCAGCAATTGCACTCACAATTGTTTGTGGTCTTTGATCTGGTTTTAAAGTAGTTACCGCGCCCGAACCTGAAATGTTTTGTGTCCAAGGCAAGAAAAAAATCAAAAAAGTAACAATTGACACGACAACAATTAGCCGATTTAAAATTTTGTAATAAGATCTTTTTTCAAGATTTAAAACCGTTTTAAAATGTTGTAAATTCTCAACAATTGGGTTATTATTAGAAATATTTAACATGGTTTTATTGATTTAAAAAATTATCATTATTAATTTTTCCGCCTTGCATCAATATTGTTCTTGAGCATTTTTGTTTCCAATAGTCGTTTTTGGTTGCAACAATTACTGTCCATTTTTGTATCGGATTGTTTATAAAATCAATAATTTCGTTGGCTGCAACTTCGTCCATTTTATCTAATGGATCTTCATAAAACAAAATCTTTGGTTTGCAAATAATGCTTCGTGCCATTAATATTTTCTGAGCATTTGAAGACGACAGTTGCATTCCGTCGGTTAAAATTTTAGTGTCTAAACCATTTGGCAACGATTTTATATAGCTTGTAAGCTTTACACCGTCAAGAGCCCATTTTAAATCTTCACTTGAAATACTTGGGTTATTGAAGGTAATGTTTTCTAAAATTGTTCCTTCAAATGGCGTCTCACCTTGAATAATTGTACCAATTTGTGAACGGTATTGGTTGTAGTCAATTTTTTTGAAAGTATCATCATTAATAAAAAAGTTACCTTCTGTGGGTTGCAATAAACCAGACAAAATTCTAATTAATGTTGTTTTTCCCGAGCCATTTGTTCCATCTATCAATATTTTTTCGGATTGTTTTATTTTCAAATTTATATTGTCTAAAACCAAATGACTTGAGTCTGGAAATTTAAAACTCATGCTTTCTGTTTCAATTTCAATATTGTTGAAACATATATTTTGAGCATTTATAGTAAATTTTTCTGTGTCTAAATCAGTAATTTGGCCTATTTTCTCTACCGATGTTAATACATCATACAATGTTTCTAATCCTGTAATAATTTTTTCGACAGAATTGACAACTAACAAAATAATGATTTCAGCAGCAACAAATTGACCAATGTTCATCTGTTGTCCTAAAACGAGTAATCCACCAATAATTAACAATCCTGCTGTTATTAAAATCTTGAAAAAAATTAATTGAGAATGCTGCCTTTCAATAATTTTAAAATGTTTTTCGCGCATGTTCAAATATTCTGAAACTAACATATCGTTTTTTCCTAATATAAATTGAAAATTATCATTTTTACGAAAGCTAAAATTATTTCTTGCAATTTCTTGCAACCAACCAGCAACTTTGTACTTGTATTTTGATTCTTTTAAACTAGTATCTAAACCAGAATTATACGAAAATTTAAATATTATAAATAATAAAATCACTAATAAAAGACCGAATATTATAAAAAACGGGTGGTACAATGAAAGTAGAATAATACCAAAAAATATTTGAAGAATTGCTGTCGAAAAATCAATTAATAATTTTGAAGTTCCTTTTTGGATAGATAACGTGTCAAAAAATCTGTTTGCCAATTCGGGCGGGTAAGTATTGTATAAAGCATCGAATTTTATTTTCGGTAACCTGTATGCAAACTCAAAAGAAGAACGAACGAATAATTTTTGTTGCAAATTTTCGGTTATTCGTAGCTGCATAATGGACAGAAAACCGGCTAACGCAACTCCAATTACAACTATAATTACAAGTACAATCCAAGAAACACTAACTTGACCGGCTTGAATTAAATTTACAATTGCTTGAATTCCTAAAGGTAACGACAAACTTACAATTCCTGCAAATAATGCATAAAAAAAGACTTGGAAAATATCTTTTTTATCTAAACTTAACAATTTTATATAACGCTGTAATGGTGTTTGGGACATTATCTTGAGATTAAAATTTTGGTGACTAAATCTTTATAAAACTCTAACGGACTATTTTGCTCACTATTTGTAATTGTTTTCAAATGATCTCGCAGAAAATGTTGATGCAATGCACCTTGAACTATTGAAGAAGCAAGTGATTTAGAAAATTTATAATCTGGATTAACATCTTGTATAAAAGTAATTATTCTGTTAACGACTCGTTTGTAAACCAAGAAAAAACCTTCTTTATTTTCGGCATCAACCTCTTTTGTCAAGAAAGTTTTTGTAAACTCAATCACAATTATTTTATTTAAAATAGATTCGTTGATGTACAATGTCTGTTTATCGTCTTCGACTTTTTCGCTGACAATTGCAATTGCATTGTATAGTTTTTCTATCGGATTATTGATGTTGTTGGTTGCAAAAACAATTCTGTATTCAATCCAACTCCAATACCAATCTGATAAATAAAGTAACAACTTGTGTTTGTTTTCAAAATACCTATAAACAGAACTTTCGTTAGATTGAATTTTTTCACCTAACTTTTTAAAAGTAAAGTTATCAAATCCAATATTGTCAATTAATAAAATACTTTCTTGTATTATTTTTTTTCCCAACTTAGAAGTTTCGGGATTTTTCAAATAAATTTTTTCGTTAATTTTTATATTTATATTTGCTAATAATTCTTGCATTGTACTTTCTAAAAGTGAATTCTAAAACCAAAATTGATATTCTCGAGGCTTTTTATTTGTTCTTTGTTAAAGTTTCCTTCTACATCGACAAATTCTAAATGCTGTAAACCTTTCAATTGCAATGGTAGTTGATTAAATTTATTATTGTTCAAATATAGTGATTCTAATTTATTGAACTTATTAAAACTTTTTGGCAATTTTATAAGATTGTCATTTTCGAGATGCAACGTTTTAAGATTATTCATATTTAATAAAACAGACATACTTTTATCTAAATTTAGTTTTTTTTCATCATTCAAATACAATTCATCAAGATTAGGGAATTTTAATAATTCGGCAGGTAAAACTACAAAATCATTGCTACTTATGTCTAGAATTTTCAATTTTTTTAAACTCGTCAAAGACTTTGGCAAAGTTGTCAAATGATCATTACTAAGATTCAAATATTCTAAATTAATGAATTTTTCCCAATTTTTATTAGCAAGTTTTAAATCAGAATTACTTAAATCTAATTGATAAACTAATTCTGGGCTTTTTAAAGCATCCTCAATATCGGTAAACAATTTTTTTGAAGCATCAATTTTCTGCGCACTTGCAATAGTCGATACTAAACAAAACAATAAAAAGGCAATAGTTTTAAATGATTTCATGATTGTTAGTATTTTGATTAATAATTATATCTGCAAATATAATAGTAAAACTATTGATTTTGAAATTATTTAACTTATTATTATAAAAAAGTAATCAAACTAATTTTTTCAAATTCTAATAATTTGTTTGTAAATTTGTTTGCTCAATTTTTTGACAACGATTTCATTAAATGAGCTTTATTATGGAAAATAAAAAAAAGGTTGCTTTTTATACTTTAGGTTGCAAATTAAACTTCTCGGAAACGTCAACAATTGCTAGAAATTTTGCTCAAGAAGGTTTTGATAGAGTTGATTTTGAAGAAGTTGCCGATATTTATGTAATCAATACTTGTTCGGTTACTGAAAATGCAGACAAACAATTCAAACAAGTCGTTCGCAAAGCCATGAAAATCAATGATAAAGCATTTGTTGCCGCAGTTGGTTGTTATGCACAATTAAAACCAGAAGAATTGGCTGCTGTTGATGGCGTTGATTTGGTTTTGGGCGCAACAGAAAAATTCAAAATCACCGATTACCTAAACGATTTGTCCAAAAACGATTTTGGAGAAGTGCATTCATGCGAAATTTCCGAAGCAGATTTTTATGTGGGTAGTTACTCTATCGGCGACCGAACCCGAGCATTTTTGAAGGTTCAAGATGGTTGTGATTACAAATGTACTTATTGCACAATCCCGTTGGCACGAGGGATTTCTAGATCAGATGCTTTAGAAAACGTTTTAAAAAATGCCAAAGAAATTTCACAGCAAAATATTAAAGAAATAGTTCTAACTGGAGTAAATATTGGCGATTATGGCAAAGGTGAATTCGGAAACAAAAAACACGAACATACCTTCTTGGAATTGGTTCAAGAATTAGATAAAATCGATGGCATCGAAAGATTGAGAATTTCATCAATAGAACCGAATTTATTGAAAAATGAAACCATAGAATTTGTATCTAAAAGTCGCACATTTGTGCCTCATTTCCATATTCCGTTGCAATCTGGCAGCAATGAAATATTGAAATTAATGAAACGCCGCTACCAAAAAGAAATTTATGTAGAGCGTGTTAATAAAATTCGGGAAGTGATGCCTCACGCTTGCATTGGCGTCGATGTTATTGTTGGTTTTCCTGGCGAAAGCGATGAATTTTTCTTGGAAACTTATAATTTTTTAAGTGAATTAGACATTTCGTACTTGCATGTTTTTACCTATTCTGAACGTGATAATACCGAAGCTGCATTGATGGAAAATATAATTCCTACCAATGTTCGTGCAAAACGAAGTAAAATGTTGCGTGGCTTATCCGTCAAAAAACGACGTGCTTTTTATGAATCACAAATTGGTAGTAATCGAACTGTTTTATTCGAATCTGAAAATAAAGAAGGATACATTCACGGTTTTACAGAAAATTATGTCAAAGTAAAAACGCCTTGGAACCCAGAATTGGTAAATACTTTACAAAAAATTAATTTGACCAATATTGATGATGATGGTAGTGTGAGAATTGAGTTTATCAACTAAATTATTTAAAATAATATTTGAAGTTTTGCAAAATTAAATTCATCTTTATTAGTTTGTGACAATTTTTAATACTTATAATGAAACCGAATTTTAGTAATTCTAAAAACTGTTTCGCCGTACATTTCGACAAACTGAAATTTATTGCGACCTAATTTTTCGAGACTGATAATATTTGATGCTGAAATTTCATAATAAATTCTGTTGCCTTCCAACATAAATTTATTACCATTCTCTCTATATGCAGACCGAACTAAATCAAATTCAAATAAATTCCAAGTAGTTGATCTAGCTTCGATGTTAAGGAAATCATTGGTCAAACCTTCTGAAATTTCGGTTTTAGAGCAATAATATTTTTGAATATTTTCGAAGAAATTTATAATATTTTGGTTGGATTCTTCAGAAATCATAAATAATTTTTTGACAAGTATTTGTGTCGAGAAGGATGAAATTTATTTTAAATTTTAATTCCTGGAGGCAATAAATCCGAGTAAACTTTATTATTTTTAAAAAACAAAGCAATTTTAGGTAAAATTGGCACAACTTTCAATTTTCGTTCATAGGCAATATCCATGATGTTTTTTAAGTAATCTGCAATAAATTCTTCGTTTACAAAACCTTCAGGAGTTTGGATTTTTGTCAAAAATATTTTTTTTTCTTGAAAAGAATATTCAACTGTAACCATTCCTTCGGAAACCAAGGTCTCAAATTGTCGAGAAAAAGTATTATCTTTAATATCAAGTTTTTGAAGCGTTTCCATTGTTATTATTTTGATGCACAAAGTTAAACAATTTATTAACATTAATAGATTTTGCAAAGTTAAATATCCCAATAGATTGCACTACATTTACAACATCCAACTAAAATTAAAATTGAAATGATGAAGATTCATGTTTATTTCATGCCCGGATTGGCGGCTTGCAGTTCTATATTTGAGAAAATAAAATTACCCGACAATCAATTTGAAATTCATTATTTAGAATGGTTTGAACCTAATTTAAATGAAACCTTGAACGATTATGCCTCAAGAATGTCTGCTTTTGTTGTTCATGAAAATTCAGTTTTAATAGGAGTTTCTTTTGGAGGAATATTAGTTCAAGAAATGAAGCAATTTTTAAATCCAAAAAAAGTAATTATAATTTCTAGTGTAAAATCTAATTTAGAATTGCCAAATAAAATGAAATTGGCCAAAGTTACAAAAGCATATAAATTAATCCCAACTGGATTGATGTCGAACTTGGATGATTTGACCAAATATGCTTTTGGAACAATGATAAAAGAAAGATTAAAATTGTACAAAAAATATTTAATCATGAAAGATAAAGCCTATCTAGATTGGGCAATTGAGCAAGTTGTATGTTGGTCAAGAATAGATATTGACCCAACAATTATTCATATTCACGGCGATGAAGACAGTGTTTTTCCAGTTTCAAATATCAAAAATTTTATTTCCGTAAAAAAAGGAACACATATTATGATTGTTAATCGTTACAAATGGTTCAATGAAAATTTGCCAAAAATAATTCTCGAATGATATAAAATAATACTAATTTTGCAAAAAATAGAATAAAATATGCAAATGCTAAAAAAAGTTGGTGCTATTATTGCGATAATATCCATTAGTGGATTTTTAATTTATGCAGTATCTAGAAACGAAAGTTCCGTTGAGACAAAAATCAAATATTTTCCAGAAAAAGTAGATTTTTGTGATGAAGAAACGCCACTAAAAATTTTAGATGTTCGAGAAAGATTAGACAGAGAATTGGTTGTAAATAGCAATCTGCATGGTTCAACAATATTAATCTTTAAGAGAGCCAATAGAGTTTTTCCAATTATCGAACCTATATTAGCGAAAAACGGCATTCCAGATGATTTTAAATATTTGGCTGTTATCGAATCAGCTTTGATAAACGCAACTTCTCCTGCTGGAGCAAAAGGCGTTTGGCAGTTTATGCCCGACACTGCAAAAGAAAAAGGTATGGAAGTAAACGATATTATTGACGAACGGTATCATTTAGAGAAATCGACCGAAGCGGCTTGCCAATATATATTAAATGCAAAAGCGAAACTAGGTACTTGGACGCTAGCAGCAGCAAGTTACAACGGCGGCATGGGTGGCATGTCTAAGCAAGTAAGTATTCAAAAAACTAATAATTATTATGATTTGTTATTAATTGAAGAAACTTACAGGTATGTTTTTAGAATTTTAGCGTTAAAAGAAATTATGGAAAATCCAAATTTATATGGTTTTGACATGTCTAACGAAAAATTATATCCGATTATAGAAACCAAAAAAATTCAAATAGATTCAACAATAAATAACTTAACTGATTTTGCAATTAGGCAAGGCATTAATTACAAAATACTCAAAATTCATAATCCTTGGTTGCGAGACACAAAACTTGAAAATAAGTTAAAAAAGGTTTATGAAATCGAAATACCAATCGTTAAATAAAAATTAAGAAAGGCTATGGTCTAATTATTATACGGTACATTAATAATGTTTTTAAATTATAACCAAGCAGTAAATGAAGCTGCAATTAATTTTACAGTTTTCTTTACTGGATTTTAATTTAAATTTATGATAGATTTTAAAGCTTACCAATGCCAATAATTCTGTAAAATATTTCGTGGCTACACCAATAAAATCTTTCATCCAATCTTTTAAATCTTGTGCTGTTTGATTGACATGTTACACATGATATAAGTCTTTCTTATATTGTTTTGCCGGTATTTTTATGGTTTGATGCTCAAGTTTGTTTTCTTTAGCAAAAGTTTCAAAACTGCGAGGTCCATCGGTGCATAAAACAGTTTTGGGTTCTAACTTTTCTTTTAAAACTGCACTTATATCTGCTGCCTACATTCTTACTCTTGCTGCTATTTGCAGCTGTTTATTGCCATTTCTGTTACAACTAAGGAGAATTATCAACTTTGTCATAATAGATGCTTGGTTTCATTTATACAAAAATACTTTAACCTCTTTTTCATGGCTAATAACTTAAATTTTGATTTCCTTTCTATGAAAACTCAAAAAAACATGATCACTTTCGCATACTACATAGAAGATTTGATTTTTTTTGAGATAAAAAAATTTGGCAAAGTTGTGAAAACTGAAAGACTTATAAACAAAAAACTTTTCTGTCCCCAGAAAAGTTTTTTAAGAATATAAAACAATCTTAAAGTATATTGTTTAAATATATAGAATTTACGTTCAAAACGACTAGCTTCTAAAATTTATAAAAAGACTAATTAACTACCTTTTTATTTATAACAACACCATCTTTTGAAGTTATTTTCACTACTAATATTTGGTTTGCAAATGCTGCACTATCGATAGTTAATGTCGTTGTATTTACTTTAATTTTTTCAACCAATAAACGACCTCTTATGTCATATATTTTTATATTATCGATTGCAATTTTTCCTGTATTGATGTTGATTCCTCCATTATTTTTGTAAACAAATACGTTGTTGTTTGTCAATAAATTGGTTTCATTGGATAATAAACTTCTGTAAACCAATTCGAAGCGACTGTTGTCTTCTCCTGCGTTGGCAGCAAAACTATAGGCTCCGTTTACAAGATTGTTTACTGTTCCATTGGCATTGTCTCTCAAATAAATATCATTATAACCAGCGAATAATCCGTCAACATGGTCAATTGCTATGGTGTAATCTCCAGTAGTCGTTGCTTTGAAGCTCATTGGCACCACATCATTGATATCAAATGGTAATACACGACTTTGTATGGCATATTTTTGATTGTTACTTAATGTCGATATTGCTAATTGTCCATCATTGAAATATTTAGCATCATATAGGTCTTCGTCATTAGTAGCATTGGTTATATATCCGACTGCTAACTGAGAAAACAACCCACTAGTGCTTGTTGCGTTAATCCAAATTCTGTTATAATCAACGTTATTGTTGGCTCTAAAAAAATGATTGGCATTATTTGCAATTCTCATGGCGTTATTAAAGTTAATGTTGGTTGCCCCTGCTTTTGCTTCGACAATAAATCCTTGACCAACATTAATAATTCCATTAGGGCTTGTAGCTGTTGCCGTGCCTTGTGTAAATGTTCCTCCTGCCCAAGTAGAATAAGATGGTGCAGCAGGATCGTTGGTTTTTCTCCAAAAATATAAAGTTCCAGTAATGTTATCTGCTATTGGTAATGTATTGGCATCTACAAAATCTTGTATTTTGATTGCAGATGGATATGGATTACCTATTATATTTATTCCTAAACTAGCTCCAGAATTATTAATTGTTGGACTATAATTACCATTGTTTGGCACACCCGTAAAAATCCCTGTGAATGATGCGGCTGCCAAAGGCGGTGCGACCCAATTGTTCGGCATTCTGATGTGATAACCTTTACCTAATTCAAAACTCGTTGTACTTGGACTTGTATAAGCAACATACAAATTAGTCAAATGATTATAAAAATAAAATCTATTTGAAACAGTTGCCGGCGAGAATTGTGTTAATGTTCCCGAACCAATTACTGGGCTTGACCATTGAGTATAATCTAATCTGAATAAGGCATTAGAATTTCGTTTAATGGTAATGTTTCCTGAGTTAGCTATATCTAATTTTTGTACTAAATTAGAATTGCTATTAATCGTCACACTTCCTGATGTAACTGTTAACTTGCCTTGCAAAATTATGTTTGCATTGTTGTCCATAACTACTACTGCATTATTATCAACTGTAAGGGTGCAACCGTTTATAGATCCGCCATCAATAGATGCTGTATAATTTCCGTTAATTAAAACTTTATCAATACTTGTTGGTGCACCCACTGGCATCCAACCCGCATTCCAAGTTTTTGTTGTTCCTACGGCAATCGTCATTGTTGCTACTGGAGCACAGGCTACAGGCGTAAACGTGTAAGATGTAGTACTTGTGCTATTCAAAGCTGGTGACCAAGACCCTACAATGCCATTGTTTGAAGTTGTTGGCAATGCTGCCAGCGTTTCTCCACTACAAATTGCAGCTACTTGTGTAAATGTTGGTGTTGCGATAGGATTAACGGTAATTGTAATTTCTTTTCTGCACGTAACACCATTTATTGTGATATCTACCCAGTAGTTTGTAGTAGTAGCGGGAGAAGGATTAATGCTTTCAGTTGTTGCACCCGTTGACCATAAGTATGAAATTTTATATTTCGAACTAAGGATAGTACTAGCTAAAACCCATGCTCTAGAAATGTTTGCAGCTCCAGTGTCTTTTACTACTATTTTATTGATATTGCTACTGCCTGGTATTTGAATTTTTATGTTATCTATTCTTCTACTAGGAGTTGTACTCGTATTATATACAGTGGTGGTAGTTGTATTATTAATTGAATTTGTGTATGAACCCGCGCCGTAATCTCTAACATCAATATTACCAATTAAATTTTTGGTATAAATCAAATCAGCGTTATTATAAAATTCTACAGCAACATAAGAAGTAGGACCAGGTTGTCCCCAAAATGTATTTGCTAATAAGTTGATTTCACTAACGTTTTGATTAGCGAAGTTAAACTCTAAAACTCTTGGATTACTTCCAGTTGCAGAATTAGAATGCCAACAATTATATTGATTACTCCAACTTGAAATAAAATACGGTACAGTATTTAAAGTAACATTTCCTGTCGGCATTGAAGCCAAATTCGACGCATGGGATGTACTAACGTTTGCATTGAACTTATTTGTGAAATCTAATTTGTTATAATCAAAAGTTGTTGACCTTCCTTGAGCTGATACATCTAGTACAACGTTCTGTCCAACGCAAATACTTGTTGCACTTGCATTAATCTGGATATTATTAATGTCAACCATAACGGCCAGCCTATCAACACTTTCGCTGCCATTAATAGTTTGCGTAGCATAATAGGTTGTGCCACTTATCAAATTATCCGATGATGATAAAGGCGTTACGGATATCGATGAGGAATACCAGGCAATGTTTTGACCAATTGCCGCAAGTTGAGCTATTGTTGGCGGTGGTGCCGCGCAAAAAATTTGTAAAGTACTGCCAGCAGGTGCACTTTGTGCAATGCCAGCAAAGCTTGATAGTACAAAAAACAGAAGGATAATTTTATTTTTCATTTAAATAATTTTTTAATTAATCGATTTTTAACAACTACTGCGTCCAAAAAATAAGAATAGTATAACTTCATACTGAAAAAAAATATCATAATTAATTATTGTCCAATATAATTAAATATAACTTTTACAAAAATAGATTAAATTTATATTTCAAATGTTTTATGCTATTTAAAGTTTATAAGAATTGCACAAATAGACTTTATTTTTAAAAATTCTTGAAAAATCAATTTTATAGCAATCTCTTAAAAACAAGTTATAAATTAGAAAAACGCCACAATTTCAATATAAGCAAAATTATATAAAATTTTAAAAGTATCTATCGCACGGCAATAAATTTATGTACGACAGTTGAATAAATATTTGCTTAATACAACTTATATTTTATAAAAATTATATAAATTTGACGAGAATTATCATTAAACTATAAGTATTAAATGCTTGATATTATCAAATTTCACAAAATTTATTATTGGAAAATGATTCGTAAAACATTCCTTAAAATTAATATTTTGTTCAAAAGTAAATTAAATAGAAAAAATTGAAATGTGAAAAATTTTAATATTTGTTACGAATCGATTAAGTGTTATTTTCATCGATTAAATACGTAAAAATTTTTGTTTAGGTATTTTTTAAAATTTTAAAAAGGTTTTTAAGCAACAAAAAAAGTCTTTTTGTTGCTGTTGTAATATTTTTTTGAATTCTAAGTTTTTACTTTTTTTAATTCAACTTTTTTGTTTAAAAGTTTTTGCTGATGTTGATAATCTAAACTAATCAGAAATTCATAGTCTGTGTCTGGTTTTAAAATTATTTAACGTTTTGTAAACTATTTTTCAATTAATTATTCTATAAAAATCAAAAAGCTCATTTATAATACATTAGATGACAATTTTCTTGATCACTCTTGCTCTATTCATTGAACTTATGGTTATTATCAGTATTCGACTTACAAAACATGCACTATCGATTAAAAATGTCGTTGCATTGGCTTTGTTTACTTTTATTAATAAACGATCTCTTTTATCATAAAAATAGTTAGTTGGCAAGCTATAAATTTTAACTGCTTTGATGTTGATTTTGTGAATAAAAACGTTACTATCATTCAACATTTTACTACTTGTTACAAAAGCCCCCTTATAAAACAAATCGAAATGAGTATTTTCTGTAACGATATGTGCAACAGTTATCGCTTTGAAAATCATTTGTGGAAGAGCCTTTTTATTGAAAGGCTCTTTTCGCCTTAATATTGCCTAGTTCTAATTTCCAATTAAGGTGCTACATTGTTGTCAACATATTTAAAAAGTAATTCGTAAAATGAATCGGACTAAGCAGCTGAGTTAATCATGTTAACTACTATATATTGTCAGAACGCACTCATTTCACTTTTAACAGTCAACCAAATATTGGAATTTTATTCTTGCCACAAGGTCATTTGGATTATAATCCTATACGGCGGTTATTAAAAATTTGTTTAGAATTGTAAATTTACTACTAGCTTATGTATTTCAAAAATCGCTTTAAATGGATTTACAGACCGTAATGCAAAATTGTTTTGATCTTTAGCTGAGTTAGTCGAAGAAGATTCCCCTTTGAAAGTTAAATTTATCTACCGACCTTTTAAAGTAATAGACTTGAAATTTAACAAAAAGATCGTTTGAAAGTAAAATTAGGTTTCAGAATTTGACTATCTTGATTTGTTCAAAGCTGTCCGAAAAATTGTCAGGTCAAGCGTCCTAGTAACATTTAGTGTTAAAAATTAAAATATATTTAAAAAATAAAAATCGATCTAAAGGTTTAAAAAAACACAAAAATGATGCGTTTAATAGATTTTTGCAAGAGTTAGACATAAAATGTATTTAAAAATATGAAAAAACCTGCTTTACAAAATTAAAAAAAAATGCCAAAAAAAGTCCTCAATTACTTGAGGACTTATTATTTTTAGGCTTGTCCAGTTGGACCAAAGTTCAAAGGGATTTGAGGTTGTTCCGAATCTTTTATTTCACCATTGGCCTGTTCAAAACGATGTACGTTTTCAGCCAATGCTTTGATCAATCTTTTGGCGTGCTGAGGTGTAAGTACGATTCTAGATTTTACTTTGGCTTTGGGTGCACCTGGCATGATGCAAACAAAATCGACAACAAATTCTGATGCTGAATGATTAATAATTGCTAGGTTAGAGTAGATTCCGTCTGCCATTTGCTCGTCGAGCTCGATGTTGATTTGTTGTTGTTGGTTTTCCATCTTTACTTTTTTTTGTATGTATTTCACGAATTAGCACAATTTTTTTGGACTTAGCTTTCAATGCTGATAGCTACCAGTTGTTGCAGATTCATAATTTTCTATTTATACTATTATAGATATATTTTTAATCTAAAAAACCTAACAACACCATAAAGTGTGGCTGTTAGGATATTTAGTTGCTTAATAAAATTACTTTTATTAATAATTGTACTCTTCTTTTTTAATCATCATTTCGTTGTAATCTTCTTTTGATCCAACTATTGTATTGTCATATTCTCTCATGCCAGTTCCAGCAGGAATTCTATGACCAACAATAACGTTTTCTTTTAGACCTTCTAAATAATCTATTTTTCCGGCAACAGCTGCTTCGTTCAAAACTTTGGTAGTTTCTTGGAAAGATGCTGCTGATATAAACGATTTAGTTTGTAATGATGCTCTTGTAATTCCTTGTAAAACTGGAGTTGCAGTTGCCGTAATTACATCACGGGCAACAACTTGGTTTTGGTCATTACGTTTCAATAACGAGTTTTCATCACGTAATTCGCGTGGCGAAATAATTTGACCAGCTTTTAACTTAGCAGAATCCCCAGCGTCTTCAACCACTTTCATTCCGTATAACTTGTCGTTTTCAACAATAAAGTCTTTAGTATGAATTAATTGTTCTTCTAGGAATAATGTGTCACCTGGATCTTGAACTCTAACTTTTCGCATCATTTGACGAATAACAACCTCGAAGTGTTTGTCATTGATTTTTACACCTTGCAAACGATATACTTCTTGAATTTCATTAACCAAATACTGCTGAACAGCTGCTGGCCCTTGAATTCTCAAAATATCTTCTGGAGTGATTGCTCCGTCAGACAATGGTACTCCTGCACGAACAAAGTCATTTTCTTGAACCAAAATTTGAGAAGAAAGTTTAACTAAATACTTTTTGATTTCTCCAAATTTAGATTCGATTACAATTTCACGGTTACCACGTTTGATTTTTCCGAATGAAACAACACCATCAATTTCTGATACTACTGCCGGATTTGATGGATTACGAGCTTCAAGAAGTTCTGTAATTCTTGGTAAACCTCCTGTAATATCTCCTGATTTAGAAGAACGACGTGGAATTTTTACTAAAATTTTACCTGCCTTGATTTTCTCACCATCTTCAACCATAAGGTGGGCACCAACTGGTAAGTTGTAGGAACGAATCAATTCGCCATCTTTACCGTAAACCAATAAAGTTGGTATTAATTTTTTGGCTCTTCCTTCAGAAATTACTTTCTCTTGGAAACCTGTTTGCTCATCAATTTCAACCATGAATGATTGTCCTTGTTCTAAATCTTCGTAAGCAATTTTTCCTGTAAATTCAGAAATAATAACCCCGTTATATGGATCCCATTTACAAATAGTGCTTCCTTTTTCAATAGTATCTCCATCTTTTATATAGATACTTGCACCATAAGGAATGTTGTTAGTTGCTAATAAGATACCAGTTCTAATATCAATTAATTTCAATTCAGATGAACGCGAAACAACAATATCAACAGGTTGACCGTCATTATCTTCTCCTTTAACTGTTTTTAAATCTTCTATTTCTAAACGACCAGCGAATTTGGCTAAAATACTTGATTCTTCAGAAATTCCACCAGCAACTCCACCTACGTGGAACGTACGTAGTGTTAACTGTGTTCCTGGCTCACCGATAGATTGTGCGGCAATTACACCAACAGCTTCGCCTCTTTGAGTCATTTTTCCAGTTGCCAAGTTACGACCGTAACATTTTGCACAAATACCTTTTACAGCTTCACAAACAAGCGGCGAACGCACTTCGACGCTCTCGATTGGAGACGCTTCGATTTGACGCATAATAGCCTCTGTGATTTGCAATCCTGTGCCAATTAGTACTTCATTAGTCAAAGGATTAATAACATCTTGCAAAGCAACACGTCCCAAAATTCTTTCTCCTAATGTTTCAACTATTTCTTCATTTTTCTTTAAAGCCGAAACTTCGATTCCACGTAAAGTACCGCAATCTTCGATATTTACGATAACGTCTTGAGAGACATCGTGTAATCTACGAGTTAGGTAACCAGCATCAGCCGTTTTCAAAGCTGTATCTGCTAATCCTTTACGTGCACCGTGCGTAGAAATGAAATATTCAAGAATCGATAATCCTTCTTTAAAGTTAGATAAAATCGGGTTCTCAATAATTTCTCCACCTCCTGCAGTTGATTTTTTAGGTTTTGCCATCAATCCACGCATTCCGGTTAACTGACGAATCTGTTCTTTAGATCCACGCGCACCAGAATCAAGCATCATAAATACCGAGTTGAACCCTTGTTGGTCTTCACGAATATTCTTCATTGCTGCTTCTGTAAGCTCAGCATTGGCCGATGTCCAGATGTCAATAACTTGGTTATAACGTTCGTTATTGGTTATTAAACCCATATTGTAATTAGCTGAAATTCCTTCAACTTGCTCGCGAGCATCAGCAATTAACTTGGTTTTTTGCTCTGGAATACGAATATCTCCAAGAGAGAATGACAATCCACCTTTGAAGGCAAATTTGTAACCCATGTCTTTCATGTTGTCCAAAAAGGCTGCAGTTGTTGGAACATCAGTTACTGCCAAAACGTGACCGATAATGTCTCGCAAGTTCTTTTTGGTCAATACATCATTAATATATCCTGCTGCTGGCGGTACTACTTCGTTAAACAAAACACGTCCTGCGGTTGTTTGAATAATTTGGTAAGTCAAATCTCCATTTTCGTTATAATCTAAGGCTCTAATTTTTACTTGAGCATTTAATTCTAAACGTCCTTCGTTCAAAGCAATATTTACTTCTTCGGCAGAATAGAATGTTAGACCTTGTCCTAGAATGGTCATTTCTGGTGTGGTCAATCGTTGTTTGGTCATGTAATATAGACCCAAAACCATATCCTGAGACGGTACAGTTATCGGCGCACCGTTAGCTGGATTCAAGATATTGTGTGATGCCAACATCAATAATTGTGCTTCAAGAATTGCTTCTGGTCCAAGTGGCAAGTGAACTGCCATCTGATCCCCATCGAAATCCGCATTAAATGCCGTACAAACTAATGGGTGCAATTGTATTGCTTTTCCTTCGATTAATTTTGGCTGGAA
>JAYVIW010000018.1:0-34366 GCA_043769905.1 Bacteroidota bacterium
TCGTAAGTTTCCCAAATATCTTTGTCATATTCATTTGCCCAAACTACATCAAAACCAGCCTTTTGAAAACCTAAATCAAGACCGCCAGCACCAGCAAAAAAGGAAACTATTTTCATATTTTTAAGATATTGATTTGATGTTTTTTTAATGTAAAGAAAAAATATTTATTTGGATTTCTAATCATTTACAAAAGTAATTATTTGAAATCGATTAAAAAAGCCTTACTTCTATAATAATGACTTGAGTTTGAACTTAAAATCATAATTTATATTGTTACGATTTATTTTTATAGTAATTGTTTTACCTTCTTCAGATTTCAATAACTCATTAATTTCTTGTAAACTATAATTATAGACTTGCTGGTTGTTAATTTCTAAAACCAAATCTTTTTTTTGAGTCCAGCTATTGCTGCTGGTGAGTTTTTGCGAATATTGTCAATTTTGAAAATGGGTTTTAATGAAAAGTTATATTTTACATCTACTTGATTATTAAAATTTTGACTTAATTTTACTTTTATTTTTTGAAATGCTGGGGTATCTTTTTTTCTGCAATCCATTGAATACATTCATATTCTATGTCAATTCCTGATATATTAAAATTAAAGGGCATATTTCAAAACTCATTTTTATAAATAAATTTTAGTTTTTGAACAATCAAAAAAAATGTCAAAACGCTTTAGTATTTCACTGCCAATCGAATCCTCTCTACCTTCAATTAGTTTACAATATGTTATTGCTAAAGAATCTGGAGATGATGTTAATGGCTTGTCAAATTCAAATTTATTTAAAAACAATTTTTTTATTCAGGCACGTTTACCAAATAATTCTAATGAAAAACCCCGTCCTAAATAGTCATCGAAGTTTGATTTTGGTGCTTTTATAATGTTTTTTTTTATACAACCAAATTACATCACCTGAACAAGAGTCATTTAACATTTTAGTTTCAATTTCTTTGTCATGAACATTTGTTATGGTCAATAAATATGGTTTATTATTTTCTAAAGATATTTCTTGACAAGCATATTTAGAATTTAATTTTTTTCTGATTCTTAAATTCTCATTGTGTATTATGATTTTTCGGGTGCTGTATTATGTTTCTATTAAATAATTCTAAAAAAAACTTATAACCTGTTATTCTTTTTAGTGGTATCCTAATTTATGTCGAAAAGTTAAAGCTCTGATTTAAAATAATATATAGGGTATGATCAATATCTGAAAATTCGTTGCAAGTGAAAATATTATTAATCGATTTTAATCCTTCGTCTGGATCGTCGTTTACAAAACCTTTTACAAATTTTTTTTCTGTATTTTAGAAATTCAATATTTCTTTGTCTTCAAGTCCAAGTAAAACAGTTTGTTCAACTCCTGTATCAAGCAGAAAATTTAATTTTAATCCTTTGACATTTATTGAAATAAATATTAAATTACTGATGAATTGAAATGGAATTACAATTTTACTTTTAGCTCAGTTCTGAATAAAACCATTTTGTTCGTTGCAAAAAAGGCCTGATAAGAAAAATAGTACAATTATAGATTTGTGGTTCGTCATATTAATTTCCTAAAATAAAGTATATTTAAGCAAAAAACAATTGTCTTTAACGAATAAATTACTGAAATTTGCATTAAAAAAAATCTAGTATGCCAAAAGTTTCTAACAAAGGAAAAAATATGCCCGAATCGCCAATTAGAAAATTGGTTCCTTATGCAGATATTGCTAAGAAAAAAGGCAATAAAGTATATCATTTAAATATTGGTCAACCCGATATCAAAACACCGCAATGTGCACTTGATGCAGTAAAAAATGCTGACCTTACTGTGTTGGAATACAGTCATTCGGCTGGTTTTGAAAGTTATAGAAAAAAATTATCGCAATATTACATCAATCATGGTTTACCAATAAATCTTGAAGATATAATTATTACAACTGGTGGTTCAGAAGCATTATTATTTGCAATGGGAAGCGTTTGCGACAATGGTGATGAGGTTATAATTCCTGAACCATTTTATGCCAATTATAATGGTTTTGCAACTGCATCTGGCGTATCGGTTGTGCCAGTTATTTCCACAATCGAGACTGGTTTTGCTTTGCCTCTGATTGCTGATTTCGAGAAATTAATTACCCCAAAAACCAAAGCAATTGTTATTTGCAATCCAGGAAATCCGACAGGATATTTATATTCTCGTGAAGAAATTTTGCAATTAGCTGATTTAGTCAAAAAATACGATTTGTTTTTAATTGCAGACGAAGTTTACCGCGAGTTTGCGTACGATGGTCACAAACATTATTCGGTTATGAACATTCCAGGATTAGATCAACATGCCATTATGATTGATTCGGTGTCCAAAAGATTTTCTATGTGCGGAGCAAGAATTGGTTGTATTGTTTCAAAAAATAAAGAACTTATGGCGACCGCAATGAAATTTGCACAAGCCAGATTGAGTCCGCCAACATTTGCTCAAATTGCTAGCGAAGGTGCACTTGATACACCACATTCTTATTTTGACGAAGTTATTGAAGAATACATCGAACGAAGAAATATTTTGGTTCAGGAATTAAACAAAATTGAAGGGGTAGTGGTAGCAAACCCAAAAGGTGCGTTTTATTGCATTGCTAAATTACCAATTGACAATGCCGATAAATTTGCACAATGGCTTTTAGAATCATTTGATTATAATGGCGAAACAGTGATGGTTGCACCTGCAGCAGGTTTTTATTCGACCAAAGGAGTTGGTTTAACCGAAGTCAGAATTGCTTATGTTTTGAAAAAAGAAGATTTAATCAAGTCTGTCAACATTTTGAAACATGCTATTGTTGCTTATAATAGTCTGTAGTTATAAAATTTAAAAAAAAAAGCGATGAAATTTTTTCATCGCTTTTTTTTTAATTACTATTTTTTTCTACCCAAACTCTAGCATTTACAAATGCTGCTAACCAGGGAGCTACTTCATCATTTTTATCTTTTGGATAAAACGCCCAGTTCCAAGGAAAACTCGAACGTTCAATGTGCGGCATCATAACCAAATGACGACCAGTTTTGTCACACATCATTGCCGTATTATAATCTGATCCGTTTGGATTGGCCGGATAAGCTTCGTATCCATATTTGGAAACAATATTATAATTTTCTTCAGGCATTGGCAAGCTAAATTTCCCTTCGCCATGCGAAACCCAAACGCCTAAAGTTGCCCCTTCAAAACTAGATAACATTACAGAATTATTTTTTTGAATCGTTACTGATGTGAAAATACTTTCGTGTTTTCGACTTTCATTATACAACATTTTTCCATGAAATTCATGTTCTGGATTGATAATTTCGAGTTCCATAAATAATTGACAACCATTGCAAATTCCAACTGATAAAGTATCGTTTCGTTTTAAGAAATTGTCTAATGCCATTTTTGCTTTTTCATTGTATAAAAATGCACCAGCCCAACCTTTGGCAGACCCCAAAACATCAGAATTAGAAAACCCACCGACAGCACCAATAAACTGAATATCTTCCAAAGTTTCTCGCCCAGAAATTAAGTCTGTCATGTGAACATCTTTGACATCAAATCCAGCCAAATACATAGCATTAGCCATTTCTCGTTCAGAATTGCTTCCTTTTTCACGGATAATTGCAGCCAATGGACGTTTTTTTGTTGGATTAAATAATGGTCTTTTTCCATCAAATAAACTTGGAAAATTATATTTTAATGGTTGATGGGCAAAATTTTCATAACGCTGTAACGATTTTCCGTTTTTGGATTGTTTTTGATCTAATAAAAATGAAGTTTCAAACCATAGCTTTCGTAGATTTTTGATGTCAAATTTGAAGTCGTCAATTTGTAATTCTTCTAAATTATGAACACCTCCAAGTTTGAAAAATTCGATAGTATTATTTTTCAATTTATTTTCAAAAAAGGCATCATCTTTTGCTTGAAAAACAGCACCTATATTTTCTGAAAATAAAATTTTAGCTAAATCCTTTTCAGCAAAATTATTAAAAGAAAGTTTTGCCCCAAGATTATTATCTGCAAAACACATTTCAAGCAAAGTAGTAATCAGTCCGCCACTTCCAATGTCGTGTCCAGCCAAAATTTGATCATCTAAAATCAATTCTTGAATTGTATTAAAAGCTTTTTTAAAGAATTCTGAATCTTTAATTGTTGGTGTTTCGGCACCAATTTTATTTTGTATTTGAGCAAATGAACTTCCACCTAATTTATAATTGTCTTGAGACAGATTTATATAATAAATTGAGCCTCCATTTTTTTGAAGCACTGGCTCTACAACTTTGGTAATATCAGTGCAATTTCCACCAGCCGAAATGATTACAGTTCCAGGTGCAATTACATCGCCATCAGGATATTTTTGTTTCATTGAAAGAGAATCTTTTCCCGTTGGAATATTGATGCCCAATTCAATAGCAAACGCAGAACAAGCTTGAACAGCTTCGTATAATCTCGTATCTTCGCCTTCGTTTTTGCAAGCCCACATCCAATTAGCAGATAGTGAAACACCTTTGATTCCGTCTTTTATTGGTGCAAAAATTAGATTTGATAATGCTTCACCAATTGCATTTCGACTTCCAGATATTGGATCAATCAACGCTGAAATAGGAGCATGCCCAATTGAAGTTGCAACGCCTTCTTTTCCTTGAAAGTCTAAAGCCATGACGCCAACATTATTCAAAGGCAATTGTAGTGGCCCAACACATTGCTGCTTTGCCACTTTTCCGCCAACACAGCGATCCACTTTGTTGGTCAACCAATCTTTGCAGGCAACGGCTTCGAGTCGCAACATTTTTTCTAATGCTGGAATTAAGGTAAATCCAAATTCATTAGTAGAAATTTCAATATTTGTATCAATTTCAGAATAATTTCTTTGAATGGTTTTGTCATATATTACTACTTTTGGCGAACTTCCAAACATATCTTCTAGAGCAAAATCCATTGGTTTTTCGCCTGTTTTTTCAGACTCAAAAGTGAACCTGTGGTTGTTGGTTACTACCCCAACTTCATACATAGGTGAACGTTCTCGGTCTGCAACACGTTTCAATAACGCTATATTTTCTTGACCAATAACCAACCCCATTCTCTCTTGGCTTTCGTTGCCCATAATTTCTTTGGCTGATAATGTTGGGTCACCAACTGGCAATTTGTCTAAATTAATCAATCCACCAGTTGCTTCGACAAGTTCTGAAAGACAATTCAAATGTCCACCAGCACCATGATCGTGAATAGAAATTATTGGGTTTTTTTCACTTTCTACAAATGCACGAATTGCGTTTGCAGCCCGTTTTTGCATTTCAGGATTAGAACGTTGAATGGCATTTAACTCAATTCCAGAGCCAAAGGCACCAGTATCTGCTGATGAAACTGCTGCACCACCCATTCCGATTCGGTAATTTTCACCACCTAAGATTACAATTTTGTCTCCTTCTAACGGTTCTTTTTTTAAGGCGTGGTCAAGTTTTCCGTATCCAATTCCGCCAGCTTGCATGATGACTTTGTCATAGCCAAGCTTGCGATTTTCTTCAGAATGTTCAAAAGTCAAAATTGAGCCCGTAATTAATGGTTGCCCAAATTTATTTCCAAAATCAGATGCACCGTTGGATGCTTTTATCAAAATATCCATTGGCGTTTGGTACAACCATTTGCGTTCTGGAAACGTCTTTTCCCAATTTCTGTCCGAGTTTTCGCCAAGCAAACGAGAATACGATGTCATATAAACTGCAGTTCCAGCCAATGGCAACGAACCTTGTCCGCCGGCTAATCGATCGCGAATTTCTCCGCCCGAACCTGTTGCTGCGCCATTAAAAGGTTCAACTGTTGTGGGGAAATTATGTGTTTCTGCTTTTAAAGAAATAACGGAATCAAATTCCTTAACTTCATAAAAATCTGGTTTATCGGATGTTTTGGGAGCAAACTGTTGCACTCTTGGTCCTTTTACAAAAGCGACATTATCTTTATAGGCCGACACGATATCATTTGGATTCTCTGATGATGTTTTTTTAATCATTTTGAACAATGACGATTCTTGTTCAATGCCATCAATCACAAAAGTGCCATTAAAAATCTTATGCCGACAATGCTCTGAATTGACTTGCGAGAATCCAAAAACCTCAGAATCGGTAAGTTTTCGATTGAGTTTTTTTGATAAGTTTTCTAAATATTCTACTTCATCTTGGCTCAATGCTAAACCTTCATTTTCATTGTAATAGGCAATATTATCTATTTCTAGAATCGGTTCTGGTTTGGTTTTTATTTTAAAAACATCTTGATTCAGTTCGACATATTTTTGAGAAAGCATTGGGTCAAAATCATCAAAATTTTCTTTAACTAGCTGAAATTCTTCGATTCTGATAATGTCTGAAATACCCATGTTTTGAGTAATTTCGACAGCATTTGTACTCCAAGGTGTTATCATAGTAGCTCGTGGACCAATAAAAAAATCCGTTCCAAGATTGTTTAGAACGGATTTTTCTATTTGATGTGCACCGGCAAAAAGCCAATTTAACTTCGAGATTGTTTCAGTCGATAAATTTTGTTGCGAATAAACCGCAAATATTGTGTTTGTTTTGTTTCCGAAAAACGAAATCATAATGTTCTTGTTTGTGTTGTGCAAATTTAATATTTAAAATTACAAATACAAAAACAAAACTGCTTACTTATCAATCAATTTTCAACAATTATGGTAGTGCGTTATAAGCTCCAATATCACTTGGATTGTTCCTGTTTTTACCTAAAATGTCTGCAAATCCTGAATTTGCAAAATTAGCTTTTCCTTTTGCAAATGAACTATTGTTAATATTCAATTGATTGGCCCTAACATTTAGAAAACTTGGATTTTGATTTATGTAATTGTCTAATCCTTTAATTTGTGCATATTCGGGTTCTGAAAATCTATTATTTGTATCGTTGAATTTCACCAAACATTTTTCGAAATTAGTGCGCCATGCTGACGGCGTTGAGGCAACGGTTTTTTTAACAAGAAGTAATTCAATATTGTTAGAACCATAAATAATAGAATTTTTAAAATTTGCATCTAGATTAATTGTTTCGATTGCATCTCCGTTTTGATCAGAAATAAAATTATCCAAAAGTACTGCTAATTGTGTGCTGTTTGACCAGTTATTATTAAAAGTACAATGTGTAAAATCATATAACCCGCCTTGTTGACAAGCCAAAGTAGCTTGACCTGCATCATTAATTACCAAATTTTTTCCGTCTATAATTGATGCCCTTGCCAAAATGCCATAAATAGCACAACTATAAAATTGTGAGTTTTTTATGGTCAATCGTGGTGTTGTTGTACTTATGTTTCTTTGCATTAATAATCCAACCAATGCATTTTTTAAAGTTAAATGTTCTATATTGTTATTTGCCCCAGACGATAAAATTATCGCTCCCCATTGTCCTGGCACATCTTCATATTCTGGTTCTAATCGATCGCCTTCAAATGTTACTTCATTTTTTATAATAATTTTTCCGTTACCATCAAGAATATTTAAACCGCCTTGAATGTTCAGTGTTGCACCATCATCAATAATTAATGTGGCATCTTTATGAAAATGAACACTTGTTCCTGCAGCAATTTTTAGCGTACTGCCTGATGGCACAAGGCAATTGCCATAAATCACGTAAGGTTTTGTATTATTCCAATTTAATTCTGCATTTGTTGTAAGTGCATGACCACGAGTTCCTGGATTAAAACTATATTGATCAAAATTTTCATAGATTTTTTTATCCAAACTTCTATTCGGAAAAATAAATTGAGCATCTTGAATCAATGTTATCAAGTTCACCGCTTGTTGGTTGCCTCCATTATCGAACAAAATTTGATCGTTGTAAGTAAAATTTACCGGATTTGCATCGGCAATATTGGCTGTGGTTTCAATGAAAATATACAAACTGTCATTTGCCAAAAGTTCAACATCATTAAAAATTTTGTTGTTTCCAGTCATTCCATCAACCATAATTCGGTATTTAGAATTCAAACCTTTACCCAATTGTATGGTCGGAATTTTGATGTCGTCGTTACTTCGATTGTAAACTTTTAGGCTATAAGTACTTGAGCCAATATTAGTGAAAACAGTGTCAAGATAAACTTCGGTTTTAGAAAATTCCAGATTGCCTGAGCTTGCAATTGTGTCAAAATCTTTTCTACAAGATGTTAATGATATTAAAAATCCAAAAAGTAATATATATATAGAGTAACGCATTTGTTTGTTTTTTTGTAAAATTAAAAAAATAAATTTCAATCTGTTATCTAACGTTAATTTTTTTAATTTATTTTCAACGTTTGAATTTTGTTAATAAAAGTCTAAAGTCTAAAAGTCTAGAATCTGAAATCTATTTATTAGATTTGCAATAAAAAAATGACTTTTGACAAAGATGCGATAATAAATATGTGCAATAAATATTGCCAAAACACATTAATGAGCCTTCTAGAGATTGAATTTATTGATGCAGCACAAGGATATTTAAAAGCCAAAATGCCAGTAAATTCGAGAGTTCATCAACCAATGGGTTTGTTGCATGGTGGTGCAAGTGTAGCACTTGCAGAAAGTGTAGGTAGTGCCGCATCGATGATGTTTTTGAACATGGAACACAGCGAAGTTCGGGGTATAGAAATTTCTGCTAACCATGTCAAGTCCAAACGTTCAGGCGTTGTTTATGGAACAGCCAAAATTATTCACAAAGGTAGCAGCATTCATTTATGGGAAATAAAAATTACCGACGAGAACGACAATTTGATTTCGCTTTGTAAATTGACAAATATGGTTTTGCCTCGCAGAAAAAAAGAAGATTAATAATGATTTCATTCAAAAAAAAACTTCAAAAGCAAGTCGACATAAAACTACCGTTTGTGGTTTACAGAAAACCAAATGAAGAGCAAATTATTGGTTTTTTTCAAACCAATGATGATTTGCATTTGGTTAAAGATTTTTCTGAAATGGGTTTTGTTTTTTGTTCATTTGACGGCAATCAAAAAATAATTATTCCAGATGATATTTCAGAAAAAATAGTTTTTGAGAATCTTTCATTAGAAGTTTTGCTTAACAACAACTCAAGCAATGTCGAAAATCAAAGTTCAAAAATTAATTTTGAAAAATTGGTTGAAAAAGGCATTTTGGAAATAAATAATAATCAATTTCAAAAAGTAGTTTTGTCTCGAACAGAAGTTGTTCGCATAGATGATCTAGATGTTGTAAATTTATTTTTAAAGTTAATAACTAATTATCAATCAGCTTTTTGTTATTGTTTTTACCATCCAAGAGTAGGGCTGTGGTTGGGTGCAACGCCAGAACAATTATTGCAAATAAAAAATGATATTTTTAAAACGGTTTCACTCGCAGGAACGCAAAAATTTGAAGGTTCAATCGATGTAATTTGGCAAGGCAAGGAAATCGAAGAGCAAAAAATTGTAACCGATTTTATTACAAATAACTTAAAAAATGAACTTGAAAATATAGAAATTTCAAAACCTTTTACTGTCCAAGCTGGCAATTTATTGCATTTAAAAACAACAATTTCTGGAAATACAAATATTGATTTTAATTTATATAAAATGATAAAAACCTTGCATCCAACTCCTGCAGTTTGCGGTTTGCCAAAAGAAATTGCTAAAAAATTTATTCTTGAAAATGAAGATTATAATCGGGAGTTTTATACTGGTTTTCTTGGAGAATTAAACCAAGACAATAAAACTGATTTATTTGTAAATTTAAGATGTATGAAAATTTCGGACAATTTGGCAACATTATTTGCAGGTTGTGGCATTACTAAAGACAGCAATCCAGTGAAAGAATATATTGAAACTGTAAATAAAATAACCACTATGAAAACTATTTTAGATTAAAATTTTATCAAATGACAAACGCAATTATTGCCAGTACATCGACCATTTTTGGCGAAGAATATTTAGAATATTTGATGCCAGAACTTGCAATATTATTTTCATGTTGTGAAACAATTTTATTTATTCCGTTTGCAAGACCAGGTGGTATTTCTCATGCTGAGTATACCGAAAAAGTAAAATTAACATTCGAAAAAATCAACAAAAAAGTTGTCGGTTTGCATGAATTTGAAGATTTTTCTGAGGCAATTTTAAACGCTAAAGCAATATTTACTGGTGGTGGTAATACTTTTTTACTAGTCAAACAATTGCATGATTACAAAATTATGACTGTTTTGTCAAATGCTATAAAATCAGGAATTCCTTATTTGGGTTGCAGTGCAGGTAGCAACATTTGCGGTGTTTCTATGCAAACTACAAATGATATGCCAATTGTCTATCCTTCAAGTTTTAAAACTATGGGTATTATTCCTTTTAATTTGAATCCTCATTATTTAGATATTGATAAAAATTCAATACATAACGGAGAAACTAGAGAAACAAGAATTAAAGAGTTTCATGCTTTTAATGAAACGCCCGTAATTGGTCTCAGGGAAGGAAGTTGGTTAAGAGTTGTTAATGAAAAAATTGTTTTGAAAGGAAAGTTGCATGCTAGATTTTTTGAACAAAATCGTCGAACTGTCGAATTGGAGACTGGTTATGAGTTTTAATTTAATTCTTTTCCAAAATAAATTTTTAAATCATAACATATACATATAAAATAAAAAATTTTTTGTTAAAAATAGAAAAAATTAAAATTTACAATTATTTATTTCTTTTAAAAAGTTAACATCATAATTTAAAATTGATTTATGATATGTTTATTTTAAGAAATAGCAATTTTCATAAGAATTTAAAAAAAAATCCTCAAACCGACATTTGAGGATTTAGAGCGAAAGACGAGGCTCGAACTCGCGACAACCAGCTTGGAAGGCTGGAGCTCTACCAACTGAGCTACTTTCGCATAACAATGATGCAAATATACAACATCTTTGTGTTTTTGCAAATATTTTTTGAATAAAAAAAAGAAAATTTTTAAAATTAATTCTATTTAATTTAAAACTAAATCATTAGACGGAATCAAATATTTTAAATTGATTAAAAAAATTACACATTTAGAGAGTTATTACATCAGACATCCTGTTTTGCGGGCTGGAAAAAGTATTACATCATGCCATTTTGATGGAGATGAATTTAAAACAACCACTCATTTTGGATATTTTATCGATGACAAATTAGTTGGTGTTGCTTCTGTTTTTGAAAATAAATCAATATTTTTTGATGATGAACATTCTTATCAAATTCGGGGAATGGCTATTTTAGAAAAATATCAAAATAGAGGATTGGGTAGAATCCTTATGCGATATTGCGAGAAATATGTTCAAAATGATTCTGAAAAACTAATATGGTTCAACGCAAGAATAAATGCAGTAAAATTTTATGAAAAACTAGGTTATTCGATAATTGGCAATGTATTAGAAATTAAAGAAGCAGGTACTCATTTGGTCATGTATAAACAATTGGTCGTTTAAAATGTCGTTTTATCGATTAAATCGCACATCATAATAAAATCTTAATTTACTTACAATTTAATTGTTGTAAATTTGCATCAGATGAAAAATAGTTGCCTCATTTTATTTATAATTTTATTTATCAATTGCAAGAAAGAAAACTCCATTCTTGCCAGTACAAAATCTTTATCTGAAATTTTTGGTGGTCGAAAAATAAAGTTCGATTCGCTCTTCATCAATAAGTTTGACAATAAAGATTTGATACTTTTTTATAGATCAAATGCTTTTCACACAGTTTGGCAATCATCGGAGAGTAGAAATTTTATATTAAATATCTTATCAAAATCAAGTGAAGTTGGTTTAAATTCAAATGATTATGAAGTTAATATGTTAGTGGATTTTGAAAAAAAAATTGATACAATTTCAGATATTTCTTTGATTAAATATGATTTAATGTTGACAAATAATTTAAATAAGTACATTAATCATTTGTCAAAAGGTAAAATTAATCCGCGAAAATTATATACTGATTGGGATTTGAAAGAAAAAGAAATTAATGTCAACGATTCAATTCAAAAAGGTTTGAACAACAACAATTTCAGTGAAATTATCAAGAATTGTAAACCCAAACAACTTATTTACAAACAACTTGAAAAAGCACTGAAAATTATCGATGCCTTGCCTTACGACCATTCGCAGCCAATTGCATTTGCCAACAAGGCAAAAATAAAGCCAAAAGAATCAAATGACATAATTATTGCTATCAAAAAACGATTAATGTATTGGAATTATTTGCCAAAAACCGATATTGTAGATAAAATTTATGATAAAAAAACAGTCTCAGCAGTAATTTATTTCCAAGAAAATAATGGGCAAATATGTGATGGAATTATTGGAAAAGGAACAGTTAATGCCTTAAATTATAATAAATCAGAGCGCAGAGAGCAAGTAGTTGCTAATTTGGAGCGTTGGCGTTGGTTTCCTGATTCGTTTGGAAGTCATTACACAATTGTAAATATCCCGAGTTACAATCTAAAAGTTGTAAAAAACCAAGATACGCTGCAAACCTATAATGTTATTGTTGGAACCCAAAAAAGAAAATCACCAATTTTTACTACCAAACTTAATACTGTAATTTTTAATCCAACTTGGACTGTTCCGCCGACCATTATAAAAGAAGATTTGGTTCCTGATGCAACTAGAAGTCGCCGTTATTTTAGCAAAATGCGCATTACAATTTTTGACAGAAAACGCAACAAAATTAATCCATATAGTTGGAAGCCAGATCAAGCAAATAATTATTCTTATGTGCAAGATCCAGGTGATAAAAATTCTTTGGGTAGAATGAAAATTATTTTTCCTAATAAATTTTCAGTTTATATGCACGACACAAATCATAAAGAAGGATTTTCCAGAAATTTTAGATCTTTAAGTTCTGGTTGCACACGAATAGAATTTCCTCTCGGTTTGGCAGAATATGTTTTAAATGATTCTATAAATTGGAGCAGACAAAAAATTGACCAAAAAATTGAATTAATGAAAACTTATTCCGTTAATATATCTCAAAATATTCTGCATTATCAATTATATTTTACTGCATGGTCAGAAAATAATCATTTAGTTTTTAAAGACGATGTTTACAATTTAGATTTTGAATTATATTGTCAGTTACGACAATAATTGCTTTGCGTATATAGAAACTCTAGAAGGATGGTATATAAAAAGACAAGATTTACCTTTTATAATATCGATGACTTTTTTATTAATCGCCTCGGGCAATGCTGGACAGCCCTGACTTCGACCTAGATAATTTTGAGAATTTAGGATATTTTCATTTGCATAATCGGCACCATGCATTACAATTGCTCTCGCACGTGCATTACTGTTTACTCCTTTTTCAAGACCATCAAGTTTTAACGAAAAACCGTTTTTTCCACCATACACTTCACCAGTTAAGTAAAAACCCAAACTACTTTGATTGGATTGGTTTTTATTTGAAAAATTTGACGCTAGTACACCACCAGAATTAATGCCGTGAGCTACCAATGAATTGATTAGTATTGTGTTGGTAGCCATATCAATAACCCAAAGTCTTTTCTCGTTTGATGGCAAACTATAGTCAATTAAAGTTAGAATATTTTTGGCAATCATTCCTTTAGATTTTAAAGTGTAAAAACCTTTAATAGCTTCCGTGAAACTCTTTAAGTTTGGAATTGAAAATTTTTTTGTATGCAAAGAATTGTACAAAAAACTTATTTGATTCTCACATGGTGTTCTTTCGGTCGGCACTTTTATAGGATTTGAATCTAGTTTAGAAACACTACTTGTCAACAAAAAAGCAAATGAAAATAGGTAGGTAAATAATGTGTAATACATTGATTTTGTGTTTATTTATTATAATTTGAGATTTCAAATGTAAAACTTAATAACAACGAATCAAAATTATTATGTTTTTTAAACAAATATTTATGATTTTGTTAGAAAAATAAAATCTCAATTAAAAAATTTTAGGATATATAAAAAAAAATATATTTTTGCACCATCCCAATGATTAATTTAATATCTGACCTACAAATTATTAGATTAATTTCTTTGTAATAAAAGAAAGTAATTATGAAAAAAGTATCATTAATAATACTGATTGTTTTTTATATCAGTAGCGTTGCTCAAAGGAAAACTTTACAAACCAAGTTCACTGATGATAAAATTTCAATCGACGGTAAATTTGATGAAAAAGCTTGGCAAAATGCTACAGTGGCAAGTGATTTTATATCATTGAGTCCTGATAATGGCAACCCAATTCCAGAATCAAAAAAAACAGAAGTACGCGTTTTATATGACAACGTAGCAATATATGTTGCGGCAGTTATGTATGATGAAGAACCGCAAAAAATACTTCGTGAGCTAGCTAAAAGAGATAATATTGGAACTTCAGATTTTTTTAGTGTATTTATAAATGGCAATAACGACGGTCAGCAGGATTATCGTTTTTCTGTTACAGCATCAGATGGCCAGGCAGATAATTTATATACAGACCAAGACGGAGAAGATGATTCATGGGATGCAATTTGGGAAAGCAAAGCCTTAATCACCGATTTTGGTTGGGTTGTCGAAATGCAAATTCCCTATTCAGCATTGCGTTTTTCTAACGATAAAAAGCAAACATGGGGCATCAATTTCTTTAGAAGCGTTCGACGAGACAGACAAAGCTATACATGGAATTTTATCGATGCCAAAATAGAATCAAGATCACAACAAATTGGTTTACTTGAAGGAATAGAAAATATAAAAACCGCAACCAGATTTTTTCTACTCCCTTATTCATCATATTATGTTAATGCTGATGCTTTTAACAAAATCAAAGGAACAATCAAGGGCGGCCTTGACATAAAATACGGCATAAACGATGCTTTTACGCTCGATGCTATTTTGATTCCTGATTTTGGTCAAACCAAATTTGACGAAAAAATATTAAATCTGGGCCCATTTGAACAACAATTCAACGAAAATAGACCTTTTTTTACCGAAGGAACCGATTTGTTTTCGAAGGGAAATCTTTTTTATTCTCGCCGCATTGGAGGTAGCCCGACATTGATGGAAGATCGTTTAGAAAATTCTTTAAATAAAGATGAAAAAATCACCTATTATCCACCAATTGTAAATTTAATAAATGCTACAAAAATTTCGGGAAGGACCAAATCTGGACTCGGAATTGGTTTTTTAAATACCATTACCGAAGATACTTTTGCCACCATTCAAGATACTATTTCAGGTGCAACACGCCAAGAATTGGTAGAGCCTTTAGCCAATTTTAGTGTTTTGGTTTTAGATCAAAGATTTCGCACAAATTCCTCTATTACTTTTATAAACACCAATGTAACCCGCAATAGAAACTTTCGTGATGGCAATGTTAGTGGGCTGTTGTTCGATTTGAATACCATAGAAAATTCATATAAATTATCAGGCGAAGCCAAGTACACTTATGTTAACAACAGCACAATTAATCGTGGATTTTCAAACACACTTTTTTTTGAAAAAACTGAGGGCAAATACCGATATTCATTAGGAGGCGATTATTTGAGTAAAGATTATAACATCGACGATTTAGGTTTTTTGAACCAAGTGAACTATTATTCTGCTAATGCCAGCGCAAGTTACCGACTCTTGAATCCCAATAAAACATTTAACACTTTTGATTCTTATTTTAATTTTTATGCAGAATTTCAAAACCAAACTGGCAAACCGCAATCTTGCAAATTTAATTTCAATGCCAATTTTCAAAACAAAAAAAATCATTTTGCCAATTTTGGTTTCAACATCAATCCATTGAAATTATACAATTATTATGAACCACGTGTTACCGATAGATTCGTTATTATGCCACAAGGTTTCGGCAGTTGGATTTACATATCGACCAATTTCAATAACAAATTCGCGTTTGACTTTAACCCAAATATTTATTCGTATAATGAAAAAGACCGACTATCCTACGGATTTTCATTTGTGCCACGATATCGATTTAATAATAAATTTTTACTTATTTATTCGTTTGATTTTAACAGAGCTAACAATGATAGAGGTTTTTCAACCTGCATTGATACTGACTATAATGACCAAACACCGGACGATATTATTTTTGGCAACAGAACCGTTGTAGCCTATACTAACTCAATTTCAGGCAAATATTCAATAAATAGCAAAATGAATTTTGATTTAGCCCTGAGACATTACTGGTCTTTTTCAGAGGTGAATCAACATTTATTGCTACAAGAAAACGGCATATTAACCAATTATAATAATTTAGTCGATAATCGAAATGCCAACCAAAACCTTTGGAATTTTGACTTGTCGTACACCTACTGGTTCGCTCCAGGAAGTGTTATCACGGCACTTTACCGAAATAATTCTGAAAATTTCGGCTCAGATATTGATAAAAATTATTCAAAAAATTTCACAAGCATTCTAAGCAACCAAGCCCTAAGTCACGTTTTCTCTATCAGTATTCGATATTTTATAGATTACAACAAAGCCAAAAATTGGTTCTAGAAGCCAATCCAGCTATTCGTTACTAGTCCTCACAAAAAAAGTCAATTTTCTAATGTTTCAAAAAGAGCTTCCGCTGGTCGCTTTTTTTAAACAAGAAAATTTGACTTTTTTTGCTCCGGGCTATTCACTACCATCTGGGCTAAAAAAATCTACTAAGTTTAATGAGTTTCTTTAAAAATGCGTACTTTTGTAATAATTATTTACAACCAAACCATAGGTTTTTAAAACCTGATAGGTTTTATATTCATTCAAAAAATGAAAAAAGTAATCCTTATGATTCTCGATGGTTGGGGCCACTCACCAGATCCAAAAATATCAGCGATAGATAATGCTAACATTCCGTTTATCAATTCTTTATATAAAAATTATCCCAATGCTCAATTGCGTACCGACGGACTAAATGTGGGACTTCCAGAAGGACAAATGGGCAATTCAGAAGTCGGTCACATGAATCTTGGTGCTGGAAGAATCGTTTATCAAGATTTTGTCAAAATTAATTTGGCAGTCCAAAACCACACATTATCCAAAGAAAAAGTTTTAATAGATGCTTTTCAATATGCCAAACAAAACGATGTAAACATTCATTTTCTGGGTTTACTCTCAGACGGTGGCGTGCATTCTCACACCAGTCATTTGCGAAGCTTGATTGATGCAACCCAAGAATTTGGATTGCAAAAAGTGTTTGTTCACGCTTTTACCGACGGTCGAGATGTGGACCCAAAATCTGGTCAAAAATACTTAAAAAATTTACAAGATTATACCTCAAAAACATCTGTAAAAATCGCGACAGTCATAGGTCGTTATTACGCAATGGACAGAGACAAGCGTTGGGAACGAATCAAAAAAGCGTACGATTTATTAGTTCATGCCAAAGGCACAAAAACTCAAAATTTATTGCAAAGTATTGACCAAAGCTATCTCGCAAATATTACTGATGAGTTCATTGAACCAATAACAATTTGCGATGAAAACCAAAAACCGTTAGCAACAATTCAAGAAAATGATGTTGTAATATTTTTCAATTTCAGAACCGATAGAGGACGTGAATTGACCGAAGCATTATCTCAAAAAGATTTTCACGAGCAAAACATGCATAAACTTAATTTATATTATGTAACATTGACCAATTATGACGAAAATTATCAAAACGTAAAAGTAATTTATAACAAAGACAATATAACTGAAACCCTAGGAGAAGTATTAGAAAAAGCAGGTAAAAAACAAATAAGAATTGCCGAAACAGAAAAATATCCCCACGTTACATTTTTCTTTTCGGGCGGTCGTGAATTACCATTTGAAGGAGAAACTCGCATTTTAAAAAATTCGCCAAAAGTAGCAACTTATGATTTACAACCAGAAATGAGTGCTTTTGAGCTGGCCAATGCTTTGGTTCCAGAACTCGAAAAAGGTGAAGTTGATTTTGTTTGTCTCAATTTTGCCAACGGCGACATGGTAGGGCACACTGGCAACATGCAAGCAGCCATTAAAGCTTGTGAAGCAGTAGATAAATGCGTTCAAAAAGTCGTTACCTCAGCAATTGAAAACAATTATACAACAATACTTATTGCCGATCATGGCAATTGCGAGACCATGATCAATAATGATGGTTCGCCAAATACGGCTCACACGACCAATCCGGTGCCAATTATTTTGATTGATAAAGAATTAAAGTCAATAAAAAATGGAGTTTTAGGAGACATTGCACCTACAATTTTAGAATTGATGGGAATAGAAAAACCAACGGTAATGACCCAAAACTCATTATTGTAAATAGAATTTTTAACTTTTGAAAAAAAAATGTAATTTTGCAATAATTAAATATCTAAAAAAATGTTCGGAATTGGTGGTGGAGAAATAATCTTTATTTTGTTAGTAATTCTTATGCTTTTTGGGTCAGATAAAATTCCCGAAATGGCAAGAGCGGCAGGTAAATTTATGGCACAATTAAAAAATGCCACAAATGATATTAAAAGCGAAATTCAAAAAGGGGTCGATAGTATTACAGATGATACTTCACTTGGAGACATCAAAAAAGAAATTGACCAAGCTAAAGAAAATCTTATTGGCGATGCAACAAACCCATTATCAAGCATCAAAGATGAATTTGAAAACCTTACTGGACCAATAAAAAGACAGTTTTAATGCTAAAAAAAGTAATCAGTCTTGATAAACATTTATTTTTATTTCTCAATAATTTAGGAAGCAATAATTTTGATGGTTTTTGGTTGTTTGTTACAAAACAAAGTAATTGGACACCATTTTTTTTGGTGCTCTTATTTTTGGTATTTAAAAAAATAGGTTGGAAAAAAACGTTGTTAGTAGTTATATTTATTGCAATTATTCTTACTTTGACCGATCAAGGCTGCAATTTTGTAAAACATTATTTCCAGCGTTTACGTCCTTGTAACAATACCGATTTTTCAGGAATAATGCGAGTTGTTAAACCAAGTTTGACGTTTAGTTTTTTCTCTGGCCATGCTGCAAATTCTTCTGCAGTTGCTGTGTTTTTATTCTTGATAATGAGAAATCAATACCGTTTTTTTGGTTTGATAATCATTTGGCCGTTGGTGTTTGCTTACAGCCGCATTTATTTAGGATTGCATTACCCTGTTGATATTTTGACGGGCTATTTATTTGGTTCCTCAATAGGTACTTTGGCTTGTTTTTTGTTCAAAAAAGCTAGTTTCAGATTAAAATTATAAAACTCTAGAAACCGTCAATCCATCGCGAATTGGCAATAAAACAGTTTCTACTCTTTGGTCGGTTTTTAAAAGCAAATTATATTCTAAAAGTACACTTGTACTGATATCATTATTTTGTAAAGGTTCAACAACTTTGCCAGACCAAAGCACATTATCAGAAAGAATGATGCCACCTTTGTTCATTTTTGGTAAAATAAGATTGTAATAATTGATATAATTTTCTTTATCAGCATCTATAAAAGCCAAATCAAATTTTAAATCTAAAGTTGGAATAATATTCACTGCTTCACCCAGATGTTGGTAAATTTGTTTGCTAAAAGTCGATTTGTCAAAATGTTTGCGCTGAAAATCGACCAACTCTTCTTTGATATCAATAGTGTGCAATTGTCCGTTTTCTTGCATTCCTTCGCATAGGCAAAGTGCAGCATAGCCTGTAAAAGTTCCTATTTCAAGAATATTTACTGGACGAATTAATTTAGATAGCATACTCAAAACCCGACCTTGAAAATGTCCTGAGCACATTCTTGGTAATAATATTTTTTGGTAGGTTTCTTTATTGAGTTTTGCCAACAATTCTGGCTCGTTTTCCGAGTGTTGTTCAATATAATCTTGAAGGTCTTGTGATAGAAAATGCATTGAGGTTAACTTTTTATTGGGTCGTGAAGTGGATAATAATTCTAATTGAAATTTTAAATAGATAATTTAATAAATCCAATTTAAATCAGTCATATACAAATTTTACTCAAAAATTTACAATCACAAATTTACAAAAAAATTTAAACAATCTAAAGTATTCATTTTATCAAATATCTATTTCTATAAAAAACATTATTTTTGCTAAATGAAAATCGAAAAAAAAGATATCAGAAGTTTATCGAAAGAACAATTAAGAGATTTTTTTGAATCTAACAACGACAAAGCTTTTCGAGGCAATCAAGTTTATGAATGGTTGTGGAGCAAAGGTGCGCACAGTTTTGAAGACATGACAAATGTCTCGAAAGCAACGAGAATTATGCTTGAAAATAATTTTATAATCAATCATATCAAAGTTGATTTGATGCAACGCAGTGAAGACGGAACAGTCAAAAATGCCGTGCGTTTGCACGATGGTTTAGTGGTAGAATCGGTTTTGATTCCCACTGCAACCCGAACAACTGCATGCGTTTCTAGTCAAGTTGGTTGTAGTTTGGATTGTAATTTTTGTGCAACTGCTCGATTAAAAAGAATGAGGAATTTAGAACCAGCCGAAATTTATGACCAAGTTCTTGCAATCGATAAAGAAAGCCGTTTGTATTACAACCATCCATTGTCAAATATTGTCTTTATGGGAATGGGAGAACCACTCATGAATTATAATAATGTTCTGAAAGCCATTGAAATGATAACCTCAGATGATGGACTTCGAATGTCACCAAAAAGAATAATGGTCTCTACTTCAGGCATTCCAAAAATGATAAAAAAGTTAGCCGATGATGAGGTGAAATTTAAATTGGCGGTTTCGTTACATTCAGCAATAGATGAAATTCGGTCTCGAATTATGCCGTTTTCTAGTAATTTTCCGTTAGCCGATTTGCGTGAAAGTTTAGAATATTGGTACCGAAAAACAAAATCTAAAATTTCTTACGAATATGTTGTTTGGAAAGATATTAACGACAACAAACCTTCGATTGATGCATTGGTCAAGTTTTGCAAATATGTGCCATGTAAAGTGAACCTAATTGAATACAATCCGATTGACGATGGCGAGTTTCAACAAGCTTCGGATGAAAGCATTAACGCCTATATTTCGGCTTTACAAAATGCTGGAATTGTAGTCAAAGTTCGCCGCAGTCGTGGCAAAGATATTGATGCTGCTTGCGGACAATTAGCCAATAAAGAATCTTGAAAATCTAGCTAAAGTGGTTTAAAATTTTATCAGTTGCACCTTTATTCATTTGCACAAATGTACTACAAATGTGCCCTTTTTCTTGCCGAATGTCGTCGTTTTGAATCAAATTATCAAATGCTTCTTTTAGCTCATATTGATTAGAAACCGATACGCAACCTTCTTGATGCACCAAAGCTGTTGCTTCGGCAAAATGAGAGTAATTTGGGCCAATTACGATTGGAACACCAAACGTTGCTGGTTCCAAAATATTGTGAACACCTGGATTTCCGAATCCGCCTCCAACATACGCAATGTCTGAATAGCTGTAAATTTTCGTCAATATTCCAATTGTATCGATAATAAAAACATCAAAATTTGCTAAGTCTTTATTTTCTTTCTCTGAAAACAAAACTACTTTTTTAAAAATTTGATTTTTAAGTTTCGTTATTTGAAAAGCGTTAATATTGTGGGGCGCGATTATAAACTTTACATCTGTTGATTGGTTAATGTAAGTGACTAATAAACTTTCGTCTTTTGGCCAAGAACTTCCCATAACAATTGTGGTTGTATGGTTCTTGAATTTTTCGATAAAATCTAGTGAGTTATTACGATCCAAAATAGACACAACTCGATCAAAACGAGTGTCGCCAGAGGTTTTAACGTTATTGAAACCAATTGATTGAATCAACTTTTTTGAACTTTCGTTTTGAACAAAAAAATATTCAAATGATTTTAAAGCATCTCGATAGAAGCCGCCATACCATTTAAAAAACAATTGATTTTCTCGAAAAATTCCTGAAATTAAATACGTTTTTATTTGATGTTTCTTTAGTTCATTCAAGTAATTGGGCCAAAATTCATATTTAATAAAAAACACCATTTCTGGATGAACCATTTTGATAAATTTTTTGGCATAAGAAACAGAATCTAATGGTAAATAAACGGTTAGATCAGCAACAGTATTGTTTTTGCGAACCTCAAAACCCGATGGCGAGAAAAAAGTAAGCACAATTTTATGATTCGGATACTTGATTTTTATTTTTTCAATTACAGGTAAACCTTGTTCATATTCGCCAAGCGAAGCAGCATGAAACCAGATAGTTTTGTCTAAAAGATTAATTTTATGAGACAAAACTTCAAAAACATTTTTACGACCATCTACAAAAAGTTTGATTTTCGGAATGAAAAGTGCTGCAATTTTTAATAAAAAACTGGCTATGGATATGATGATGTTGTAGGTGAGAAGCATTTTTAAATTTCTGTTTGATTTTCCACTGCAATGATTACTTCATTTTTTTGGTTGTCTACTCTTTTTAGAATTCTATCTAAATAGTCGTCGCCAAAATGGTTTCTAACCCAATTAATCTCGTTTGTCAATGCTTTTATTTCTTTTTCACTTGATTTAATATCGATTGTTTTTCTACCTAATCTCCCAAGTGTTCTTACTGAAAGTGTATGGTACTTTTTTAAATCTTTTATTAGCATTTTCACAAAATTGGCTAAGCTTTCTTCATTCCCCGCGAGCACTTTTAAATATACTTTTAAGTTTTCTAATGCTTTTGCTTCCAGTGCAATATCACTTCTTCCAGTTTTATAATTAGGTTTGAAAGTTTTTATATTTTCATAATTATTCCAAAAGTCTTTTGAAAGTGGTAATTTGTTTTCTTCAAATTCGCATTGTGTATTACCCAATAATTCTTCAAATATTATTTCTTTAATATTAGTATTAATCTCTTCTTCTCTTTCTATAATTTGAGCAAATAGACTTAATCCCTTTTTTCGCAATACATTGAGTTGGTATTTATCAGATGCTTTAGCAGTTTTTACTCTTGTTGGTAAATTGCTAATTTTTTTAATAACCTCTGGATATTTCTCTTTGATGTCTTTGAACGTATTTCTGATGTGTGTTGAAGTATTAACTTCACCACCTTCATCTGGATTTTGATTTAGTTTGTTGTAAAGTCCTGATGCGGTTGGCTCTTCTTCTTCATCAAACATTTTAGCATCTTCACCTAATGAACTATGAATTAAGAACATTTTTTGAGCTGCTATTTCTCTTGATTTTACAATGTCGGCTCCTATTTCTGATGGGAAGAAGTTATAAATATATAATTCATCAAATACCTTTGCACCAATACGATTTATACGACCTACTCTTTGAATAACTCTTGTTGGGTTCCAAGGAATATCATAATTGACAATAACACCTGCTCGGTTTAAATTGAAACCCTCAGAAAGCTTATCGCTCGTTAGTAGAACATCAAAGTGATTAGTTTGTGTTCCTTTGTATTGTGCATTGTAATCTGTATTTAAATTTTTAGCCAATTCTTTTGAAACCTTACCATCACAAACGATTAATCGAATTCCGAATTTCTCACGGAAATAGGGTTCTAAATGTTTTATTGTATCAACATATTCTGAAAATAATATCACTTTTCTATTTTTATCAGCCGCTAAAATGGATTTTATTTCATCAGCAATACGTTCTCTTTTTGGATCATTATCGACAATTTTTAATTCTTTTAATTGGTCTTGTATTTCCTGAAACACCAATATATCCCTTTCTATATCCTCCAAAAAATCTGTTTTTCTTTGAAAATCATTTACATCATAAACTGTATTGTTTTTAGGTACTTTTTTATCTAATAAGTCTTTGGAATATTCGCTTAAAACCCTATCAATATCATCTTCATGATACATTTTTATTTTGTCAATCAATCCTCTGTCTAATATGTATTTGCCGTTTGATTTTTCAATAAAATCTCTGACTACAATATGAACTTGTAAAAATCTGTCTATGGATTGGCTGAAAGCTCCAAAAGAGCTTTCGAAACGTTTTACTAATAAACGTCGCATAAAATCAAATAAGTTTTGTTGTTGTTGGAATTGTCTGTTTCCTTGTTCGTCTAATTTTTCTTCATCAACTATTTTTTCATAACTGAACGGCTGGTAGATTGCGCCTTTGAACCTTCCGTTTTCTTCAAAATATTCGTTTAAAATTCTATCGTAAAATGTGTTTTGTTCGTGCGTTAAATGATAAAATAATTCTACTGGGTCTTTTACTTTTGATAAATCACCCACTTCTGCTTTATAGATGTAATCTTCTTTTAAATCCAGTCGGTTTCTACGGATTACTACAGATGAAATAATATTTTTGATTTGATTGGCTAATACTTTGGTTTCGTGTCGAACGATATTCATATCTACTGGTAATTCTTTGCCTAACATTGTAACATAAAGCGTTTCTGCTTTTTGTCGTTTGTGTTGTTTATTTGAATTCCAATTTTTAATAATGTCTGAAAGCCTTTTGTATTTATAATTAAAACCGCGAAACAATCCTTCTAAATTGTCATCAATAGTAATCCCAGACTTTCCAGGAACAATAAATAATTTCAACAATGAAAATATATCCGCAGGAGAATTATTAAATGGCGTAGCCGTTAATAAAATAACGGTTCTATCTCTACAAATAGTTAATAATGCTTCATAATCGGCAGTGTCTTGGTTTCTGAAATAATGCGCTTCATCGACAATCACCACTTCAATTCCTTTGGTTTGAATAGTATCTGCTAAATCTTCTAATTTTCCACGACTTTCTACTTCCCAATCGTATAACTTAAAATCGTTTATATATCCCCACCAACCCGAACTGTATGTTTTATCCCCTATTAATCCTGGGGGACAAATAACCATTCCTCTTTTACCTAAATTTTTAGCGATTAATGAAGCAATTACCGATTTTCCTAAACCTACCACATCTGCAATAATAACTCCGTTGTATTCCTCTATAATTGATAATGCTTGGTTTACTGCATCGGTTTGATAATTGTATTTTTTATATCCGATTTCTTCTAACAGATTTTCTACTTCGGGTTTTATTTGTTTTTGTTGTTGTAAGTCTAAATAGGTTTTTAGTATTAAAACATAAGCTTCAAAAGGTGTTACTGAAGCAGCTTGTGATTTGTGCTGAATGAATTGTATAAGAAACTCTTTTCTGTTTTCGATTTCTGAAATAGGAATAGCTCGTTCCCAAAGTTCATCAAAATAGGTTTCTGCTTCGGTAAAACCATAATCTTTTATCTCCACATTAAACTCTTCTTGACCTGATAATCCTGCACGTGTTAAATTACTGCTACCTGTAATAAATTGCCCTGTCATTGCTTGTATTTCTGCCTGTTCTTCGTTTAATCGGAATAGGTATAACTTAGCGTGGTTTGAATTTTCGGTTTTGCGAATGATTAATCGTTTTTCGTTTAGCATTTGCAGAAAGAACTCTACTTGGTTGTAGAATGCTTCTGTGTCCATTTCTTCGTTGTTAATGGCATTACCCATTGAAGTCATAAACTGATTGAATTGGTCGTCTTGTGATTGAGCCTCTTCCTGACTGCCGTGTTCTACAATTTTATTTAGAATTTGATCTACTTGTAGTCCTACCAATAACTTTAGTGTTAGTTTATCATTCTTTTTAAGATTTTCAAAGAGTTCTTGCCAACCTGAAAAATAAAAGAAACCAACTAGAAATTTAAGTTCATCACTAATTCCGATTAATGTATTTAATCTTCCTTTAAGCGATTTATTGGTTTTATTATTGGTTATGAAATTGTTTGCCATTGTTTTATTTATTCTTATTTCTTAATACATAAGTAAGCTTATGTATTAAGAGCTTAAACCATATGTATTAAGCATTTGTTGTTTTTTAAATTGAGATATAAGCTTGGTCAGGATGTTTTGGCATATCGGGTATTGTATATTGCAATTTGCCCTCTTCTCTCATTGGAACTATATAGTTTCTTAGGGTATAATTTTCTTTTCTATTAAGGATTAACGCTATTTGTTTTAAGGAATAATTTTTTATACAACATAGCTCATAAATAATGTTTTTTATCTTATTATTATCATTTTCTCTGCTACCTAAAGCTTCAATTTTTTCTCTTAATATATAAGGTAACTCTTGTATTAAGAGTTGAGGTTCTGTGTTAAGCTTTTCACCATATGTGTTAAGGTTGTTACCATGTGTGTTAAGCTCATTACCATATGTGTTAAGAGCAAGAGGTTCTGTGTTAAGCTCAAGAGGTTCTGTGTTAAGGTTATTTCCAGCAATATAGTACGTTGCTTTTCCTTTCCCCTTTTGACTAATTAATTCTTTGTCTCTCAATGTTCTAAGTTCATTGCTAGCCCTTAAAACATCACAGGCATTTAATTGACGATAAGTAGAATTGTCAATTGCGCCAGCTTCTCTTAAAAATATCAATCCCTTCTTTTGATACTCATTTAATTCATACTCTTTTAGTGTGTCTAACCATTGTAAGTCTTTTTCGTTTAAGAAATGATGTAATAATAACCTTGTTGTAAATAGGTTAGCTGAATGGTCACTTTCAAAAGTTGGAGGTGCTAATGATGATTTTTCCATTAAGGTTCTCATTGTTCTTATTCCACTTCCTTTGGTTTCTGCTAAGTTGGTTTCGTGAAATATGGAAGCAATGAAAGGATTTCTATTTTTTGAACCTGGTTCGCCTAATTGCTCTTCAGGTTTTAATGAAAATCCCGGGTTTTTTATTTCTAATCTATTTCCGTAACGAATAATTTGTATGGGTTGATTTTCTCTATATGTTCTATGGATAAAGGCATTGACTAATGCTTCACGGAGTACTTTAGATGGTAAACCAATATTTGAAGCTTGTATTTCGCCTTCGCCTAATAAAAACCCTTTCGGTAAATCATCTGCAATAGCACTAAAAACACGTTGCACCAATTGGATAAGTGGACCACGCATATCGATAGTTGTAAATCTATTTTCTGGGTCTTCTACCCATTCGTTGCCCGGAACGCGAATATAATCTACTCGAACCATAGGCAATAATCTTCGTAATGCCATACGGTTACCAAAAACCAACAAACCGGTATAGGTTAGTTTCCAATGTCCTTTATCTTCTTTAATACAGCCCAATGAACGCAATAAATCTTTATCGCTATAATTTAATTCTTCTGCATATTCATTAACCTTTGCTCGCAAGTTTCTATATAATGATAATGCTTCATCACTAACATCTTCTAAACTGGTATCGTTAACAATAGTACTGTCTAAACTATCTTCTTTGTTGTAGAACACAAACAAATCGTCTTCAGTACATCGTTGATCACTTGAACCAATTCTTCTGTATGCTCCTTGTGGTAATCCTGTTTTTTTGAAGTACAAAGGTTTTTGGCCATCTGGCAATTCATTTACTTGAATTTTAACTACTAATTTTTTATTAGGAAGCACTTCAACCTCAATTTCTGGTCGCACAGGTTGATTGAACAATGTAGCTGTTTGAGAAGCTAAATCTAATTGTAATTTATCAGGATTATCAATACCCTCAATAGTATACGACGGAAACAAAGAAGTTTCATCACGCGTAACACCAAGCACAATAATACCTCCACCTAAACCTGGTTCGTTTGCAAAAGCACAAATAGTTTCCATTATAGACATATCTATTGCAGTACCACGTTTTGCCTCAATGGTGGTACATTCATCAATACTATTTAAATACTCAATAATTTCTACTATGCTTTGCATTTTACTGTTTTTTATTTTGTTTTATGTTCCCCTCATCAATGAGGGGAACATACTTATTTATTTTAATAAACCATTTATTTACAATAGTTTACAGTTAGATTATTTTTAATTTTTTTATATCGTAAACGCTTCGTATTCTTGTTTACTCAAACTAAACCCTGGGGCAACCACCAAAATTTCTTCATAAGTAAGCTCATAAAGTTTGTAAACCATTTAATCAATTTATGTTAAAAATATATAAATCTAATTGTTAACTAAATAAATTTTCTATTTTTGTAAGACCTAAACGTCTCGGACGTATTGAATAGGTTTGTTTCGTACAACATAATTCGTAGGTAAAGTCCAATTGACGCTGTTAGTTGGGCTTTTTAAATTTATACATTGTTTGAAAAACCAATCGGTTTACTTTCTTTTTCTTCTTGCTTGTTACGGTTCTTATTTCTTTTACTACTATTTTTTTGTTTTCTATTATTTTTTCAAATTGTATTTGTGGCAAATTTGACCTCTTTGTGTTTTCTAGCAAAACTATGTTGTCGGGTTGCAACACAACTGCTATCCATTTTATAAAATCTTGTTTCTCAATGGCAACCTGACCTCTTTTTGCCTCACTTATCGGGTTGCCGTGCTGCAAAAGGGTATGACTTATGCCATAATTATCTATTGTTATCATATAATTTGCAATATCAATAGTTGTTACTTCAAATGCCAATTTGGCTAAATAATCTGGAACGATGCAAACATCAATCTTGGTGTGAAACGGCTTCGTTTCTTCCAAGCACTTTTCGTATAAAGCTATTATTTGCTCTTTTATATTTTCAAAATCTTCCATTATTATATTGCAAAATTATCATACTCTTGCTTACTCAACCCAAAATCTTGCTCAACCACCAAAACTTCAGCATAAGTAAGCTCGTAAAGTTTGTAGACCATTGTGTCGATTTGAGTTTCTAAATCAGTAGTGTCAATGTTTTCTTTTTTGTTGGAAAGGATTTGGTCAACTAAAGAGATAAATGGTTGTTGATTAGAAATTTCAATTTCTTTAATTAATAATTTTTCTACATTAAGTTTTTTTACCTCCGCAAGCGCCTCTCCTTTTTCTGGATTTAATGTTTCGTAATAAAAATCCATTAATCGAGAATTTATTATTGCTAAAATATATTTTAAACTATAATTCGTGTCTTTAGGATTAATAATATGTAAGTTATTCATACAAACAAACTTTTGAGTATCTAAAGTAGCTATAAGTCTATCAGAAGTTTGACGTATCACTATTTTTTCAGGTAAATCAAAATTCGCACTGTATCGAGGTGCTCCTAAATTATCTCCATATTTTATCCATCGTTTGCCATCCCATAAAGTAACATATTTATTAATGTCTCTACCTCTCAATAATTCGCTATAACTAGCATCAACCTTATATTCAGCATCATAAACTCTTTCAACAACCATATTTTTAGTTTGCTCTGGAGTTCCTTTACCAATTTCGTATGGCTTCATCCCATTTACAACATCACAAATATTATCTAGTGGAATACTAATGATTTTCATTTTATCAATAATTTGTTGTGTGTTTTCGGTTATGAAAATATTAATAGGTTCGCCATTAAGTTTTTTCCATTTTTCTTGATTTATAGTTGAAATTATAGGATTGTAAATTTCAACATATTCATTTATCTCTACTAAATTATCTTTTGATTTTTGATTTTTAAAAATTACAACTTGCGTGTCAACTACAGCATTTTCAAATACATTTTTGTGATAATGTACAATATTTAAAACGGTGTTTTCTTCAACTATGTATTTTCTGAATTTTTCAAGTTTCAAATTAATTAACCAAGTATTGGGTATAATAAACGCATTTAAACCATTTTGTTTCAGAAATTGAAAACTCTTTTCGGTAAACAATAAATAAGTGTCAAGCTGATAATCTTGATGTTTGTATGTATTGTAAAAGAGTTTTTTGTCTTCACTTGTTAATTTCGCTCCATAAGGCGGATTACCAATCACTACATCAAATTTTTCTACACCAAACATCCATTCTGGGTCAAACCATTTAGAAGTTTCATTGCTAAAAGGTTTCCAATGGTATAGTTGACTTTCACGATTTGATAAGTTGTTTGTATTTCCTGTGCGGTTTATCTTGTCTTGCACTTTTTTAAAGCGTTTTTTTATTTCATCTTTTTCGCTTGGGTTGGCTTGTAAATATTCTGTTCTTATTTTTTGTAACTCATCAAGTATTTCTTTGTTTTCTCCAAAATCAGCTTTAGTTTGTCCGTTTTTATTTTCTTCAGCTAATCCAATTAAGGTATTGGCAGTAACAAACTTAAATTCTAAGTTAGGCAACGGTATAATGCCTCTGTTTTCTGCAGTATCATCTATATTTTCATCAATAATTAGTGAAAGGAAACTTCTTAGTTTTGATATTTCGGCAGCAATAGGCTGAATATCTACTCCATAAATAGAGTGTTGAATGACACCCAGTTTTCGGGCATAATCACTGGTTGAAGTAGATAATTTTTCTTCCATTATTTTACGCATAATGGCATTATCAATTTTTTCTAATTGTTTTGCTTTCCACCAAACGGCATTTTTATCTAACTTTTTAAGTAATCCAATAATTTTGTGTAAAACTCCCATTGGAAAAGCTCCAGAACCGCAAGCAGGATCTAAAATTTTTACATCACTTAACGCTTCTAGTATTGCAATGGTTTCTTTTTCGTTGAACGGATTTTCGGCATCGTCTTTTAGTAATACTTCTAACTGCTCTTCGTCTTCAATATTGGTTTTGGTTTTGATGTATTGCAAGAGTGATTGTTCTACCATATAATCTACAATTTCACGAGGGGTATAGAAACTTCCTGTAGATTTACGAGCACTTTTCTCGGTATCTGGGTCAATCTCTGCCAATAAATTTTCGAAAATAGTTCCTAACATTTCTGGGTCGATACTTACTTCAAAATCGTTGATGCTATTTTCGTCAATGGTAAAATTATATTGTTCTAGTGTTTCAAAAAACTTTAAAAACCAGTCATTTGGGATGTTCAGTGCGAAATTTTCATTATTAAATCCTTTGCTGTCTTTTGGAAAAAAGTCATCGTCTTGCGCTTCAAAAAGTCCACCGTTGAGGAACGGTACAAACTGGTGATTGTTCGGTAAAATATATGGTTTTCTGTCTTCGTGCTTTTTGTTTAAAATTAAAAAGAATAATTTTTCTAAAATGGAATGATAGTAATTGTGTTGGTCGTTATTGACACTTGCCACCATATTTGACGAAAGCCATTCTTCGGGAATTAACGGAACTCCATTTTCTGACTTCTTATTTTTTAGAAACCAACAAAAAATAGTTCTACCAATTAATCTAACTGCAAATTCTTGGTATTTTACTCTGTTTTCTTTATCTTCAACTGGCGTTGATGGTAGTTGCAAACAGGAATTAAAAGAAACTTCTTTTTTGTTTATGCTTACTTTACCTCCGATAAGACTATAAAAAGTGGTTGCAATCTCTTCATAGAATTTTTTGTTTAATTTTTCAACACTAAACGCATCTTGAATGTCTTCTAACGAGCTGAAATTGCATTTTTCAATTCTGTCTTTGAAGGTTTTATTGGTAGCTTTTGGATCAATAAAATAAGTATAACGTTTCCAATTGGTAAACTTTTGATCTTTGTTACCATAGTTTTTACGAATGAATGAAAAACGGAAACAATCGTTATCATCATAGAAAATGAAAATAGCACCGTCTTTAAAATCTTCTTTAAGGACTTTTTTTGCGATTTCAAACTGTCTTTTTTTAGAAGAACGCTCCGATAATACGCCTTGAAATTTACAAGTAAAAACCAATAAATCGCTTTCATCATTAAAAGTAGCTTCGCCAATTTTCTGAAGATTAGAAAAATTAGCATAATCGTTTTCAGGTAATAAATGCTCAAAATCTTCATAGATTTTTTGAAATGATGAAATCTTACCAAAAAAGAAATCAGCAACTGATTTAACGGAGAAATGATCAATTAAATTATCATTTTTTTTATCAACTAGCATATTTAAAAAATTAGGAATTATTAAAGAAAATTTCTCTATCAACTTTTTTGATTTCAAAAATACATTTTCTTTACTTTAAATAATAGCTATAAAACAAAAATTCTTACTTTTGTTTGCGATTTGATTTTTGAGTCATACAACTCGATATATTAAAATTGAAACAATAAATTTATGAAGAAAATTCAAATGGTTGACCTGAAGAGTCAATATGAAAAAATAAAAGATGTTGTTAACGCATCTATTCAAGATGTTTTGGACACAACCACATATATTAACGGACCAGAAGTTCAAAAATTTCAAAAAAATCTAGAAGAATATCTTGGTGTAAAGCACGTAATTCCTTGTGCTAACGGAACAGATGCTTTGCAAATTGCCATGATGGGTTTGGGTTTAAAACCTGGAGATGAAGTTATTACAGCCGATTTTACATTTGCTGCGACAGTCGAAACTATTGCGATTTTGCAACTTGTACCAGTTTTGGTTGATGTCGATATTGTAAATATGAATATTGATATCGAAGCCGTCAAAAAAGCAATTACCCCAAAAACCAAAGCCATTATTCCTGTTCATTTATTTGGACGCGTTGCCAATATGGAAGCCATTATGCGCATTGCCAATGAGCACAATTTATTTGTAATCGAAGACAATGCACAAGCAATTGGTGCGAATTGTAAATTTTCTGACGGTACCAAAAAGAAAGCAGGGACAATCGGACACATTGGTGCAACATCATTTTTCCCTAGTAAAAACCTTGGTTGTTATGGCGATGGTGGAGCAATTTTTACAAACGATGATGCACTAGCGCACACCATGCGAGGAATTGTAAATCATGGCATGTATGTTCGCTATCATCATGATGTAGTTGGTGTAAACTCTCGATTGGACAGTATTCAAGCAGCAGTTTTAAATGCTAAATTACCTTTATTGAATGAATACGGAAAAGCACGTCAGAATGCCGCAAGGAAATATTCTGCTGCTTTTGATAATCATAAAAATATCATTGCACCAAGTATTTGTGACATTTGCGATTGTCACGTTTTTCACCAATATACTTTACGAATCATAAATGCTGATCGCAATGGTTTGATGCAGCATTTGTTGGATAAAGGTATTCCGTGTGCAATTTATTATCCAATTCCACTGCATTCGCAAAAAGCTTATGTAGATGTTCGATACAAAGAAGAAGATTTTCCTGTTACTAACAAATTGGTACAAGAAGTGTTATCGTTACCAATGCACACTGAACTTGACGATGAACAAATTAAATTTATAACTGATTCGGTTTTGGAATATTTAAAATAATTTTCAGTCTCAGATTTCAGTTTCCAGCAATTTTTAAACTGAAATCTGAGAGTGCAAATAAAAACTCTTACAAATGAAAATACTTGTTACTGGTGGTTTGGGCTTCATAGGTTCACATACTATTGTAGAATTACAAAGCGAAGGTTTTGAGGTTGTCGCAATTGATAATTTATCTAATTCATCAATTACAGTTTTGGATGGAATTGAGCGAATTTCGGGTAAAAAACCGATTTTTGAACAAATAGACCTGCGAGATAAAAAATCGGTTCAAGATTTTTTTAAAAAGCATCAAGATATTGCTGGAGTAATTCATTTTGCAGCCTCAAAAGCAGTGGGTGAGAGTGTAGAAAACCCATTGTTGTATTACGAAAACAACATCAATGCCTTGGTTTATATTTTGCAAGAATTACAGGCAAAAGATCGTGCAAATTTTATTTTTAGCTCATCTTGCACGGTTTACGGCCAAGCAGAAGTGATGCCGATTACAGAAAATGCATCTATTCAACCTGCAATTTCGCCTTATGGAAATACCAAACAAATTGGCGAAGAAATTATTACCGAAACTTGCAAAGTGAGTAATATAAACTCCATTTTATTAAGATATTTTAACCCAATTGGTGCACATCCAAGTGCCGAAATTGGCGAATTGCCAATTGGAGTACCACAAAATTTGATTCCTTATATCACTCAAACTGGTGCTGGTTTGCGACAAGAATTATCAGTTTACGGCAACGATTATCCTACAATTGACGGCACTTGCATTCGCGATTATATTCACGTTGTTGATTTGGCTAGAGCACACGTTGTGGCTTTAAAAAGATTGCTAGAAAATAAAAATCAAAAAAAAGTAGAAACTTTTAATCTTGGTACTGGAACAGGCAGCTCTGTATTGGAGGTGATTACAGCTTTCGAGAAGGTTTCGGGCAAAAAATTGCCTTATAAAATTGTCGATAGGAGAGAAGGAGATGTTATTTCGGCTTACGCAAATACTGACAAAGCCAATGAAATTCTTGGTTGGAAAGCACAATCAACTCTCGAGGACTCTTTGGCCAGTGCTTGGAAATGGCAAGTTAAAATTGCTGAATAATTAATAGTTTTTAGTATATGGTTTAAAATAAAAATATTCAATTTTTAATTGTTTAAGCAAACACAATAAAAAAGCTTCACTTCATTAATGAAAGAAAAAATCGATTTCAAACTACTTTTTTGTTTAATTGTAGTCGCGGTAGTTTGGGGTACGACTTATTTTGGTATCAGAGTTGCGGTTGAAACTATGCAACCTTGGTACATCGTTTCGCTTAGACAAGGATTAGCAGCAATAATAGTTTTGGCTATTTTGTTATACAAAAAAGAACTTTCTTGGATTGGTTGGACAAATTTTAGACATCAATTTATTCCATCAATTTTGATGATTGTATTAGCAAACGGATTTACGACAATTGCCGAACAAACTGTGCCA
>JAYVIW010000019.1:0-40052 GCA_043769905.1 Bacteroidota bacterium
AGTCCATTCTGAGACATTTCCAGCCATGTTGTAAAGATTATAACCGTTCGGTTCATACGATTTTGCTTCTACCGTATATAAAGCCTGGTCGGCGGCATAATCTCCACGGTTTGGCTTGAAGTTAGCCATAAAACAACCTCTATCATTTTTAGTATAAGGCCCACCCCAAGGATAAGTTGCTGATTCTAAACCACCTCTAGCGGCATATTCCCATTCTGCTTCAGTCGGTAATCTGAAAGAGTTGGTCAAATCACCTTTTTTCTTGGCTTTAATGTAAATGTTTTTATTTAAGGTTCGCCATGCACAAAATGCTTTTGCTTGCTTCCAACTTACTCCAACGACTGGATATTGACTATATGCTTGGTGCCATAAATAGTCGTTATGCATAGGCTCGTTGTAGGAGTAAGCAAAATCTTTAATCCAAACAGTTGTATCTGGATAAACCATTTGCTGTTCAGTTTTAATAAATTTACTTCTCTTACCAACTTTAGCATTTGCAGCAGCTTGTATATCCATCCAAGAATATCTGAATTTTAATTTAGACACATTGATAGTTCGCAAACCGTTATATGATTCTGCGACTGGAATATACATTGAATCCATCACTTCGGCATAATTTGCATCTGGATATTTTTTTGTATCCTTGATTAATTTTACTTTGCGATTCAGTTTTCTCCCTGCATAAGGGTCGTCTGCTGTACCAACACTATAATAATTTTCGTACATATATTTATCATAAGGTGTTTGCTTTGCTGGATCAACATCATTGAAGGCAAAATCACCGATACTTCCCGTCGATTTTCCACCTTTGCCACCAGCAGCACTTTTACCACCACCAACTTCATCAGCTTGTACAGCAAGTCGAACTCTTATTGTTGAATCTTTTACCCACTCAACAAATTGTCGGTATTCACTATTTGTAATTTCAGTTTCATCCATATAAAATGATCTAACTGTAACAGTTTTTGTAGGAGCATCATTTACATTGGCTAAATCATCATCAGATTTTCCCATTATAAATGCACCACCAGGAATCAATGCCATACCGAATGGCTTTTCAGGATTCCATTTTCTACCTTTTACACCGACTAGTTCGCCTTTGTCACTAGAACCGCAACTGGCAAAAATAGTTAATAAAGCTGTAAATGCAACGAATTTCTTCATATTAATTGTTATTTGAGTATTCATGATTTGAGGACGTAAACCTATTTAATATTTTTTTAATAAACAATCTTTTGATTTATTTTCTAATTGAATTTACAAATATAAATTAATATTTTTATTATGCAAAAAAATATTAAATAAAACGTAAATTTATACAAAAATTGATAATTTTTACATTTGTATTACCATAAACATAATAAAACTATATTCTACATAGACCATCAATTAAAAAATCATACTTTTTTTCTGTGCATTCCACCATCTTTGGGGAATTTCTTGGCTACAAGCTAATAAGTATTCTTCTTTCCCACATGGTAATAACGTGTGTTTTTTTAATTTATTATTAACATCTGAAAAAAAAGTTATTTCCATCCACCATCTTCCTGTTTTGTCGCTTTTGTAAAATATAATTTCATCATCATCAATAGGAACAATATATTTTAAATAGTTTTCTTTACTTCCAAAAGGATATTCATTAGATCGGTAATGATACCCTTCTACAAAATACCAAATAATTTGTGCTATCAAAACACTTTCGTGTTTAGAACTATTGTGATTAAATATTCCAAAACACGATACTTTATCACTAATTCCAGCATATCTTGACAAAGTACAAATTTCTTTGCCGTTGAAACCATTTGGTGCGAATTCTAAAGTGTTTCCAGAATCGGCAGATTTTATTGCATTCATGTCTAAACTAACTAAATCGGCATCTCTAAAAACGGGTTCCGATATTTCGATGTTCGTACTTAATTCACCCAAACGAAATTTATCAAAATGTAATTTTTCTATCAAATCTATTTCTTCTTGCGAATTATAATAAGATTGGTATCCTACATTACTAAAATTGAATAGATTATTTGGCTCATCAACAATTATTTTGGTTAGATAAGAATGAGCTGTCAATTGATTATCAGCACCTCCTAAATCAAACTTAGCATCGATTGCAACCAAATTGACCATTTGTTCTTGATTGTCGTAAGCGCGATACAAAGGATATGTTAAATCTTGAGCGCCACCTATAACAATGGGTATGATTTTATTTTTCAATAAAAACGATGTTAGTTTGTGTAAAGCAAAATAAGTATCTGCAATTGTTTCACCTTGCTTCAAATCACCTAAATCTGCAATCGTCATTTCCCAATTTCCGGGATACAAATTGTATAATTCTTTGCGAATATAATCTAAACTTACCTCATTTTCGCGGTTAATTGCTCCGCGGTTATCGAGAACGCCAAAGATTGCCAATTTTATTTTTTTTAAATCTGGGAAATCATTTTGAGAATGAAACACAATTTTGCTTCCCAAATGTTGTGATGATAAATGCTCGATAAAATTTAGAATATCAGTATTTAATGGTGTTAAAAAATCTAATGCCATAGCTCTTATCTCCCAAAGGAAAAATTAATAAATTAAAATTATTTTTTCTTTACTGCTGCTTTTTTAGTTGCTGGTTTTTTTGTTGCTGCTGTCGTTTTTTTAGCAGCTACTTTTTTTGCAGGTGTTTTTTTGGCAATCATTTCTTGCACTTCTGCCAAGGTTAGCTTTGTAGCATCAACTTCTTTCGGTAATTCAATTTTGATTTTACCTTTTGTAATTTCAGACCTACCCCATCTCGCTTTTTGCACCAAGATTCCTTCCTCTTCCCAGTTGTGCAATACTTTATCTATATTTTTTTGAATTTTATCTTCAATAATGGTTTCAATTTCGTCCTGCGACAAATTATTAAAATTATATTTTGTTGAAACATTTATAAACATGCCGTTCCATTTCAAGAATGGACCATAACGACCTGTTCCTTTTTGAACGCCCTCACCTTTATAAACTGCAACTGGCGCATCAGCCAATGTTTTTTCATCTATTAATACTTGGGCTCTAAGCAAATCTACGTTTAAAGGTTCTTCGCCTTTTGGTAATGAAACGAACATGGCTCCAAAACGAATAAATGGTCCATAACGACCGTTAGAAACCTCCACTTCTTCGCCTTTGTAAGTTCCTAAATTTTTAGGAAGCAAAAATAAATTTAGAACTTCTTCCAAAGTTATATTGCCCATGTTTTGTTCTTTCAATAAACTGGCAAATGTTTTTTCTTCATCATCAGGAGAACCAATTTGAGCCATTGGTCCAAATTTTCCTAAACGAACGGAAACTGGTTTGCCTGATTTTGGATCTGTACCCAAAATTCTTTCGCCCGATTCTCTATCTGCATTGGCTTCGACATTTTTTACGGTCGGGTGAAACTCGTCATAAAATGTTTGCATCATTTTTGACCAATTGATGTTTCCTTCTGCAATTTCATCAAAATCTTGTTCGACTTTGGCGGTAAAATTATAGTCAAGAACGTTATTGAAATTTTTTACCAAGAAATCAGTAACAATTGTGCCAATGTCTGTTGGAACTAGTTTTCCTTTATCAGAACCGGTGTTTTCTTTGAGCAACTTCTCTCCTACTTTGCCCGAGTACAATGTTAGTTGTGTATAACTGCGTTCTTGACCTTCAAGCGTACCTTTTTCTACATAATTTCTATTGATAATTGTCGAAATTGTTGGTGCATAAGTAGATGGACGACCTATACCTAATTCTTCTAATTTTTTTACTAATGATGCTTCTGTGTATCTTGCCGCTGCTCGAGAATAACGTTCGGTAGCCGTGATGTAATTATTTTTTAGATTTTCGTTGACTTTCATAGCTGGTAGCATACCTTCTTGCTCTTCGTCGTCATCATCATTACCTTCGAGATATACTTTCAAAAAACCTTCAAACTTGATTACTTCTCCTGCTGCTGTAAAAGCCTCTGTATTGTTATTGGCTTCAATTTTAACGTTAGTTCGTTCTAATTCAGCGTCAGACATCTGCGATGCCAAAGTTCTTTTCCAAATTAAATCATATAATCGGGCTTGGTCACGGTCAATATCAACTGTATGACGAGACATATCGGTTGGACGAATGGCTTCGTGAGCTTCTTGTGCACCTTTGCTTTTGTTAACAAATGTTCTGGGTTTTGAGAATTCTTTACCGTATGATTTTGTGATTTCTGCCGCAGCTGCTTCCATAGCATCTTTGGACAAATTTACAGAATCGGTCCTCATATAAGTAATCAATCCCGCTTCATATAATCGTTGTGCTAGCGACATGGTGATTCCAACTGGCAAATACAATTTTCTTGCTGCTTCTTGCTGCAAAGTAGAGGTTGTGAATGGCCCTGCTGGTGATTTTTTGGTAGGTTTGGTTTCTAAATCTCCTACCTTATATGTTGAACCAATATTTTTATTCAAAAAATCTTCGGCTTCTTTTTTGGTATTAAAATTTTTTGGTAATTTGGCTTTAAATGCTTTTCCAGCTTGGTTTGTAAACTCTGCTTGCACAGAATAAGTTGCTACGGCTTTGAAGTTGATAATTTCTCGTTCACGTTCTACAATTAATCGAACAGAAACCGATTGTACACGACCAGCCGAAAGTCCACCTTTGATTTTACGCCACAATACTGGTGATAATTCGTAACCTACTAATCTGTCCAAAACTCGACGTGCTTGCTGAGCGTTTACTAAATTGTAATCAATTTCTCTAGGATTGTCGATTGCTTTTAGAATGGCATTTTTGGTGATTTCGTGAAAAACAATTCGTTTGGTTTTGTTTTTGTCTAATTGCAATTCTTCAGACAAATGCCACGAAATGGCTTCTCCCTCACGATCCTCATCACTTGCTAGCCAAACCATGTCGGCTTTTTTGGCAAGTGTTTTTAGTTTTGCGACTAATGCTTTTTTGTCGGCAGAAACTTCGTATTTGGGTTTAAAACCATTTAGAACGTCAACACCAATTTCTTTAGATGGCAAATCGGCAATATGCCCATAGCTTGATTCTACTTGAAAGTCTGCACCAAGAAATTTTTCAATTGTTTTTGCCTTTGCAGGAGATTCGACTATAACTAAATTTTTTGCCATACATTTTTATTGTTGCGACAAAAGTAATAAGTTTTTTTAAATATACGAGGTTTGATGATTATTTTGAAAAAAAAGTATGTTTGACTTAAAATAAATTAACAAAAGAATTGCATTTGGTGAAATATTTTAAACCAAAATCTATAAAATACATTTAGTATATTTGATTTATTAAGGAAACTATATTATTCCAAATGTCGGATTTAAATCAAGAAGGTCAAAGTCCCATTATATAAACTTTAGAAGATTTCTATTTGATAATGAAGTAGCTTTAACTAACGAGCAAAACAGAATGAAGGTTGCTATTGCACATAACATCCCGCATTTTTTGTTAACAAAAATCGATAACACCAATATTTTTAAATTTCTAAAATTTTAATTTGACGCACTGCTCCCATACGAATCCCTTCGTGTGATTTGTCGTTAGAAATTTTGTATTCATGTTTTAAGCAATTTTATAAAAAAAATTATGTTTTAAAATATTTAAAGCCCTAAATAGTAAAACCACACGAAGGGATTCTTGCAAGAGCTGGGGCCGACGGCTCAATGGAAATTAAATATACGCTAGCTACTAACAGTTACGAATTTGTAACCTATTTGGGTGGCGATGCTTACAGCGCACCAGCATTTATAAAAAGCGATGGCACGACTAAAAACATTTTTTACTTGCACCGTGACAACCAAAGTAGTATATTAGCCGTGTCAAATGCAGCAGGAACAGTTATAGAACGCCGCTTATTTGACGCTTGGGGGCAATTGGCAAAGTTTGAAAAAAACGGAGTCGAAGTCGCAATAAGTTCTTTGAATGCTAGCAATGGAATATTTTTAGATAGAGGTTACACAGGTCACGAGCACTTATTGGGCGTTGGGTTAATAAACATGAATGCCAGGTTGTACGACCCCAAACTGCGCCGTTTCTTGCAAACCGACAACGAGGTGCAAGACCCAACCGATGCGCAGAACTATAACCGATATGGTTATTGCTTGAACAACCCGTTTAAGTTTACTGACCCGAGTGGAAATAATCCTTTATTAATTGTTGCAATTGCTGCAATTGCTTATGTTGGAAAATCTTTAGTCTTTAATGAACATATAAATGCAATTGGCTTGATAACGTATTCTTTAACTGCTGGTTTTACAGCTGCTTTGACTTTTGGATTAAGTCCAACGGTAGGAACGATAATGAATTTTAATCTAAAAACAGCAATTCAAACAATTATTGACCCATTTGCTTCAAAACTAATGTCACCAATGTCGCTTTATAAATCTAAAGAATTTAATTTAAGTATTTCGATGATGATAGGGTATGGATCTAGCGGTTTTAATTTAGGAGCAAATATTGATTTTAGTGGACAGATAGGTGATTTTGTTTATTCAGGAGGTTATGGATTTGGAATGAATAGTGGAATGAGCAGTTTAGGAGAAAGTGCTGGTCGTTCAAATTTTTCAAATTGGAATCCTTTTATGGGGGTTAATGATGGATATTACACTTATGGTGCAGGATTTTCAATGAATTACTTTGATGGTAAAACAGATCAAAAAGTAGGTGCACTAGATTTTCAAGTTGGTCAGTTTGGTTTAAGAATTGATGAAGATTTTTTTGGAGACAGAGGGGATAGATCAAGAACTGGTGGTGTTTTGGTAAACTATCAAGTAAGTAATGATGTTTCTTTGGCTTTCGGATTCAGTATGATTACAGGTCAAGCAATTAGTGATAACGCTGATAACTTAAGTTACAATTCAAGAGATATACGTCCAACTTACATAAATGAAATTAATCCAAACTTAAGAGGAGGTATATTTTATGGTGGTTACATTAGTAATGGTAAGGCAAATTTTGTTGGTAACAATAGCGAAAAAAGATTACATAAAATTCAAAACGCCATACATGATACAGAAAGATTTAACACTCCCTATTTTCCTAATAGAAATTTAGAAAAAAGAGGTTACAATTATAGTGGAAGTTATAACAGCCGATATTTATTTTATTAAAAATGAAGTACACATTATTACCTTTATTATCTTTATTATCTTTGCTTTTTTGCAATTGTTCAAATAGCTTAAAATTAGTTAGTCCTTCATTTATCATTAAAAAAGATATAATTGATTCTATTAAATATGATGGTTACTATGTTGAAGAAAATTTTGTTTTTGAAGATTATATAAGTCAAAATTCTATTAATGGAATAACTTTTATTAAAGGAAACAGATTGTTTGAGCCTCAATATATTTTAGCAAAACAAAACGAAACCAGTTTACGTGATTATAGAAATGAAATATTAAAATCAATAAAAGAATCTAAAAATTTATTTACAGTTGAGGGTAATGTTTTAAAATGTTATCTAGAAATTAAAATTAAAAAAAATCAATTTTATCATAGTGGTTTTGAAAATTTTTATGTGAATTTTGAAGGAGAAATTTTAAATAAAGAAACAATAATTAATTGGCATATGGTTGAGCCCTTACCTAAATTAATTAATTCAGAAATGAAAATGAATCAAGATTTATTTATTCCAAAAAAATTATATTTTATTAAATCAAATGCAGTAGATTTTTTAAATACAAATTGAAATTTATTGTAATTAAAATAAGTAATTAAAAAAATATTTTATACACACTTGGGGCGACATTGTCAAAATTCAAAACGGTGCTGGCAATACATTGTCAAGATTAACGTTTACAGAAAGAGGTTACACAGGTCACGAGCACTTGTTGGGCGTTGGGTTAATAAACATGAATGCCAGGTTGTATGACCCAAAATTGCGCCGTTTCTTGCAAACCGACAATGAGGTGTAAGACCCAAGTAAAGCACAAGATTATAATAGATATGGTTATTGCTTGAACAACCCATTGAAGTACACTGACCCGAGTGGTAACCACCCGATATTGATAGCAGTTTTAATTTCTGCAATTGCTTATGTTGGTAAAGCATTAATTTTTAACGAGCACATTAACGCAATGGGATTAATAACCTCATCGTTAACAACTGGTTTTACAGCAGTTGCAACTTTTGGCATTGGTACAGCAGTAAACACAATTGGTAATTTTGCAGTCAAAACAACGGTGCAAGCCTTAGCACATGGTGTTTTTAATGGTGGAATGGCAGCTATAACTGGTGGCGATTTTTGGCAAGGTTTTGCTGCTGGTGCCGTTGCAAGTTTGGCAAATAGTTTGTATTCTGGCGGAGAAAACACAACAATAGGTGCCAATGGTCAACGATATGGCATTGCAGGAACAGGATATGAAGGATTTGGCGGAAGTTCTGGTTTTGGACAAATAGCATTTGGAACAATTATGGGTGGAGTTGGTGCCTCGTTAACTGGTGGTAATTTTTGGCAAGGAGCAACAACGGGATTAATTGTAGGAGTTTTCAATCATTCCATGCACGGAGGGTTTGCTAGTGGGCTAAATCACGCGATGCATCCGGGCAGAAAATCTTTACTGTCTCGCTTTAAAAATAAAGCATTTGCAAAGGAAGCACCTGATTTTTCAGATGCGGGTCTCGTTAAAATGCACGAAGGAGTAGAAGGATTGCAAGGTGCTTATGAAGCAGGAGGACAACCAAGTGTTAATTATGATAACGAAGATATGTCAACCAAAGCAACAACGGTAAAAGGTAATGTTTCTGTAAATAAAATCATTATGCAATATCAAACAAATTTAGAATATGCAGGCGTTTTATTTCACGAATACCGTCATGCTTTTCAATTTATAACACCTTACATGGGATACAAGACTATGGTTTCAGCATGGCAAAGTCTTTATGGAAATGGAAATTATGTACCAGTTCTTGGTGAAACTCTAGGGGGTTATTTGTCTGCGATGGAATATGATGCTTATGCTTTCCAATATAGAATGGGTGATAATGCATCTTATGTAATTAAAATGATGAATTACAAAGCCAATCAAATTAGACTGTATAAATAATTTTTATCAAAATAATACTTCAACATAATGAAATATTTAATCATAACTTTAATTTTTGGGATTCTAATAAATTGTTCGAAAGCAAATGATTCTTCAATAAACGATTTAGAAATTACTTTTTACAATAAAGAAATACTTTCATATCCAAAAAACACGAATAAAGACACAATTAATATTATTAGATATTCATTGAAAAATAATTCTAATCAATTGTATTTTATTAATAATATTACCACTTTGCCTGAATTGCAAATGTTTATACCCAAAAAAAATGGTGTAAATATGTCAATTTATGATGAAAAAAATGTGGAAGTAAAATACTTTCAACCAACTAAATGTTTATTTGATAGTAAATCCGAAGACTATGCTTTAAATTATTTAGAAGGGATTAATTTAGAAGAAAAAAGACTTAAATACGATCATTCGATAGAATACTTTAAAAATACAGAAAGAGATGAACTTTTTTTTATTCATCCAAACGAAGTTTTGTTTTTTGAGTGTGCAGTAAATATAAACAGATCAATTAGACATGATGGAAATAGATTGTATTACGCATATTTGGAACCTAAACAGGAATATTTTGCTGAATTGAAAATCGCAAGTGATTCAAGCAATTATAAAATGGTTTTACCTCGTAATATTTTACAAACAATAAAGGAAAATAATGCAAAAGTTTATCACGGGATAATAAAATCTAAAAATAAAGTTCCAATTAAGGTTTTGGATTAAAAGCAAAAATAGTTATAATAAAGCCGAGCGATGCTCGGTTTTTTTATGCTAATTGTTGTTGTAAATTAGATTTTAGAATAAAGGCATCTATTAATTTAGTCACTACATTTTTATCATCTTTTTTCATTTGTTCGACCGCTTTAAACTGTTTTAAAAGTAAATTATCGTCAATTGATTCTTCTGCTTTATTTTGGATAGTTCCATTAACAAGATAATCAATAGAAGTTCCAAAAACATTGGCTAGTTTACTTAATACATCTGCTGGAGGTTGAACGCCCGCTCTACGAAGCTTGTCCAAAAGTAAAAGTTTAAACTACATCAAGTTTGCTGCGCAAATGTCTCCGACTTTGCGCCCACAAACACAAGCAAACAAAACAAAAAAAAATACAGTAAACAAAAAAGTTGTAGTTTTTTTTAATAATTTCACAAAATGAAATTAAAATTACTTATAGTCTTAATATGCTGCAAAACATTATTTTTTGGGCAACTGGAACCCGCTCCGAAAAGTCTAAAAAAGGTATATCAATAATCTAAATGAAGTGCATTGCACAATTCCTACTAACTTTCGGTAACGACATTTTGTCTAGTAACATAAGCAAACATCTATCAAAAATATTTTTTTTATTAAAGATAAAAATTATTATTACTAGTTTCTGATATTAATAAAAAAAGCTTTGTCAAAGTAAAAAACCTTGACAAAGCCTTAAAAAAGTGACCTCGGCAGGGTTCGAACCTGCAACCATCAGAGCCGAAATCTGATATTCTATCCAGTTGAACTACGAAGCCTTGAAAGACCCCTAACCCCCGAAGTGGGAATTAGAGGAACTCATATTTTTATTTAAACTAACAACTTTTTTACGATTGTAGAAATTGTTTTTCCTTCGGCGCTGCCGCCAATTTGTGCCGATGCCAATCCCATAACTTTTCCCATCGATGCAATTTCTGATGCTCCAGTTTCGGCAATGATTCTGGCTACAATTGCTTCTACTTCTGCTTCGGAAAGTTGTGCTGGTAAGAATTTTTCAATTACTGCTATCTGAGCCATTTCTGGTTCTGCTAGATCTGGGCGGTTTTGGTTTGTGAAAATCTCAAAGCTGTCTTTTCGCATTTTTACTAATTTTTGTAAAATTTTGATTTCGTCAGCTTCGGTGATTTCTTCTTTGCTTCCTGTGGCAGTTTGTGCCAACAATATTTCTGATTTGATGGCTCGCAATGCTTCCAAAACAACGGTGTCTTTGGCACGCATTGCTGTTTTCATTTCGTCCATTATTTTTATTGATAAACTCATTTTAATATTAAATTTTAAATATTAGGAATCAGATTTAAAACATCATAATCAACTGATTGCGTTGACTAATCCCAAAAGCTTTCGGGTGTAAATGTAAACTAATCTACGCTGTCATGCAAAAAAGAATTGTTAGTTCTCAATTGGTTATCATTGTTGCTATCTGTTCCAAGTGATGTTCTTGAATTGGCATTGTTAACAGCTATGTTATTCAACTCTACTCCCGATCTTTTATAGGCAGGAATTTTTTCATATTCATCGAGTTTGCTGCTTTTGAATTTGTAATTAAATTCTTTTAAACGCATTTTTCGGTCGTCAAATTCCATTTTCATGGTTTCGCTTATTGACCTGTCCATTGGTGAAATATTATTGCCACCTGTTGCTAATCTTTCTTCTAGTTGGTCAATTTGTTTCATTGTGATGTTCAACTCGGCAGCTACTGGTTCTTGAACAATTGCTGCTGGTTTTGAGGTTGTTAATTGTTCCTCAATTTCCATGTAATGTTCTAATGAATACTTAATAGTTCCTGTTTCATTAACTTCTGTAATTGGCACAACATGAACAGGTTGGTTCACTTTTATGTTTTTGGTTTCGTTGGTTAATTCAAAAAATATTTGGTTTTCATTCTCGGTCAACGCAATTTCTTGTACTTTTTTTGCAATTGGTGCATCAAATAAAAATGTAATTTGCTCTTCGTCAACGCTTGCTGATTTTGTTTCAAAAACTTGGGCTGTTGCATTTGTTATTTGAAAATCTATATCTTTTATTGGCGAAACAATTTCGAAAGTTACGTCTAGATTTTTAATAAATTCTGACATTACCATCAATTCATTTTCAGAGATAGCTACTTTAGAAATTGGTTGTTCATCCAACAAATCAAATACAATTTTATCATTGTCATTGTTTGCTGTTTGGTTTTCTAATTGAAAAGCTTCTACTTGTTTTATGGTCAAATCACGAACCAATTTTTGCTCATCTTCTAGCGAATGAATAATTATTTTTGGTTCGGTATTTACGATTTCGTTTTGTTGCTCTATGTTGAAACCAGTTGCGATTATGGTTACAGCAATAGCATCGCCCAAAGTTTCATCCTCGCCTACCCCCATAATAATGTTGGCATTGTGACCCGCTTCGGATTGAATGTGTTCGTTTATTTCGCTTATTTCGTCAATAGTAATTTCGTTACCACCAGAGACAATAAGCAAAAGCACATTTTTTGCCCCAGTTATTTTGTTATCGTTTAATAACGGTGAATCAAGCGCTTTGATAATTGCTTCTTTAGAACGACCATCGCCACTAGCTATAGCTGAACCCATGATTGCGGTTCCAGAATTGGCAAGTACGGTTTTTGCATCACGCAAATCAATATTTTGAGTATAATGGTGCGTAATTACCTCAGCGATTCCTCTAGATGCGGTTGCAAGTACTTCGTCAGATTTAGAATATCCTGCTTTGAAACCAAGATTTCCGTATACTTCTCTAAGTTTGTTATTATTAATTACTATTAATGAATCTACTTGTGCACGTAATTTTTCTACGCCCAATATTGCTTGTTCTGTTCGCACCTTTCCTTCGAATTGAAATGGAATTGTAACGATTCCAACTGTCAATATGCCTTTTTCTTTGGCATATTTCGCAATTACTGGTGCAGCACCTGTTCCAGTTCCACCACCCATTCCTGCGGTGATAAAAATCATTTTGGTGTTGCTGTCCAACATTTTTTCTATGTCAAGAATACTTTCTTCTGCCGATTCTTGCCCAACTTCGGGGTTGGCTCCAGCACCAAGACCTTCGGTTAGATTGATTCCTAACTGAATTTTATTAGGCACTGGACTGTTTTGTAATGCTTGAGAATCTGTGTTGCACACAATAAAGTCAACGCCCTTAATGCCTTGCTTAAACATGTGATTGATGGCGTTGCTGCCACCACCACCTACTCCAATAACTTTGATTACATTGGATTGATTTTTTGGTAAATCGAATGAAATATTTCCAAATTCTGATTCGCTTGTCATAACTTTGGTTTTTTTTTACTTGTTTAGTAATTATTATATTGAAATGTACTTTCGCACACTTGTAATTATTTGAATTTATTCTGCATTTTCAAGAAAAGTCTTGAATTTTTCAAAATACCTTTCTATAAATGATTCTTTTATTTTTTTTGCTGTAGATACTGGTTCTATAACTGGTTGTTCAGGTTCTGTAATTGCTTCAACAATTTCTTCTTTAATGATCTGTTGATGAGTAAATGCTGTTTTATGTGTTGCATTTTTCTCTATTCGGTAAGCACTTTTATTGTTTTTTTCAATACTATTCATGACCAAACCTACGGCAGTTGCAAACAATGGACTAGAAATTTCTTCGCTAGAATTGCCTGCCAAATGTTCGTTTGGATAACCAATTCTGGTGTCCATTCCTGTAATATATTCTACTAATTGCTTAATATGTTTTAGTTGTGAACCTCCGCCTGTTAATACAATTCCTGCAATTAATTTTTTGCGTGGATCTTCATGACCATAGTTTTTTATTTCATTAAAAACCAGTTCAATAATTTCTATGACTCGGGCGTTGATTATTTTTGAAAGATTTTTTAACGAAATTTCTTTTGGCTCACGACCTCTCAATCCAGGAATAGATACAATCTCGTTGTCCTTATTCTCGCCTGGCCAAGCCGAACCAAATTTCACTTTCAACAACTCCGCTTGCTTGTCAATTATCGAACAACCTTCTTTGATATCATCAGTAATAACGTTACCGCCAAACGCAATTACAGCAGTGTGTCGAATAATTCCGTCTTTGAAAATGGCCAAATCGGTTGTTCCACCACCAATATCGATTAATGCAACTCCTGCTTCTTTCTCTTCATGACTCAAAACCGCCTCTGACGATGCCAATGGTTCTAGGGTTATTCCGGATAACTCGATTCCTGAACTCAAAATACAACGACCTACATTTCTAATGGCCGCTGCTTGACCCACAACTATATGAAAACTTGCTTCTAGTCTTGTACCGCACATTCCGACAGGCTCTGTGGTTACCGCATCACCATCTATTTTAAATTCTTGAGGCAGTACATGAATAATTTCTTCGCCAGCCAACATTGCTAATTTGTTGACTCTTTCTATCAATAATTGAATGTCATTGTCGCCAATCACTTCGTCTGGATTATTTCTTATAATATAATCACTATGTTGCACACTTCTGATATGTTGTCCAGCAATACCAACAACTACATCGTTTATTTTATACCCCGAGTTTTCCTCAGCTTCGGTAACTGCTTGTTGAATAGACGAAATTGTTTGAGCAATATTATTGACAACACCACGTGCTACACCAAGACTTTTGGATTTTCCAATTCCAAGAATTTCTAATTTTCCGTACTCATTTTTCTTGCCAATCATTGCAACAATTTTTGTAGTTCCAATGTCTAGACCTACTGCAATATTTTCATTTCCCATAATCTGTTATTTAGTGCATACTACTTGTTGTGTAAATTGCAGATTGATATGTTTATAATTATTCAATGCTTTGTCTGCAAATGCTTTTTGATAAAATGCTTTATAGTTTTGAAATTTCTGTGCTATGTTAATCGGATTTCCAAAAAATATATCAAAGTCATAATTTCTATTCTTCATTTTTAAGCTGCCGTTAGACAAAATTTGTATACCAATGATGTTTTTTTTCAAAAACCCATCGTCGTATATAATTCGAAATAAATCGAATAATTGTTGGCTGTTTTCTGTGTTGATTTCCCCCGAAACAACTGGAACTCTTGCTGTAAAATGCTCAGAAATTGGCATTTCATTACCTTGATAATCAATGTAAAAAGTTCCTTTTTCGTTAAACAATCTCGCTATTGGCGTCTTTTGTTTTACGAACGCTTTTAAAACACCATCTATAGACACAAATACCTGTGATTTTTCAATCATAGGCTGTTTGTCGATAGCATTTTCTAGCTTCAACAAATCTAAATTTTCTTTTTTAATAGTTGTTACAGAATTTTTATAATCTATTAACATGTTATTAACCGTTTCTTGCTTAACAAAAAGGTTGTTTAATCCGACAAAAACAACTTCAGATTTTGCTAATTTTCGATTTTCATTTCTGATTGATGAAAATGAATAAAGAAAAATTACAAGTCCCAAAATTACTACTAATCTAATGTTTTGCCAATTGATATTTTTCATAAATTATTTTATTATTTATCCAAAAGCGCCAACTTAATTTCAGGAACCATTGCACCAATATCTCCTGCACCAATTGTAACAATTATTTTTTTATTTGATTTTAAAATTTCATGAACTAAATCTGATTTTTGAACTAATTTAACATTTTTATTGGTCATTTTGCTCATCAACCAATTTGATGTAACGCCATCCATTGGCAATTCTCGAGCCGGATAAATATCTAGTAAAAGAATTTCATCAAATTGAGACAAACTTTTGGCAAAATCATCAGCAAAATCTTTGGTTCTACTGAACAAATGAGGCTGAAAAATGGCCAGAACCCCTTGGTCTGGATACAATTCGCAAACTGCTTGATTGACAGCGTTTATTTCTGTCGGATGATGTGCATAATCATCTATATAAACGAGTTTTTCAGTTTTTATTTGATATGAAAACCTTCTTTTTATTCCTATAAATGAGATTAACGCTGTGGCGATGTCTTCGTTTGGGATACCGAAAGTTTTTGCCATCGCCAAAGCCATTAATGCATTCATTAAATTATGTTTTCCGGGCAATCCGAATTGTAAATTTTTTATAGTTTCTGATGGTGTTTGTACATCAAAAATATAGTTTGTGTTTACTATTCTAATATTGAGAACTTTAAAAAGTCCATTGTCATTTACCGAACAAGTTACGCCTTCAATTGGCAAATTATTTGTAATAAACAATTTAGATTTATCTGCAATCTTATCTGCAAATTCTACAAACGATGCTTCAATACTTGCTGAATCTTTATAAATGTCCAAATGGTCGGCATCCATTGATGTAATACAAGCGATATTTGGGTGCAAATGCAAGAACGAACGGTCAAACTCGTCGGCTTCAACAACAGTTATTGTTTTTCCAGAACCAATTAAATTTGAATTATAATTTTCGACAATTCCACCAATAAAAGCTGTTACGTCGACACCCGATTCATATAAAATATGACCTAAAATGCTCGAAGTTGTTGTTTTTCCGTGCGTTCCTGCCACTGCGAAACAGAAAGTGTCTTTGGTTATAATGCCAAGAACTTCGGCTCTTTTTTTTATTTCATAGTTATTTTTTAAGAAAAAATTCCATTCCGAATGCGATTTCGGCACTGCCGGCGTTGTGATTACCAAAGTATTTTCTATTAAAAAATCTTTAGGAATTAAAGCTACATTGTCCTCAAAATGAATTTCAATTCCAAGTTGGTTCAAATCTTTTGTTAGCTCGGTTTCGGTTTTGTCGTAACCGGCCACATTTTTGCCAATATTTTTAAAATACCGTGCCAAAGCACTCATGCCGATGCCGCCAATTCCAATAAAATAAACGTTATGTATTTGATTTAAATTCATTTAATAATAAAATTTATTTTTTAAACAATTTAACAATTTCGTCAACAATTTGTTTGGTCGCATTTGGCAATGCCAATGATTTGATATTTGTACTCAACTCTTTTTGCCAATTTTCATTGGTTAATAATTCGCTAAACAATGGTTCAAATTCGGATTCTAATTCGGATTCTGTCAACATTAACGCACCATTTTTATCGACAATCGATTTTGCGTTTTTAGTTTGATGGTCTTCGGCAACATTGGGCGATGGAATAAAAATAACAGGTTTTCCGACGATGCACAACTCTGAAACTGATGATGCTCCGGCTCTAGAAATCACAATATCAGCCGCGGCATAAACCAAATCCATTCTATCGATAAATGATAAAACTGATGTGAGTTGTGTTTTATGAGTATTTGTGTTGAAAATTTTATATTGATCAAAATATAATTTGCCACATTGCCAAATGATTTGAACATTTTTTGACTCTAGAAATGCTAATTCTTTTTCAATTAACTGATTGATTCTTCGTGCTCCAAGACTTCCACCAAGAATTAAAAGTGTTTTTTTGTTTGGATCTAAATTGAAATAATTAATGGCTTCTTGGCGTTTTTCATCAATATTAATTAAATCTTGACGGACAGGATTTCCAGTCAGCATCATTTTATCTTTTGGGAAAAATCTTTCTAAATTTTCATATGCAACGCAAATTTTATTTGCTTTTTTGCTCAATAATTTGTTTGTAATTCCTGGATAAGAATTTTGTTCTTGAATAACTGTTGGAATATTTAACATATTTGCCATTTCTAGTAACGGACCAGAGGCAAAACCACCTGTCCCAATGACGACATCAGGTTTAAAACTTTTTATTATTGTTCTTGATTTGAATAAACTAGATAATAATTTTAATGGAAACATTGCATTTTGCAAAGTCAGTTTTCGTTGCAAACCAGCAATCCACAAACCAATGATTTTATAACCAGATTGCGGTACTTTTTGCATTTCCATTTTGTCATTTGCCCCTACGAAAAGAATTTCTGAATCTGGAAAACGCAATTTTAACTCGTTTGCAATAGCAATTGCTGGATAAATATGTCCACCAGTTCCGCCACCACTAAGTATAAATTTTTTTGTTTTCATTGTATATAAAAATCTGTAAGAATTATAATTTATTTTTTTTCTCGAATGCCTTCAATTGCCGTCATTGGATTTTTGGAATGGTCTGCTATTGAAAATTCAGTTTCTGTATTTAAAAGTATCTTGTTTTCTTTTTCGATTTGTTCATCAATTAATTTTTCAAGAATAATATCTCTTTTGGCTTTTTCTTTAATTTCTAAAGAGATTTCTTCATCTTTTTTGGTAACGCTTAAAATTATTCCGATTGAAACACAAGTCATCAAAATTGAGCTTCCACCACTGCTTACTAACGGTAATGTTTGTCCAGTTACAGGCAATAATTCTACGGCAACTGCCATGTTGATTAATGCTTGGAATATCATAGGAAAACCAAGTCCGACTATTAATAATTTTCCAAATAATGTGTTGGCTTTGTGAGCACCAATCATGAACCTGAAAAACAACAAAAGGTACAGCAGCAATACACCCAATCCGATCAATAATCCACCCTCTTCGACAATTATTGCAAAAATAAAATCTGATGATGATTGTGGTAAAAAATGTTTTTGTACACTTTTACCTGGACCCAAACCATACAGTCCTCCTGATGCAATTGCAATTTTGGCTTTTTCAATTTGATAATCGTCTTCACCTGGTTTGTCGGTTGTGAAATTGTCTATTCTTGAAATCCAAGTATCAACACGATTTGGAAAAGCATTTGGGAAAGATTTGGCCAAAACAACAAAAAGTGTCAAAACCACAACACCCAAGCCTATAACCATGCCAAGGTATTTTAAAGGATATTTACCAACGAATGTTAACATCAAAACCATTGAAAAAATAAGTGCTGCAGTTGAAAAATTGGCAGGTAAAATAAGCATTATTGTGATAAAAACAGGAATCCATAACTCAATAAATGAGGATTGAAAAGTAATAGCAACCTCTCGTTTACGGGCTAGAAATCGAGCCACAAAAACCATCAAAACCACTGACGCAACTGTTGAAGTTTGAAAAGTTCCAAAAAACGGAATTCTAATCCATCGACTGGCATTGGCTCCCGCAATTACTGTACCCCTAAATAGTGTGTAAATTAATAAAAACCATATTAAAACCAATGCAAATAACGAAATGCCACGATAATAATGATAAGGTACTTTGTGAACCACATAAATAATTATAAATCCAACAAAAATATGTGCCAAATGGGTCAACAAATAACTAATTGTGTTGCCTGTCCCATGGTTCATATAAGCCAAATTACTACTTGCAGAAAAAACTGGCATAAATGAAAATAACGCTAAAAGGGCAACGAATGTCCAAATAGATTTGTCTCCTTTTAAATTTTTTACTATTTCCTTCATTTTTTATTTAAAAGTTTAAATATTTATGCTTGTTGAAAATTATTTAAAAAATTATGGTTATCAACTTATAATAATATTATAAACCTCTAACAGCTCTTTTAAATTGATTCCCTCTGTCTTCATAGTTTTCAAATAAATCAAAACTGGCGCAACATGGCGACAATAAAACTGCATCGCCCTTTTCGGATAATCTTTGTGAAATTTTTACGGCATCTTCCATATTATCGACCTCAACCATAACATCGACAATGTTTCCGAACGATTCAATTATTTTATTATTATCGATACCAAGACATATTATTGCTTTTACTTTTTCGTAAACCAATGCAGTCAATTCTGAATAATCATTGCCCTTATCGACACCGCCAACAATCCAAACTACTGGAACATTCATGCTTTCTAACGCATAATATGCTGCATTGACATTGGTTGCTTTACTATCATTAATGTATTGCACATTATCGATTCTGAGCACTTTTTCGAGTCTATGCTCTACTCCATGAAAATTTTGCAGGCTTTCTCTCAATGTTTTATTTCTAATACCTAGAATTTTGGCAACTGATGAAGCCGCCATAGCATTCTTGAAGTTATGATTGCCTTCGAGTGCAATAAATTGGGTTTCTATTTCGAAATCTTCCTGATTATTTTGGACTATTTTCATGGTATTGTTTTTTATAAAAGCTCCAGTTTCGAAAGTTTGTGTTAGCGAAAATGGTAATAATTGAGCGTTAGTATTGTTGTTTTTTAACCATTCAGAAATGGCTTGGTCATCCGCATCATAAAGCAAACAATTATCTGATGTTTGATTCATTGTAATCCTGAATTTTGATTCTATATAATTTTCGTATTTGTATTCATATCTATCTAAATGATCAGGACTGATGTTGGTAATTATTGCAATATCTGGTCGGTATTGAAAACAACCATCTAATTGAAAACTGCTTAATTCTAAAACATAATAATCGAAATTTTCGGTGGCAACTTGCCAAGCAAAACTTTTTCCGATATTGCCACCCAATCCAACATTTAATCCTGCTTCTTTGAGTAAATGATAAGTCAACATTGTTGTTGTTGTTTTGCCATTGCTGCCCGTAATTCCGATTGTTTTGGCGTTTGTAAAAGGAAAAGTAAACTCGATTTCAGAAATTACTGGAATTTTCAATTTAAATATTTTTTGTACAATTGAAGCATTTTCTGGAATGCCTGGACTTTTCATAACCACATCGGCATTTAGAATCAGCGATTCGGTGTGTCTTTCATCTTCAAATGGAATCTCATTTTGAGTAAGCACTTCTTTGTATTTATCTTTAATTTTGCTAAAATCAGATACAAATACTTCATAACCTTTTTGTTTTCCGAGTATTGCGGTTCCTACACCGCTTTCGCCACCACCAAGAATTACTAGTCGTTTCATAAATCAATTAAAAATTGAGAATTAAAAATTAAAAATTTGTGGTTGTCGATAATCAAAATTTTTAAAAGTTTTAATTATTATTTGTCTTTATTTTTTAGTGTGATAATAATTTTTGCTAAAATTTTACAAATTTCTTCCGCTTCTTGATGGATACTTTCAAATTCAATATTTGATATATAATCCGTTTCCTTCAATAATTTTAGCCAATAAATGGTTTCCCTTGTTTCTTTGTATGAAATTTCAAGTTTAAAAAGGAATTCTTTATTTGATCTTCCTCCAATTGATTCTTCAATATTTGCTCCGATTGAAGTGCCACTTCTCAAAATTTGTTTGCTTAATACATACTCTTTCTTTTGACTGATTAAATATTTATATAATTTATTATACTTACTGCAAACTGAAATGATTTTTCTTGTATAATATTTTCTTTCATTGTGCAGATTTTTAATTTTTAATTTTCGATTTTTAATTTAACGAAGCTTTAATGTTACTATTGATAAAATTGCTAACATTACAGCTACAATCCAAAATCTTGTTACAATTTTGCTTTCATGATAGCCTTTTTTCTGATAATGATGGTGCAATGGCGACATTAAGAAAATTCGTTTTCCTTCTCCAAATCTTTTCTTAGTATATTTAAAGTAAGTAACTTGAAGTACTACTGACAAATTTTCGGCTAAAAATATACCACACAACAACGGAATTAGTAATTCTTTTCGAGTTGCAATTGCTAGCACCGCAATTATTCCACCGATTGTTAAACTGCCTGTATCGCCCATAAAAACTGATGCTGGATAAGAATTATACCATAAAAATCCGACTAAAGCCCCCACAAATGCGGCAATAAAAACCGTCATTTCGCCTGAATGTGGTATGTACATGATGTTTAGGTAACTTGACAAAATAATATTTCCAGAGACGAACGTAAAAATCCCCAATGCAATGACTGAAATTGCGGAGGTTCCTGCTGCTAAACCATCGATTCCATCGGTAAGATTGGCTCCGTTTGAAACAGCTGTGATAATAAAAATTACTACTGGAATAAAGATTAACCAAGCCCAGTTTTGGTAACCATCGCCCATCGGGGCTAATATTTCGGCATAATCGAATTGATTGTTTTTGAAAAACGGAATCGTTGTTGCTGTTGATTTTTCGTAAACTGGCGCTTGTTTTATAGTACTTTCTGATTGGTTGACGACAATGTTTGATTTTGGAATGTCTGTTCGAACGGTTACAACAGGACTAAAATAGAGCATTGAACCGACAATAATTCCCAATCCGACTTGGCCTATTACTTTAAAAAATCCTTTTAGACCTTGCTTGTCTTTTTTAAATATTTTAATATAATCATCTATAAAACCTATTGTTCCCATCCATAAAGTTGTAACAATTAGTAAGATTATATAAATGTTATTTAATCTAGTTAATAATAAAACTGGAATTAAAGTTGCCAAAATAATAATTAATCCACCCATTGTTGGTGTTCCTGCTTTTTGGGTTTGACCCGCAAGACCTAGTTCACGAACGGTTTCTCCGACTTGCTGCTTACGTAAAAACTCTATAATTCGTTTTCCGAAAACAGTAGAAATCAGTAGCGACATGATAATTGCCAATGCAGATCGAAAGGTGATGTATTGAAAAACGCCGGTTCCAGGAACGTTTAATACTTTGTCTAGATATTCGAAGATGTAGTATAGCATAATGTTTTAATTAGTCCCAACACGGTCGTCACGGCGAAGAATGAGCAAAATGGCAAGGTTGTTAATTTATATTCAAATTTATATTTCGTTTGACCACTCCTTTTTGGGAGTTGGTGGTCATTTTGTTTCCAAAAATTCGGTTACCAAGGCCATATCATCAAAATCATAGCGAACGCCTTGAATTTCTTGATAAGTTTCATGACCTTTTCCTGCAATCAAAATAATGTCGTTGGCATTTGCAAATTGACAGGCAGTTTTTATGGCTTGTTTTCTATCTGAAATTGAAATTGTTTTTTTTAAATTTTGTGGTTCCACACCAGCTTCCATTTCGTTGATAATCGTTTCTGGATTTTCGGTTCTTGGATTATCTGATGTGATTATGGTTTTATCGCTCATTGATGATGCAATATTTGCCATAATTGGTCTTTTTGTTTTGTCACGATCGCCGCCACAGCCTACAATTGTTATTAGTTGTTCACTATTTGTTCGAATGTTGTTGATTGTTTTCAAAACATTTTCTAAAGCATCTGGCGTGTGCGCATAATCGACAATTGCTGTAATTTTTTCTTTAGAAATAACAAATTGAAATCTTCCCGAAACGCTTTCTAATTCTGATAATAATCTTAAAACCTGCAGTTCTTCTAATCCTAACTCGGATGCTGTTCCAAAAATGGCTAATAAATTATAAGCATTGAATGTCCCGATAAGTTTGACCCAAACTTCATTATTGTTGATTTTTAATAACAATCCTGATAATTGATTTTCAAGAATTTGTGCTTTAAAATTGGCATAAGTTTTCAAGGCATAAGTCAATTTTTTTGCATTTGTATTTTGCAACATCACTAACCCGTTTTTGTCATCGATATTTGTCAATGCAAATGCGTCTTTCGGCAAATGATCGAAGAACGATTTTTTTACATCTCGATATTCGGCAAATGTTGGATGATAATCCAAATGATCATGAGATAAATTGGTAAAAACACCACCTGCAAAAGTTAATCCTTCGGTTCGTTTTTGATGAATACCATGAGAGCTAACTTCCATAAAACAAAATTCTACTTTGTTTTCAATCATTTGGTCTAAATAATGATTGATGGTTATAGAATCTGGAGTTGTGTGCGATGCTTTGTATTCTTGTTCGTCAACTAATATTTTTACAGTCGATAATAACCCAACTTTATAACCCGCTTTTTTGAATAATTGATGTAACAATGAAGCAACAGTGGTTTTACCATTTGTACCAGTAATTCCAACTAATTTTAATTTACTGGATGGATTATCAAAATAATTCGAAGCCATAAAAGCCATTGCCGAATTAGTGTCTTTTACTTGAATATAAGTTATATTTTCTTGAATGACATTTGGAAAAACATCGCAAATAATTGCAATTGCACCATGTGAAATTGCTTTATCGATAAAATCATGACCGTTTGAAATTGTGCCACGAATAGCAATAAAAACATCGTTTGCAACCAATTTTCTAGAATCGAATTCTAGTTTATTGACAGCAATTTCTGTCGAACCTTTTATGGCTTCGATTTTTACGTTGTTTAATATTTCTTTTAAATTTTTCATTTTTATTCCTATTTTCTCCTTTCCTTAAAGAGAGTTGGGGAGAGCTTTAACTCAATTCTAAAACAATCGTTGCGTTTTTTATAATATGTTGTCCCGGTAAAATGGATTGTGACTTTACTTTTCCAATGCCTTTAACTCTTACTTTTAATTTCAAATTGCCTAAAATAGCGACAGCATCCATGCCTGACATTCCTTTAACATTGGGAATCAATCTGAATTTTTCTTGGGCTTTTGAATAAAAATTTGCATAATTATTTTCTTGTTTTATATTCTTTTGTTCAATATTTTTTATGTTGTTCGTAGTTGGTGCATCTGTAAAAATCTTTTGGGCAATTCTCTTAAAAACTGGTCCAGCGACATCGGCACCATAATAATTATTGTTTGTTGTATTTGGCTTGTGAATCACAACAATACAAGAATATTTAGGGTTTTCAGCAGGGAAATAACCTACAAATGACGAGGCATAATATTTATTTGCTCCACCATTCTTGGCATAATTTACGGCAGCTGTACCCGTTTTTCCAGCCATTGAAAAGTCTTTAGAATACAATGCTTTAGCAGTTCCATTTTTGACAACATTAGTCAAAACAGCTTTAATTTTGAGATTGGTTTCTTGTGAACAAATTTTATTGTTGATAATTTCTGTATCAAATTTTTTGATTGTTTTGTTCCACTCTTTTATTTCTGATACGAATTGAGGTTTCACCATAACGCCATTATTTGCGACAGCGTTATAGAAAGTCAACGTTTGCAGCGGCGTAATAGAAACCCCATAACCAAATGCCATCCAAGGCAATGAAATGTTACTCCAAGTTTTATCGGTTGGTTGTGGCACAAATGGTTTTCCTTCTCCTTGAAACGGCAATCCAATGCGATTATTCAACCCATAATTATTCAAATGATTGACAAATTCTGATGGATTTTTCTTGTAATTTTGATGAATAGCTTGGACCATAACTGTGTTGCTAGATACCTCAAAACCTCTTGCTAATGAAATTTTGCCATAGCCGCCTTCGTGAGAATCACGTACTTTTTTTCCAGAAAATGTAATTTCTCCTCCAAAAGTATTGAAGACAGCATTTGTGTCGATTTTTTTATCTTCTATTAATGCCATCATATCGGCCAATTTGTAAGTAGAACCAGGCTCGTGAGACTCAGCAACAGCATAATTTATCGTCTCATAATAAGAACTGTCTTTGGCCCGACCCAAATTAGAAATTGCTTTTACATGACCTGTTTTGGTTTCCATTACCACCACACAACCATGATCGGCATTATATAGCTGCAGTTGTTTAAGCAATGCGTGATGTGCAATATCTTGAATATAAACATCTAAAGTTGAAATAACATCATAACCATCTTGTGGGTCAATCTCATTATTGTCGCTAATAGGCTTCCATTGCCCTTTGGCAATTTTTTGTTTCAAAATTTTGCCGTCACTGCCTTTAAGATATTTTGCAAATGCACCTTCAATGCCTACTTGCAATAATTCTCCTGATGCATCAATACGCTCGTAACCAATGGTTCGTTCGGCAATCACTCCAATAGGATGTTCACGTACCGTAAATTGTTCAGTAATAATTCCGCCTTTGTAAGCACCAAGATTCAACATCGGAAAACTTTTTATTCGCATATAATCTGTGAAACTTAAATCTCTTGCAAGTAAATAATACCTACTGTTGTTAGCACGTGCTTTTCTGAGTTCGGTTTCATAATAACTTGATGTTTTTCCTAGTAAAGAATATAACGAATCGGCTAAAGGTTTAACGTTTTTCTCAAAAACAATTGATTTGGAAGCCAAAGCATCAAATCTGATGTTGTAATTAGGTATTGATGTTGCCAACAAACTACCATCGGCTGAATAAATATTACCTTTATTGGCAGGTATCACAAAATTTTTTACGGTACGTTCTTTGGCCAATTTCCGATAATAATCTCCCTCAACCCACTGAATATTCGTGAGTTTTATAACAATCAAAACCGCCATTAAAAAAATAGCAGCAGCGACCATATAGATTCGATTAGTGATATTTGTATCGGTTTTTACCATAATTTCTTAAAAAAACTTTTTTCTTCTAGTTTTAAAACTTTAATTTTTGTTGGCGGTACGGCGGCCGGAAATATTTTTCGGGAAACCATTTCCTGAGAAATTGTTGACTCCATTTTTAGCTTCATCAATTGCGACCTTCTATCTACAAATTCTGATCTTAATTCTTTTACGTCATTATTTAGGGCAATAATTTTGAAAACTTTTTGTTCAAATTTCTGGGTGTTACCAATCATTATTATGGCCAACACAATCAAGAAAACGATAAAACGCCAGTTTTTTGTCGCGTTTGCCTCTTCGTTGATTAAAAATCTGGCTTTTAGTAAGCTATAAACTCCATTCATAAATAAGCTGTTAACCCCAGATGGGAATTGATAAAATTATATTGAATGTTTGTTACCTTTATGCTCCTTTGCTTCCTGACTAGCATTCTTTTTTTCTGCTATTCTTAACTTAGCACTTCTTGCTCTATTATTTATTTTTATTTCTGCAAAATCAGGAACTATTAATTTTCCTATTGATTTGAATGGAACCGAAAAATTTCCAAAAAAATCTTTTTCAGGTTCGCCTTCAAAAAGTCCATTTTTGAGAAATCTTTTTACTAATCGATCTTCTAATGAATGATAAGAAATTACTGACAATCGTCCTTCAGATTTTAAAATTTCAAGCGATTGTTCTAAAAATTCTTTAAGAACATCAATTTCTTGGTTGACTTCTATTCGAATGCCTTGATATATTTGAGCTAATATTTTATGGCTTTTGTGTTGAGGCAAAAAACGACTTAAAACAATTTTTAATTGTTCAGTGTTTTTTATAGGTTCAATTTCTCGCTCTTCGACGATAACACGAGCGATAGCTGGAGCATTTGACAGTTCTGAATAATCGTAAAAAATACGTTTTAAATCATTTTCACTATACTCATTAACTATTTTATAAGCGTTTAAATCGTTTTTTTTGCTCATTCTCATATCCAATTCGGCATCAAAACGAGTGCTAAAACCTCGCTCCGGAACATCAAATTGATGTGAAGAAACACCCAAATCGCCAAGTATTCCATCGACTTCTTTGATTCCGTAAAACCTCAAAAAACGTTTTATATATCTGAAGTTTTCATTTATTAATGTAAAACGTTCATCATCAATTGCGTTGGCTAAAGCATCTTCGTCTTGGTCAAATGCGAAAAGTTTTCCGTTTGGTCCCAGTCGATTCAAGATTTCACGAGAATGACCACCACCACCAAAAGTGACGTCTACATAAACGCCATCAGGTTTAATGTTCAATCCATCAATAGATGGGTGCAATAGAACTGGGTTATGGTATTCCATGGTTATCAAAAATCGTTAAAATCAATATCGCCCATTACTTCTTCGGCAAGTGCACTAAAATCTTCAATACTAAGTGCTCCAATAGTTTTTTCATATAAATCTTTGTCCCAAATTTCAATTTTAGTTATTGATGTAGTTAAAACCAAATCTTTTGATAATTTGGCAAATACCATCAAATCTTTGGGAACTAACATTCTGCCAAAATTATCTATTTCTACTACTTTTTCTCCTGCTTTAAAAATTCTTATAAAGTCCTGATTTTTTTTCAAAAAAGGATTCAATTGATTGAGTTTACCCATTAACTTGTTCCAATAATCCATTGGATACAACTCTAGACAAGGTTGATGCACCGCTCTTTTGAGAATAAACCCGTTGACCAAAACCGATTCGAGTTGCTTTTTCAAGGCAACAGGAATGATCACCCGGTTTTTGGTGTCGATTTTACATTCATAAGTCTCGTTTAGTGCTTTCAATTGTGTCGTAAAAATATTGATTACAAAATTATACAAAAAAATTGCACAAAAAACCACTTTGTTGCACTTTGTTAATAAGTTTTGTATTTTTTGAAATAAAATGTAGTGAAAATGAGACGTTTGAGCCTGTTGAAAATTCTAACTGCTGTTGGTTTTTTGAAAATGATAAAACACGCTGTTGCATTATTCTTGTTAACTTTCATTTAAAAAAAAACATAAAAAAACCCATAAATTTTACGGGCTTTGGTTTTGTTAAAATACTTAAAATCAATAGTTTGATATATGCTTCAAAAAATAACTTCTGGAAAAACAAATTCATTACCTGAAAAATCAATAGTTTCAGATTTTAATGAATATTTCAAAATATCATTAATGCCTTTTTCTAGCATCAAAAGAGTTGAATATTTTCTACTTACAGCTAATTGTCTTTCATTTATGATTAATCTAAAAAAGTACTTTCCGCTTGATGATTTTGATTTCAAAAATACTGCTTCCGATAAATTATTTTTTAGATTTTCAATTTCTTGCTCGCATTCAAATTGAAGTTCAAAACTGTTGCTTGTGAAGATTGTTTTACCTTTTCTTGATGTATATTCAAACTTATATTCGTCGTTGAATCTTTTGGTTATTACAAATGTTGACATTTATAAATACAGAAATTTAATTTATAATATCAATGGAATTCGCATCGCCTTTACCAATAATTTTGTCGTACCGTTGACCATTTTCTCGATAATAAACCAAAATTGTATAGTTGTTTTCAGTTTGAAAATAATTACCATCTACTGCATTTTCATAATCTATTTTTCCAGATTTATCTGCAATTACATACTGATAATTTACAAATCCTTGCTTAATCATAATGGCTTTTTCATAAATGGCTTTTTCTGCATTATAATCCATTTTATTTTCTGGTGATAAACCGTAATTATCAAATAAACCGTTTACATAAATATCTCCTTTTCCAAAATATGCTGGAGCTGCCAATGTAAAAAAGACCCATGAATAATCGGCTTCAATTGCATAATTGACGCTATTTAAATTTCTAACACTATAATTTCCATTTATATCTGGAAAAAAAGTATATTCATTTTTTGCTCTAGCTTCGTTTGGAAATAAATGTGTATTATACAACCCGCCTTGCGTATTTACATACGAAATATTGTTGCCAGGAGAACGAATTTCTTTCGTGTCAAAATTCAAGAACTCATTGCCAGCCCAAAACTGGGTTTCTTTGTCATATTTGTAAATCAAATCATTACCCATCGTAAACATTGGTTTGACATTTTTTATAGGGTTGTTGTACTGTCCGTTTTGAATCAATGCCACTTTTACATTCAACAATGGATTTTGAAAAACAATAGTTGTCGATTTTACTGCAAAATCAAGATTGTGTTTTTCGTTAAAAACCTTCATATCGCGTGTTCTACGAACCTGAATCGGGACAGTAACTTTGGGTTCATAAAGCATAAATTTTCTTGAAAAAACGACTTCTCGTTCTTCGTTCAAAATCTTTAACATATAATTTCCTGTTACCTTAAATTGCGTATTTTTATTAGGAAAAGCTACTTTATAATGTGTATATATTTGAAGTGTATTTAATGAATTAAAATAATCTTGAATTCTAATATCGTCAAAACCATTCAAATATTCATTTCGTGATAAATCAGAAGGTGTCCAATCGTAGTCACAATGCACAAATCTGTAATAAAAATTAGATTCTGTTCCATATAAATCATCAAATTCTAACTGAAAACTATCTGATAATCTATAGATTGGAATAGTATTTTGACCATTTTGCGTCAATGTTATTGTTTTGATATTGTATGCCGGATTTACCTCAGTTTCTATTTGTGAAAAACCAAACGTAAATAAAAAAAAGGTTAATAAATTTAGAATATTTCTATACATATAAGCGAATATAAAATTTAAAATTATGTAAATATAATCAATTGATGATCAATACTGATTGTTTTTAATGAATATTTCTAATTTTCAGTATAAGAAATTTGTGATAATTCGAAAAATTCATATTAGTTTATTTTACTCCAATAAAAAACTCAAATTATTATTTAAATCAACAGGAGCATTGTCTAATTCTAGAATGCTATCCGACAATAATTTCTTTTTATCTTGTAGTAAAATTATTTTTTCTTCGATTGTGTTTTTTGAAATAAACTTTACAGCATTGACTTTATTCTGTTGACCAATTCGGTGCGCTCTAGCAATTGCTTGCTTTTCGGCAAACGGATTCCACCACGGATCTAACAACAGCACAAATGATGCCGAAGTTAAATTGAGTCCTACTCCACCCGATTTCAACGAAATAAAAAATATTTTAGTATCTGAATTTTCTTGAAATTGTTGAATTTGATTTTCTCTTTCCGAAATTTTTGTTTCACCAATAAGCTTGCAGTAATCTACTTTGTTGTCTTTACACCAATTTTCATACAGTTCTATATGTTTTACAAAACTGCTAAAAATCAACATTTTTTGTCCTGATTGCAACAACGTTTGGATATAATTGGTTACCGCTAAAAATTTTCCTGATTCAAAATGTGATGTTTTATCCAAAATTTTCGGATGATTACTCAATTGTCTTAATTTCATTAAAACATTCAAAAGATTGATTTTATTATTTTTAGCGTCGATATTTAATAATTCGTTTCTCGCTTTTGATTTTTCAGATTCGTACCATTTTTCTTGAGCTGTATCCATTTCGCAATAAATGATTTGCTCGCTAAGTTCAGGCAAATCGTCCAAAACCTGTTCTTTGGTTCTTCGCAAAATAAACGGATTTACAATGTTTTTCAATTCCAAGATTTTATCGGAATCTTGATTCTTTTCAATTGGAATTTTAAAATAATTCGTAAAAAATTTAAAATCACCTAAAATATCAGGATTTATAAACTGCATTTGCGACCACAAATCATTCAGTGAATTTTCTATCGGGGTACCTGATAAAGATATTTTACGTTCGGTATTTATAGCATTTATGGCTTTAAAAACTTTTGAATCCCGGTTTTTAATTTGTTGACTTTCATCGATTATCAAATATCTGAAATTGTATTTTTCAAAGATTTCAATATCACGCGTAATTACAGCGTAACTCGTGAAAATCAAGTCGTATTTGTCGAGTCTTTTGGCAAATAATTTCCGGTCTTTGCCTATATATTGAATACGTCGAAAATGAGGCGTGAATTTTCGAGATTCGTTGTACCAATTAAAGACCAATGATGATGGTGCAACAATTAAAGTTTTTAAATATTCGGTTTTTTGTTCAACAATCGAAAATAAATCTTCTTGGCAATGGTTTGTTTCTGATTTTAAATTTTCCTGAATATTAACCAACGAAGCCAATGTTTGCAAAGTTTTACCTAAACCCATATCGTCTGCAAGACAAGCACCAAGTCCAGAATTATGATTCTTCAACAACCATTTTACGCCATCAATTTGGTAAGGTCGCAATGTTGCTTTTAATAAATTTGAAGAGTTGTAAGTAATTTCGTTATTTGAGGTGAGTGAAATCTGATTTAATTCTAAATTTTCAAGGATTGTATAATTGCTTCTGGGCAAACTTAAACTTCCGTTTTTAATTTTCGAAAAATTGGCAATTGCTGCATATTTGGTCATCCATTCAAATGGAATCAAAAAAAAAGTTTCGTCTGGAAGTTTGAATAAACGGTTGTTTTCTTTGATATTTGGAATAATCTCTGAAAAATTTATTTCAAAATTTCCGCATTTAATAATCATTTTTAAGTCAAACCAATCATTGTTTTCATGACTCGATATAGATATTGTTGCAATTTCGGTTTGGATTTTTTTATTGGATATTGATAAATTATTTATCAAAAAACCTTCGTTTTGAAAACTTGACTTGTTTTCTATTAAATAATTTATGACTTCGAATTCGTCTTTGTTTTTATGGGATAATGAAAACAAATTATTGTCATTTTTCTCGAATCCAAATTGAATAATTTTTTGTTCGAATTGCAATTCTTGTTCAAAATTTCGTTTGAATTGCATGACTTGAATTTCGTTATTTGCATCATTATCGATAATTGAATGCGTTTTTTTATGAGAATGATTGGCAAACGAAAAACCATCATAATCAAAAATTATTTCAAGGTTGTATTTCTTTTTAAAAAAATCTTCAACTGGAATAATTTTACAGGAAACTATTTTATTTTTCTGAATTACATTAAAACCTTTGGCTTCGATATCTACTTTCTTGACAATATCTTTTATGAATTTCTGAAAAAATTCCGAAACCATTTCTGTTTTAATTTCGATGGTTTTTTTATTCAAAAATGGTTTTAATTTATTCGAATTCACATTAGCTACTTGAAATAAATTTGAATCAATTACCAACCAACTTGGCTCATTGAGTACAATTATAATTTTTTTATTTGATGGATAAAATAATTTTGAATTTTCTGATAATTGCAACGAATAACTCATTCCCGATTCGTTTTTATCAAAAAAAAGTTTGGTTTCGAGTACCGAATTTTTAGTTGAAACTCTAAATTTGTAAAATTCTTTACTCGATTTTAAATTAATTGACAGCGAAAAATTATTTTCATTAACAAGCGTCAAAAACTGATTTATTTTAAAATCTATGAAATCTCGAATAATTTTTCCGAAAGTTCTATCATTCAATAAATCGAAAATTGTTTTTTTTGCTTTTGTATTTTTATCGAATTTTTTAAAAAGATTTTCTGGTTTTAAAACTTCGATTATTGAAAGTAAAGTTTTTATATCAGCATTTAAATCATTTATTTCTAGTCCAAAACTTTTAATTATTGTTGCAGTAGCTCTTTTATCAACATATTCAATTTTGTCATGATTACTTAAAATATAAGCAACTGGAACAAAAAAACCGAGTTTTTCGTCAAATGAAATATCGAAACAAAATTGGTGATGCACAATTATATTTTTCAGCACGAATTTCATTATTTTAAACAAAATAAAAATTCGTGAAAATTAGTTATAAGTTTTTATTTAAAACAAACCGGAATAATTTCCCCTTTTGCCAAGCAATATTTTTTGACTAATTCCGGACTGATTTTCAAAGTATAATCTTCCTCAATTACTTTAAAACCAATGCTTCGAAGTTTGTTAAAATAATCTCTGCCATAAACTCGAACGTGGTCATATTGTCCAAAAATTTTGGCTCTTTCTTTTTGATCAACAATCGAATCGTCTGCAAAAGTTGCTGCACGATTCAAATCTTGTGGAATTTGTAAAATTGCCATTCCGCCAGGTTTTAAAACTCTTAAAAGTTCTTTCATTGCCTTGGTATCGTCTGGAATATGCTCTAAAACATGGTTGCAAAGTATAACATCATATTGATTGTCAGCAAATGGTAAATTGCAAATGTCAGCTTTTACATCTGCCAAAGGCGACAGTAAATCTGTTGTTGTGTAATCTAAATTTTTTTGATTTCTGAATAATTTATAAAAAGCTTGTTCTGGTGCAAAATGTAAAACTTTTTTATTTGCTGTGAAAAAATCGGTTTCGTTTTGCAAATACAACCACAACAGTCGGTGTCGTTCTAATGATAATGTACTTGGTGACAAAACGTTGTTTCTTTGTGTTCCATATCCGTAAGATAAAAACATTTTGAAACTTCGACCATCTATTGGATCGGTAAATTTATTGCCTTTTAATAAAAATGCCAAAATTGGTCTTGCGACATAACTCAATCTTATAAGGATTGGTCTTGGTATTGTGTTTAAGATTAGTTTGAAGAGTTTTTTCAATTGTTTTTATTTTTGATAGCGATTTCTCTAAACAACCAATTTTTGTTTAAATTCATCTTCCTCATTACTTACAATTCCTAAAGCTTGATAAATATAATCAAATGTTGATAAAATTTCAGGTTTTCCGTTTATTAACGCAACATTATGTTCAAAATGCGCTGATGGTTTTCCGTCGGCTGTCAAAATTGTCCAGCCGTCTTTTAGGTGTTTGGTGTTTTTTGTTCCCATATTAATCATTGGTTCTATGGCGACTGTCATTCCCTCAATGAATAATTTTCCACGACCACGTTTACCGTAATTTGGCATTTCGGGTTCTTCGTGCATTTTGGTTCCCAAACCATGGCCAACTAATTCCCGAACAACACTATAACCATGCGATTCACAGTATTTTTGAATAGCATTTCCTACATCTTCAACACGGTTTCCTGCTTTGAATTCACGCATTCCTATGTATAATGATTCTTTGGTGACTTTCAATAATTTTTTTATTTCAGGTGCTACTTCTCCAATTTCGAAACTATATGCATGATCACCATAATAACCATTTTTTAAAACGCCACAATCAACCGAAATCACATCGCCACTCACTAGCGGAACATTATTTGGAATGCCGTGAACAACTTGCGCATTTGGGCTTACGCACAAAGTATTTGGAAAACCATAAAGTCCTTTGAAACCAGGAATTCCACCGTTGTCTCGAATGAATTCTTCAGCCAATTTATCAATTTTTAGCGTTGTGACGCCAGGCACCATTTCATTGGCAATAAGTCCAAGTGTTTTTGAGACAAGCAATGCACTTTCACGCATTAATTCTATTTGTTCTCTTGTTTTTGGGATAATCATTTTGCGTTTTTAGAATCGGTAAAAATAAACAATTTATTTAGAAAATTATAGTTTTTTTGAATTCAAAAACTCACTTATAAATTAATCAAACTTAGACTTCAAAATTTCTTTTGGCCAAGTATTATTGCTCAAGTCAATATCTGCCGTTTGTAGCTTTGGATCAAGCAGAATTTTTTTGACTATTTTTTCTGTTGCAAATGTTCTTGCTACTTCTTTATCATTCATTTTCCAAATTTGAGCTGGAAAAGTATGGTTTTCGGTAGTTCCATCTTCAAATGTCAGCTCAATAATTATTGGCATAACTAGTCCTCCAGGCTTATCAAAAGTGACTTCATAGAAATATTTTGGAGTTTTTAATTTAGCTCTTTCATCGGCAGAAAATTTTGAAGTTAAATATTCATCTAACGTGTTTATATCTTTAATGTTAAGTGGTTTTTTTAGTGCTGCAATTGCTTCTTCGGAATTATCAACAACCATAAAAACTTTTGGTCCCGACATCAAAAAACGGTTTCGTCTATTAATTTCTGGCAATTTATATCCTTTTGGTTCTTCATTACTTACATAATATTGCTTAACTTCTTTGATACCAATATCTGTATAATCTGTTGAATAAAACCAACCCCTCCAAAACCAATCAAGGTCAACAGCAGATGCGTCTTCCATAGTTCTAAAAAAATCTTCTGGTGTTGGGTGCTTGAATTTCCATCTGTTAGCATAAGTTTTAAAAGCATAATCAAATAATTCGTGGCCCATGATTGTTTCTCTCAAAATATTTAATCCAGTTGCTGGTTTGCCATAAGCATTGTTACCAAATTGGCGAATCGATTCGGAATTGCTCATTATTGGGTCAATCATTTTTTGGTCGCCTGACATATAAGGAACTATCAATTTTGCTGGACCTCTTCGAGAAGGAAACTTAGATTCTGTCCATTCGGTCTCGGCTAGATATTGCATGAAAGTATTTAAACCTTCGTCCATCCATGTCCATTGACGTTCGTCCGAATTGATAATCATTGGGAAATAATTGTGTCCAACTTCGTGAATAATAACACCTAACATACCATATTTTACATCATCCGAATATTCTCCGTCGGCATCTGGTCGACCAAAATTCCAACAAATCATAGGATATTCCATTCCTTGATCTTGTGCATTGACCGAAACAGCTTTCGGATATGGATAATCAAATGTATATTTTGAATAAGATTTAAGAGTATGGGCAACGGCTCTAGTAGAGAATTGCTCCCACAGCGGATTGCCTTCTTTCGGATAAACTGATGTTGCCATCACGGTTTTGTCATTTAATTTAACCGCCATAGCATCGAAAATAAATTTTCGTGAAGTTGATATTCCAAAATCACGAACATTTTCGGCTTTGAATTTCCAAGTTTTCTTTTTTTCAGAAAACCCTTTTTCAGCAACTAAGGCTTCAGCCTGAGTAACAATAATTACAGGATTGTCATAAGATGTTTGAGCTTGTGTATATCTTTTTACTTGTTCAGGTGTAAAAACTTCCGCTCTATTTAGTAAATTACCCGTTGCTTCCATAACATGATCGGCTGGAACTGTTATGTTAACTTCATAATTACCAAACGGCAACGCAAATTCGCCTTGCCCCCAAAATTGGTTGTTTTGCCAACCTTCAACATCATTGTAAACTGCCATTCTTGGAAAAAATTGTGCCAAACAGTACAACCTATTTCCATCTTTAAATTGCTCGTAACCAGATCGACCGCCGTCAATCATGTAATTATTGATATTGAACCACCATTTGATTTTGATTATAAATTTTTGGCCTTTAGGCAAAGGTCTATCTAAATTTATACGCATCATTGTTTCATTAATGGCATAAATTATTGGTTTATCAGAAGCATCTTTTACATATTGGATGTTAAAACCGCCTTCAAATTTTTCTTCCAAAAAAGCGCGTGAGAAGCTAGCTACACTAACAGCAGATTCTGTTTTTGTATCTCGAACTAATGCCGTTTGCGAGTTTTTTGCCAAGATGTTTTGGTCGAGTTGCAACCATAAATAATCTAGTGATTCTTTGGCGTTGTTAGTGTAAGTTATGGTTTCTACGCCATAAATTTTCATGTTTTTATCGTCCAGTTCAATATCCATTTTATAATCGGCGTGCTGCTGATAATATTCTGGACCTGGAGCTCCAGATGCAGTACGGTACATGTTTGGTGTCGCAAAATCGTTGTACATTTGACGAAATTTGTTGCCATCTTCATGACCCAATTCTTTAACTTTTGGGCTTTCTTGTGCCATTGCGCCAAACGTAAATGAAGAAAAAACTGTTAATAATATTTTTTTCATTAATTGATAAATTTTCTTGCAGTAAAAATACATTTTTTGATAATATTTTAATCAATTTATTTTGATAAAACCTTTTTCATTGTCATTTGTCAATAACAAACTATTTTTGTTACCATAAATATTAGTGTGAATAATATTCTGTTGGTCAACCTTTAACTCAAAAAGCGATTTGTTTTTAATTTCTAATGATTTAATCTTAGAAATTTCTTTTATGTTGAAGTAACAAATCAAAATATTGGCTTCGAGTTCGTTGCTTAAATAATTTAGTGGTTTTGTGACGCCATTTACTTTGATAATAAAATTTTCTGAAAGATATTTTTTCATTAGTTCGATATCTTCGGGAGTTTCATTTTTTTCAGAAATATGAGTTTTTTTATTGTATTTTAATTCTAAAACTTTATTCAAATCATCAATAAAAATTCTTGAAGTAATTTCTAATCTTTTGTCTTTTTGATTGAAATTTATTTGATAAATCGATACATAAAACTTATGCAATTCAAATGATGAAAATCCAAAAATTATAATGAAAAATATAATATTTTTTTTCATTTTGAGCTGTTTTTTATTGCTATAAATTCTTTATTTTTATTGAACAAAAAATCCATTAACTCAAAATTTGTTTTATATCTCGATAAATCTTTGGCTTTTTCGTCATTTTCACAAAACACTAAAAATAATCTTATTTCTTCATCTTTGAGTTTTAAAGTGTTTGTAAAATAAGAATATTTTACTTTTTTTAAAACCAGTTCTGTAAAATCGATATTAGCAAAATAATCGGTTTGTTTTGGGTTTTCATTTTTGAATAATTTAACAACATCTTTAATAAGTCTTACAAAATTTACGCCTGGTGTTTGCCCATCATAAACATTTGGGTTTTTTGGTGAAGATAAGCTATCGTCGGAAAATTGTTTGTCAACATATTTTTGAGTGTTTCCTTGAATCGGATTGTATTTTGCATTGTTGTTAAAAACTTTTACTTCATCTAAATTGGTAATTTTTAATTCTAATTTGACTACAAATGGATTTTCATTAAAATTTTCATTTTCTAAAACAATTTTTTTTGTAAAAAAATTAATGCTCGAGAACACCAAAGTGTCACGGACTTTAGCATTAATCTCGAAATTTCCATCGTTTTTTACGACGTTTCCATTCCTAGAGTTTAAATTAAAAACAACTACATTTTCTACATTATTTTCGTTGCATTTTACTTGACCGTTCAATAAAATTCTTGATGTTGTTTGCGAATATCCAAATTGAATTGCCACTAAAAATATTGTCAAATAAAAATGCTTCATATAAAGGTATATTTTATGCTAAAGTAAGCATTTTATTTTTGATTGGTTTGCAATTTATTAAAAATACGAGCCAATTCTATCATGCTAAAATTAATTTTGGTTTTATTTTTGGATTGTAACGCTGCAATAAATTTTTCGTCTTCTAATGCAAAATATTGAAATGCTTTTATTAAACTTTTATCAATTTTTAGTTTATTTGTATAATAATTGTCTTCATACAAATAGCTTATTTTTATTAAAAGTAATTCTTTTTTCTCAACATTAAGTTCGTTTTTGAGGTTTTTGGTTTTACCAGAAATTGCGTTGATTATAGGTTCAATTGGTAACGATAAACCTGCTAATCCGGTTAATAAAAGTTCAGGCGTGACTTTTCCTGCATTTTTCAGTCTTCGTTCTGCTGGCGTATAAGATTTAACAGGTTTGTCTAAAATGCCAAGTTTTACCGCATCTATTTCATTTGATTGGTAAACAACAACTTCATCTAACTGTTCAATTTTTTTGACAAGTTGAATGATGATATTATTTTTAATAATGTCTTCTGGTTCCAAAAAATGGTGCTTATATTCAAAATCGATAGATGTGAAAACCAACATATCGTCGGGTTTTGCTAGAATTGAAAACGTTCCATTCGGATTGGAAACTGTACTTTTTTCAGAAACCAAATTAGTTATTTGAATATTTGCAACCATTTTATTATCGCAAATGATTGTTCCGAAAACCATTTTTTCAATTTGAGAAAATGCCATATTGGCAATAAAAAAGACTACAACTAAATAAGTACAGTTTTTATTCATTATTCTTAATTAAAATATAAATGTATTTGTATTCATTCAAAATATATTATTGACGAATTTGTAATTCTTTGTTAATTAAATTTTGAAACAATATTTTAATATTTTCGGTTAAATGATCATCAAATATTATTTGATTATTCCGTAAATAATTTTGAATTTTTAAATTTAAGTCGAAAAAAATTAAGCAATTTATTATAAAACTTAGTTTATTATTTGTTTAATCGAAAAAAACATTAACATGAGCTATTCTAAGAAAATGAAGTAATATGCATATAACACTATCGACCCAATAAATGGCAATAATTTTAATAAACATTCAAGTTTAACAGAAAATATCAACTTGAGACCAACATTTTATGACAACTTGAAAATCAAATTATCGGCTTTAGATTGTGCCCAAAATTAGTACCAATTACATTATTGAAAAGATGATAACCGATTCATCTACAATGTAAATAAAAACGAATTTGTACGTAATTAGCCCAAGTACGCATTTAATCAGATAAAAACTTTTAATGCTGTTGCTTCATCTCCGATTCCACTAGATTTGGTTTTTCAAGATAAATGGTACTTTGGGTAAAGAATGAACACTATTGATTATATAAACTACATATTATTAAAATCAATTATATAAAATCAGCTATAGATGGTTTTACCTAACCCTGCGGCAGTAAGCTAATTACCACTTCTAGTAAACATAATCAAATAAGTTTATCGTGCCAATAGCCAGCGTCAATGCATTATTTTATAATTTCATTTTAAACTTGACAAATTTATAGCATTGCCAAACCCATTCAACAATTTGTTTTTTTTTGAACAACGATTTTATTATCAAAAAATTAAAAGCTGTTTTATATTGTTTTGCTGACACGGAAGTTAATAATATTATTTCTGGCTAAAATTTAAAAAATATATTTATATTAAAATAGATTAAAGAAATTTTAAAATTTTATTAAATCATAATTTTGGAAACCTTTTAGTGTCAAAAGATAAAACCAATATAAAAAATGAAAGAACAAAGTTATTTGGTAGGTTGATGAAGCAAAAGTTATATAAAAACCAAAAAACATCAAAAATACAAGGGTATACTCATAAAAAAAATATAGAATATGTATTTAAACGAGTTTTTGAGGAGTTTGTCTAAAAAATTTGTTGATGAAGTTTCCTAATATCAACTTTAAATAAAGTTATTTAAAGGATGAAGAATTTATTTAGAATAATGATTTTGATTTTAACTGTAAGTGCTAATGCACAATACTTAGTTGCAAGCAACGAAGAATTTTTTTCAAGAGCTGAATCTAATGACTCTGGTTCAAAAGAAATGATATCAGTAGTTAAATTATTTTTTGACTTTGATAATTATGTGTAAAGTTTCACTACATTGTTGATGGCATTTCGCTCCCTTCGGGGTTTTCTTTGAAGGCGTAGCCGAAAAAGAAAACCCCGAAGGGAAAAGA
>JAYVIW010000020.1:0-12534 GCA_043769905.1 Bacteroidota bacterium
TCTTTTCCCTTCGGGGTTTTCTTTTTCGGCTACGCCTTCAAAGAAAACCCCGAAGGGAGCGAAATGCCATCAACAATGTAGTGAAACTTTACACATAATCAATATCTGGAAAGGGATTTTTTTTAAATGCCAATTGATTAATATTACTTCCAATATTTTGATTGATAAACTGTTGAATTTTATCATTTAAAATTTTTTCAATCAAAACTATAAATCTTTAGTAATTAGTTGAATTATTTTATTTTCGGGAATAAATTCTTTAGCTACGACTTTTATCATTGTGTAAAACGGAATAGCAACTATCATACCAGTGATGCCGAAAATAAAACCACTAATTAATGTTACCAAAAAAATTTCTAATGGATGTGAATTAACACTTTTTGAGAAAATTATTGGTTGCGAAACATTATTATCTATTATTTGAACTATCGAAAAACCAATTAAAACATATAATGTCGTTGGTAAGATTTCGGTTTGAAAATCTCCACCCAAATTAGAAATCATCGTCAAAATTGCAGCTAAAACAGATCCAATTAATGGTCCGATGTATGGAATAATATTTAATATTGCACATAAAAACGCTATAATAAAAGCATTTTGAATATCAAATATTAATAAAATTAAAATATACATCACAAAAACAATAAATAATTGAATAATTAAACCAATAAAGTAACGACTTAACATTTCTCGAATTTTCTCAACTGAATTCAATATTTTTTCTTCATGCGCGTCAGGTAAAATTTTACGCATTCCGATAATGAAACTTATTTTATCCTTTAAAAAGAAGAATAAAATAAAAAACACAGATGCCATACCCATTCCAAAATTACTAATTGTGTTTAAGAAAGAATTCAAAAAGTTGGGCAAGAAATTAAAGTTTATTTTTTCGGTAACATGAGATTCTTTCAACAAATATCCTGCATCAATATTTCGTGTTTCAAGAAAATCTTGAATTTTTTTGACCAATTCTAAAATATTTTTTTGAATAGCGTCACTATTTAAAAGTGATAGATTTTTGCCTTGATCAACAATTAATGGCACAAACATCATTATGAAACCCACCACCATCAAAAATAAAAACAAAATTGTAAAACTAACCGCAAGTGTATTTTTAAATTTCAAACGTTTTTTTAGAAATTCTACTAATGGATTTGAAATTAATGTCAATATTAACGCAATAATCAAATATATTATAACAGTTGATATTTTAAATAAAAAATACAAAATAATCGCAAATCCTATAATTGAAAAAATTGCTTTTAAAATGCCATTTGAAATTATTTTTGAGGTCATATTCTCTAATTGAAGTACAAAAATAGCAAAAAAAAACCTGCTATATTGAAGGTATTAATTTTGATGTAAAAAAAACTCAAACATTTCCAACAGAAGCTATAGAACCACCAACTGCAAATACTGCATTAATTTTAGTTTTTTTACCTGTTTGGAAGCATAAACTTTAAATAAAATATTGAGAGGCAAAATCCCCGCACGAAATAGCATCTTTTTTACTTGGTAATTTAATAATTTGAGAATAATTCAACGTAATAATCAGTTATATACTTAAAATGTAAAAAAAATTTGATATTTTTTCTAAATAAATTTAATTAAAAACAAAAAAATCAATTGTTAAAAATGAAATTCAAGATGTTTGCGCCCATTTTTAAAGCTTTTTCTCTAATTTCTTTTGGGTCGTTGTGCACTTCAAGATCTTCCCAACCATCGCCTAAATCAGTTTCATAGGAATACATTAAAACCAATCTGTTATTGACAAATATTCCAAAAGCTTGCGGTTTTTTGCCATCATGTTCATGAATTTTTGGAATTCCTGCTGGAAAAGGAAAAGGTTTTTGAAAAATAGGATGTGTTGCTGGAATTTCAATCAATTCGTTTTCAGGAAAAACTTTCTTGATTTCTTTTCTTATAAATTCATTCATTCCATAATTATCGTCAATATGAAGAAATCCACCGGAGTTCAAATATTTTCTTAAATTTTCAACATCATTTTGACTAAAAACCACATTTCCATGTCCGGTCATGTGCACATATGGATAACCAAATAAATCTGGGCTACTTGGCTCAACCAAACCAGGTTTTAATTTTATTTTAGTATTAATAGTACCGTTGCAATACTTAATTAAATTGGGCAAAGAAGTAGGGTTGGAGTACCAATCTCCACCTCCAGAATACTTCATAAGTGCAATTTCTTGTGAATATCCAAGAGATGAAATAATAAGTATTAATATTTGTATTTTTTTCATTTAAATATTTATTCATTCATAAAAACCACCGAATGACAAGCAACAATTGCTGCAGTTTCGGTTCGCAATCTTGTGTGACCCAAAGTTACAGCAATAAATTTATTATCAATAGCTTGTTGGATTTCTTTAACAGAAAAATCACCTTCGGGACCAATAAGCAAAGTGATTTTTTCATTAATTTTTAAAACTTCTTTTAATATTTTTTTATTGGTTTCCTCGCAATGTGCAATAAATTTTTGCCCATCAAATTTCTTAGCAACAAATTCATTGTAAGATATTGGTTCATTCAAAATTGGCAAAAAACATTGATTGGATTGTTTCATTGCAGTTTGAATAATTTTTTCAAATCGATCGGTTTTTATAAATTTTCGTTCAGAATGCTCACAAATAATAGGTGTAATTTCCGAAATGCCAATTTCGGTTGCTTTTTCCAAAAACCATTCATAGCGGTCATTTAATTTTGTTGGTGCAACTGCAAGATGCAAGTTAAACCTTTGCCTTTCTATTTGTTCAACTTTTATAATTTTGACCGTACATTTTGTATCAGATGCTAAAGTTATTTGTGTTGTAAATAAAAAACCTAATCCGTTCGTTACATGAAGAATATCAGTATCTTTCTTACGTAAAACTTTAATTATATGTTTGCTTTCTTCTTTATCAAAAAAGAAAGTTTCGTCGGTTGCTAAAATAGCTGGATTGTAAAATAGTTGCATTTGTTTTTATTAATTTGTAAAGTAACTAAAGTCTAAAATTTAATGTTTTAAATGTCATACATTTGCTATCTAAAATTCTATCCTTGGATTTGAAACCACTTTTGAATCTTCAAATATATTTGATAAATATTTTTGATAACCAACAATTCCAATCATTGCTGCATTATCTGTAGTATATTCGAATTTTGGAATATACGTTTTCCAGCCATATTTTTCTTCAGTTTCTTTTAATGTTTTTCTGATTCCAGAGTTGGCAGAAACGCCACCACCGATTGCAACCTGAGAAATTCCAGTCTCAACAACTGCTAATTTTAATTTATCCATTAAAATTTCGACAATTATATTTTGAATTGAGGCACAAATATTATTCAAATTTTCTTCAATAAACAATGGATTTTCAATTTTTTTCTTTTGAATAAAATATAATATTTGCGTTTTTAAACCCGAAAAACTAAAATTTAACCCAGCAATTTTTGGTTTAGTAAAAGAAAAAGCTTTCGGATCGCCTAGCTGAGCATATTTATCTATCAATGGTCCACCAGGATAAGGCAAACCTAGAATTTTTGCCGATTTATCAAATGCTTCACCAACAGCATCGTCTGTAGTTTCTCCTATTATTTTTAAATCAAAAAAATCATTGACTTTCACAATTTGTGTATGCCCCCCAGAAATTGTAAGTGCCAAAAACGGAAAAGTTGGTCTATCAAATCCATCTTCGTTAATAAAATGAGCTAAAATGTGGGCGTGCATGTGATTTACAGCAATTAATGGAATATTCAATGCCAATGCAAATGATTTTACAAAAGAAGCTCCAACTAATAAAGAACCCATTAATCCTGGACCTTGAGTAAATGCAACCGCCGATAGTTGCTCTTTATTAATATTCGCTCTTTTTAACGCTGCATCAATAACAGGAACAATATTTTGCTGATGAGCTCTTGACGCCAATTCTGGCACTACGCCTCCATACTGATTGTGAATCAGTTGGTTGGCTACAATATTTGACAAAACTTGATCGTTTTTTAAAACTGCAGCAGCAGTATCGTCGCAAGAACTTTCTATTGCTAGAATATAAATATCTCTATTTTGCATGTAAAAAGGCACAATTTTTGATTTATTTTGGCAAAAATTGATATAAAAATCATATTTTTACATCGAAGCCAAAATTAGCTTTTTTTGGTGAATTTTTCGCATAGAATCTAAAAATAAAACGCAACCTATCAAAAAAACAAAGAAAATAATTTTATATACCATTCTTGGTTTGATTTTACTTTTATTAGTAATTGTAATTGCACTTTCTATGCCAGTTGTGCAGACCAAAATGGCTCATTATTTGGTAGAAAAAATCAATAAAAAATATAAAGTAGATATAGATATTGATGCCATAGCAATTACCTACACAGGAGGAATAAAATTAAAAAAAGTATTTATTAAAGATTATAAAAATGACACTCTATTTTATGTTAAACGTATTAACACCAATATTTTAGATATAAATAATATCATTGATGGAGATTTAATTTTTGGTGATTTACGTTTTGATGGATTAATTTTTAATAATTATAATCATAAGGGCGATAAACTCAATAATTTTGATCATTTCATTAATGCTTTTGAAGATAATGAAGCAAAAAAGTCAAACAAACCTTTTCTTTTAAAAGCCAATCGGGTTTTTATTACCAATTCAATGTATATTATGACCGATGAAAATCGTTTGGTGCCAAAAGATTTAGACATAAAAAAACTAAATTCAGAGATTGTAAATTTTCAAATTTTAGGGTCAAATATCGATGCAAATATAAAAAATATGTCTTTTTGGGATCATCGAGGATTATTTGTAGAAGACTTAAGCTCTAAATTTTCGTATACCAAAAAAAACATAAAACTCAACGAATTAGCATTTATCACAAAGGAATCTGTTTTTAAGGGTAGGATAATAATGAGTTATAATCGAGAAGATTTTGCTAATTTTAATGATAAGGTTGTTTTTGATATTAAAATAGATTCTGCATTGATTGCTTCAAATGATATTTTTCATTTTTATAAAGAAATTGGAAAAAACCAACATTTTGCAATCAAATCAAAAATTGGTGGTACATTAAATAATATGTTTTTTACTAAATTGAATTTATCTGATAATAAAAACACTCAAATTATTGGAGATATCAATTTTAAAAATTTATTTGGTAAAAAAGAAAAAAATCAAGATTTTTTTATGAAGGCCAAATTTGATAATGTGAGCTCTAATTATGAAAACCTAGTATCGGTTTTACCTAATTTGCTAGGAAAAAAACTGCCTTTTACATTAAAAAAATTAGGCCAATTTCAAATTAAAGGAAACACCGAAGTAACAATGAAAACCATTATTGCAGATGTTTTTATGACAACTGCATTGGGAAACATAACTACAAATCTTGATATGTCAAACATTGACAATATTGATAATTCTGATTATTCTGGAAATATTGCTTTGGATAATTTTGATATTGGCACTTTTTTGAATCGAAAAGATATTGGAAGGATAACCCTGAATGTTGATGTTGATGGCAAAGGGTTTACTCAAAAATATTTAGAAACTAATTTTTCAGGCAAAATTGAAAAAGTTTTTTATAACAATTATGATTATTCAAATGTAGATGTAAATGGGTATTTTAAAAAACCAATTTTTACAGGAAAAATAAAAGTTAATGACCCTAATTTGGTTCTGGACTTTAATGGTATTGTTGATTTAAGTGAAAAATCAAATAGGTATATATTTGATACTAAAATTGATTTTGCTGATTTTAAAAAATTAAATTTCATAAATGATTCGATTTCAAAATTTTCAGGTAAAATAAAAATGAATGTTGTTGGAAGCAATATTGACAATCTGGTTGGAAAAGTAAACTTCATAAACGCAAGTTATCAGAACAAAAAAACAACTTATAAATTTGATGATTTTGAATTAAATTCAAGTTTTGATTTATTAAATGTTAGAAAAATTAATATCAATTCGCCAGATATTATTGAAGGTCATATAGAAGGAAAATTTAAGTTTGAGCAATTGCAAAATATGTTACAAAACGCAGTAGGTAGCCTTTATGCTAACTACAAACCCAACAAAATTCCTAGAGGACAATTTTTAAAATTTGATTTTGCAATTTATAATAAAATTATAGAAATTTTTTATCCAGGAATTGAAATTGCCAAAAACACCAAAATCAACGGCAGTATCAACTCTGATTCTGACGATTTTAAATTCAAATTCAGTGCTCCGCAAATTGCGGCATTTGACAATTATTTTGACAACTTAAAAATCGAAGTTGACAACAAAAATCCGTTATACAACACTTATATAGAGCTTGATAGTGTTCGAACGAAACATTATAAAATAAAAGAATTTAGCTTGATAAATGTTACTCAAAACGATACTTTATTTTTAAGAACCGAATTTAAAGGTGGCAATAAAAGTAAAGATTCATTCAATCTCAATTTATTCCATACAATTAACAATGATAACAAAAACGTTGTAGGTTTAAAAAAATCAGAAGTGAAATTCAAGGAAAATTTATGGTTTTTGAATGCAAATGAAGATGTTAAGAATAAAGTAACTTTTGATAAAAAATTATCCGAATTTGTGATTGAAGATATAATAATGTCTCATGAAAACCAATCGATTTCTTTATTAGGGAATCTGCAAAATAAACAAAATAAAGATTTAAAATTAAGCTTTAACAAAGTAGATTTAAATAAAATATCGCCTACTTTAGAAAAATTTACAATAGATGGAATTCTTAATGGAGATGTGGAAATTTTGCAAAAAGATAATATATACAAGCCAACTGCCGATGTAAATATTGAAAATTTAAAAATAAATAATACAGAACTAGGGAAATTAAATCTCGAAATTTCTGGCAATGACAATTTAGAAAAGTTTAGTATAAAATCGGCTTTAGAGAACAAAAATCTTGAATCACTTTCGGCAATAGGTGGACTTTCGCTAACAAATAATAAGACTACTGTTGATTTGGACTTAAAAATGGACAAGTTCAATATGGGGATTTTGAGTAGAATTGGCGGCACAACAATAACAAACATCCGAGGATTTGCATCGGGAAATGTAAAAATAGAAGGAGATGTTGCAGACTTTGACATGAACGGAAGACTTTATTTAGATGAATCAGGATTGAGCATTCCGTATTTGAATGTAAACTACGGATTTGAAAATCAATCGGTTGTAGATGTTTCTAAAAGAAAATTTATAATCAGAAATGCAAATATATTCGATACAGTTTATAAAACACAAGGTTTTTTAGAAGGAAATATTGAACACAAAAATTTTGGAGATTGGAAGTTAAATTTGAATTTAGAATCAGACAATATTTTGGCTCTTGATACTAAAGATTCTGAAGATGCTAGTTTTTTTGGAAAAGCATTTATTCTCGGTGAAGCAACTATCAAAGGACCTATTTCTGGTTTATTTATAAATGTCAACGCGAAATCAAATAAAAATACAAACATTAAAATTCCAATAAATGAAGCTGAAGCAACTAGTGAAAAAAGTTATATTAGGTTTGTAACAGCTGGAGAAAAAAAAAATATAAAAACAGGAGTTGTCGAACTCAAAAAAAATTATAATGGGCTTGAATTAAAATTTGAGCTAGATATTACACCCGATGCAACAATTGATATTCTTATAAATAGAGAAGGACATAAAATGTCAGGAAAAGGTTATGGAAATATCAACATGGCCATCAATACGTTAGGTAAATTTATTATGACAGGTAACTTTCAGGTATTTGAAGGAAAATATGATTTTAAATATGGAGGAATTATTAACAAAACATTTGACGTAAAAAAATTCGGTACTATTATTTGGACCGGTGATCCATTAAAAGCTGATTTGAATTTAGAAGCCATTTATAAAACAACTGCAAACCCCGGCGTTTTATTAGAAAACCCATCTTTTAATAGAAAAGTTCCGGTAAATCTTACGATTGGAATAAAAGGAAATTTGAGTAATCCTGACCCCGATTTTAATATTGATTTTCCAACAGTAAATTCTATTTTAAAATCAGAAATACAAACCAAATTAGATGATAAAGACATTCGTCAAAAACAATCTTTGGTATTATTATCGACTGGAAGTTTTTTAAGTCCAGATGGAATTAATCAAACTGCTTTAGCAAGCAATTTATTTGAAAAAGCAAGTAGTCTTTTTGATGATTTGTTCCAAGATAAAGACAGTAAAATAAAACTAGGATTAGGCTATAATGTTGCAGATATTACACCAGTTGGACAAACAAATGCCGGCGGTAGAGTAGATGTAAACATATCATCACAACTTAATGAAAGATTTAGCATTAATGGAAAATTGGGTGTACCGGTTGGTGGCGTCAACGAATCTGCAATTATAGGAAATGTAGAAGTTTTATACAGAGTTAATGAAGATGGAACGCTGAATTTACGGTTTTTTAATCGTGAAAATGAAATTAATTATATAGGCGAAGGAATTGGCTATACACAAGGCGGTGGAATTTCATACGAAGTTGATTTTGATACCTTTAATGAATTAATCCGCAAAATTAATTTCTTTAAAAAGAAAGCTGAAAAAAATTCTAAAATAAAAACTAATGATTTCGAAATTCCCGACTCAGATTTAAGAATAAGCAGACCATCAGAAAACGACAAGAAAAAAACTGAAGAAGATTTAAAACCCAATCAAGAAGCAATTCCTACAGAAGAAAACTGATTTTAAATAAAATTTATTTAAAAATTATTTTATTTTCACAATTGAATTGTTTATAAATTGCTGTTAAAATAAAACTTATCAACGAAAACGTTTGAATTTTATCATATTCTTAAAAATTTTCAAACCTTTATGGTTTTAACTTACATTCTTTTATAAATTTACAAATTTAAATAATTTTATGTCAACAACGATAAAAAAAATAGGTGTTTTAACTTCAGGTGGAGATTCACCAGGAATGAATGCTGCAATTCGTTCTGTTGTTAGAACATGTGCCTATCATAATATAGAATGTATTGGAATTTATAGAGGATACCAAGGAATGATTGAAGGCGATTTCAACGAAATGGGGCCACGCGCAGTGAACAACATTGTTAATAAAGGAGGTACAATTTTGAAATCAGCTCGTTCAAAAGAGTTTATGACCATTGAAGGTCGCAAGAAAGCACATGATAATTTGCAAAAAGCACAAATCGATGCAGTTGTAGTTATTGGAGGTGACGGAACATTTACTGGAGCCGAGGTTTTTAATAAAGAGTATAATTTTCCAGTAATGGGGATTCCTGGAACAATTGACAATGACATTTTTGGAACAAGCCATACATTGGGATACGATACCGCACTAAACACCGTTGTTGAAGTAATTGATAAAATTCGCGATACCGCAAGTTCGCACAACCGACTTTTCTTTGTTGAAGTTATGGGTCGCGATGCTGGACATATAGCTTTAAACGCTGGAATTGGAGCAGGAGCAGAGGAGATTTTGATTCCAGAAGAAGATTTAGGTCTTGACAGATTATTAGAATCTTTGATAAAGAGTAAAGCTTCAGGTAAATCATCAAGTATTGTTGTTGTTGCAGAAGGTGATAAAATGGGCAAAAACGTATTTGAATTAAAAGATTATGTTGAAGAACATTTGCCAGAATACGATGTTAGAGTTTCAGTTTTGGGTCACATGCAACGAGGTGGTGCACCATCTTGCTTTGATAGGGTTTTAGCATCAAGACTTGGCGTCAAAGCCGTAGAATCTTTATTGGATGGTAAGTCTAATTTTATGGTCGGCGTGATGCAAGATCAAATTACGTTAACACCGTTAGAACAAGCTATAAAAGGACATTATCCAATTGATGCAGAATTATTGAGAGTTTCAGATATAATGTCAACATAAAAAAATAGTTTCATTTTGAAGGTTTCAATAGAATATTAAGAAACTTAGAAATTGATACCTTAAAATTTAAATAAAATTTAAAATGGTAAAATTAGGAATTAATGGTTTTGGAAGAATAGGTCGAATAGTTTTTAGAGAATCTTGTAACCGCGACAATGTTGAAGTTGTTGCAATAAATGATTTACTAGATGTAGATCATTTGGCATATTTGTTAAAATACGATTCAGTTCACGGACGTTTCAATGGCAAAGTCGAAGTAAAAGAAAGAAAACTTTTCGTAAACGAAAAACACATCAGAATTACTGCCGAAAAAGATCCTGTAAACTTGAAATGGGACGAAGTAGAAGTTGATGTTGTAGCAGAGTGTACTGGTTTTTTCACAACTAAAGAAACTGCAAATGCACACATTATAGGAGGTGCAAAAAAAGTTGTTATCTCGGCTCCATCTGCAGATGCACCAATGTTTGTGATGGGTGTAAACCATGAAAACGCAAAATCAACAGATTTAGTAGTTTCAAATGCATCATGCACTACCAATTGCTTAGCTCCATTAGCCAAAGTGATCAATGATAATTTCGGAATTGTAGAGGCCTTAATGACAACGGTTCATGCGTCGACATCAACTCAAATGGTTGCTGATGGTCCATCAAAAAAAGATTGGAGAGGCGGCAGGGCAGCATCTGTAAACATCATTCCGTCATCGACGGGAGCAGCAAAAGCAGTTGGTCAAGTTATTCCAGAATTAAACGGAAAATTAACCGGAATGTCAATGCGCGTTCCTACTATTGATGTTTCAGTAGTCGATTTAACTGTAAAGGTTGCTAAAGAAACTTCTTATGAGGAAATAATGGCTGTTTTGAAAAAAGCATCAGATAACGAAATGAAAGGAATTTTAGGATATACTGAAGACTTGGTGGTTTCGCAAGATTTTATTTCAGACCCAAGAACATCAATTATCGATGCACATGCTGGAATTGGCTTAAATTCAACTTTTTTTAAGATTATTTCTTGGTATGATAATGAATATGGATATTCTAGCAAATTGATAGATTTAGCTGTACATATTGCAAAATTAAAATAAAATTTTATATTCTCTAAAATCTCATTAGTTTTGCTATTAATGAGATTTTTTTTATTTGCAGTTATTTACATCTTGTTAGCATTACAAGTGGTGGAAAATAGCAATTTAACTTCATCATGGCAAGTAAATTTTAATCTTTCAAATACGTTAACTTAAATTAAATATAATTTTTTTAGAAATAAAGGCATATACCTAAATCTAAAATTATAAATCTAAAATCTTTTATGAAATTACTAGTAGATAGCGGCTCAACCAAAGCAGATTGGATTGCAATAGACGATTCTGGCAAAGTATTATTTACCACACAATCATTGGGACTGAATCCAGAAGTACTAAACACAGAAGAAATTGTTTCACGATTAAACGATCGATTTGATATTTCTCATAATGCCAAAGAAGTGCAAAGTTTATTTTTTTATGGAGCTGGTTGTGGCACTGATAGAATGAAAAATTTTTTAACGGAAGTCTTTAAAAAATATTTTCCCAAAGCAACCGTCACCGTTCATGAAGATACCTATGCAGCCGTTTATGCAACCACTCCAAAAAGTGAAAAAGCAATAGTCTGTATTCTTGGTACTGGTTCCAATTGCAGCTATTTTGACGGAACAATTTTGCATCAAAAAGTACAATCTTTAGGTTACATAGCTATGGACGATTGTTCAGGAAATCGTTTTGGTCGTCACCTACTAAGAGGTTATTATTTTAATAAAATGCCAGCAAATTTGGCAAAAGAATTCGAAACAACTTACAATGTTAAGCCAGATCCTGTTAAGAATAATTTATATAAAGAACCAAACCCCAATGCATATTTAGCTACATTTGCAAAGTTTTTAATTAAACATAAAGACACAGACTTCTGCAAAAAATATATTTATGAAGAAATGGAGGATTTTGTCGAAAATTACATCAAACAATTTGATAATTATAAAGATGTTCCTGTTCATTTTATTGGTTCAATTGCTTTTTATTTAAAAGATGAATTACATGAAGTTTTAACAAAACATGGCATAAAACTAGGAAATGTTTTGCGACGTCCAATTGATGGTTTGATAAAATATCATATCATTAATAAATAATGAATCTTTAAAAAAAAAGAATCCGATACAAAGTCGGATTTTTTTTAATTTATTCTTCAATAAACTTTTTATAAATTAATTCTTGATCAGATATAATTTTAAAGAAATAATTTCCTGATATCAATGCCGAATTATCAATTGATATGTGCGGCTTTGTAGTTGTTTGCAAAATTCGTTCTAAAATATTATGCACTTAAAATGGCGAAATATGTATATTTTTCAAAATATTAATATTCAATATCTTTTTTGCACGATTTGGATAAATATTTAAAATAATCTTTTACTTAAAAATCTTTCATTGCCAAGTATAAGCTAATGTTTTCTTTTAAATCCAAGTAATAACGGCGCAATTATAATCAAAATAAATAACAGCCAATTTGTTAAAAGTGTTGTCTAAAACTAAAGTAGATTATGCTGCGACCTATTCTTTGGACAAATATCTTATAAATTAAGATAGGATTTAAATTATTTTTTTAGGTTTCTTGGCTAAAATCGGAGATAACTTTT
>JAYVIW010000021.1:0-41334 GCA_043769905.1 Bacteroidota bacterium
AAAAAGTTATCTCCGATTTTAGCCAAGAAACCTAAAAAAATAATTTAAATCCTATCTTAATTTATAAGATATTTGTCCAAAGAATAGGTCGCAGCATATTAATCAGAATTTATCATTTTCAAAAAACATGATATGAACTGCCGAAATTATCACAGAAAAAAGAAGCTTGTTATCTAAATTGTTTAATAAAATAATTGCTGCTTTTGATAAAAAGCCTATAGAAAAAGACAAGAAAGAAACTGTTAATTAGTATAGTATTACTCTGGATTTTCATTAAATAATACTATCTTAATATTTTTTATATTTTGAATAAAAATGCCGCACAAACCAAATCCGCCCAACATTATGGTATTTCCGTTTTCGATTCCTGATAATGCTTCGTGAACGTTATTGACTTTTTTGTTTATCATTTTGTTTTGAAATATAAATATATGTAACCTACATATTACTCAACCAACTAGCCGGATTGGCATAGGTTGTGTTTTGCGAAATCATGAATTTCATGACGGTTTTGCCAGTGTCTCCACTGGTTCTTACTTGTCCAAGATTTTGTTTTATAGAAACCTTATCGCCTTCGCGAACGAAAACTTTACTCAGGTTTTGATATACCGTAAAGAAATCTCCATGCTTGATGATTACGGCTTTGTTTATTGGCGAAACTACCTGAACTTGAGTTACTTCTCCAGCAAAAACAGCTCTTGCATTGGCTCCTTGATCGGTTGTGATTTCGACGCCGCTATTGTGAATAATTAATGATGGGAATAACGGATGTGGTTGGTCGCCAAACTTTAAACTCACAGCTCCACGCTCCACTGGCCAAGGCAAACGACCGCGATTGTTCTTGAAATTGTCCGATTCTATTTTGCCTTCTGGCGTAAGCACAATTTTGGTCGATGATTCACTGGCTTTGCTTTCGGCAATGGTTATTATTTTTCCTGGGTTTGCTTTTCTGTTGGCTTCGGCGGCTTTTCTGTTGGCTTCGGCGATTGCATCACGAATTAATTTATCGATTTGACGGTCAATTTGACGGGTTTCTTGTTGTTGTTGTTTTATTTGAACAGCAATTTTTTTCTTGTCTTTTTTGATTGAATTTACCAGTTTTACTTGTTCTTGTTTTTCTTTTTCAAGTACAATTTTTTCGGTAACGTTTTCTTTAATCAATTTAATTTTTACTTCTTTTTGAATATTCAGTTTTTTGTTAACCCCTGATATTTCGTTCGTTTTGTCAATAATTTCGTCGCCTTGCATTTTTCGGTAACTCGAATATTGTTTCATGTATTGTGCTCGCTTGTATGCTTGCAAAAAACTTGTTGACGACAAAATAAACATCGCCCGACTCTGCTCTGATCTGCTTTTGTATGACTTTACAATCATCTTGGCATAATCGGCTTTTAAGGTGTCCAATTCTTTGTTGAGTTGGTTTATTTCCATTTGGTTTTTGGTCATGTTTTTGGCCAAAACTTTGGTTTGATTTTCGTTGGTTTCTATAAGATTTTCTTTCAATCTAATTTTTTGCTCCTTGATGCCAATAACATTCAAAACTGATTTTTCTTGTTTTTTTACGCTTTGCAATAATTTTTCGTTGGCACGAATTTGGGCTTGAATTTCGGCTTTGCGTTGTTCTAATTTTTCTTGTTGCGAGATTTGTCCACTCATTAAAAAGGGAATAAGCAACAAAACTAATCCTAAAATATATTTAATCATCAAAAATTATTTTTTTGCAAATTTACTTAATAAATATTTGTTCATAGCCATCAGGCACGATATAAGGAAAATTTAATTCCTCATTGAAAGTTGCCGAATTGAAATTGATATTGATATTGGTTCGACCTTTCTCTTGAATAGCTGCTATCAAAATACTCACTGGCAAATTCATCTCTATATACTGTTTGTATTCTGGATAGATAACCTGGATAGAGCGACTTTGTTCTGGTTGTGAAATCAATTGTTTGGTTACATGAAAACTTTCGGCATCAAAATAAAACGTTTTTTTGGTTTTGGCGTCTTCAGTGTTTTCTAATTTGTAAAGTTTATCTTCAATAGAAGCATTGTATTTTTCTTTGCTCAAATCATCTAGCGATTGTCCGATAATAAGGTTTTGAACTTTAGAAAAATCCAAATCAGTCCCCAGAAACTGACTTAATGATTTGTAATCTCCTTCAAAAAATTTGCCGCCAATTTTCTCATAATATTGTACTTTGTTTGGCGTAATCAATGCTTTTGCCATTGTTATGCCCAGAAAACGAATGCTTATAGAAATAATTTCGTTTTTCTTTATTCTAATTTCAGCACTCACATTTTGTGATTGCTTTTCATCTTCATAATGCACCGATGATTTGATATATAATGTCGAGAAATCGGTTTTGTTTTGATAATGTTTTGCTATTATTTCGTCTGATAAAATTTCCTCTTTGGCGTGAGATTTTTTTATAACTGGCTTAGTCGCTTTGCACGAAAAAAGCGAAATCGTTATCAATAAAAGTATTAATTTTTTCATTTTAAGTCTGAATTTTAATTTTCAGTTTATGTTAATTTAATTGTCTATAAGTCTAGAATCTAATAGTTCTTTGTCTAAATAATCTATTTTGATTTTAGCAACAAATCGGCTTTTTTGAAATATTTTTCTTTTTTTGCTACATCTCCCAAACCATTGTAAGCTTCGCCTAGTTGAATATTAAAATTAATCTCTAATGTTTTGTTTTCAACCAAATAATCTAATCCCGTCTCTAAATAATCTTTGGCTTTTCTGAAATTTTTTAGTTGGTTAAACGACAATCCAGCAAAATAATAAAATTGTGGTTGGCTTGGATAAATTTCAATCATTTTTTCAGCTTTTATAGATAAAACATCAAATTGCAATTTCTCGACATAACATTGAAACAATAAATTTGATGTTTCAAAATCTGGTTCGGAATTAGTTTTGAAATGCAGCTCATAATACTGAATGGCCTTATCGTAATCTTTTTGATTCTGATAAAATTTCGCTACTTCTTTGGCGACTTTTACATTGGTATCATTCTTAAAATAGCCAATTGCTTTCTCTAAATCTGGATTAAATTTTGGGTTGGTTTTTACAAATATCAAAAACTCGTTCAAGATTCTGTGTTTTATTTTATCGTCAATTTTCTTGCTTTCAAAAACGGTGTTCATTGCTTTAACGGCGTTGTCGCCATCATTATTGTTAATATGAAATTTGAATAAACTTACCTGAGCCCAATCCGATGTCGGTATTTCTTTTTCTAATTTTCTCGCAATTTCTAATGCTTTTTCTTCTTGACTGCTTTCGGAATACAAACGAATTAAATCTAAATAATTGACTTCTTCTTTCGGATTTTTTTTAATTTGATCTATTAAGTTTTCTTTTTCAGGGTTTTGCAATTTTGTGTTTTGCAGAATCTGAATTTTATAAACATTCCTTTGGTCAGTTTTTCCAGATTTGTCATTTAATTCATTGATTAATGTCAGTGCTTTGTCAAACTGTTGTGTGTTCATGTACAACGAAACCAAATCTTCTTTATAACTTTCTTTAAATTCTATTAATTTATTGACAACAATTATTGCTTGATTAAAATCTTTTTGTTCATAACTCACATCATACATCCCTGCCCAAAACCATTTGTTTTTTGGGTCAATTTGTGTGGCTCTTTCAAAAAGATCATAGGCTTTTTTATAATTTTTTTGTAACAAATAATTTTTTCCTAACTCATAAAAAACCGCTGCATTTCCGGGTTGCAATTTCAAACATTTTTCTAACGATTCGATAGATTTGTCATAATTCATAATTGCTTTTTGTTTCAACGATTCAAAATATGCCGATTGAAAATCATCGCTCACCGAAGCAACATCTTCGGGGTTTTCTTGAGCAGAAACCTGAAAATTAATTGAAATTATAAAAATTAGAACTGCTATTATTTTTTTCATTGTTTGTATTGATGGAATTAAAAAAAATCAGATGCAACGTTAATAATTGCCAAAATTCGAAAAACGTTTATTCTAAAACAGAATAATCTCCAATACTTATAGATGTAAAGTTACCATCAAAACTAGCATGACTTCCAATCATTGCATTGTCTAAATTGGCATTTTTTATGTTTGAATGGTTTTGCACCAAACTATTTTTTATAGATGAGTCAATAACATGGCAACCATTTCCAAGAGATACATTTGGACCAACAGTGCTATTTATAAGCACAACATCATTGCCTATAAAACAAGGTTGAATGATTGTAGAATTGGTTGTTTTAGTTTCTGGATGAACCAAATTTTGACCATCTTTTTCAAGAAAACCTAGCAACCTAGAGTTGGTTTCGACAGTTACGTTTTTGTTGCCACAATCCATCCATTCATCAACTTTTCCAGAAACAAATTTCATGCCTTTTATTTTCATGTTTTCTAGACCGTCTGTCAATTGGTACTCGCCACCTTTGACAACGTTATTGTCCAACAAATATTGTAGTTCCGACCGCAAAACTTCGCCCGATTTGAAATAATAAATACCAATAATTGCCAAATCTGAAACAAAATCGGCTGGTTTTTCGACAAAATCAATAATTTGATTGTTCTCATTAAGTTTTACAACGCCAAATGCACTTGGATCTTCGACTTGTTTGACCCAAATAACCGAATCGGCAGTTGTGTCTAAAGTAAAATCGGCACGAAAAAGTGTGTCTGCATAGGCAACGATTATTGGTCCAGTCATCGATTCTTTGGCACACATAATTGCGTGAGCAGTACCTAATGCTTCATTTTGATAATAAATCGTTCCTTTTGAACCAAGTTTTTCGGCAATTGCAATCAAATCTTTCTCGACGTTTGAGCCAAAGTCCTTGTGAATTATAAATGCAATTTCATCAATTTTTTGATTGATAACGCTAGCAATATCTTCAACTAAACGATGAACAATCGGTTTTCCAGCAATTGGAATTAATGGTTTTGGAACTGTTAATGTATGAGGGCGTAGACGAGATCCTCGTCCTGCCATTGGTACTATTATTTTCATGTAATTTATTTTTAAACTTCAACGTTTGTTGTTTAAAGTTCGTTATTCTATATATTTTTTAAACTTTAGTATTTATTATTTAAAGTTCAATGTTTAACTTTTTTCAACTTCAACATCAGCGGTTTAAATTTCCTATTTTTTTAAAATCTAAAAAAAGTTTTGATTAAACAACAACAAATTTTAAAAATAAATCTGCTACTTCACACCTGTGCTTCCAAATCCGCCTTCGCCACGTTCTGTTAATGATAATTCTTGAACCTCAACAAATTCGGCTCGTTCATGTTTAGCTATCACCATTTGAGCAATTCTATCGCCGTTGTTTATTGTGAAATCATCGTGAGATAAATTTACTAATATTACTTTTATTTCACCGCGATAATCAGCATCAACTGTGCCTGGCGAATTGAGGCAAGTTATACCGTTTTTGAAAGCCAATCCGCTGCGTGGTCGAACTTGGGCTTCGAAACCAATGGGCAATTCTATGAACAAACCAGTTGGAACCATTGTTCGCTCAAGGGTTTTAATGGTTATAGGTTCTTTAATATTGGCTCGCAAATCCATTCCTGCAGATGCAATTGTCTCATAGTTAGGCAATTGATTTTTAGATTTGTTGATGATTTTGATTGTCATATTTGAATTTTAAAAGTTGCTAATATAATAAGGTTTTTTTAGAATAAATAAATTTTCTTTTTGATTGTTGGTGCCATAGCCGTGATGGAAGGGAAAAACGTTTTTTGGTTTCAATTTTTCTTTGGAACAAAAAAACTTTTGGAATGACAGCACGAATAGCTTCTAAAAATATTTGAAATAAATAATGTTACCAAAAAATAATAATTTTATATTTGTAAAAACAATATTTTAATGAAAAGTTTGACCCCAAACGAAATTTCACCCAATCAATTACAAAGCATTTTGCAAAGTGCGGTTGCCCCAAGACCAATTGCATTTGCAAGCACAGTTGACCTAGATGGTAACCCAAATTTATCGCCGTTTAGTTTTTATAATGTTTTTAGTACGGTTCCACCAATATTGATTTTTTCGCCGGCAAGACGCATGCGAGACAACACCATAAAACATACATTAATCAATTGCGAAGCTACAAAAGAAGTGGTTATAAATGTTGTAAACTATGACATTGTGCAACAAATGTCGTTATCGAGCTCCGAATTTGGCGATGGTGTCAACGAGTTTTTAAAAGCAGGTTTAACGCCAATTCCGTCTGAAATTGTAAAACCGTTTCGAGTGCTTGAAAGTCCAATTCAAATGGAGTGCAAAGTCAACCAAATTATTAGCTTGGGTGATCAAGGCGGAGCAGGAAATTTGGTTATTTGTGAAGTTGTAAAAATTCATATTCACGAAAATATTCTTGACGATGAGGGCAAAATAGACCAAAAAAAGATAGATTTAGTAGCACGAATGGGAAACAATTGGTACTCTAGGTCGAATATGGGATTGTTTGAAGTAGAAAAACCATTGACAACTCTTGGCATTGGAGTAGATAATATTCCTGAATTTGTAAAACAAAGTAAGGTTTTTGACGGAAATGATTTGGGTAAATTAGCAAATGTAGATCGTTTGCCAACTTCAGAAGAAATTAATATATTTGTAAGCAATAATTTTGCCGTTAAAGGAATTTTAAGTTCTGATGACGACGAAAAAATTCAAAACAAAGTAAAAGAATATTTGAATAATAATGATGCACTTTCTGCCTGGAAAGTGCTACTAGCAAAAAAATAATTATGGAAGTAGTAGGAAGAATTAAAATGATCGATACCGTAAAAGAAGTCGGTTCGGCAGGATTTAAAAAAAGAGATTTGGTAGTAACAACTGATGAGCAATATCCACAGTTTATTTCGATTCAATTCGTTCAAGATAAATGCGATTTATTAAATGCATTTCAGATTAATGATAATGTAAAAGTTGACATCAATCTTAGAGGTCGCGAATGGGTCAACAAAGAAGGTGAAACTGTTTATTTTAACTCTATTCAAGGTTGGAGAATTAGTAAAGTTATGGCCGATGGTCAAGCTTCATCAGGACAACAAGCACCACCAATTCCAGCATCAGAAGCGTTTGCACCAGCAACAAACTTGAAAGAAGAGGACCACGACGATTTGCCTTTTTAGGAAATAAAACGCGAACATTAAATTTTAAAAATATAATTATAAAATTTAAGTCAATAAAACAGTTTTGGAAATGTGATATATAAGTCATTTTTCAAAACTGTTTTGTTTTAAAATATTCTATTGAATTCTATACATTAAAATAAAAATGCAATTTCTAAGCAAAGAACTATTTTTTCCAAATGTACAAACAGCGGACAAAACTGGTGTTTTGGCTTTTGGAGGAGATTTGTCGCCGGAAAGATTGATATTAGCTTACAAATCTGGAATTTTTCCTTGGTTCAATATTGATGAACCTATAATTTGGTGGGCACCAAACCCAAGAATGGTTTTATTTCTTGACGAATTGGTGGTTTCAAAAAGCATGAAATCAATTATTAAAAAAAATGTGTTTCACGTTACATTCAATCAAAATTTTAGAGACGTAATTATCAATTGCCAACAAATTGAAAGAAATGACCAAAACGGTACATGGATTACAGACGAAATTGTAAATTCATATTGCAAATTGCATGAAATGGGCATCGCTAAATCTGTTGAAGTCTGGCAAAACAGCGAGTTGGTTGGCGGTTTGTATGGAATAGATTTGGGACATGTTTTTTGTGGCGAAAGTATGTTCTCTAAAGTCGCTAATGCAAGCAAATTTGGTTTTATAAGTTTAGTTGATGATTTAAAATCTAAAAATTATCAATTGCTAGATTGCCAAATTCATAACGACCATTTAGCAAGTTTGGGTTGTAGAGAAATTTCAAGAAATGATTTTATGCAAATTTTAAATTAGTTTTCAATTTTCGGTATCAGTTTCTCTTTTCAACACAAATCGATAGTTCCGCTTTCAGTTGCTATTGGGTCACCCAACACCCAACCACATGATCGTTGACCATTCCGGTGGCTTGCATGTGTGCATACATAACCGTTGAACCAACAAACTTGAAACCTCTTTTCTTTAAATCTTTACTTATTTTATCAGACAATTCGGTTGTGGCAGGAACATCTTTCATGGTTTTCGGTCGATTAATAATTGGTTTACCATCAACGAATTTCCAAATATATTTAGAAAAACTACCAAATTCTTTTTGAATTTTTATAAAATTCTGAGCATTAGTTACTGCCGAATATACCTTCAGTTTATTGCGAATAATGCCAGTATCTTGCAACAAATCTAGAATTTTATCATCATTATAATTGGCTATTATTTGGTAGTCGAAATTGTCAAAAGCTTTCCGAAAATTCTCTCTTTTATTGAGAATAGTGACCCAACTGAGTCCGGCCTGAAAGGTTTCTAGCAATAAAAATTCGAACAAAGTTGCATCGTCATAAACGGGTCTTCCCCATTCTTGGTCATGATAATTTTTATATAATTCTGACGATTGACACCAAGAACAACGATTTACATCGACCATAATTTTAAGATTTACATCAAACTATTGAAACTTTTATCAAAAGTAAAAATATTTGTTTTGTTTTGCTAAATTTGTAAAAATAAAATTACCATGCCAACAATTGTAACTAATTTTTCTGATTTAGATTTAACCAAAACATATACTTACGCAGATTATTTGTTATGGCAATTTTCTGAACGTGTAGAATTGATAAAAGGTTTTATTTTGAAAATGAGTCCAGCACCAAGTTCCAATCATCAAAGTGTGTCTTATAACTTAACTTATTGTTTTGCACAAAATTTTAGGAAAAAATCATGTCGTGTTTTTGTAGCTCCTTTTGACGTTAAGTTACCCATAAAATCTGCCAAAAAAGATGCAACTGTTGTGCAACCAGACTTATGTGTGATTTGTGATGAAAGTAAAATTGGAGAAAATTGTTGCATTGGAGTTCCAGATTTAATAGTTGAAATCATTTCGCCAAACAACCGCAAGCACGATGTGCAAACCAAATTTAATCTTTATTTAGAAGCGGGCGTTCTTGAATATTGGTTAGTCGATCCACAAGACAAAATGATTTTAATTTATGCACTAAAAAACGACGAATATTTGGGTTCAAAACCATTTGTCGAAGGCGAAAAAATCAAAAGTCAACTTTTTCCAGAACTCGAAATTGATGTTGATGATGTTTTTTATAGAGTTAAATAATGTTGATAATAATTTTTGTATTTTAAAACATCAATACAAATTTTAGTATTTTTGCTGAGAAGACTTTTATTCAAAAAAAGTTATTAAAATATTCAACAAAAACAAAAATGTCTCAAAAACGCCTTTTCCTACTCGATGCTTATGCATTAATTTTTCGTGGTTATTTTGCATTTATCAAAAACCCAAGAATCACCTCAACAGGCGTGGATACTTCCGCAATTATGGGTTTTATGAATGCCTTAATGGATGTTATAAAACGAGAAAAACCGGATCATTTGGCAGTGGCCTTTGACAAAGGCGGCAGCGATATTCGTTATGAATTATACCAAGAATACAAAGCTCACCGCGATGAAACACCAGAGGCAATAAAAATTGCTGTACCCTATATTCAGGAGATTTTAAGAGCAATGCACATTCCGATTATAGAGGTTTCGGGTTTTGAAGCCGATGATTTGATAGGTACAATTGCCAAACAAGCCGAAAAACAGAATTATCAGGTTTTTATGGTTACGCCCGACAAAGATTTTGCTCAACTGGTATCAGAAAATATTTTTATGTACAAACCAGCCAGAATGGGCAATGGAATAGAAATTTGGGGCGTTCCAGAAGTTTTAGCTCGTTTCGAAATAGAACGACCAGAGCAAGTAATTGATTTTCTTGGAATGATGGGCGATGCAGCCGATAATATTCCTGGTTTGCCGGGCGTAGGCGAAGTTACAGCCAAAAAATTACTAAAAGAATTTGGATCAATGGAAAACCTTTTAGACAATACCAACAAGCTAAAAGGTGCTTTAAAAGATAAAATTGAAACCAACAAAGAAAAAGGAATATTGTCCAAAAAATTGGCTACCATCCTACTCGATTGCCCAGTAACTTTCAATGAAAAGGACTATGAATTGTCTCATCCAGATGTCGAAAAAACTGATGCTTTGTTTCAAGAATTAGAGTTTCGACAAATGAAAACGGTTTTTGATAAATTGTATAACCCAAGCCACCAAACCAGCGAAGGGGAAATTGAGGTACAAACTATTAAAAAATCTCCACCGAAAAAAACAAATGACGAGCAATTCGATTTGTTTGGTTTTTCTGATGGCGAGGATTTGACCGAAAGTGACAATTCTAACTATGCTTCACTTGAAAATACAGAACATACCTATCAAATAATTCAAGGAGAATTAGGTTTAAAATTGTTGTTGCAAAATTTACTAACCCAACAATCAGTTTGTTTTGATACTGAAACTACTGGCATTGACACGCTTCATGCCGAATTGGTCGGCATTGCTTTTAGCTTTGAAAAAGGTACAGGTTTTTATGTGCCATTTCCTGAAAATCAAGACGAAGCGGTTTTATTGGCTGCAAAATTTAAACCGTTTTTTGAAAATGAAAACATCGAAAAAGTAGGCCAAAATATCAAATATGATTTAAAAATCTTATCTCGATATGGAATAATTATCAAAGGAAAAATGTTTGATACCATGATTGCACACTACCTCATCAATCCAGACATGAGACATAATATGGATGTTTTGAGTGAAACTTATTTGAAATATGCACCAAAATCTATTGAAGATTTAATTGGAAAAAAAGGCAAAGGACAAAAATCTATGCGAGATATTGCAATCGAAGACGTTAAAGAATATGCGGTTGAAGACGCAGATATTACTTATCAATTGAAGCAAAATTTTAGTCCTATTCTTGACAAGGCCGAGACCAAAAAATTATTTGATGAAATCGAAATTCCACTTATTCCAGTTTTGGCAGCAATGGAGATGGAGGGTATTAATCTTGATGTGTCATTCTTGCAAACCATGTCTATTGATATGCAAGAAGAAATTGATGCATTTGAAATGAAAATATATGAAACCGTAGGGGAAAAATTCAATTTGGCATCGCCTAAACAATTAGGAATAATTTTATTTGACAAATTAAAAATTGGTGGTGCTAAGCAAAAAAAGACAAAAACAGGACAATATGCAACCGGCGAAGATGTTTTGAGTTATTTGGCAAATGACAACCAAATAGTAAAAGACATTTTGGAATGGCGACAAATGGTCAAGTTACAAAGCACATATGTAACCGCATTGCCAAACCAAGTTGATGCCAAAACAGGTCGCGTTCACACAGACTATATGCAAACCGTGGCAGCGACAGGTAGATTGAGTTCTAACAATCCAAACCTACAAAACATACCAATTCGTTCGGCTCGCGGTCAACAAATTCGTAAAGCATTCATTGCTAGAGACGAAAACCACACTTTACTTTCTGCGGATTATTCACAAATAGAACTCCGAATTATTGCAGCGCTATCGGGCGAAGAAAACATGATTTTGGCTTTCCAAAACAATGAAGATATTCACAAATCAACGGCCGCCAAAGTGTTTAACGTACCGCTAGACGAAGTAACCAAAGAACAAAGAAGCAATGCCAAAACGGTCAATTTCGGAATAATTTATGGCGTTTCCGCATTTGGATTGAGCAACCAAACCAGCATGTCACGCAAAGAAAGTGCAGACTTGATTGATGCTTATTACAAAACATATCCAAAACTAAAATCGTACATGCAAGACCAAGTCGATTTTGCTCGAGAAAATGGTTATGTGCTTACGGTTTTGGGTCGTCGAAGATATTTAAAAGATATTAATTCTGCCAACATGATGGTCAAAAGCGGTGCCGAACGCAACGCCGTAAATGCACCAATACAAGGTTCGGCCGCAGATATTATAAAGATAGCAATGATTAATATTCACAAAAAATTGGTCGATGAAAAATGGCAATCAAAGATGTTGTTGCAAGTACATGACGAATTGGTTTTTGATGTTCACAACTCAGAAATGGACAAAATAAAACCGATGATAAAACACGAAATGGAAAACGCTTTCAAAATGAATGTGCCACTCGATGTCGAAATTGGAATAGGTAAAAATTGGTTTGAGGCGCATTAAACATCTTTATTAATAGAAACATTCCAGAGTTTATAGTTTAGATTTAATCAAATTAAGTAAGTATATTAAAAATAAAACAATTGCTTATTAACACAAATTTTATAGATTTGTTTTAAATTAATTTTCGTAGTAAATGTCAGACCAAAAACCATTCATTTCAATAGTTAGTCCAGTTTATCGAGCCGAAAAAATTGTTAACAAACTCGTTTCTGAAATTCAGAAAACAATGACTGTATTGAATGTTTCTTATGAAATTATTTTGGTCGATGACAGAAGTCCAGATGGCTCATGGTTAGAAATGAAAAACATTTCAGCACAATTTCCTGAAGTCAAAAGCATCAGATTAAGTCGAAATTTTGGGCAACATCCAGCAATTATGGCAGGTTTAACTCATGCTCAAGGCGAATGGATTGTAGTTATGGATTGCGATTTGCAAGACCAACCCAAAGAAATTGAAAAATTATTTAATAAAACTAAAGAAGGCTTTGATGTAGTTTTGGCTAGAAGAGAAAATAGGCAAGATGGGTTTTTTAAGAAAATGTCTTCATCAATATTTTCTAAAATATATGGTTTTTTTACCGACACTAAATATGATAATGAAATTGCCAATTTCGGAATTTATCATAAAAAAGTCATCAATTCTATTTTAGAAATTTCAGATTCTATCAAGTTTTTTCCTCTTTTTGTTGACTTTGTGGGTTATAAATCAACTTCGATTAAAGTTGAACATGCTTTACGAGATTCTGGCACAACAAGTTATAGTTTTTCTAAATTGATTAGTTTGGCATTCAATTCTATAATTTCATTCTCTAACAAACCCTTAAAAATATTTGTAAAGTTTGGAATGATAATTTCTATTTTATCCATTTTTATTGGAACTTATTATATAATTGAAGCTTTTAATAACAAAATAGAGGTTTTAGGCTACACCTCAATTATTGTTTCTATTTGGTTTTTATCAGGGGTTATTATCACAACAATTGGGGTAACAGGCATTTATGTTGGTAAAATATTTGACCAAACCAAAAATCGACCTGTTTTTATAATCGACGAAATTTTATGATAAATAAACTAGATTGGGATAGCGATTTTTTTGAAATTGAAGTTGGCGAATTGATTTATGAAAATAATTCTAACGTCGAGAACTCCAATGATTTTGGTTTATTGTATATAAAAAGCAATCAACAGTTTAATGTTGAAATAAATGGATTTGTAAATAATTTCCACGAAACAAAAATTGTTTTTTCTAAAAATATCATTCAAAATAATTTAAATTCAACAAACATTATTTCTATAAATCAAATAGATTTTAATGTTACTGAAATATATGATTTGGCTTATGAAAGTGGCAAATACAGTAGGTTTTTTTTAGATAAAAACTTCAAAAAGAATAAATTTCTAGAATTGTATCAAAAATGGGTCGATAATTCAATTTCTGGGCAATTTGCGAACGATGTTTTGATTTATCAAGAAAGAAATCAAATAATGGGTTTTGTAACCTATAAAACAAAAAACAATGAAGCAACAATTGGTCTAATTGCAGTAAGTCCAAACCATCAAGGCAAAGGAATTGGCGGAAAATTATTACATTTTGTCGAGAACGAACTTTTCCAAAAGAACATCAAAACATTACTAATACCTACCCAAGAAAATAATTTAGCGGCTTGTAATTTTTATAAAAAACAAGGTTATCAAGTTCATGAAATAACATTTATAAAACATTATTGGAAAAAATGATACCATTCAACAAACCATTTCTGACTGGAAACGAAACAAAATATATAGAAGAAGCGGTACTATCGGGTAAAATTTCTGGCAACGGAGTTTACACCAAAAAATGCCAAACCTTTTTTGAAGAAAATTATGGTTTCAAGAAATGTTTATTAACAACATCTTGCACTGATGCGCTAGAAATGGCAGCGATTTTAATTAATATTCAACCAGGCGACGAGGTAATAATGCCAAGTTATACTTTTGTATCTACATCAAATGCATTTGTTTTGCGTGGTGCCAAAATCGTATTTTGCGACTCTAGAAACGACCATCCTAATATTGATGAAAACTTAATCGAAGCATTAGTTACACCCAAAACCAAAGCAATTGTTCCTGTTCATTATGCTGGTGTTGCCTGCAATATGGATGTGATTATGGACATTGCAAAACGGCATAATTTGTTTGTTGTCGAAGATGCTGCACAAGCCATTGATAGTTATTTTACAGGAAAAGATGGTGTTAAAAAAGCATTGGGTTCAATTGGGCATTTGGCGGCATTCTCGTTTCACGAAACCAAAAATATTATTTCGGGCGAAGGTGGCATGTTGGCCATCAACGACGAACAATTTTGTGATCGAGCCGAAATTATTTGGGAAAAAGGAACCAATCGTTCGGCTTTTTTCCGTGGTGATGTTGACAAATATGGCTGGGTCGATTTAGGAAGTTCGTTTTTACCTTCAGAAATTATTTCTGCATTTCTATGGGCACAACTTGAAAATTTAGACAAAATTCAAGACAAACGAAAATCAATTTGGAACAATTATAACCATAAATTAAACGATTGGGCTATCGCCAATAATGTTATGTTGCCAACAATTCCCGAATATGCGACCAACAATGCTCACATGTTTTTTTTGACTTGTAAAAGTTTAGAACAACGAACAGCAATTATCCAAAAATTGCGAGATGCCGATATTCTTGCTGTTTTTCATTATTTGAGTTTGCATTCAAGTCCTTATTATTCTAATAAACATAATGGTCGAAGTTTGCCCGAAACCGATAAATTCTCGGATTGTTTGATTCGTTTGCCTTTGTTTTTTGAATTGGATAGTGATTTGGTTGTTGATGGGATTTTGAAATAAATTTTGTATTTTTACATCAAATAATAAATTATGGAAACTGTTTTAATTAGAATCGACAATAAAAAAGCGTATAGGTTTTTGGAAGATTTAGAAGATTTGCAAGTAATAAAAGTGCTCCAAAAAAGAACTGAAACTAATCAAAAATTATCTGAAAAATATGCTGGAAAATTGCCAATTGAAATTGCAGATGAATTGCAAAAACATGTAACTGAAAGCCGTAACGAATGGAACAACAGAGTTATTTAATAGATACTAATTCAATAATTGATTATTTAGGAATAAAAATTCCAAATTCTGGAATGGATTTTATTAGTTCAATAATAGATGAAGTCCCAAAGGTTTCCATCATAACTAAAATTGAAGTTTTAGGTTTTAATGCGCCAGAAAATCATTATAAGTTACTTAAAGATTTTATGAATGATTCGATTGTATTAGAATTATCAAATGAAATTGTTGATTCATGTATTGATATTAGAAAAAAACATAAAATTAACCTTCCTGATGCAATTATAGCAGCAACCGCTTTGGTATATAGTTTGACAATAATTACTAGAAATGTTTCTGATTTTAAAAATATAGAGGGTATAGTTGCTATAAACCCTCATCAGATTTAGGTTTTTAATAAAGATTAACTTAAAATACCTAAAACCGATAAATTTTCGGATTGTTTGATTCGTCTGCCTCTGTTTTTTGAATCGGAAAGTGATTTGGTTGTTGATGGGATTTTGGGATGATTTTACTTTTTCGGAATGTAATTCCGAATTAGTTAATATCTAAACAGCAATTGAATTATATGAAAATACTTTTCTACCATCAGAAAAATCATAATTTTCGTTGCCTCCATAAATAATCATTCCTGGAAAAGTGCTTTTAGAAAAAACTTGCCAATCCATTATGTTTTTCCACCATTTTTCTTGATAGGTTGTTCCTGATTTAATTTCTATTGGAGTCAGAACGCCGTTTTTCTCGATTATTAAATCAATTTCTACACCACTAATGCTTCGCCAATAATAAAATGAACTGTTTTGTAATGAATTATTTTTTTCTTTTAAGAATTCAAGAATAACAAAATTTTCAAAAATCGAACCTTTCAGCGGATTATTTTCTAGTTGAACTTCGTTTTGAATGCCTAACAAACTGCATAAAACTCCAGTATCGGTAAGATAAAGTTTTGGTCGTTTTATAACTCTCTTTCCAAAATTAGCATAATAGGGCGATAGCAAATAAACAATGCCTGCCGTTTGTAAGTAAGACAACCAAGCACTAACCGTTTTAGAATCAACACCTAAATCGTTAGAAATTTGAGAACTGTTCCATTCTTGTCCAGCACGAGTTGCCACTAGTTTTATGAATTGTTGGAATAATATCAGGTTTTTGATATTAATTAATTGACGAATATCACGTTCAATAAAACTTTGAATGTAACTTGGAAAATAAAAACTAGGATTGATGTTTTGCAACCATATTTCAGGAAACCCACCTTTGAAAATTATTTCCCAAACGGAGAGATTATCATCAAAATAAGCACTAATTTCTTTAATTGACAAAGGCAAAAGTTCTAAAAAACCAACTCTTCCTGCAAGACTTTGGCTGATATTTTGGTTCAATAAAAAATTACTACTTCCTGTTAATATATATTTCCCACGTTCGGTTTCGTTGTCTAAAACTTCTTGAATGTAATTGAACAAACTTGGCGACTTTTGAATTTCGTCGAAAATCGCACCCGAAATTTTATATTTTTTTAAAAAAGCATTTGGGTCTTGCTCGGCAAGTAATTGCACGTCTAGGTTTTCAAAATTAAGGTATGGTTTGTCTGGAAATAGGATTTTACACAAAGTTGTTTTACCGCTTTGTCTAATTCCCATAAGTGCAATCGCTCTAAATTGATTTGTGTACAGTAAAATCTTATTTTCTAATGTTCTTTGAATTTTCATTACACAAAAATTTTTTCAAATATAATACTTTTTTGGAATACAATTCCTAATTAGTTAAGATTTAAAAACAATGTGTTTTTTAGATAAAGGTCGACTAGATTTTTTGAATTTTCAATTTGGAAATTCAATCATTTTCAAACAAATACCAAAACATTAATTTTAACGTAGTAATTTTGAAAAATTTATGAAATTTTTTGATCGAAATATTTAATTTTCAGGATGAAGAGTTTGATAGCAATTTGGTTGTTATTGGGATTTTCGAGTAACATATTTTCTTGAAAATTAATTTTAAATTAATAGATTTGCAAAAATCATTATTAATTGTGTAGTTATTGCATTTATAATCTGCATTCGCCTTATATTTCAAGATGAACAAAATATATTTTCCAAATTTAAATGCTTTACGTTTTATTGCGGCAACATTAGTTATTGTTCATCATGTAGAACAATTTAAGCAAATTTTAGGTTTTAATAATTATTTTAACAACCCGTTTATTAAAACAATCGGAAGAACAAGTGTTTTGCTGTTTTTCGTATTAAGTGGCTATTTAATTACTTATTTGTTACTAACCGAAAAAAAAGTAAGTCAAAACATAAACATAACAAACTTCTACATAAGAAGAATACTTAGAATTTGGCCACTATATTTTATTATTTTAGCGTTAAGTTTTTTTTTATTGCCAAATATTCAATTTTTTGACCTAGGTGTTTTGTCAGACAAATTAAATGATCGTTTTTGGATAAAATTGTTGTACTTTGTTTTTTTTCTACCCAATTTGGCGTTAGCTGTTTTTCCAATTATTCCATTTGCAAGTCAACTGTGGTCTGTTGGTTATGAAGAACAATTCTATTTGGTTTGGCCCATTTTAATAAAAACAAAACAAAACAAAACAAAGCTCTTTGCAGTAATAATTGTTGTGTTTCTGATTTTAAAAATATCCGTTTACACAGTTCTAAAAGATTATTTAATTCAAGAAAAATTTTTTAAATCACTTGAGTTTTTTTTTGAAATCCCAAGTGTAGATTGTATGGTAATCGGTGCATGGTTCGCTTATTTATTGTTTCAAAAGGATAAAGTTTTAAAATGGTTGTTTCACAAAAACACACAAACAATTACATATATATTATTAGTTTTATTTATTGGAAATGGTGTTTTCATACCTTTTTTAAACACGCAACTATATTCCGTTTTGTTTGGAATAACAATATTAAATTTATCGGCAAATCAAAATACAATCCTAAATTTAGAAAATAAAGTAACTAACTTTTTAGGTAAAATATCTTTTGGAATATATATGTACCACACAATCGTTATTGTTTTGGTATTAAAAAGCTTGTCGCACTTTAACATTCATAACGTTATCCTAGAAAATTTAATATCCATTTTGTTAACCATTACTATTTCTCATTTATCTTACCAATATATTGAAGAGAGAATTATAAAATTAAAATCAAAATTTTAAAAAACATGAAGTATTTAGAAATTATTAAAGAAAACATCTGGTTGTTTTTTATTTTGTTAGTAGCAACAGTTTTGCGATTTTATCATTTAGATTTTCAAGGAGCATGGCTAGATGAAGTTCATACTTTAAAAGAATCGGATCCTAATTTAACTTTTTCAGAATTCCATAAAATAATAATGTTTCGAGAGGGAATACCTCATTTTTATTTTTTATTAATTAAAATATTTTCTCAAATATTTGGTATTAACAGTATTTTTATAGCAAGAGCATTCTCGGCAATTCCGGGTATTTTATCTGTATTATATATTTATTTTTTAGGAAAAGAATTATACAATAAAAATGTTGGGCTTTTATGTTCAATATTCTTAACAGTAAATGTCTTAAGTATTGAATATTCACAGGAAGCAAGGTCATATTCTTTATTAGCTCTATTGGTTATAATATCATTTTATAGACTAATCCTTTTTCTAAAAAATAACAGTATAAAAAACGCAATTATATTAGGATTTATAGCGGGCTTAATAACAAACGCTCACCCTATTGGACTGATAAATGTAGCTGCAATTTACTTTATATTGCTTTTGGCTATTGTGATTATCAAGGATAAACGAATTTTGATTTTTAAAAACTCTGTATTTGCCGGAATTATAACATTATTGGTTTTTAGCCCTGTCTATCAAATAGTAAAAAAAGTAGCTGAAATAAAATCTTTTTGGGTAGAAAAACCAAGTTTTGATAATATAAAAATACTTTTTATTAATTTATCAGGAAAATCGGAAGTATTGCTATATTTAATTTTAATTTCTATATTTTCATTATTCATCATAACTATAATTTCATTAAAAAAGAATAAATCCAAAATTGAAGACAATAAAATAATTATAAGTTTTACGGTATTGTTTATTTGGTTTTTTGTTGAAGTTTCTATTTTATTGATAAAATCATATTCAGGAACATCATTAATATTAAATAGATATTTTATTGCTGTTATGCCAGCTATGATGTTATTTCTTGCAATTGGGATAGAAATCATTTCAAATAAAGTAATTAAAATATTAGTATCGATATTAACAATAGGAATATTGTTTTATCAAATTTTTTATCCTGTAAATTATTATACAGCTTTAACTAAATCACAATTTAGTATAGTTTGTGAAGAGGTGTTGTCAAACAATAAAGAAAATGAAAAAATTATAACCAATTGGGGTTGGTTATTGTCCTATTATTTAGATAGAGAAAATAAATTAAAAAATGTTAACGAAACAAATTTAGAAAGCTATTTACAACAAGTAAAGGAAAAAGCCATTGACGCAGAATCTTTTTGGTACATTGATGGAAATTCAAGGCCATTTAGCTTGAATGAAGATATTGAAAAGTTTGTAGCAGATAAATTTCTAATTGAAAAAACAATTACTTATCACGATGCGTGGGCTAAACATTTTGTCTTAAAAAATCCTAAACCAAAAGACCCATTAAAAATTGAATTATCAAAATTTAATAACTCTAATTTTGATGGAATAGGAAATCTAATGTTTTTTGAAAATTCTAAAATCACATATCCCAATATCGATTTAAAGAAAGGAAAGTATCAGATTACAATCATTGGAAATAGTTTGCCATTTAAACCTTTAAACAATGAAAATGCTAAATTAAATATATTTCTAAACCAAATACTTATAAAATCAATAGAAATGTCTGAAAAGCCAAACTCAGAAAACATAATAAACTTTGAGCATAAGTTAACATCTAAACTTGTTCTTAGTATAGCTTTTATAAATGATTTTTCTAATGCAGATAGTGATAGAAACGTACAAATATCTAAAATAATATTAAAAAAAATAGAATAAAAAACTGAAGTTTTTTTTTTTTTATATATCTTTGCGAAAATTTTAATTAGTATAAAATGAAAACAAAATTTATTGTAATTGCATCTTTAATATTAACAATATTTATTTCTTGCAAAAATGATGTGAAAAAAGACGAAGAAAAAATAGTTCAAAATAAATTTTTTTTTATTGAGTTAGAAGCTTCAGCAAGCAAAACAGATGATTTTGCAATGTACTATTCAGAGGACGGAACAAGTCAATTTAAAGACGTTAATGCTGTTTGGCATGGTGTTTTTGGTGCTCACAAAACACAAAAAATTCGATTTAACTTAACCGAAGAAAAAGTCCCAACACATATTAGGCTTGATTTTGGCTTGAAGCAAAACCAAGATTCAGTTGTTATAAAAAATATAAAATTAAGCTATTATGATAATTCTTTTGAATTTAAAGGATCCGAATTTTTTAATTACTTTATAAAAAGTGACCAATTCTCAACATCAATCAATAACGAATTAGGAACTATCACTATGTTGAAAAAAGACGGTGTTTATAAAACCCCATATTATTATCCGACAGGAGCAATGATTGAAGGTTTGAAAAAGATTACTACAAAAAAATAACATAAAAAATTAAAATAACATTAAAACTACAATTTGAAACCCAAATTGTAGTTTTTTTTTAAAATAATTGTCGATATTTTAATCAAACAAACCGAAATGAAAAAATTATTATTATTTATAGTTTTATCTGTTTTATTCGCTTGTGGCAAAAAGAAAAACGTCAATAACTTTTATGTTAATTTAGATGTTGTTATTCAAGAATCGGACTCAATAAGGGTTTTTTATAAAACCGATGGCAAAATCAACTTTAATGAAAAAGATGCGTTTTGGACAAAAGTAAAAGGAAATAAAAAAAACCAAGTTATAAACATTAAATTTCCAAAAGACATACTTCCAAATCAATTAAGAATAGATTTTGGTAACAACCCAAGCCAACCCGAAATTATTATAAACAAATTAGAATGTGTTTATAAAACCAACTCTTTTGCGCTTAAGGGTAAAGAAGTCTATCTTCTTTTGCGTGTAGACGAAAACAATACTATTCTTGACAAAGATTTAGGATTATTGAAACGAAAAAATTTAAACCAAAAAAACGGACCGTCTTTATACCCCGTTGGCAACAAGTTGAAATTAAGACTAGAAAAATTGACCAACAAAACCAAAACTGTAAATCACTAGTTCTAAAAGAATGTTAAAAAAACTATATTTGATATTGTTTAACAAACAATTCAATAACCTATCAATTTACGGCATTGGACAAGGTTTTAATTTGGTGACACCATTGTTGATTATTCCTTATATTATCAGTATTTGTGGGGAAGAAAATTTTGGAAAATCATCTGTTGGAATGGCAATTAGCTTTTTTTTAATGGTTTTTATTGATTATGGTTCGGACATAATTGGTGTCAGAGAAGTTTCTATAAATAGAGACAACAATAAAACCTTACAACAAATACTTTTTTCTACCTATTATTCAAAAATCGTATTACTTTTTATTGTTACGATTGTTTCAATAATTATATTTATGATTTTTCCCTTTTTTAAATCTAACCAAACATTATTCTTTTTCGGAATTTCTGTTTTGTTCGGTCAATTTCTTAATCCAACTTGGTTTTTGCAAGGAATTGAAAATGTGAAATGGATTACTATATCGAATATTATTTCTAAAATAATATATGTTGTTTTTATTTTTATTTTTATCAAAAAAGAAAGTGATTATATTTATATCAATCTTTTTTGGGGATTGGGAATGATACTTACAAACGGTTTTTTTTTACTTTTAATCATAAAAACTTTTAATTTCAAGTTTATAAAATTTCAATTTTCTGATGTGCTATCTTTCTTAAAAAAAGATTTCAAAATGTTTTCCTCACAGGTTTTTGTATCAATACAAATGTATTCTCCAATAATATTGATTAGTTTCTTTGGAAATAATCTAATGGCAGGACAATTCAAAATTGTAGAGCAAGTTATAGTAATTTTTAAAACTTACATTTTGTTGTTTTTTAATTTTATATTTCCAAAAATTTGTTTTTTGTTAGACAAAAACCCAAAAAAAGCATTATTTCATTGGAAAATTTATAATGGTTCTAATTTTCTATTTATTGCAGTTTCAATTACCATAATTTATTTATTTTCATACGAAATTGTGTCCTATTTTAACCCCACTAATCGTTATTTTTTAAGTCGATTATTAGAAATTGCAATTTTTTATCCACTTCTTTTTGCCGTGTCAATACCTTTGAAACAACTTGTTTTGGGATGGAATCATCAAAGGTTTTACATTAATACAACTACAATAACGGTAATCTTAAATTTGTTTTTAGTTGTTTTTTTAATACCAAAATTCAAAGTTTACGGTGTTTTTTACTCATTAATCATTATTGAAGTAATTGTGATATTATTTTACTTACTTTGCATAAAAAAAATGATTGCAAATCACGAAAGATGATAAGAATTTTATTCCAAAAGTTACTAAATAAATCTGGAAAATTATATTTAATAGACGCTGATATTCCTGAGTCTCTACTATTGTTGATGTTATTCAAAAGATTAATAATGTTGATAAGAGGAATAATAAAAACCCGCAAAAAAGTTTTTGTTGGCAACAATACCATAATTTACAATTCCAAGAATATTAGCTTTGGAAAAAGTGTCTCCATTGACAAAAATTGTTTTATCGACGGTTACGCAAAACAAAAAATTATTTTTGGCGATTGTGTCAATATTGGTGCTTATTCCAAGTTAACAGCAACAAGTCACCTTTCCAAATACGGAATAGGTCTACAAATGGGTAATAATTCTGCAATTGGAGATTTTGCTCATTTTGGTGCCTCTGGTGGAATAGAAATTGGTAATGATGTCATAATGGGTTCTTACATAAGTTTTCATTCAGAAAACCATGTTTTTTCTGACAACACAAAACTTATCAGAGAGCAGGGCACAACATCTAAAGGTATAAAAATTGGTAATAACGTTTGGGTTGGAGCAAAAGTAACCTTTTTGGACGGTTGCCAAGTTGGTAATAATTCCGTGGTTGCAGCCGGAGCTGTGGTAAACGGAAAATTTCCTGACAATTGTGTAATAGGTGGAATTCCAGCAAAAGTATTAAAAACATTATAGATGGCAATAACAATCAACAAACCGCTTTTAAATCAAATATTATTTATTATTTGTGTTGTAATTCCTTTTTTTAATATTTATGAATTGTCTTTTACAGTTTGGTTAGTAGCAATTTTTTTTACCATAAGAAATAATTATTCTTTAGAGTTCGTTAAAATATGGTCACTGTTTTTGATTATTTTTTTGTCAGCAATGCTTGTCAGTCTCAACAAAAGCTACGAACTATATTTCATCATTCGCGATATAACTTACATGTTAAAACCTATCTGTGGATTGCTTTTAGGTTATCAATTGTTTAATAAAAACATTAAAAATCCATTTCAATTTATAGTTTATGCTGGGGTTGCAATTGCAATTTATCATTTAGTACTTGTTTTCTCGGGAATTGTTTTTTTTGGAGCAAAAAATGTACGAGAAATTAGGCTACATGGCGGTTACTTTAATGATTTTGAAGTTTATACACTAATTTTATTGCTTTTCAATAAACAAATAAATCTTGACTTTACTAGAAAAAAAACGATCTTGTTTATTTTTATAATGGCATTATCAAGTTGCTTTTATTTAGCAAGAACCAATTTTATTCAATTCGTTGTATTGGCCTTAGCGATGAAAGGTTTTTTTGTGTTCAATAAAAAATCTATAATAATTGTTTCAAGTACAATAGTCTTAACAATTTTAAGCTACACCGCAGTATATTATTATAATCCAGTAAGAAACGGCAAAGGAATTGATGAATTTTTATATAAGATAAAAATGATTCCTGCCGAAGCCTTTAGCACAAAAATCAATCGCAATGATTGGAAAGAATTTAATGACAATTATCGTTCTTATGAAAATATTCGAACAATTCAGCAATTGTCAAATAATAATGATTTGCTTTTTGGTCAAGGAATTGGTTCAAAAGTCGATTTGAAGCAAGAAATATTTCTTGGCGATATGAAGTTAAGATATATTTCGATACTTCATAATGGTTTTATGATTGTGATTTTAAAATCAGGTTTTTTGGGATTGAGTATTTACTTATTTTCAATATTTTATTTTTTTAAGAAAAATAAATATTTAAACGAAACTTTACAAAACATAAATTACCTTTTTGTTGGAACAGGTGTATTTTTAATTGTTTCTAATTGGGTGTTTTTGGGTTTTTATAATCTAATAGATACAAAGTCTTTATTGATAGGTTTCTTGTTTGCTTATAAAAATGAAGTAATAAAAACAATAAAAAATGATTAATATACTTTTCATTCATCAATCTGCAGAAATGTATGGCTCTGATAAAACTTTACTTTTATTATTAAAATATATAGACAAAACTCAGTTTACCCCTGTTGTAATATTACCTTTCGAAGGACCATTAAAATTCGAATTAGAAAAAGAAAATATAACAGTTATTATAGCACCAGTATTAAAACTTTACCGTAAAATGTTTGTGCCAAAAAATATAATTAATTTTTTTGCAGATATTAAAATAAGTTTTTCGATTATTGATAAATTGAATAAAGATTATAATTTTGATATAATATATTCAAATACTTTGGCGGTATTATTCGGAGTATTTTATGCAAAAAAAAAAAAAATTAAACACCTTTGGCACGTTCATGAAATAATAGAATCACCAAAATTTTTTAAAAAGATATTTATTATATTATTAAGTATAAAATGTAATACAAAAATTATTTACAATTCAACTGCAACTCAAAAATTCTGGAATTTAAATTCAAAGATTTCAAATAAATCCAAAGTGATATGGAACGGACTGGAAACAAATTCAGAATTAATATTAAATATTGAAATTGAAAACATAAGGAAAACTTTATTACAGGCAAATTCGAGTGATATTATTGTTGCACTTGTTGGAAGAATTAGCCGTTGGAAAGGTCAATTAGTTTTGTTAAATGCAATAAATGATTTATCTAAAAAACATAAAAACATTAAACTTGTATTTGTAGGCGCTCCACCACCAAATCAAGAAGTATTTTTAAAAAATTTAACAAACAAAATCAAACATCTTAACCTTAAAAAAATAGTAAAAATAATTCCTTTTCAAGAAGAAATTTTTAAAGTTTGGCAAAGTATTGACATTGCAGTAGTACCATCTATAGAACCTGAACCTTTCGGGTTAGTAGCTGTTGAAGCAATGCTTGCCAAAAAACCAGTAATAGCAAGTAATCATGGTGGACTTAGTGAAATAATTGTGAATAATGAAACTGGTTTTTTAGTTGAACCAAATAATGAAATTGCGCTAGCCGACGCATTACAAAAACTATTAGTAAATCCAGAATTAAGAAAATCTTTTGGAGATAATGGTTTTCAACGTGCAATTAAGGATTTTACGGTTGACACATATGTTAGCAAATTTGAAAAAATATTTCAAAAAATGTTAATTAAATAATAGTATTTAGTATTAATTATTTGTCAAAATCTTTACTTTTGCATTTCAATTTTTATAAATGAAAATAGCAATCCTAGGAACTCGAGGCGTACCCAATTATTATGGAGGTTTTGAGCAATTTGCTGAATTTTTTTGTGAATATCTTGCCAATAAGGGTCATCAGGTTTATGTATACAATTCCCACAATCACCCTTATCAAGAAAAAACTTTCAATGGTGCAAATATAATTCACCAACACGATCCAGAATACAAATATGGTACTTTTGGACAATTCATTTATGATTACAATTGCATTGTCGATTCTAGAAAACGTAATTTTGATATTATTTTACAATTGGGTTACACTAGTAATTCAATTTGGTTTTTATTGTTGCCAAAAAAACCTATCATTATTACCAACATGGACGGCATTGAGTGGAAACGCACCAAATATTCTCGTCCTGTGCAACAATTTTTGAAATTTGCTGAACGTTTGGCAGCTGTAACCAGCGATTATTTAGTTGCCGATTCTCTTGGTATACAGAAATTCTTGAAGCAACGTTACAACAAAAATTCTACTTATATCGCTTATGGAGCACACCCATTTAACAATCCTAACGAAGCCATTTTGGCGGCATACAACGTCGAAAAAAACAATTTCAACATGATTATGGCTCGTTTTGAACCAGAGAATAATCTTGATATGGTGCTAGAAGGAGTGGCTTTAAAAAACGATGGTACTCCAATTTTAGTCATCGGGAAACACGAAACAAAATACGGAGAATATTTAAAAAATAAATTCAAAAACCATCAAAACATCAGGTTTTTAGGCGGTATTTATAACCTTGAACATTTAGACAACTTGCGGTATTTTTCAAATTTGTATTTTCATGGACATTCGGTTGGCGGCACCAATCCGTCTTTGTTAGAAGCTATGGCCTCACAAGCACTTGTTATTGCTCACAATAATGATTTTAATAAAGGTGTACTACAAGAAAACGCCTACTTTTTTAAAAATCCGCAAGAAGTGAAAAATATTCTTGAAACAATCAAAAAAATTGATAACTTGCCCATGGTTGCAAACAACTACGAAGCTATTGTTAAAAACTTCAATTGGAATAAAATAAATGACGAATATTTACAACTTTTCGAAGACTGTTTTTCAAGACATCAAGAAAGAAAATAAAAACAATCCAGCTTTTGTTTTTATAATTTTAATATTAATTTCTATTCCATTAGTACTCATTTTGAATAGTGTTTTTATTGGTTTGTTAATATTGACAACTATAATTTATTTTCGAAAAAGTAATTTTTCTCTTCAAATAAAACTTCTTTTTCCTATTTTTTTATACCTATTAATGCTTTTGACTGTTTTTTGGACAATTGATATTGAAAGAACAACAACTGCATTGGCTAAAGAAATTCCGTTACTGATTATTCCAATTTGTTTTATGATTTTCAAGCCATTATCGACAATTCAAAAACAAAAAATTATAAAATATTACAGTTACGGCATCTTTTTTTATTGTTTGTTTTATTTAGTCAAAGCATTTATACGTTTTTTTATTTCAAATAATTACAATGTTTTCTTCTATCACGAACTTGTGACAAAAGAAGTAAATGCTATTCATGTTTCGGTTTATGTTTCAATTGCTTTTTTTTATTTTTTTACAAAACCAATAAAAAAATTAGTTGATTATATAATGCTAGTAACATTAGTAGTAATGGTTTTTTTGCTTTCTTCCAAAAACATTATCGTTGTATTTGTTGGTCTAATGGTTGTATACCATTTATTTTATTCAAAATTATCAAAACAAATGCGGTTAAAAAATTTGATTTTTGTTGTTGTCATTTTAATATCATTTACATTTATTGGCAAAATAAAAGACCGTTTTAAACAAGAATACGAAACAATCATGACCGACTCAACAGTCAACGACGTGATTTCAAAAAACGATGGAATTGTATATAACGTGAGTATTAAACAAGCTTGGACAAACAAAATTTTTCGAGCCAATGATTATTTTCCAGGTACAGCATTTAGGGTTTATCAGTTCAGAATATTTCTTGAAATGCTGCAAGAAAATAATATTTTTTGGAATGGTTTTGGGCTCAATGCCTCATACAAAAAAATTGAAGAAAAAGGCATCTACTATCACCTATATTTAGGAGATCAAACAAATGATAATCAAGGCTATCAAACCAAAAATTTTCACAACCAATATGTTCAAAATTTTGCCGAATTAGGCGTTTTTGGTTTCTTGACTTTGATAATAATGTTGTTTGTAAATCTAAAAAATGGACTTATCAATAAAGATTTTATTCATATTGCTTTCGCAATTGTAATGATAAGCTTATTTTTGACCGAAACTTTCTTGTGGCGGCAGCGTGGCGTGGTGTTTTTTACAACAATGTATTGTTTGTTGAATGCTAATTATTTTGAATCCAAACAATAAATCTCGAAACGATAATTATATTTTATTGTTATAAACAAAAAGTTAATGTTTGTGTAATAAAAACCCAAAGCAATCGTTATTAATATATGAATAAGACAAAAAACAAACATGAAGAGAATTTTAATAACAGGAGCTGCTGGATTTTTGGGCTCGCATCTTTGCGATAGATTTATAAAAGAAGGATATTTCGTAATCGGAATGGACAACTTGATTACTGGTGACTTAAAAAATATTGAACATTTGTTCAAACTAGCTAATTTTGAATTTTATAATCATGATATAACCAAATTTGTTCACGTTCCGGGAGCAATAGATTATATTTTGCATTTTGCATCACCAGCAAGCCCAATTGACTACTTGAAAATTCCAATTCAAACCCTAAAAGTTGGATCCTTAGGAACACATAATTTACTTGGTTTAGCACGTGTGAAAAAGGCCAGAATATTGATTGCATCAACCTCAGAAATTTACGGCGACCCATTAGTACACCCACAAACCGAAGAATATTATGGTAACGTGAACACCATAGGTCCACGCGGCGTCTATGATGAAGCAAAACGTTTTCAGGAGTCAATCACAATGGCATACCACACTTTTCATGGTGTAGAAACCAGAATTGTAAGAATTTTTAATACTTATGGTCCAAGAATGCGACTCAATGATGGGCGCGTTATTCCTGCATTTATTGGTCAAGCGTTGCGTGGCGAAGATTTAACCATATTCGGAGACGGTATGCAGACACGTTCTTTTTGTTATGTTGACGACCAAGTTGAAGGGATTTTTAGATTATTACATTCTGATTATGTATATCCCGTAAATATTGGAAATCCAGACGAAATAACCATCAAAGATTTTGCCGACGAAATCATCAAACTAACTGGTACAACACAAAAAGTAGTGTACCATCCATTGCCAATAAACGATCCTATGCAACGTCAACCAGACACCACAAAAGCAAAACAAATATTGGGTTGGGAAGCAAAAGTAAACCGTGAAGAAGGCATGAAAATTACTTATGATTATTTCAAATCTTTGTCAACAGAGGAGCTTTTAAAAGAAGAACACAAAGATTTTACTGGTTATATTCACTAATATGACCGCAGCGCATACAGGACGATACTCTAAATACATTAGACCAATAAGCATTACTATTGATTTATTGTTAGTTTCTATTTTGTGCTTGTTTTTTTTTAAAAAACTAAATCTAAATTGCATATATTATATATTGTATCAAACAATTGCTTGGATATCAATAGCTTTTCTGGTTCGGTTTTATGCAATATATAGATTTACAACTCCAGTTGAAATTTTAACAAAATTAGCTAAGCAAGGTGCCTTGTTTTTATTAGTAATTATTGCTTATTTTCCATTTTCAAAACAAGTTCTTTTTTCAGGAAAAGCAATCGCTATGTTTATGGTTGCTAGTTTTATTGGAATTACAGTAATCAAGTTTCTGTTATTTTTTTACTTAAAAAAATACAGATTAATTACTGGAAGCAATTTCAGAAATATTGTTATAATTGGTTACACCCAAGAAGCAATTCGACTAAAAAAATTGTTCGAAACACGAAACGATTATGGATATAGATTTTTTGGGTATTTTTCGGAAAAAAAAACCAACAAGCAAATAATCGGTAAAATAGAAGACCTTAAAAAATTTGTTCTTGAAAAAAATATCGATGAAATTTATTGCTCATTGAACGAAATAAATAATAATAAATTAATAGATTTAGTAGAATTTGCTGACGAGCATAACAAAACAATCAAATTTATTCCCGATACAACCGAAATATATTCTAGAAATCTTAGAATAGATTATTACGAAATGTTTCCTGTTTTGTCTTTACAAAAAACAATTTTACACGAGCCATTCACCAAAATTTTTAAAAGAATTTTTGACATATCATTTGCATTAATTGTCATCATTTTAATTTTGTCTTGGCTGGTGCCATTGTTGGCTTTATTAATAAAATTAGAATCCAAAGGTCCAATATTTTTTAAACAAGGTCGTCCAGGTTTAGACGAAAACGAGTTTTTCTGTTATAAGTTTAGGTCAATGCAAATCAATATCACAACCGAAAAAGAAGCCTCAAAAAATGATCCTAGAGTTACAAAAATAGGTCGATTCCTGCGAAAAACTAGCATTGATGAATTGCCACAGTTCCTGAACGTTTTGTTAGGAGAAATGTCCGTAGTTGGGCCAAGGCCGCACTTGTGGTCACAAAATAAATTATATGGAAAACGTATAAAAAAATACATGGTACGCCACTATGTTAAACCAGGCATCACTGGCCTAGCTCAAGTAAAAGGATATAGAGGCGAAATAGAAACCGACGAAGACATGGTTAATAGAATTAAATTTGACGTTTTTTATATTGAAAATTGGTCAATAATTTTGGACTTAAAAATAATTGTTCAAACCGTTATCAATATTTTTAAAGGCGAAGAAAAAGCATACTAAAATACATTTTTATTAATCAAAGATTTCATTTGAGAATCAAGATTAAAAGCCGGTTTTGAGTTATCAAAAATATTATTTTTTAATAACTGAAATGAATTTTTATCCATTTTTGAGATTTCATTAAATCTTTCATTCAATTCATTAAAATTGCCTACTTCGGCGACCCAACCCATACTGTTTTCTTGAACAATATCGCCACCTTCGCCACCTGCAAAATATAAAATTGGAAAGCCCAATGCCCCATATTCAAATATTTTTGAAGGTACAGATCCAAAAATTCTTGTCTTTAACGGTACAATTGCAATATCCATCTTTTTTATTTGTTGATGCAAATCTTGTCGCTCTAGCATTCCGTGAAAATAAATCTTTGAATTTGGTTTGTTCTTAATTAATTCTTGAATTTGTTTGCTTTCGACACCATCTCCAAATATATGTATTTCTATGTTTAATTTATTTAAAGATATATTTTCACAAAGTAACAAAACGCCTTGTGCAACACCCAATAAACCAGCATAGAAAATTTTAATAGGTTCATTTTCAATAGTTAGCAAATCAAATTGCTGACTTTCATGTTTAGGAAAATTACGATATAAATATGCTTTTTTGTCAACACAAATAGTTTTGATATGACTAATAATTTCATTTGACTGACAAAGAATCAAACTAGATTTAGAATAAATAAAGGCTTCCATAAATAATGAAACTCTGTGAGATAAAGTATTTTTTTTGATTGCATTTAACTCAATTGCAGCCAAAGGCCAAAGGTCTGAGACATTCAAAATAATTTTTTTTCTTTTTAATAATAATATTAAAACCGAAACAAACGACAACAACAAAGGCGGTGATTGAACAACAACCTTCTTAGGGATTTTGGCAAATAATAAATAAAAAAATAAACTTGTCGAGAAAGACAAAACCGACATTAAACGAATAAAAACATTTTTGCTTACACTAGGATAAATCCAAAGTCGCTTTAGAATAATATTTTTTAAGTTTTCAGTTACGGTAAATTTGCCTTTATATTCGGCAAATAATTCACCTTTTGGATAATTTCCAAGCGGACATATAACACTAACATGATAATTATTATCACGTAGTTGTAGTGCCAATTGCTCAATTCTATTGGCAGCAGCACCTTTTTCAGGAGGATAATAATTTGAGATTATTAAAATATTTTGCATTTTTTAAATTTTAATACCACAGTTTTTTAATACTATTTCTGTTATTCTCTCAGAAGCTTTTCCGTCCCAAAACTCTGGTATTTCTGATTTTTCTTTCGGATTTGATAAAAAACTTTGGTAAGATTTTTCTAAATTCTCAATTGATGTTCCAACCAAAATATTTGTTCCAATTTCAATTGTTTCGGGTCTTTCTGTGTTGTCGCGCATCGTAAAACAAGGAATTCCAAGCACAGTTGTCTCTTCCGAAATACCACCAGAATCGGTAATTACTGCAAAACTATTTTTTATTAAATAAATAAAATTCAAATAACCTTGAGGCTCAACAAAAATTATATTTTTTAAATTTAAATCATTATCGCCCAAAATGGCTTTCGTTCTTGGGTGAATTGGAAAAATAATTTTCATGCCACCAACCATTTTGTCGATACCTTCGATTAGGTTGATCAGCAATTTTTCTTGATCAACATTTGCAGGTCGATGCAAGGTTAAAACTATATAATTATTAAATTCTAAATTTTGCTTCTCCCAAAAAACTGGTGCCGCAATTTTGTCTAAATTCTGATATAAAGTATCAATCATTACATTACCCACAAAATGAATATTTGATTGATTAGCACCATATTTTAATAAGTTTTCTGATGCTGTTTTTGAAGTCGTAAAAAAATAATCGGTAATGCTATCAGTAACAATTCTATTGATTTCTTCGGGCATTGTCATGTCGCCCGATCGAATTCCAGCTTCAACGTGTGCTACTTTTATATTCATTTTTTTAGCAACTATAGCGCAAGCCATTGTAGAATTTACATCGCCAACAACCAAAACCAAATCGGCAGGATATTGCTGCAGATCTTTTTCAAAAGCAATCATTATTGCCCCAGTTTGTTCTGCTTGAGTGCCGCTTTTTACTTCAAGATTGGAATTGGGTTTTGGAATATTCAATTCATCAAAAAAAGTATCACTTAAATTTTTGTCATAATGTTGACCTGTGTGAACCAGCCTAAAAAACAAATTTTTGTTTATAATTTGTTCTTTTTGAAAGGCTTTTATAATTGGTGCAATTTTTATAAAATTAGGTCTCGCTCCAGCAATTATTGTTATTTTCATCTTTTATACCAAATTTCTTTTCTTGGTTTTACTTCTATGTCCTTCACGGTCAATTAATTCAAATAACTAAAAATTAGTTCAGTATTTTTGTGTTGATTTTCTAAAAATATTCTAAATTTAATATATATCAATTTTGATTTTGCTCCAAAAGCCAAAATTTGATCTGTGTTAATAAAGATATGCATAATCTAAATGTTTATTTGAATTTATTTTTTGCTATTGACAACATCAAAACGTAATGTTCTACAAAAAAAATAGAAGTTTTCTTGCACAACACCACTTAAAATTGCAATTCTTAATATTAAATTCAGTAAAAAGGAACATAAAATTTTCTGTTAATTTTGAAATATATCATTTTATTTGTTCATATAAAAATGTTTATTCTAGATTCTGTAAGTAAATAGTCATTATTTCACAAACACAAATTTTTAATTAACAGTGCAATAAATTTTATTAAAAATACACTCGTCTTGAATTACTAAATCATTTGTTCATTTTATTCTAACATTGATGCAAATTGTTTCAACTTGCCACTTTTGAATCGTTCTAATTTTTCTCTTCTATTAAAAATAAATATTAATCCTGATTCTAAATAAATTGCTATTTCTTTTTTAATTTTAATAATTTGATTTTTAGTTAATTCTGTTTGGCTTACATAATCAATTTCGAAAGTATTAATTTTTGTTTGGTTCACGACAAATTCTTTTACATTTCCGTCATCTTCAATTATACTTTTGGTAATGTAATAAAAAGTTAATCCTGGCGATTTTTTTCCGCTTGGTAAAATTGCAACATCATTGGTACGACCAATTAATTTTTTAAGAATAGGTTTTTTGCACGTACTTTTTTCATCAAGAATGCCGATGTCGCCAATGTCATATCTAATGAACGGATGGGCTTTATTAAATAACGATGTTATGACAATTCTACCTTCATTACCATTTTCTAAAACATTATTGTTATCATCAAGAATTTCAACAAATAAGGTTTCTGAATTAACTTGCCAATCGCCATTTGGATTTTGAAAAGCAATTAAATCGAGTTCTGATGCTCCGTATTCATTAATAATTGCTACACCAAATTGTCGTTCCATCAATAATTTATCAGAATCAAACAACATTTCTGATGTTACAACGCAACACTTTAATGAAGGACAAACTTCGTTTAAAACAATTTTTTTTTGCTCTAAAAATTTTGCAAATAAAACTATTGATGACGTATAGCCATTAATATAATCGAATTTTTTGTTTTGAAACTTAGCCAATATTTTTTCGAACATAACATCCGATAAATCAAAAATATTGAAACGGTAGCGGTTGCTCAAGAAATCCTTCAGCCGTTCTTTTTTATTACCAATAAAATCAAGTGGAATGCCATAAAATCTTGCCTGAATAGACGAATTAAAATCAATTCCAAACCAACCAAATCTCTCGAAAATATTAGCCCAAGTCATTGCATGACAATATTTATCTTTGGCAAAAATAAATGGGTCACCACTAGAGCCAGATGTTTTATTGATATAAATATTTTTTAAACTGTAACCTCTTGAAAGCCGTTCTTGCAAAGGTTTCTGAAAATTTTTTTTGGTCATTACTGGCAAATCACTCCAATTTTTAAAACTAGATTTGCCTATAAATTTCTGGTAGTAGGAGTTGTTTTCTAAATGATAACCTAAAATTTCTTGCTTTTTATTATTAACATAACTTTCAAATGTAGTTTCTGTTACTGATAAAATTTGTTGCAATTCTTTTTTGGCTTTTTTTATAGGAAAGCCTGAAATTGTTAGAGATAAATTATAAATATTAAACACTATAGTATATTTGCTCAAAAATAACAAAACCTTTTATTTATAACCAATAACTTAGAACTTTTTTTAATAAAATTATTTTATCAAAGCAAAAACTAACTATTTTTGCCAAACAACAACAATTCAATCACAAATGACAATTTTACTATTAGGTTCTGGCGGACGCGAACATGCTTTGGCTTGGAAAATGTTACAATCACCAAAATGCACCCAATTATTCGTAGCGCCAGGAAACGCTGGGACTGGAGAAATTGCTACAAATATAAATTTGGATATCACTGATTTTGAGGCTATTAAACTATTTGTTTTAAATAAAAAAATCGAAATGGTCGTTGTTGGTCCTGAAGATCCATTGGTTTTAGGTATCTATGATTTTTTTAAAACCGATGAAAATCTGAAAAATATTCCAGTAATTGGACCATCTAAAAAAGGGGCGCAACTAGAAGGAAGTAAAGAATTTGCCAAAGAATTTTTGGTTCGTCACAACATTCCGACAGCTGCATACGACAGTTTTACTGCTGCAACTGTTGAAAATGGCTGCCAATTTCTTGAAACTTTGCAACCACCATTTGTACTAAAAGCTGATGGTTTGGCTGCAGGAAAAGGTGTGTTAATTGTCGACAATCTTGATGAAGCAAAACAAGAATTGCGAAATATGTTGGTGCACCAAAAATTTGGATCCGCAAGTAACAAAGTTGTAATTGAAGAATTTCTTGACGGAATAGAGCTGAGTTGTTTTGTTTTAACCGACGGAAAAAACTATAAAATTTTGCCAACTGCGAAAGACTATAAACGAATTGGCGAGGGCGATACAGGTTTAAATACTGGTGGAATGGGAGCCATTTCACCAGTGCCATTTGCTGATTATGTTCTATTAGAAAAAATAGAAAATAGAATTGTTAAACCTACTATTGCAGGTTTTATAAAAGATAATATTGATTACAAGGGTTTTGTTTTTATTGGTTTAATTAATGTAAAAGGGGAACCAATTGTAATAGAATATAACGTAAGAATGGGCGATCCTGAAACCGAAGTTGTAATTCCGAGATTAAAAACCGATTTGGTTGAATTATTTCAAGCAGTTGCTGATCAAACATTAAACGAAATCAATCTAGAAATTGACAAAAGAGCTGCTGCAACAGTAATGCTTGTATCGGGAGGGTATCCGGAGGGATATGAAAAAAACAAAGTAATTTCAGGTTTTGAAAACATCGAGGATTCAATTGTTTTTCATGCAGGAACAAAGCTCGTTAACAACCAAATTGTCAGCAATGGCGGTCGCGTTTTGGCAGTCACATCATTTGGAGAAACTTTTGAAGTAGCCATTAAAAAATCTTATCAAAACATAGAAAAACTACATTTTGATAAGATCTATTTTAGAAAAGATATTGGACAAGATCTTTAATTTTACTGTTCAACTCTTTTTTTTAAAATTATCAGATTTTTTACTTTGTCAAAAAAGAATGTGCCGACGTATCTTGGTTTTCCTCGCCATTTGACTCGTGCAATTTTAACTGTTTAATCCAATAAACCATTGCTGCAACACAAATAATCATGAATGCCCAATTGATAATATTAGCGCCAAACCAGCTTGAAAGCTCTAATTCTCTCAAGAAGTCATGAAGTGCAAAAAATATATTTTCAAATAACCATTGTATTCCTTCGAAAAATGCTTTCATTTTGTTCAAGTATTATATTTATATTTGCAAAAGTATAAAATATCCTTATGATAACAACTATTTTTAAAAAATCTACACCAATTAATTTCGCATTAGTAGGAATTTTAATTTTTTTATTTTTTTTTATTAGTCAATTCTCTGATTTTTCCAGTGATTTTTCGCTTTATCAAATAATGTCAAAAATATTAGTTTTATTGATTTTAACAGCAACAATAGTTGTAACCAATTTAATTACCAAAAAAAATGCACTTACTAAAGACAGTACTTATACGGTTTTGTTTTTTTTCTTATTTTTAATTTTTTTTTCAAAATTATTCAACAACCCTAACTTCATAATTGCTAATTTTTTGGTTATATTGGCGATTAGAAGATTGATTTCTATGCAAACATTAAAATTTTCTAAAGAAAAAATATTTGATGCCTCGTTGTTGATTTTCTATGCTAGTTTGTTTTACTTTTGGAGCATTTTATTTATAATCTTAGTTTTTTTCTCAATTGCATTGCATGTTTCTCGAGATTATCGGAATTGGATTCTGCCGTTTATTGCTTTTTTTGCAGTTATAATTTCGTTCTTATTCTTTTCATTTGTAATCAATTCAAAATTTATAGATTCTTTTTTAACTAAAATTAAAATCAATTTAGAAATTAATTATTTCACAAATATTTACGAAAATATTTCATTTTCTTTATTTGTTACAATTGCCATTTTTTTTATGACAACACTTTTTATGACGTTGTCAAAAAAACCTTTGATTCAAAACGCATCGTTTAAGAAATTGATTGTTTGGTTTTTTATCGGCGTCATAATTTATATAATTGCACCCAACAAAAGCAATAATGTTTTCATTTTTACATTGGCACCATTGGCAATAATTGCAACAAGTTTTGTGGAATCAACCTTAATAAAATGGCAACAAGAATTGACGTTGGCAGTTGTTATTGTGTGTAGTTTTTTTTGTTTTTTCTCACAATTATAATTTATCGCCGTAGGCTAAATCGCCCGCATCGCCAAGTCCAGGAATTATATAGTTCTTTTCATTTAATTTTTCATCTAATGCCGCGACCCATAAATGACAATTTTCGGGCAAATTCTTTTTTAAATACATAATTCCTTCGGGAGTTGCAATAACAACAGCTATATGAATTTCTTTGGGAATAGCTCCTGCAATTAATTTGTTAAAAACGGCAACCATCGATTGACCAGTAGCTAACATGGGATCTATTAAAATAAAATTTTTACAGTCAAATGAAGGAGCTGCTTGATATTCTACTTTAATTTCAAATGCATCGTTATTATTATGATGCTGCCTAAAAGCAGAAACAAAACCGTTTTCGGCATCGTCAAAAAAATTCATGAAACCAGTATGCAATGCCAAACCAGCACGCAAAATTGAACACAATACAACACCATCAGTTATTGTTGTAGTTGTTTTTATTCCTAATGGAGTTTGAATGTCAAATGCTTTATAATCAAGAGTTTTGCTTAACTCATAAGCCATTATTTCGCCAATTCGTTCCATGTTTTTACGAAAGCGCATACTGTCTTTTTGTATGTTTACGTCACGAATTTGTGCCAAAAAATGGTTCAAAATACTGTTGTTTTGAGATAAATAATGTATGTTCATTTTACTTGAATAACTATTTAATATCGTTTCGGGGCTTTGTGAAGTTGGGGCTTTCAAGGCACAAATGTTCAATTCAGCACCAAAGTTCATTAGAATTACCAAAGTTCAAATATAGCACAAATGCCCCAATTTCACAAAACCCCTGTTAGGTGCAGTTTTTTTTCATTTTCGCATTTTTTTTTTGCGTATATGAATTATTATTCTCATATTTGCAAAATAAAATAAATTCAAGTTATGTCTGAATGGAATAATAAAGTCAAACGAATACTCAAATCAGAGTTAGTCAAACGTGGTTTGTCCACAGAAGATTTAACCACTTTGTTAAACGAAAACGGTTGTACAGAAACGAAGTCAAGCGTTGATAGTAAAATTAGTCGTGGTACTTTTAGTGCTTCCTTTTTTATGCAATGTCTATATGTCATAGGTTGTACAAAAATTGAAATTGAAGAATATCGCTCTACTTTTATGATTTCAGAACCGTCTGTTTTGATGGTTGCTGAACCTAATGTTGAATATAAAACTGTGAAAGATGACAACTAAATTAAAATTTATAGATTTATTCGCTGGTCTTGGTGGTATTCGTCTTGGTTTTGAGCAAGCCTGTCAAGATAGAGGAATTGAAACTGAATGTGTTTTAACTTCTGAAATCAAACCTTATGCAATTCAAACGCTAAAACATAATCATCATCACGAAAATTTTGTTGGCGATGTTTTTCAAGTTAAAAATGAAGATATTCAGCCATTTGATTTTCTATTTGGTGGTTTTCCTTGTCAGCCATTTAGTGCAAGTGGAAAACGAAATGGTTTTGCTGATACAAGAGGAACTTTGTTTTTTGAAATAGAACGAATTATTAAATACCACCAACCAAAAGGATTTATTCTTGAAAATGTTGAAGGTTTAGTAAAACACGATTTAGAAAACAAACACGATGAAATAGGCAGAACTTTAAAAACTATTTTAGATAAACTTGAAAATGAATTAGATTATCAAGTGTCGTGGAAAGTTTTAGATAGCGTTAATTTTGGCGTTCCACAGTCAAGAAAACGTGTTTTTATTGTCGGCACAAAAAAAGAAAAAGTGTCCTTAGATAATTTCGAGCCAACTTTTAAAGATTTGAAAGATGTTTTAGAAAGTGGCAAACCAACAATGAATACTGATTTTACTAAAAAATTACTTTCACATTTTACGGTTGAGGAACTTTATGGAAAGTCAATAAAGGACAAACGTGGTGGCGAAAATAATATTCATAGTTGGGATATTGGTATAAAAGGCGAATGTTCAAAAGACCAAATAAATTTACTAAATAGACTTTTTAAAGAACGTAGAAAAAAGCAATGGGCAAGTGAAATTGGTATTGATTGGATGGATGGAATGCCTTTAACTTTAAGTCAAATTCAGTCATTTTTTCCTGCCAATAATTTGTTTGAAAATGTTGATGTAAAAGCACTTTTAGATGATTTGGTTGAAAAAGGTTACATAAAATTTGAACACCCAAAAAAATTAGTTTCTGAAAATAAAGAGAATGGAGTAATTACTTCTCGTGTATATGACGAAACAAAACCAAAAGGTTACAATATTGTAACTGGAAAATTGAGTTTTGAAATAAATAAAATCTTAAATCCGTTTGAAATTGCCCCAACTTTGGTTGCAACTGATATGGTTAAAATTGTTGTTCCCGATGGCAAAGGAATAAGAAAACTAACTATAAGAGAAGGTTTAAGAATTTTTGGTTATCCCGAAAATTACGAAATTCCTGTCAAAGAAAGTTTAGCATTTGATTTGTTGGGAAATACTGTTGTCGTTCCTGTTATCAAAGCAGTTGCAGAAAGAATTTTAGATGCTTTGGAAGTTTCAGAATATGAAATGTTAGAAACTGAAAACGCAGGCATTAGAGTTTAATTCCTGTGTTTTCAAAATATTTTTTCTTTACGTTTTCCAACCAATTTTCGCTGTAACTTCCTGTGCTGTGCGAATATTTTTCAAGTGTTTCGGCAATTGCATGTAGAAAAGTTAGTTTGTCAGCAAAAGGTTTGTTTCTCGCTGTTTTAGCATACCATTTTATTGGTCTTAAATTGTAAGGCTGACCATTTTTGGTTTGCATATTTACAGGATTTGCTCCCGAATTACCTGCCATTGCCCAAACTTTCATAAGCCATAAATTGTCCACACTCAAAACAGAATCAACCATTTTATAACCAAAAATCAAATAATCAGCATCAAGTCTTTCAGGTTTGATAAGTAAAGATTTGTTATAAGAATCGAAGTTTGCAATATCAAACGCAGGTGTGGCACTTGCGTTGAAAGTTTTAATCTCTAAATATCCACTTTTGTTGTCTTCTGCAAGTAAAAAATCTGGAAATTCTTGTGTGTTTAGATGTTGTCTAAAATAGAAATTCTTTTGTTTTAACCATTCTCCAAGCCATTCTTGTAATAAGTCGCCAATTGCGTCTTTGCCATTGTATTTTGCAGAAATTCCGCCAAGTATGATTTCAACGCTTCCAATTTGTTCTTTTATTTTAAATTCGTTCAACAACAAATCATAAATTTCATTCGCTGTAACCTTTTTCTTTTCTGCCATTCTTCTGTCTTGATTATATTTTAAAATTGTCGCAAATGTACAAATTTTTCGTTGATGTTCATTGTCGGTATGTGGTTCGGTAAAATTGCACCTAACGTTTTGCCAGCTTGGCGAAGTCGGGGATTTGACAATTCCCAAACATTTAATAAAACCCAAACATTCGGATAGTCCAAATGTTTATAATTAACCTAAACCCCCGATTTTGCCAAACTGCTGTTAGGCGATTCGGCTTTTTAAAAATAAAATTATGTCAAAAAAAATTTTAGTTGTAAAAACAGTTGATAACTCACATCATATTATAGATTTTAGTTTAATTGAATCTGTATGCCCAAAAGATAGTCGAGATAATAAAAGTACTATTTCTTTAATAGGTTCAGATCAAGTTTTTTATAGTACAGAAACTCCTATTCAAATATTTGAAAAAATTAAAGTTTTGCAATCTGAGTAGTGTTTTCGATTTTCTCTCGCAAGCTGTCGCCTAACGTCTCGTGGCTTGCAGAAGTTGGGGAAAAGTACACACAAAACTTTCAGTAAAACCTGAACATTTCAAGTACAAAACTAACTTTCTGAAAGCCTGAAACCCCAATTTCAGCAAACCGCTGTTAGTGGCTGGTTGTTTGTTTACGTTGATTTTTTGTTTTAAATTAATTTCAAAAATAG
>JAYVIW010000022.1:0-2121 GCA_043769905.1 Bacteroidota bacterium
TAATAAAAACGAGCAATGGGAGTTGCTAGTTTTTGAACTAAACGAATTGCGTAAAAAAAATAAAATTTCAATTTTAAAAATAGCGCAAATAACTGAAATCGCACCCAGTCATGTATCTCGTTTTTTTAGCTGTAAATTTGAACCTAAACTTAACACGTATTTAAAAATTAAAAAAGCTGTTAAAGTTTTGAAAAAACAGCATTTAATCAAATAAATGTTTTATATTTGCGTAACAAAAAAATTAAAATTATGAAACTAATATCAATGACCGATTTTGTTTTAGAGCAAGGTAAAAAACCTAATAATTCAGATTTCAGACAGAGATTTGTTGTAAAAGTTTTAAATTACGCCAACTTCCTCAAACAACCTCTTACACTTGGAATGTTCGTGCCGTGTGATGATGATGGGAATGTTTTGGAATTTAAAGAAAGACATAACTGTATAAATGAAATAGAGTTTGACCAAAAATTATTAGACTTTCAAGACGCAAAATCAAAAGTTATTTTTGAGGATTTTGTAGGAATAAACACAGATTTGTATTCAAACGGATTTTTTCAATTTGACGAAGAATTTATATTTGATAAATCAGTAGAGGATTTAATTTGTTTCAATTTAGCGGTTTCTTTTTAAGGTATTGCACAACGGTTCTCGGCTATACGTCTGTTGTGGTCAAGAAATGCCGAAAGATTCAGTTTAAGACTGATTTTACAGACACAAAACCAAGTATAAATTAATAACTAATGCCACAATAGCGTATAACCGATGTTAGCAAATCGTTGTGGTTTTTAAAAACAAAACGTGATGAAATTACAAGATGTTACAAATGAAATATGGGAGAAAATATGTGTTTTAGAAATGAAACGAAGAAATAACTCCTCAGAATATATCCAAAAATCAATCGAATGTGGGTTTATAAAAAATGATTTTAAAGCGACTAAATTAACTGAACTAGTTACTTTTAAAAATACTTATTATAGTGAGGTATTAATCAGCGTTAATATTTTAGATATGAGTTCTGCTCCGTATTGGATAGTAAGGTTTTTAGAAAAAATAGGCTATAAAGTTCCTGTTTTATTTTCTTATGAAACCGAAATCGAGCCATAAGCTATAACGTCTCGTGGCTTGGCGGCAGTTGCGAATTAATAAGCCTAAAACTCAATAAATAATCACTAAATTTTAAAATTATGACAGAACACGAAAACATAAACAAAACTTCGCAATTGCGCCAAACTGCTGTTGTGCGATGCCTTTATAACACTAAAAAAATTAAAATTATGAAATTAATATCAATGACAGATTTCGTTTTAGAACAATTTGAAGAAGAAATAAGTTGTGCTGTTTCTGAACAAAAAATGTACGATTACGCCAACTTTCTCAAACAACCTCTTACGCTTGCAATGTTCGTTCCGTGTGATGATTACGGAAATGTTTTGGAAATTCCAACAAAAGAAAACTCTAATAATACAATTGACCACGATAGTAAGTTAATGGATTACAACGATGCAAAATCAAAAGTTTTGTTTAATGGTTTTAGTTATATAAATGAAGTGTTAATAAACAATAAAAACCATTGCTCAATAAATAAATATGATTTAAACAAGCTGTCTATTGAGTCATTAATTGTTTTTGATTTAGATTGTACAGTTTTTTTTTAAGGTATTGCCTCCAACGTCTCGTGGCTTGGCTGTCAGTTGGGACGTGCCAAAAACCAACTTAATAAATAATAACTAAATTCAATATAATGAACAAACTAAATAAACAAACACCCAAACCCAAATTGCTTAAAACCGCTGTTGGCAGTAGTTGATTTTTTTAACGGTATAAGTTTCTACCGATACAAGTGAAACTAAAAACTTAATATTTTTTACAATGAAAAAATTATTTTTATTATTTATGATTTGCGTTTCAACTTTCGTAAACGCTAAAGAAAAAGAAACCGACATTTTTAAGAAAACCGATGAAGTACTTTCGGAAGTTGTCAAAAAAGCACTTTTAGTCGCAGAAAAAACTGGAAATTTTGCCATTGAACAATCTCCACTTATTCTGCAAGAGTTTTATAATTGGCATATATGTTCGTCAATTTTTTGGATTATTTTATCGTTAATTTCTATCGTATTTGCT